>NZ_JBQXON010000001.1:0-1115234 GCF_052646455.1 Bacillus cereus group sp. Bce041
TGGTGCTACTGGACCTCAAGGTGTTCAAGGTAACACAGGTGCTACCGGCGCTACTGGTGCTACTGGACCTCAAGGTGTTCAAGGTAACACAGGTGCTACCGGCGCTACTGGTGCTACTGGACCTCAAGGTGTTCAAGGTAACACAGGTGCTACCGGCGCTACTGGTGCTACTGGACCTCAAGGTGTTCAAGGTAACACGGGTGCCACTGGCGCTACTGGTATAGGAGTTACCGGACCTACTGGACCTTCTGGCGGGCCTCCTGGACCTACTGGACCTCAAGGTAACACAGGTGCTACTGGCGCTACCGGTGCTACTGGACCTCAAGGTGTTCAAGGTAACACAGGTGCTACCGGCGCTACTGGTGCTACTGGACCTCAGGGTGTTCAAGGTAACACAGGTGCTACCGGCGCTACTGGTGCTACTGGACCTCAGGGTGTTCAAGGTAACACGGGTGCTACTGGCGTTACCGGTGCCACTGGACCTCAAGGTGTTCAAGGTAACACAGGCTCTACCGGGCCTCAAGGCATTCAAGGACCAACGGGTGCTACCGGCGCTACTGGCATAGGAGTTACTGGACCTACTGGGCCAACTGGACCTAGCTTCCCTATAGCAACAATTGTTGTAACAAACAATATTCAGCAAACAGTACTGCAATTTAATAACTTTATTTTTAGTACTGCAATTAACGTAAACAATATTATCTTCAACGGCACAGATACAGTTACTGTTATTAACGGTGGTATTTATGTAATTAGCGTATCCATTTCTACAACTGCGCCAGGATGCGCTCCACTCGGAGTAGGAATTTCAATTAATGGAGCAGTCGCAACTGATAATTTCTCTTCAAATTTAATAGGCGACTCACTTTCATTTACTACAATCGAAACATTAGCAGCTGGTGCAAGAATTTCTGTTCAATCTACTCTTAATGAGATTACGATCCCTGCGACAGGAAATACTAACATCCGCCTTACTGTATTTAGAATCGCTTAAATTTCATGATATATTGTTTATGACAAATAAAAAAAGAGCGAGGAAACTCGCTCTTTTTTTGTTATGTACAATAATTCATTACTATTCTAATTCAATTGAAACATTTTTTTGTGGTACAAATGTGGAGATTGCATGTTTATAAATAAGCTGCTGCTTACCTTCTGTTTCCAGCAGGACTGTAAAATTATCAAATCCTTTAATTAGTCCACGAAGCTGGAAACCATTTAATAAGTACAGCGTAACAAACGTATTTTCTTTACGGAGTTGATTTAAAAACTGATCTTGAATATTGATTGATTGCTTCATGTCGAATCCTCCTCTTTTTCTCTACTTACTATTATTCGACTTTACTTGTAAATTTCCTTCTATGTATCGTAAAATTTCTGACGTTTTTTCACCGTCTGTAACATCAAACCACATGACATCCATTTTATTACGGAACCACGTTAATTGACGTTTTGCATAACGACGCGAATTCGTCTTTAATTGTGACACCGCATCTTCTAAAGAGGCTCGATTCTCAAAATAATCATAGATTTCTTTATATCCAATCGCTTGAATAGATTGACAATCTCGTATCCCTCTATTATACAGCCCTTCTACTTCCTCTAATAGGCCTTGTTCCATCATCAAATCCACTCGTAAGTTAATGCGATCGTATAGCATTTCTCGATCCATTGTCAAGCCAATTAATGAAACATCATAGAGTAACTCTTTTTCTTGTTTCTCAATTTGTTCACTCATTTTTTCACCCGTCGTGTGGAAAATTTCTAACGCCCGAATGACACGTCGTACATTATTTGCATGAATACGCTCCGCACTTTCTGGATCTACTTCTTGCAATTTTTTATGTACATATTCCACACCGCGTTCTAAAGCTAACTTTTCCATTTGCTCTCGGTATATCACATCACCAGCATCATCTGTAAACTGATAATCGAATAAAACAGATTGTATATAAAGACCGGTCCCACCAACTATAATTGGTAATTTACCACGTTCTGTAATTTCTCGAATATGCTTGCGAACACGTTCTTGAAATTCCGCGACAGAAAATGAATCTTCCGGATTTTTTATATCGATCATATAATGTGGAATTCCGTCCATCTCTGCTTTTGTTACCTTTGCGGTTCCAATATCCATCGTTCGATAGATCTGCATGGAATCACCACTAATAATTTCACCGTTCAACGCTTTGGCAAGATCGATACTTAACTTCGTCTTTCCAACAGCAGTTGGTCCAATGATGACAGCAACTTTTTCACGTTGCACTTCTCCCATATCATTCAACTCTCTTTATGTAATATACTCCATCTATTGATTATACCCAATCTTACCAATTTTAACGGCATGATTGCAAGTTCTTTCATTTCGGTACATGAAATTATACAGAAAAAAGAACATAGTTTGTCCAATTCTGCATATACATGATAAAAATAGTTTCGAGAGGATGAGTTAACTATGAAACAATCCACCATCAATTTTTCATCTTTGACAAAAGACCTCATTTTAGCCACTTCTACAAAAGAACAAAATTGTTCACAAGAGGAATTATACTTCGCCCTAAATTGTTTACTACGGGCTTTTCATTCTACTCTCCATGAAACAACATTACATCCAGAAAATAAAAATACAGAATATATACAAACGCAATTTTGCAGTGCATATAAAATTATTACAGGTAAAACTATTTATCCATTTCAATAATCCATAAAAAGCGGCTGCTTACATAGTTTCAAGCAACCGCTTTTTATATTAATATCGATAACCTATTGTATAACTTTCACTTTTACAGATTTGCGCCCCCAGCTATTAGCACTACCATCTGAACCGACTAATACATCAATACGATTTCCTTTAATCGCACCACCGGTGTCTCCAGCAATCGCTTCTCCATATCCTTCTACCCATACTTTTGATCCAAGCGGAATTACTTTCGGATCAACAGCAATTACTTTCATATTTGGATTTGCTGTTAAATCATGCCCCATTGCAGTTAATACACGACCACCATACGAACCATTCTCACTCGGATCTGCTGTATATGCCGTCGCTTCTACTGTAATTTCACGACCACCAGTAGGCGCACTTGTTTCAGTAGATTTTGCAACTGGTTTTGCAGCCGGTTTTTCTTTTACCACAGGTTTACTTGATTCTACATTCTTAATAGAATCGTTACTCTTAACAGACTCTTTATTCTTAACTACTGTATTATTTTTAACTGGCGTATTTGTTCTAGCTGGCGCTTCTTCTTGAGCTACAACCTCTTTCTTTTCGATTACAGGTGCTGTTCCTGTTAAAAATGGCACGTGAACATATCCAACTTTTCCATTGTAGTCGAATTGTAACCATTCATTTTGAACTTGATTCGTCGTTTCAATCACATCATTTTTATTAAGTTTACCTAAAATTTCAGAATCAGTATTCGCTCCAGCACGAACATTTAATACGCCCGCCGTTACATAATATGTGCTCTTTGTAAAATCGGCACTTACAAACGCTTCCTTACCGTTCAACTTAATTTTTGTCCATCCATTTTCTGTATTCATAACATCTAGTGTATTCCCACTGAACACTTTACCTACAAGCTTTGACTCTACATTTGGGTTTTCTCTAACATTTAATACGTCTGTTGTTACAATTGTTTCCGCTTTAGCAGAACCCGCAAAAATCCCAAGACCAAAAACTGCTGCTGTTGCTATACCTAATAATTTTTTCATGAATAGCCTCCATTTGCTTTGTTTTCGTATTTTCATTATAGCAACAGATTTTTAGAATTTTTAGAAATCACACAATTACAAAGCATTCGTAATATACGATTAACGAGTTGTAACATAAATTTCCATATTAATAAAATGCATTTCTAATACAATCTCCAGTGGTTTTCATATATTTTTCATATACGAGCACAAGAACTTTTTTCCAGAAAAAATTACAGTGTTACTTTTTTGTTACAAAAAATTCACAATTCGTTACATCTTTTACCAAAAAACATCAATATTCAATTGTTAACCTATTTTTTTGTAATAAAAAGAGAGCAGCTACTAAAAACTGCTCTCTTTTTATTTGTTATTGAACTTTCTTTTTCCAAACACCTAGCATAACAGCCGAGACAATTGTTCCAATTAATATAGAGAAAATATATAGTAACGGTTTATTTACTAACGCTATTACAAATAATCCACCATGCGGTGCCGGTAATGTAATTTGGAATAACATAGATAACGCACCTGCAATACTTGAACCAACAACACAACTTACGATTACTCGAACCGGATCTGCAGCTGCAAACGGAATCGCACCTTCTGTAATGAACGACGCTCCCATAATATAATTTGTTAAACCAGATTTACGTTCCGCTTCTGTAAACTTTGATTTAAAGAATGTAGTTGCGAATGCAATCGCAAGTGGTGGTACCATCCCACCAGCCATAACTGCTGAGTGCACTCCAAAATTCTGCGCTTCTATTGCAGCAATACCAAAGGTAAATGCCGCTTTATTAATTGGCCCCCCCATATCAATTGCCATCATACCACCTAAAATAAGACCTAGTAATATAGCATTCGTACCGTTTAAACCATTTAACCACCCTGTCAACATTTCATTTAATGCTACTACAGGCGGAATTACTACTTTTTGCATTACAACTCCTGTAATCAATAATCCAAAGACTGGATATAACAATACAGGTTTAATTCCTTCTAATTGTACTGGTAGTCCTGAAAATAATCTTTTCAACCCTAAAACAACATATCCAGCTAAGAAACCAGCAATTAATCCACCTAAAAATCCAGCATTCGCATTCGCCGCTAAAAATCCACCTACAACACCAGGCATAAAACCAGGACGATCAGCAATAGAACTTGCAATAAATCCAGCTAAAATTGGTACAAGGAATAAAAACGCACCTGTTTTTCCTCCACCAATTGACATGAACAATTCAGCTAAAGGACCTTCCGCCTTTATACCACCAAACGAAAACGCTAGCGCTATTAAAATCCCGCCACCAACAACGAATGGAAGCATATTACTTACACCGCTCATTAAATGCTTATAAATTCCTAATCCTTTTTCTCCCTCAATACTTTCTGATTTCCCGTCCTCTTTTACACCTTTAAAGATTGGTGCATCTTGTTTGACAGCTCGCTTAAGCAGATTTTCCGTTTTTCGAATCCCATCAGCAACTGGCACTTGAATGACATGTTTACCAGCAAAACGATTCATTTCTACTTGTTTATCCGCCGCAACAATAATAGCTGTCGCACGTTCAATATCCTCTTTCGTTAAACCGTTTTTAATACCTGTTGATCCGTTTGTTTCAACTTTAATCGCTATTCCTAACTCTGTCGCTTTTGCTTTTAAGCTATCCGCTGCCATATATGTGTGAGCGATTCCAGTTGGACAAGCTGTAACAGCAAGTACGTACGGTTCATTTCCTTCTGGTTTTGCGACTTCAATCTCTTCTTCTTTTTCATTCTCTTTTTCATCAAATAGTTGAAGAAGCTCACTTTCATCCTTTGCTTCTAATAGTTGCTTGCGAAATCCTTCATCCATTAATAATGTCGATAAACGAGACAACGTTTCTAAATGAGTATTATTCGCTCCTTCACTTGCAGCAATCATAAAGAATAAGTGTGCTGGCTGTCCGTCAAGCGACTCATAATTGATACCGCTTACACTTCTACCAAAACAAATCGATGGTTGTTTAACAGCCTTTGTCTTCGCATGAGGTATTGCAATACCTTCCCCTATTCCAGTCGTACTTTGGGCCTCCCGCTTTAAAATAGCTTCTTTAAATTCCGTTTTACTATTTAAACGATTTGCCCCGTTTAATTTCTCAACTAATTCATCTATGACAGCTTCTTTATTTGAAGCTGTCAAATCCATAATGACTGTATCCCTTTTTAATAGTTCTGTAATTTTCATATGTTGCTTCCCCCTATCGCTTAGCTACAATTACTTGCGACAATAATTCTTCTACTTTTTCCTTCTTACATAAATCAGCTGAAAATGCTGTTGCACTCCCTGTTGCAACGCCGTATTGAAATGCCTTTTCAATATCTTTTGTCTGTTCATATTTGCCTACAAACCCTGCAACAAGAGAATCCCCGGCCCCAACTGAATTAATTACAACACCTTTTGGAACAGTCGCTTCATATATACCTTCTGCCGTAAATAATAAAGCTCCCTCTCCAGCCATCGATACGATAACGTGTTTTACACCTTGTTCAATTAATTTTCTTCCATAAGGTAAAACGTCCTCTACTGTTGAAAGCTCCACTCCAAACAACTCACCAAGTTCATGGTGGTTTGGCTTAATTAAAAATGGCTTATTTTTAATTACATGTTGCAGTGCACTTCCACTTGCATCTACTACTACACGAATACCTTTTTCAGCTCCAAACACAGCAATTGATTCGTAAAAGGTACTTGGAATAGAAACTGGTACACTCCCAGCAAGTACAACACAATCTCCAGGTTGCATACTCTCAATTTTTTTCATTAACTGTTCGAACTGCTCTTTTGTTACAATAGGACCTTGGCCATTTAATTCTGTTTCTTCTTCCCCTTTTATTTTCACATTAATACGAGTATCTTCATCTACTTGGACGAAGTTTGTTGTTACACCTTCCGTCTGTAATACCTCTTTAATAAATTGACCAGTAAATCCACCAGTAAATCCAAGTGCTATATTTTTAACACCTAAACGCTGAAGAACACGAGAAACATTAATTCCTTTTCCTCCAGGAAACTTCATATCTTTTTCCGCTCGATTTATTGTTCCTAAATCAAAGGAAGAAACTTGCACTACATAATCAATAGATGGGTTTAAAGTAACTGTATAGATCATTGTTTATCAGCCTCAATTACATTGGTTTGTTGTTTATATTTTTCTAAATCAATTTCTAAATGGTTTGTAATAATATTTGCATCTTCAACATTTGCAATTTTCGCAAACGCAACTTCTGAAAACTTACTTTCATCAATTAAGAAATATCCTTCGTTTGCTAATGTTAATGCCATTTGTTTTAAGAGCGCTTCTTCTGGATCTGGCGTTGTAAAGCCAAGCTGTTCATGTACACCATTTGCACCTAAAAAACATTTATCAAAACGATACTTCTGCATACTTTCCTGTGCCATAGCACCGATTAAAGCTTTCGTCCTACTCTTCATCATTCCGCCTAGTAAATACGCACGAATATTATTTTCAACTAAAGCTTCAATATGCATAAGTCCATTCGTAACGACAGTAACATCTTTATTTATTAAAAATGGAATCATTTCAAATGTTGTACTTCCTGCATCTAAATAAATACAATCACCTTGTTCAATAACGCTAGCCGCATACTTAGCAATTTGTTGTTTTATTTGAATGTTTTTGGATGATTTTTCGACCATCGTTGGTTCTTGCCCTTTTCCTGTTAAAACAGCTGCACCACCATGAACTCTTTTTAATAACCTTTGCTTTTCCAATTGTGCTAAATCACGGCGAATTGTCGACTCAGAGCTTTCTGTTCTTTCAACTAATTGCTGTAATTTTACAACTTTCTGTTCTTTTACAAGTTGCAATATCATTTGATGACGTTCAGGAGTTAACATTTTATTCACCTCTTCTTTGATTACAGTATAATGAAAACGGTCACAAAAATCAACCATAAACAATCAAAAATAATCAAAAACATCCACAAACATTTATAAACAGCAAAAAAAGAAACCTATTCGATCAAACAATCAAATAGATTTCTTTTCTAAATTCACTTATAAAGAAGCTTTATATATACTTAAAACATCATCTTTATTTAATTTTTTAAAGTTACCAAATTCACCATACGCCATCGCTTTATCCGCCATTAAATCAATTTCATTTTCTCCAATAGCGTAATCAGATAATGTTACTGGCGCCTCAATTGAAGTCCAAAATTGACGTAACGCCTGAATTCCTTCTAACGCAATTTCTCGATCAGTCTTTCCATCTGTTTCTACATTGAATACTCGAATAGCAAACTGTTTAAAACGACTTACATTTCCCTCTACAACATGCTTCATCCAGTTCGGGAATAAAATCGCAAGGCCACCCCCGTGTGGTATATCATGAACAGCAGAAACTGCATGCTCAATATTATGAGTCGCCCAATCTCCTTTTACTCCCATTGCTAAAATGCCGTTTAACGCCATAGTACCACAATATAAAATAGTTTCTCTATGCTCATAATTTTCTAAATCACTTAAAAGCTTAGGAGCTGTCTCAATTACTGTTTTTAAAACAGCTTCACAATAACGATCTTGTAGTTCTGTATTCGTTCCATGATGGAAATATTGTTCTAATACGTGCGACATAATATCTACCATACCGTAAATTGTTTGATCTTTCGGTACAGAAGTAGTATGAACTGGATCTAAAATCGAAAACTGCGGGAAAGTAACCGGGCTACCCCATCCATACTTTTCATTCGTTTCCCAGTTTGTAATTACCGAGCCTGCATTCATTTCAGATCCTGTTGCTGCAAGAGTAAGTACAGTACCAAATGGTAATGCCTCATTAGCAAATGTTTTTTTCGTTACAATATCCCATACATCTCCATCGTACTTACTACCAGCTGCAATTGCCTTCGTACAGTCGATTACACTTCCTCCACCAACTGCTAAAATAAATTCAACACCATTCTCTTTACAAATTTGAATCCCTTTCTTTACAGTTGATACACGTGGATTCGGTTCAACACCTGTTAATTCAAATACTTCTGCATTAATATCCTTTAAAATAGAAATTACATTATCATAAATACCGTTTCTTTTAATGCTGCCTCCCCCGTATACGAGAAGAACTTTTTTACCGAACTGTGGAATTTCAGTTTTTAACTGTTCTAATTGACCTTTACCGAAAATAAGTTTCGTTGGATTACGAAATACAAAATTTTGCATATTTCTTTACCATCCCTTCTATATGAAAAGCAACTATACTTTTGTATACCATATTTTTTTCATTTCACAAAAATATTTGCCTAATAAAAAAATCCCAGCCTACAGGCTGAGATTTTTTTATTGGTAATAAGGTGAGATCATTAAGTAAACAATAACACCAGATAAACTTACATATAACCAAATCGGCATCGTCCAACGTACAATTTTACGGTGACGTGTTAATTGATTTGTAAAACCAAATACAAGCGCAAACAATGCAAGTGGTACGATAATTGCTGCTAGGATAATATGTGTAATTAAAATGATGAAATACACATATTTAATGAATCCTTCTCCGCCAAAATGTGTTGCCGGTGCTAAGTAATGATACGATAAATACGACACACAAAATAGTAAAGTTGTCGTAAATGCTGCAAGGATAAAACCACGATGCATTTTCACATTCTTTTTAATGATAGAGAATAACGCTGCTAATAAAAATACGAACGTAAAGCTATTAAAAATCGCGTTTAACATTGGTAAAATCGTTACATCAAAATGTACTTCTCCTTCATAGCCAACAGGTCCAAAGAACAAAAATAAAATAATCGCATTTACAATTACAGAAAGCGTTATCACAATAGGAGCATAGCTTTTCTGATTTGTTGATTGATCCACCAAAATGGTCACTCCCTCTTCCTTCAAGTATGTATACATAACCTCACTATTTTAACATATTATTCACAGTGTAAATGTGACAATAGTTTGACACAGCAAGACCAGACAAAGAAAAAAATCCTTCTTAATAAAACTTCTTAAGAAGGATTTTATCGCTTTATTATTCAAATAGCAATGCGATTAGTTTTTGTTAAAAAATGTATCGCTATATGCTTGAAAAATTTCAGACACTTGATATCCCATTAATGAAATTGCTGTTAATGAAAAGAAACCAATCATAAGAAATCGAAACCACATATAAATCTCCTCCTTGTATTTAGCTTAAAAAACGTTAGCTACCTTACAAGTTGAGTGGCACTCTTCATCATCACTTTCCTTTTTCCTTACAATTGCTGTAATAAATCGAATCATAAAGAAAACTACAAAAGGAAATTGTTCGTAATTCACATTGGCATAGTTTAGCAACGGCTCGCGCTGCACATCGAACGGAGATGAGAAGGAATAGAACATACCTTGCTCTTCCATATATACAATTACAATTTTCATGCAAAATACGATTCCTAGAAACGAAACAATATCTTGCCATTCTGTCGTATATAACAGGTTATACAGCTCTAATACGTACTCTTCCATCATCATCCCCCCTTCCTTTTTTACCATTTTGCTCGCCTTCGTATAAAAAGTCAAGAAAAAAGTTTATATCCACTATGACAATAGTAATTACTTGTTTCTATGATTATATATGATTCTTTTATAGCAATGACTGGGTGTAACTCTCTTCGAAAATAAGAAAATTAGAATCGAACAGATTCCTCATTCTTACTTTTAGGATTCAAAACTGTGCTATTTTTATTTCTATTAAAAATAAAATAAGAAAGTATGATAAGAACTGTAACAAACATTGTTAAAAGTGCTTGTGAACGTAAAGTATCAATTGCGAACATCGCAACTAAAACTGCTATAATAGCAGCAATTGTAACATACGTTACATACGGAAAAAGCCACATTTTCACTTTCAAATTTTGTTGTTCTACTTTCCCCATTTTTTTACGCATCTTTAAATGCGAAACTGCAATAACGAGATAAACTAGTAACGCAATCCCGCCAGATGCATTCACTAAAAACAAAAAGACTTTATCTGGAGAAATGTAACTAAACACAACTCCAATATAAGCGAAGAAAGTTCCAAATAAAACCGCTCGAACGGGAACACCACTACTGTTCAATTTTAAAAATGACTTTGGAGCATCTCCTCTTTCTGCCATTGAAAAAAGCATTCTTGAATTTGTATATAAGCCTGAATTTAAGCAAGAAAGTACAGCTGTTAAAACGATAAAATTCATAATTTGTGCTGCCGCTGGTATTCCTATATGTTCAAGTACAGCTACAAATGGACTTTTTAATATGTTTGCTGAATTCCATGGCAGTAGCGTAACAACTACCGCTATAGACCCAATAAAAAATACAAGAATACGCCAAATCACACTGTTTGTTGCTGTTTTTACTGCTTTTACAGGTTCTGCAGATTCACCTGCGGCTACTGCTACAATCTCTGATCCCATAAATGAAAATATAACAACAGTAATTCCAAGCAGGACCGAACTTATACCGTTTGGCATAAATCCACCTTGTCCAATTAAATTCGAAGTGCCGGGTGCTTCTGTTCCTGGAACAAATCCTAAAATAACAGCAAGACCTAGACAAAGGAACAAAACAATACTTATTACTTTAATAAAAGAAAACCAATATTCAAACTCTCCAAATGATTTCACCGAAAAAACGTTCGTCAGCGTTAATAAAATTGTTAATATTAAACTTAATAACCAAAGCGGTATTTGTGGAATCCAATATTGGATAATACCAGCACCTGCTGTGGCTTCTATTGCAATAACAATTACCCAAAAAAACCAATATAACCAGCCTATTGTATAACCCGCCCAAGGACCAATCGCTTCTCTTGCATACGTTGCAAATGAACCACTTGTCGGATTAACAGCTGCCATTTCTCCTAGCATTCTCATGACGAAAATGACTAGAAGTCCTGCTAATGCATATGAAACGATAGAACCTGGTCCTGCCGAATGTACAACTGCACCACTTCCAACAAACAAACCAGCCCCTATTACGCCGCCAATTGAAATCATTGTAATGTGGCGTATTTTGAGGTCTTTCTTTAGATTTTTATCCAAATCTTGTACATCCCCTTCCAAACTAAATTTTGAAACTTATGTAAGAGTACTGTGCGAAAGATTTTGTTCTATACGTTAAAATATATCAAAATATTCTGAATTTAACAATTACAATTCAACCTTCTTCAAAAATTATTACATTAGGTTTAATACTTTCCCATACACAATTGTTGAGAAAATTATAGTCCCCTTACGAAAGAAAGAATTTTCAGATATTATTAAATAAACAAGATTATACGTCTAGACAACTTTTTGTATAGGAGTGTTGATATGTTAAACAAGTTCAAATTTTTTTGTTGCATTTTAGTAATGTTCTTACTTCTACCGCTATCCCCTTTCCAAGCACAAGCAGCAAACAATTTAGGTTCAAAATTACTCGTTGGATATTGGCATAACTTTGATAACGGTACTGGCATTATTAAATTAAAAGACGTTTCACCAAAATGGGATGTAATCAATGTATCTTTTGGTGAAACTGGTGGTGATCGTTCCACTGTTGAATTTTCTCCTGTGTATGGTACAGATGCAGACTTCAAATCAGATATTTCTTATTTAAAAAGTAAAGGAAAGAAAGTAGTTCTTTCAATAGGTGGACAAAATGGAGTCGTTTTACTTCCTGACAATGCCGCTAAGGATCGTTTTATTAATTCCATACAGTCTCTAATCGATAAATACGGTTTTGATGGAATAGATATTGACCTTGAATCAGGTATTTACTTAAACGGAAATGATACTAATTTCAAAAATCCAACTACTCCCCAAATCGTAAATCTTATATCAGCTATTCGAACAATCTCAGATCATTATGGTCCAGATTTTCTATTAAGCATGGCTCCTGAAACAGCTTATGTTCAAGGCGGTTATAGCGCATATGGAAGCATATGGGGTGCATATTTACCAATTATTTACGGAGTGAAAGATAAACTAACATACATTCATGTTCAACACTACAACGCTGGTAGCGGGATTGGAATGGACGGTAATAACTACAATCAAGGTACTGCAGACTACGAGGTCGCTATGGCAGATATGCTCTTACATGGTTTTCCTGTAGGTGGTAATCCAAATAACATTTTCCCAGCTCTTCGCTCAGATCAAGTTATGATTGGGCTTCCAGCAGCACCAGCGGCAGCTCCAAGTGGTGGATACATTTCGCCAACTGAAATGAAAAAAGCTTTAAATTATATCATTAAAGGCGTTCCGTTCGGAGGAAAGTATAAACTTTCTAACCAGAGTGGCTATCCTGCATTCCGCGGCCTAATGTCTTGGTCTATTAATTGGGATGCAAAAAACAACTTCGAATTCTCAAATAACTATAGAACATATTTTGATGGTCTTTCCTTGCAAAAATAACAAAGTAAAACTATAATTAGCCCCCATCAATCGGACATTTATGGGCAATCAATGCAGGATAAAAACAGCAATAGGACCCTTTATAGGTCCTATTGTTGTTTTTTATTTATGAAAATTACTTTGTCACATCTAAAGTTTTAAGAAACTGTTTTCCATCGCCCAACATCGCACGTTCCTCCGAATCATATTGTTAAATATTCTAGTCACTCTTTTGCTTCAACACAAAAACTGAAAGTTCAGGTACACTACAAAATCTAACAGGCATCCTAGTAGTCCCAATACCACGATTTACATATAAATATAACTGCTTACTCTTCCCCTCCACTTCATACATACCTTCAACATAACTCTCAGCTAGTTTGGTAGTAATTAACGGACCTACAAAAGGGATTTGGACTTGTCCTCCGTGACTATGTCCTGACAGTTGAAGATCAACTGGGTAACGATTTATTTTGGTTACAACATCCGGCTCATGTACTAATAACATGTTGAAATCATTTTGTTTCAAGTTTTTTAAAGTTGAATCTATTTTCGGCTTCCCTAATAGAAAATCATCCAAACCTGATATTGTAATATATTTGCCGTTTTCCACTTTAATTTTCTGCACTTCATTTACTAATACAGAAAAACCAGCTTCCTCCATATATTTTTTGTAAAATAAACTACCGCCCCCGCCCCTATCATGATTCCCAAACACAGCATATTTCCCTAAGGGAGCATAAATTTTCTGCAAAATAGCCTTCGCTCCCTCTCTTTCTGCACTATAAGAACCAAATTTATCTATTAAATCTCCGGTAAAAACTACTATATCTGGATGTAATTCATTCATCTTCTCCACCAAATGTTCAAGTTGCTTCAATGTAAACTCTGGCCCTAAATGTACATCTGAAAACTGTAATATTTTTTTATTATTAAATTCTTTAGGAATTGCAGAAGCTTCTATTTCATTCCATGTAACTGTTACTAGTTTTCGTTCTATTTCTGTCGCATAATAATACAAACTTACTAGTATCATTAATATACTTATAAAACTAATAATAAATATCTTTACGATTGATTTTTTTCGTTCTTTTTTTACATGATTCGTATTCATGTTTTCACCTCTAGAAACACTTTAAATCCTTATTGTTACATTAATGTGACAACATGAACAATGTTATTAATATGTAATTTCCTCCCTATTCACTTTGACAATTTTATACAGAAGTCATACCATATTTTTATAATACATATATTTTCGAATCTTTTTCTATTCATTCCATCATTTTATTACGGAGGGGTTATTCATGTCTGTATTTACACCAGAAGAAATTCCGGAACTTGCTGCGAATTCCGGAAGGAAAAAAGCTCATTTATCATTACTCCCTATGCTAATTCTCGGTTTTTTTGGCGGTGCTTTTATCGCATTAGGGTATTTACTCGATATTCATGTTATTGGAACAATGCCAAAATATTGGGGATCATTTACTAGTTTTCTAGGCGCTGCTGTATTCCCTATCGGTCTTATTCTCGTTATTCTTGCAGGCGGTGAACTAGTAACTGGTAACATGATGACAGTTTCTATGGCTTGGCTTCAAAAGAAAATTACTTTATTTCATTTCATACGAAATTTAGTTATTGTTACGTTTAGCAATTTCATAGGGGCTGTATTTGTAGCCTACTTTTTCGGCCATATCGTTGGCTTAACTGAAGGAGCTTTTTTAGCGAAAACTATTTCTATCGCTCAAGCGAAACTACAAGATACACCATTGCAAGCATTTATTTCTGCAATCGGATGTAATTGGCTCGTTTGTTTAGCTGTTTGGCTCAGTATGGGAAGTAAAGAATTTATCGGAAAGATTATCGGTATTTGGTTCCCAGTTATGACTTTTGTTGCGATTGGATTTCAACACGTTGTAGCAAATATGTTTGTCATCCCAGCCGCAATTTTTGCCGGTCATTTCACTTGGGCTGAATATTTTCCAAACTTTATTTTTGTTTTCTTTGGAAATTTAGTAGGAGGTATGTTATTTGTAGCACTACCTTACTTCATATCTTATAATAAGAAACTAGCTTCTTATCAAGAGAAGACTGAAATGAAGAACAAATCTCTGTCGGCTTAAATAGAATGTCTATAAAGAACCCTAAAAATATTACAAATTTCATTTTTTTTGCGAATATATGTACGTACACTTGTTCTCGAATGTTTTATACGTTATAATAACAACTTAAATAGCATTATTTACATATGAGGTGAAAAACATGAACAAAACAGAATTAATTAAAAACGTAGCACAAAATGCTGAGATTTCTCAAAAAGAAGCTACTGTAGTTGTACAAACTGTAGTAGAATCAATCACTAACACTTTAGCTGCTGGTGAAAAAGTACAACTTATCGGATTCGGTACATTCGAAGTTCGCGAAAGAGCTGCTCGTACAGGCCGTAACCCACAAACTGGTGAAGAAATGCAAATCGCAGCTTCTAAAGTACCTGCTTTCAAAGCTGGTAAAGAACTAAAAGAAGCTGTAAAATAATGAAAAATATCCTTCTCATTTATGAGAAGGATATTTTTTCATAACATAATTAATAAAAATCTGACCATTATGCTGTTTCTTTTGTTCTTTTATGCAAATAAAATCTTTACTTTCAAAAAAAGGTTTTGCGGTAATGCTCGCCTCTGTATATATCTCCCTATGTCCCAAGTTCACTGCTTTTTTTTTCTAACTTCTGTAGTATGTATGAAGCGACTCTTTTCCCTTGATAATCTTTATGCGTAAATAAACGATCTACGTAACGGTCATCGTTATAATCCCCAAACCCCACAATCATACCTTTATGATCCGCTACATAGCTAATATTCTTTTCTAAAGACTGTAACCAATTTTCTCTATCTAGTCGCTCCGGTGCCCACGCCTGTAGCTGTAACTCATTATAATCTTTTGCATTAACCGTATGAACTGTTTCATAGAACAATTGTAATACTTGATCTAAATCTTTTTTCTGGAATGTTCTAATTATAATATCTTTTAACATATATAAGTCTCCTTACCAAACTACCTCTTAACTTTTCTACTACATACGATTCTATATTTCTGCTTTATTATATCGTTTTAATTTCTATACGAACAAAAAAACAATACTTATTCAAGTATTGTTTTTTAATTCTATTCAGTTACTTAATGTAGCTTTTTAAGGTTTTAATTTAACTCTTTGTAATCGTAATGCATTTAATACAACGGATACAGAACTAAATGCCATCGCTGCTCCAGCAACCCAAGGGGCTAAGAAACCTAATGCCGCAATTGGAATTCCTAACGCGTTATAAGCTAATGCCCAGAATAAATTTTGTTTAATATTTCTTATCGTCATTTTACTCATAAATATCGCATCAGCAATACTATTTAAGTCACCGCGGATTAACGTTATATCCGCTGCTTCCATCGCTACATCCGTTCCCGTTCCAATTGCCATACCAATGTTCGCTGTAGCAAGAGCAGGAGCATCATTTATCCCGTCTCCAACCATCGCTACTTTCTTACCATTTGCTTGCAGTTTTTTCACTTCTTCTGCTTTTCCTTCTGGCAATACTTCTGCAATTACGTGATCAATACCAACTTGCTTTGCAATTGCCTGAGCAGTTTGTGTATTATCTCCTGTAATCATCACAACGTCTAGACCCATTTTTTTCAGTCTTGCGATAGCTGCTTTTGAAGTATCTTTCACAGTATCTGCAACGGCAACTATACCAGCATATTCTTTATCGATTGCAATAAGCATTGCTGTTTTTCCTTCTCGTTCTAGCGCTTCCATTGATTTAGAAACTTCTTCAATATCAATATTGAATTTCTTCATTAATCGACGTGTACCAATTAATAAGTGTTTTCCTTCTACAACTGATTCGATACCAAATCCCGGAATCGCTTCAAACGTTTCTGAACTTGGGATATCAATTTTCTTTTCTTTAATTCCTTCTACAATCGCTTCTGCAAGCGGATGTTCAGAATTTCTTTCTGCTGCCCCTACTAATCTAAGCAGTTCATTTTCATTGAATCCATCTGCTACAATTACATCTGTTAATACCGGCTTCCCATTTGTCACTGTACCCGTTTTATCTAGAATAACCGTATCTAATCGGTGCGTTGCTTCTAAATGCTCTCCACCTTTAAATAAAATACCATACTCAGCCGATCTTCCTGATCCTGCCATAATAGATGTAGGCGTTGCAAGACCTAATGCACATGGACAAGCAATAACAAGTACTGCTATCATTTTCTCAAGTGCTCCGCCAAAATCACCAGGTGTAACAAATATCATCCATACTGCAAAGGTGATAATCGCAATCACAACTACAACCGGTACGAAAATACCTGAAATTTGATCTGCTACCCTTTGAATAGGAGCTTTTGAACCTTGTGCCTCTTCTACTACTTTAATAATTTGAGCTAATGCAGTATCTCTTCCTACCTTAGTTGCTTTCACTTTTAAAAATCCATTTTTATTTATTGTCGAACCTATTACTACATCCCCAATTGACTTATCAACAGGAATACTTTCACCCGTTAACATCGATTCATCAATTGCTGACTTTCCTTCTACAATCTCACCATCTACTGGTATTTTTTCACCAGGCTTTACATAGACGATATCACCAGCTACTACTTCTTCAATCAAAATTTTTATTTCTGTTCCATCTCGCACAACTGTAGCTGTCTTCGCTTGTAAACCCATCAATTTTTTAATTGCTTCTGAGGAGCGCCCTTTTGCTTTCGCTTCAAATAATTTACCTAAAATAATTAATGTAATAAGTACCGCACTCGTTTCAAAATATAAATCTGTCATATGTTCCGAAGAACCAATAGATTGAATACTTAAATATACACTATAGAAGTACGCGGCCGACGTTCCAAGCGCCACGAGAACATCCATATTAGCACTTTTATTGCGTAACGCTTTATAAGCCCCAACATAAAACTGTCCACCAATGATAAATTGAACAGGAGTTGCAAGTGCTAGTTGCACCCAAGGGTTCATTAACATATCCGGTAAATAAATAAATGACGTAAATGAGAAATGACTAACCATTGCCCACAATAATGGGAAAGATAAAATAAACGAAATAATAAACTTCTTCTTTTGTCTTTCAATTTCTTGTAATCGATGATCAGTTGATGCATCTTGATCATCTGGTTTCACTTCTAATTTATATCCTAGCTTCGTAATCGCGCTCTTCATTTCATTTACATTAACTTCATCAGGGTTAAAGTCTACTGTGGCTGATTCTAAAGCAAAATTTACTGTCGCCTTGTTCACACCATCTAACTTATTTAAACGCTTTTCAACTCTATTTGCACATGCTGCACATGTCATTCCTGAAACAGTAAATTCAGCTTTATCACTTACAATTCCATATCCTAATGATTCAACTTTTTCTTTAAATTGTTGCGGATTTGTTTTAGTTGGATCGTACATTATTTTTGTTTTTTCAAGCGCAAAATTTACATTTGCCTCATGAACACCTTCTACTTTTTTTAGACCTTTTTCAATTCTATTTGCACATGCCGCACATGTCATTCCTGATATTTGAAGATTGGCCTCTTTTTTTTCATTCATGTCTCTCACCTCTATATACCCTTATGAGGTATAATGATTAGCAAAATAAATCGTACTTCATTTAAAGTACGATTTATTTCCATATCTAAAAATAATTATTGAACATCGTATCCTTGATCTTCGATTACAGCAACGATATCTTTTAATGTTACAGCAGACGAGTCGATAGTAACTTCAACAGTTCCTTCTGCTAATTGAACCTTCACTTGTTCAACACCGTTTAGCTCTTTCACACTGCTTTCGATAGCATTTACACAATGTCCACAAGACATACCTTCAACCTGTAATGTTAACTGTTCCATTTAAAATCCTCCTCTTGTTTATTCATTGTTTGTTAATCACAATTACATCTTACCATACCCCCCTAAGGTAATCAATGGTTTTGTATCATGATTTTTCAATTATTTTCTAAAAGTTTATTTTACACACACTTTTTCACTACAATACACCCAAATCCAATATGAGGGTAAACAAAAAAACAAGCCAGTTAAATACTAGCTTGTTTTTACGCTTTTGAAAAACGTTCAAATACTGTCATTAATTCTTCAATTGCTTCGTCACCATTTCCATTTTTAATAGCTCCTGAAACACAATGACTCGTATGATTTTTGAGAACGCCCATTCCTACTTTTTTCATCGCTGCATTAATCGCTGAAATTTGCACTAAAATATCTACGCAATAACGATCATTTTCAATCATGTTTTGAATACCGCGGACCTGTCCTTCAATTCTCTTTAATCTATTTATAATCTGTTCTTTTTCTTTTTCTGATCTATGTGTTACTGCTTCATGCTCTTTATGATCCATATTATCACCTTCTTAAAGTTTCTCTTCATCCAATAAAACAATTGTTTTTTATGAGTATATCAATTATAGCATTAAATATCTACGCATGATACCCCATAAGAGTATATTTACACTTTATGATTATTCTTAACAACGCATTAGCTTCTTAATCTCAATTTTCAGTATACCCTTTCCTTTTTGTCAAAAAATCATTATATCTCTCATCAAAATTCAATAAAGTGAAACAAGAATAAGCGGGGATTACCCGCCCCCGCTTATTCTTCGTCTATAATGTTTTAATTTAAATTTTCAGATATTTAACCTGAGAATTTTTTCTTTCCATATATAATTATTGCTGATCACATACTTTTGTATCATTCACTACTGAAGTTCCTTCAACGGTTACCGTATGAAAACAGTCATTTACTCGAACTGTCACAACATTATCTTGCCGATCAATGATATGATATTCATTAAAATTTTTATTTAGAGCACTGCGAATTTGTTCTCCTTCATAAATTGGAATGCCATGTGATAGAACCCAAATAAGTCCAGCGATAGCAAGAATAGTTTTCATACGATCTACCTCCTTGGGAATATAGTGAACTTTTCATCCATACTTTTTCAGCTCTACAAATCATGATCGGAATAAACCAAGCCTTTTTGGAAATAAGTTCATTTCGTCTATTTTATGTTTATGCTAATTGTGACCGATTTGTGACAACTTTTTGTCTCTTTAGACGAAAAGTTGAAACAAAACTTTCGAAAAGGACAATTCTACATATTAAAAAAGGTTATGGAATGTTTCATCCATAACCTTTTTTCCTATACGTAACTAATAAACCTCAATCCTTTACTTAAAGACGTCGGCACAACAGATGCATGATTCTCCCCTTCAGCTTCATAAAACTTAAATTTAAGTTTATCGTGGTTTACTTGGAGAAGGCGCTCTGATAATTCATTTGCACCTACAACCATATGCTCTCGTTCAAGTGATCCAACTGTAAGGAACACTCCTGTTTCAAACTTAGCATTGTTTAATTCATGTATAAGGTTCTCTTCTTTTTCAAGAACGGATTTATTATTCCACCATATAGATGGACTACTAATAAAATAATTTTGAAAAGCGTTTAAGTTTGTAAATAGTATATGCAAAGCAAATAGTCCACCTAAAGAATGTCCAAATAACGTTTGCTTACTTTTATCAATCTCAAAATTCTTTTCAATTTGTGGTTTCAGTTCTTCTTCAATAAAAGTAAAGAAATTATGTGCTCCTCCTGTTTTAGGCCACGGTCTACCGTCTGGTTTTAAAGGGGCATCTTTTGAAATTACGCTAGGCGTAAAATCATAGCACCTTTCTTCCCCTGAAAATGCGCCTTCAATCGGATAACCCACTCCAACTATAACAGCTGGTGAAACACCAGTTTTTTCCGCTCTTACTGATTGTATTTTAACTGCTTCATGAAATGTTTGAAAAAAGGCATTGCCATCTAATACGTAAATAACGGGATATCCTGAATCCGGTGCTGGTTGCCTCGGCTTTGAAATATGAATTTGATATTCCTTACCTTCTAATTTTGAATACATTTTCCACTGCTCTGTATTAGATGTTATAATCTGCTGTTTTTCAACTGTAGTATTCACCCTATCCCCCCCTTTTTAACTTGTTACATATATTTCGATTTTTTCTTCTTGAGATACAACGCTATCATAACCGAAACAAACAGGAGCCCCGTTATACGGATCAATCATGACACGCGCATCAATATGAAATACTTCTTTTAACACTTCATTTGTAATGATTTCTTCTGGGCTACCAGTTGTAACAATTTCGCCTTCCTTCATTGCAATAATTTCATCTGAAAACCTTGATGCATGGTTAATATCATGTAATACCATAACAACCGTACAATTATGTTCTTTATTTAACTTCTCCACAATTTGTAATACATCTAATTGATGAGACATATCAAGGTATGTAGTTGGCTCATCTAATAGCAACACTTCTGTCTCTTGTGCTAATGCCATCGCTAGCCATACCTTTTGTCTTTGACCACCTGATAAATTTGCAATTTGTCTCGTTCGAAATTCAGAAGTTTTCGTTATATCTAATGCCCAATCAATCATTTCTTTATCTTTTGTCGTTAACTTATTTACGTTATTTCGATGTGGATAGCGTCCATAAGAAATTAATTCTTCCACTTTAAGCTCACCTGGTGCAATTGGAGTTTGCGGGAGTAAAGCTAACTGCTTCGCAATTTCTTTCGTTGGAATTGTATGTAAATCCTGTCCTTGCAAATATACTTTACCGCTTTTTTGTTTTAAAATTCTTCCCATTGTTTTTAACAATGTCGATTTACCGCAACCGTTTGGACCTATAATTGTCGTTACTTTTCCTTCTTGTATTTCCACATTTAAATCGCGAAACACTGTAAGCTTTTCATAACTTGTTTCTAAATTTTTTGCACTTAAAATACTCACTTTTATTCCTCCTCTTACGCTTTCGCCTTATAAAGTAAATATAAGAAATACGGTACACCGACAATAGAAATAACGATTCCAACTGGTAGCTCTACAGGTGTAAAAACTGTTTTCGCAATAAAGTCTGAAGCAATTACAAGAAACATTCCGATTACGCCGCACGTAGGAATTATATACTTATGTTGAATACCGACAAGCCTTTTCGCTATATGCGGTGCCATTAAGCCAATAAAACCGATACTCCCTGAAACAGCAACACATGCGCTCACAAGCCCGATACTACTTAGTAGTAAAATCGATTTCTCTCTTTCTACTGAAACACCTAAACTTGTAATACTCGTTTCTTCCAATTGAAATAAATCTAATAAATAAGCTTTCTTTTGTATAAGCGGAATTAAGATAATAAGCCATGGTAACATAGCCACAATATACTTCCAGTTTGCACTATATATGCTTCCAGACACCCACACTGCGGCCATTTCAAAATCAGTTGACTTCATTTTGAGTGATAAGTACATAGAAAAGGCTCCAAATCCTGATCCAATTGCAATCCCTGTTAATAAAAGTCGCTGCGAATCTAATTTACCGTTTTTCCAAGAAAACAGATAAATGATGATAGCTGCACCTAATCCGCCTACTAAACCAAACATTGGCATCATCATAATAGAAACCCAGTCTGTGCTTTTTAATTGCCCTTGAAAGAAAAACATAAAAATGACAATCGCTGTTCCTGCTCCGGCATTTACGCCTAAAATACCTGGGTCCGCCAACCCATTTCTCGTAATCCCTTGAATAACGGCACCCGCAACACCAAGGCCTAATCCTACTAATCCAGCAATTACGATGCGCGGAAGGCGAAACTCAAAAATAACTAAATCATGTTCTGGTACTGGATCAATTCTAAACAGTGTTTTAAATACATCTGTAATCGTAATGTCGAACGTACCATTTGTTAAACTAATATAAATAGCACATAGTATTAAAAATATAATAATCCCCATCGTCATTCCGAAACGTTGACTTGAACTTTTAAGCATGTCTCTCTCCTCCTCTAGTACGGATTAAATAAAGGAAGAAAGGAATTCCAATTAAAGAGGTAACGACTCCAATAGGTGTTTCAAATGGATAGTTTACAAATCTACTCAAAACGTCACATAACGCTAAGAAAACGCCACCAATAACACCTGCACATGGCAAAATCCACTTATAATCTACCCCAATTATAAAGCGCGTAATGTGCGGAATAATTAAACCTACAAAACCAACTTTCCCCACTAAAGCAACTGCTGTTCCTGTTAAGAAAATTACCGATAAAATTGCCATCGCTTTAACTAGTTTTGTACGTTGCCCTAAATTAATAGAAACCTCTTCGCCTAATGAAAGAATGGTAATAGATTTTGATATTAACAATGCTAAAATTATTCCAATTATCCCAAACGGTATCGTGATTTTAATGATATTAGGATCTACTTGATCTAACTTTGCATTAAACCAAAAACTAACATTTTGAGAAATTTGGAAATACGAAGCCATTGCAGCCGATACACTACTTAAAAATGTTCCAATAACTGTTCCTATAATCGCTAACCTTACTGGTGATAAGCCATTTTGAAGGAGCGAACCAAAACCAAACACGATACCGGCTCCTAGTGCAGAACCAATCATTGAACATACAACCATACCAATTGATGACATTCCCGGAAGAAAAATCATACAAAGTGTAATAACAAAGGCAGCACCATCCGTCACACCCATAATAGAAGGGGATGCAAGATAGTTTCTTGTCATCCCCTGCATAAGTGCTCCTGATATGGCTAGAAATGCTCCGACTAAAAGAGCTGCAACTACCCTTGGTAAACGTGAAGTAATAATAATATTATGATTTACATCGCTTGAATCAAAATGAAATAATGCGTTCCACACTGTTTCAGCGTCAATACTTTTTGCCCCATACAAAATCGAAAGTATAACTGTAAATAAGATGAGTATGGGTGCTATACATAATATAGTTACTGGTACTGCATTTGTTTTCTGCATATCATTCAACGCACCTTACTTATTGTATTATTTAGATAAATTTTTCACTGCTTCTTTTAAGAATGCTGTTTTACTCCAAGCTGTACCACCTTGTGCCATTGGATCTACAACATTTACAAATACTTTCTTTTCCTTCGCAGCATTCATACTTTGCCAAATTGGATTACTTTCAATTTCTTCTAACACTTTCGGGTTTTTATTTTCACTTGCCTCATATTGTAAGAAAATATAATCTGGGTTAAGTTCAGCAAGTTTTTCAAATGAAATTTTCTCTTGTGCTTTTACAGTTTTCAATTGTTCTGGAGCAGTTAGTCCAAGATCTTTATAAATTACAGGATTGAAGTATACTCCTTCTGGATATAGGAATAATTCGTTTGCTCTTAGTCTTATGACAAGTACTTTTTTATCTTTTAACTTATCTCCTAGTTTTGCTTTTGCTTTTTCAGCGTCCGAATTGTAATCCTTAATAATTTTTTCGGCTTTATCTTTTTTACCAGTTAATTCTCCCATTAACTTTAAGTTATCTTCCCAATTTGTTGAAACGTGTGATACCGGGAATGTAGGAGCTACTTTCGTAAACTTTTCAGCTGTTTCTGCTGGGAATTTCGTACTCGATGTAATAACATCTGGTTTTAATTGTAGTAATGTTTCGAAATTGGGTTGCATTTTCTCACCAACAGATTTAGCACCTTCTAACTCTTTTTCAAGATATTTTGGTAATTTACCACCTACAGTAATGGCACCAACTGGTTTAATTCCAAGTACTGCCGCATCTTCCATTGACTCTAAACTAGCTGTCGCAATTTTATCTACTTTTGCTGGCACTGTATACTCTTTACCTAAATATGTAATTTTTCGTTTTTCATCTTTTTTTGTTTCCGTAGCTTTTGTCTGTTGTTTTTGCTCGCCTGAAGTTTTATCCGCACTATTACATGCTGCTAAACCTACACTTAAAACTGTAACCATCCCTAAAGTAAATAATTTCTTGTTCATCTTTATATGTCTCCTCTCAAATTTTCAAACTATATTCTCAATAAAATTTAACTATATGAACCTTGTCCCATATATATATTTCATTAGATTAATAATTTTATCCAGAACTCATTCCCGTTCACTTCCCCTAGACTATAATTCTTTTACGCCTCCATCACTTGATAATCATTTTCAATGATAATGATTATCGTTACTAAGTATATATTTAATATGAAATTATTTCAAGAATGATTTGAAAAATTTTAACAAACTGAATTAAAAAAGAAGTATCTCCCTGATATTAGGGAGATACTTCTTTTTTTAGAAATTTATATGCAATTCAACTGGACAATGGTCTGATCCCATCACTTCACTATTAATTTTCGCTTCTGTTATTTGGTCTTTCATTCGTTCCGAAACAACAAAATAATCTAAACGCCATCCGATATTTTTCGCTCTCGCGCCCATACGATACGACCACCACGAGTATGCACCTTCTTGATCAGGATAAAGGTAACGATATGTATCAATAAATCCTTCTTCTAAAATACTTGAAAATTTCTCTCGCTCCTCATCAGAGAATCCAGGATTTTTACGATTACTTTTTGGATTTTTCAAATCGATTTCTTTATGAGCAACATTTAAGTCTCCACAAAAAATAACTGGTTTTTTCTCATCTAATCGTTTGATATAGGACCTGAAATCATCTTCCCATTTCATTCTGTAATCTAATCGTTCTAATCCACGTTTTGAATTTGGTGTATATAACGTTATCATATAAAAATCTTCGAATTCTAAAGTAATAAGTCGCCCTTCTTGATCATGCTCTTCAATGTCTAAACCATATGTAACTGAAAGCGGTTCTTTTTTCGAAAAAATAGCAGTTCCTGAATATCCTTTTTTCACAGCATAATTCCAGTATGTATAATATCCCTCTAGATTTAAATCAATTTGCCCTTCTTGTAATTTAATCTCTTGTAGACAAAATATATCAGCACTTGATTCCTCGAGATATTCCAAGAATTCACCTTTTGCGATAACTGCTCGCAAACCATTTACATTCCATGAAATTAACTTCACTTTTAGCCCTCCTCTTGATGTTTATTTCCAAATTTCATGCTATCACAAAATAGAAAAACAATCATATTTTCACCTTTGTAATCTTGCTCTTACATTTATGAATACATACATACGCACTTTATTCAGGTTATACTAATTTCAGAGGTGATGTTCTATGCACAATGAAGGAGTTACATTAACAAATGAGTATTGGCAAGCAATTATTCATAATGATTCTTCCTATGATAGCAAATTCTTTTATGCTGTGAAATCAACTGGAATCTTTTGCAGGCCATCATGCAAATCAAGAATACCGAATAGAAACAATGTACGAATTTTTCATCATGCAGAGCAAGCATTAAGTGAGAACTTTCGCCCGTGCAAACGTTGTAAGCCAAATGGAATCACTTTACCTAATGAAGAGTGGGTAGAACAAATTAAAGACTATATCGAAAAGCATTATGACGAATCCTTAACTCTCGACATGCTTGCGGAAATGTGTCACGGTAGCCCTTTTCATTTACAACGTACTTTCAAAAGAATAATAGGGTTAACTCCTATAGAATATATACAACAATTCAGGGTTCTTAAAGCAACCGAATACCTTTTACACACAAATCAATCTATTAAAGAAATTAGTACTGCTGTCGGGATAGAAAACCCAGAGTATTTCGCAACTTTATTTAAAAAGAAAACCGGATTTACTCCTACTGAATATCGAAAAAAGAACGAAATGAAAGAGGGATACGATAATGAATTCCTACAAAAATAATTATATATATTGGACGCTACTTACACATAAAAATTGGCGATTTCATATTGCTGCAACTGAAAATGGACTATGTTTCATTGGATCACAAGACGAAAACTTTGAAGAATTAAATATATGGGCTAGAAAAAAACTGCCCCAACATATATTGACCCATAGTCCAGATTACTTGCAAATATATACGCAAGAAGTTATCGAGTATTTAGAAAACAAGCGAGAAACTTTTACATTTCCTATCGATGCTTATGGAACTAATTTTCAATTATCTGTTTGGAATACGGTACGTGAAATTCCTTATGGAAAGACATATTCTTATACAGAAATTGCTGAAAGAATTCAAAAACCTAAAGCTGTGCGCGCCGTTGCTTCTGCTATTGCTGCTAACCCTCTTCTTATTACCATTCCTTGTCACCGCGTTATTGGGAAGAATGGGAAACTAACCGGATTTAGGGGTGGATTAGAAATGAAGAAAAAATTGCTTACATTAGAAAAGTTGCAGGTGGAATTCATATGACAGCAGAATATAATAGCGCATTATCTATAGCAGTTCCAAAAGAATTTTGTTTCCAAGAAAATTTACGTTATCTATCACGCTCTAACAATGAATGTATGTTCCATATTGAAGATAACAAAATTTATAAAGTTATCCCTGTTCAAGATGTAAATCCTTTAGTTGAAATTAGTGTGAATACAGATGGGAATATTCAAATACGTTGTTTAGAAGAACCATATACATCTGAAAAATCGATACGTGAAGCTGTAGTTAACTATGTAAAAGAATGGTTTGATTTAACTACTGATTTAGCCCCATTTTATACATTAGCTAAACATGATTTACTCCTTCAAGGACCAATTGAACAATATTATGGCCTTCGTACTTTAGGCATTCCAGACTTATTTGAGGCACTTTCCTGGGGAATTATCGGTCAACAAATTAACCTAACATATGCTTATACACTAAAAAGGAGATTAGTTGAGCAATTTGGAAGTTATGTAGAATGGGACGGTAGAAAGCATTGGATATTCCCATCACCTGAAGCAATTGCAAATCTACATGTAGAAGATCTCCAACAATTAAAAATGACGACTAGAAAATGTGAATATTTAATCGGTATTGCGAAGCTTATTACAGAGAGAAAACTATTAAAAGAGGATTTACTGCAAACACAAGATGTAAAGGTTGCTGAGAAACAATTAACTGCTATCCATGGTATAGGGCCATGGACTGCCAACTATGTTTTAATGCGTTGTTTAAGATTTCCTTCGGCTTTTCCAATTGATGATGTTGGTCTGCATAATGCAATTAAATTTATAACAGGTTCCGAAAATAAACCGACAAAAAATGAAATAAAAGATTTCGCGGCAAACTGGGCTAATTGGGAGTCTTATGCGACTTTTTATTTGTGGCGAGTACTATATTAAAAGAACCAAGTAGCACATTCGTACTACTTGGTTCTTTTTTAAGCTTGCTCCTCAAAACGTCTTGCAATTTCCACAATAACTTGAACAGCTTTTTCCATAGTATCTACCGAAACATACTCAAATTTACCGTGATAGTTTTCACCACCAGTGAAAATATTCGGCGTCGGTAATCCCATATATGATAATTGTGATCCATCTGTGCCTCCGCGAATCGGATGAATATTTGGTTCAATGTCTAAACTTTTCATTGCTTCATATGCAATATCAACAATTTCTCTTACCGGTTCAATTTTTTCAAGCATGTTATAGTATTGATCATTCATTTCTAAAACGACTGCATCTTCGCCATATTTTTCTTGCATAGTCTTCACAATATTTTTAACGTTATTTTTACGTGCCTCAAAATTTTCACGATCAAAGTCTCGAATAATATAATACGCTTTACTTTGCTCAACATCACCATTTAAAGAAAGTAAATGATAGAATCCCTCATAGCCTTCTGTATATTCTGGCGCCTCTTCTACTGGTAAATACCCGTTAAACTCCATAGCCAGTTTAGTAGCATTGCGCATTTTATTTTTCGCTGTTCCAGGATGTGTATTCGTTCCGTTAAACGTTAACTTAGCACCTGCAGCATTAAAACTTTCATACTCTAAACCACCTAATGGACCTCCATCCATCGTATAAGCGAATGATGCACCAAACGCTTCTACATCAAAATGCGCTGGCCCACGACCAATTTCTTCATCCGGTGTAAATGCTACTCTTATTTTCCCGTGCTTAATTTGCGGATTATGTATTAAATGGTTCATTGCAACCATAATTTCTGTAAGACCAGCTTTATCATCTGCTCCTAGAAGTGTTGTACCATCAGTTGTAATAATGGTATGTCCTTTATATGATGGTAATTCCGAGAACTGCTCTGGTGTTAACACAATATTTAGCTCTTCATTTAACGTAATTGCATTACCATCAAAATTTTCATGAATTTGTGGTTTGACGTTTTTCCCTGTAAAGTCTGTTGCCGTATCTAAATGGGCTAAAAATCCGATTACAGGAACATCCTTGTCCGTATTAGCTGGAAGTGTTGCCATTACATAGCCATTATCATCCATCGTTACTTCTGTTAAACCAATTTCTTTTAGCTCTTCCACTAATAACTTACCAAACTCAATTTGTCCTGGTGTTGTTGGTACTGTATGACTTTCTTCATTTGATTGCGTATCAATTTTTACATATCTCGTAAATCTTTCAATAAGTTCTTGTTTCAAGTTCATTCACTCCCTTTTATGTTCCTCCCTCCATTATAATCCTTAAAACGAAATATTTTAACTTTTTTGACTGTGAAGATGTATATTTCATTTACATTGTTAACACTTTTACATAACAAAAAGAAAATTAGTGAACATATTTAAAGTACAGCTTAATACAAATAAATTCACCCTATTTACGACTCTCATCGCAAATAGGGTGTTTCTGTTTTTATCTCGCAATTTAAGAATATATACTACTCATTTACAATAAAAGTATATACATCATCATAAATACAGCCATTTACTTTAATCACATACTTCCCAGGTTTATTAAAACTAATTGTGTATTTATTTAACTGAATTGCTTCTTTATCTCCAGAAAGAATATCAATGCTTCTGCCACTTAATACATACAATTCATTTAAATTCATCGTTACATCAATTGTATTGAAATTTTCTACTTTCACTTGCTGTGCTTCCGCAACGCTTACACTTGGTTCTAAAAACAGTAATCCACTTAATCCAATCGTCCCCGCTAAAGCAACTCCCGCAAACTTTTTAATCTGTTTCATTACAATGACCTCCTTATAGATTTTACGTAAAGGCAATGTCCTCCCTTACACCACAAAGCCTATATGTAATGAAATGAAAAGTAAACGGGGACTGTAAGACAAAATTCTACATCTTTTTCTCCTATTGAATATAAATCCAACGTTTGGAATTTTGACACATTTAAAATTGTTTCCCTAAACCAATTTCTCCATAATTTATTCAAAGACTGAATAATTACTTATTTATTTAACATTCTAACAATAGTTGATAAAGATGCTTTCTATTCAAAAAAAGACTTTGCTATAAAAGTAACTTTTACAACAAAATCCATGCAACTAATTTTATTCAGCTTTCCATAATCTCTCTACATTCATTAATTGTTCTTCTTTAAATTCCATCTTATATATATCCGGTTTTGACGTATTCATTAAAAATTCAAAACCATATTGTTTATCAAAATAGTTCATCATTAATGTCATGACAAACCCATGTGTACCAATTACAATTTTGCATCCTCGAAAATCCATTAAGATTTCTTTTAATACTTTCACTACTCTTCTCTGGCAATCTGCATATGACTCTCCTTCCGTTCGTGCAAAGTCCGGATTAGAGAACATCTTCTGTACAAGTGGATACACCTCTTTGTCTGATATAACCTGATCCTCACTTGAAAACATACACTCTTTAAGATTTTCATATACTACTATTTCTTTTTCATGGAAATTAGCTGACTCCTCTATCGTTAGCATAGCCCGATTATAAGGACTGGAAATAAAAGTATCAATCCTCTCCGCTTTTAATATGTCAGTTACTCTACGGGCATCCATATGTCCCCTCTCAGTTAATCCACGCATTCTTTCATTTCCTTCTAGTTTTGATGATTCACCATGTCTAACCATATAAATATATGTGCTCATAATTTCTCCTTAAAATTTTTTATAAAGTGAAACTTTAATCAGCCCTCACTAATCGGGCTGCCCGGCAAATAGCGAGATAAGTTAATAAATCACGTTCATTTATCCCATTTCAACACTTAGGGGTAATACTAAAATACTTTATAAACTGTGCTGATTTGTTCGTCTAATCCATTCTCCTACTAAACTCTCAAATAATTCAGGCTGCTCAATTTGCAAATTATGCCCTGCCATATCTAACACTGCTAATGTTGCCCTTGGATATTCTTCAATAATTTCTATAATATTTTGATAACCTACTGATATATCTTGTCTTCCAGTCAGTAAAAGAACGGGATTTTCATATTTTTCATGCTGAAAATCCATAGTAAGAGAGTAATTCTTTTGCAACCTTTCAATAAATTCATAATTAGCAACATCTAACCCAGGCTTAATTTCTTCTTTAAATCGCTTATATGTATATTCATTTGCTATTACAGCTAACTCACAAAACTCCTCTCTTTCTGTGGAAGTGAGCGTATTTAAAAATTCCTCATCTTGTACAATTACCTGTTTATCTGGAAGAATCCTTTTTTCTGGCTCCGCTACAACAACAGGACATACTAATAGTAATCCGCTAACTCTCTCAAACATCTTTGCAAGTATACCTTTGGCTAAATAGCCTCCATATGATTCTCCTACCAATAAAAATTTTTCAGTAGAAATGATTTCCTCAATAAATGTGATAAGCACTTCTACACGATCTGAACTATTTATCCAATTTGGAGCATTCGATTTTCCCATTCCAGGTAAATCAATATATATTCGCTTATAACCTTCATATTTCTGAAATACTGATTCCATACATTTCATCATTAACCTATGGTCAGGGGCGCACCCATGTATGATAATGACCGGTTTACCCTCTCCCACAATTTCATAGTATATTTCTGCATCTTTAATTCGATATATCATAAAAAAGCCTCCCTATTTAGTGGCAATACTATTCCACTCTGTAAGAATACACGTTCTTATTTTATATCTTTTCTCAACATTTTCACAAATATTAATCTTCAGATTAAAAATAAAAAGCTCACCAAAAAAAGATACTCATCATTTTATATGCAATTTTGCATCTCCACTTACAAATCACTAAAAAAACTTTACAATTCAAAGGATGACTAAATATACAATTTCTATTTAAAGTCTTGATACAGTCTATACTATCAACCGCAATATTTTTTCAACCTTAAGAATACTTACACTCTTTAACACTTTCCTTATAAACATGATTTTTATAAGGAAATCTGATACAATTCTTAAATAATATTATTATGTATAGATATAACGAACATAGTGCATAATTAAAGAAGGTGATTTCATTGAAATTAAATAAAAATTTACAATTATGTATATTAATCGGAACATTAATATGCTATTCAATCTATTTTATGTTTTTCTATCTGTTCCCTACTCATTTTTCAAATTCAGATGTACGCTTCGCTTCACTTGTCGTTGAAGCCATTACATTTGTATCACTGATTTACTCTATATATTCTAAAAAAGTCAGTTCAAATCCGTTTTGGATATGTATTACAATAGCAATTGGTAGTTTTTTATTAGGGAAAATAGTATATACATATCAAGATAGCTTCTTCGAAATTCCAATACATCGTTTTACGGTTTCTGATGTATTTTACATGTTTTTTCTATTTTTCTGTCTTATCGCTTTCTGCTATAAAATCTTAAAGGAATGCAATAAATGGGAAAAAGCGTTCTTTATTTGTGATATATGCATAGTGCTTACTTCCATATTTACATTAGAATGGTATTTATTTAATCAACCAAATTTAAATATATTCGCTCTTTCACTAGGAGATGTTTTCCTTTCATTTTTATACCCAATTGCAGATTTATTATTTCTACTGCTAGGTGTTAGTCTCTTTTTCCGTCCAACAATTTTTAATTCCAAACGGAAAATTTATATCTTTATTTTTGTATTAATAAGTTCTGCAACTTTTAACTATATTTATTTTTACTTAAATAACCACTTATCAACTGAAACGATAATATTATTACGTCTTTTATATAGAATACCTATATTACTTATTGCAATAGCTGGCTCTATTTCAGAAGATCATAATAGCCATAAAAATTATTTCCTTGTAAACCCTATAATAGGAAAAAAAGCTTTAGTTGTATTTCCCTATCTTGCTGTTGCAATACTAATCGGGTTTACATTAAAAGAACAAACATCATCTTCAACTCTCATTACAGGAAATTGTATTACTTTTATTTTCGTACTCATTCGTCATTCTATCGTACGTATGCAAAACAATTCCTTAACAAAACGTTTGCAGGCATTTAATGCCCAACTAGAAGAAAAAGTTACTTTACGGACTTCTGATTTAGTTCATAAATCAGAGGCTCTTTCTCAAAAACAACAAAAATTCAAATCATTATATGAATATCATCCTGACCCTATTTTCACCATTGATTTAAATGGAATATTCTTAAATGTAAATAAGGCTGGGAGTGTACTACTTGGAGCACCAACAGATGAGTTACTCGGTGAAACTTGTTTTTCGATTATTTTAGATGAAGATAAGCATAAGCTAGCATTGGCGTTAGAGAAAGTGAAACAACAAGAATCGGCATCCTTACAACTTAGTTCTCAATATAAAGATGGCTTTACTTATTTTTTATACGTTACAATCATTCCTATTATAATAGACGGACAAATTTCAGGAAGCTATATTATGGTGAAAGATATTACTGCACTAAAAAAACAGCAAGAAGAAATAAAATATTTAGCATTCCATGACACTGTAACGAAAATTGGTAACCGTGCCTTTTTCCATAAGAAATTAAAGAGAGTTATAAAAAATGCTGAAATAACAGAAAGCGAGTTTGCATTATTATATTTAGATTTAGATCGCTTTAAAGCAATTAACGATACACTTGGACATTCATCAGGAGACTACATATTAGAAGAAGTAGCAAAGCGCTTCCAATCATGTCTTCCATCACATACTCATCTTTCAAGAATCGGTGGCGATGAATTTACAATCATAATTGAAAACTATACTGACGAAGATTACTTATTCCAATTATGTAACCAATTATTTAAATGCATGAAAAAGTCATTTATCATACATGAGCATAAATTAACTTTATCACTGAGTATCGGCATCGCTATTTATCCACATTCCGGAATCGATACCGCTACACTTCTGAAAAACGCTAATGTTGCAATGTATGATGCAAAAGCAAAAGAACTTAACTCTGTATCTATTTATGACGATGTAATCGCTAAAAAAATTGAAAGACGATTGCGATTAGAAAAAGATTTACCAAACGCACTACAAAATGAAGAATTGTTCCTTTTGTATCAACCTCAAGTTGATAGTGAATCTAATAAAATTATCGGTGCAGAAGCTTTAATTAGGTGGAATCATCCTGAATTAGGTATTATTTCTCCATACGAGTTTATTCCGATTGCAGAAGAAACACTACAAATTATTTCAATAGGTAAATGGACATTAGAGCAGGCTTGTAAACAAATGAAACGTTGGCACGCACTCGGATATTCACATTTAAAAATAGGTGTAAATTTATCTGCTAAGGAATTTGAACAAGAGGATTTTGTAAAATCTATTTCTTCTACTTTAACAAATACAGGTTTACCAGCAAGCTCTCTTGATCTTGAATTAACAGAGCGAATTGCAATGATGGATGAGCGAGAAACATTGATAAAACTGCGTACACTAAAAAGTTTAGGGATTCACATTTCTATCGACGATTTTGGTACAGGTTATTCTTCGCTAGCCTACTTACCTTTGTATCCAATTGATACGTTAAAAATCCCGAGAGAATTTATTACAATGTCTGAAACATGTGATGATGGAATGGAAATTATTAAAACGATCATCACATTAGCAAATACATTAGGAATGTCTGTCATTGCTGAAGGTGTAGAAACGAAAGAGCACGTAAATTTCCTTCAAAAAAATAAATGTCAGTTTATTCAAGGTTATTATTACAGTAAACCTATTCATATTCATGCATTTACTGAGCTATTAGAAAACGGCATTCACCCATAGTACATAACTAATTAGAACAAATATAGCAAAAAGGAAAGAAGATACCTTCTTTCCTTTTGTTTTTCTATTTACATTTCTATTACTTCACCACTTCATTTATTATATCTATTATTTGATGAATTCCCTCATCATTTGTTTTCTTATATCCATTCATGTTTTGAATATATTTCTCCTTATTTGTATACAACTTATTTACTGCATGTATAAATGTATTCGTACTTACTCTGTCTTGGAGTATAACTTCCGCATATCCTTGCCGTGAAAAATATTCAGCATTTAAAACTTGATCTCCCCTACTGGAACTGTTAGTTAACGGGATAAGCAACATCGGTTTCTTCAAAAATAACAATTCAGAAATAGCAGTAGAACCCGCTCTAGAAACTACAACACTTGCCATATTTAGTATATGCGGCAACTCGTCGCCTATATATTCAAATTGCATATATCCCTCCATGCCAATAGATGGGTCTACCTTCCCTTTACCACATATATGAATAATATTAAAGTTTAATAGTATTGTATCTAAACATTCCCTTACCATATCATTTATCCACTTAGCACCTTGACTCCCACCCATAATTAATAATACTGGTTTATCTTGCTGAAATTCACAATATCTTCTTCCTCGTAATACGTTACCCTTCTCAATTTCTTCCCTTACAATTGGTCCTACATAAACCTTCTTCTCATTACTTACATTTTCTCCTGTCTGAGGAAATGTTGTGCATAGCTTTGTAGCAAAAGGTAATGCTATTTTATTGGCAAGCCCTAATGTGCTATCTGGTTCACGTATAATTATAGGCACACGATTTAACCATGCTCCTATAGCTACAGGAACTGAAACAAATCCTCCTGCTGAAAAGATAACGTCAGGCTTTGTTTTCTTAATTAAATTATAACTTTGTAAACAACCGCGTATAATTTTAAAAGGATCTTTAAAATTCTCCCAATCCCAATATCTCCTAAGCTTTCCCGTTGAAACACTATTGTATTTTACATTTTGCACTAATGATTTTTCAATTCCATTTTTGGATCCAATATACTCGACTCTCCAGCCTTTCTCTATAAATTTAGGAATTAATACAATATTAATCATAACGTGTCCGGCTGTACCGCCCCCAGTAAAAAGAATCGTTTTGCTCATAACTTATACCCACCTTTATTATTAAAAATCTAGCTTTCTCTTTACCTTTTAAATGTAAATAAACTTATTATTTTTTATATAAATCTTTAACTCCACCTCTATATCTTGTAAAAGATCGTTAATGAGTTCATAAAAATCATTTCCATACTCACTACACTCGTATTGAGCAAAGATTTGAATCACATATCTAGTTTCCGTCTCTAATGCTGACTTTATTCGATTAACCCTTTTTTCTTCTACATACGCTTGATATTTATGTATTGCCTCATAAATAAGCAATACATGCGCTTCTTCATCTCTCCAGTCCAGCGTATCAACAATTGAAAGAAATAGCGTATTTTGATTATCTATTACTTCATAACCATTCATATATTTCTTACACCCTTTTTTGTTTTTCATTGCACGCAGATGTCACTACACTTCGCATACTCAAGTACATCTTTTAATGATTGATGAAATTCAATTTCTGGGATCCAACCTAAATTTTTTATTTCCTCTGTTGCTAAACTCTCATTTGAGTCGCTCCCACTTTTCTCTGTTTCCTCTATAAAAAAATTTAGCTGTGTTAATTCTTTATATTGTTCTAGTACATCTAATAAAGATCGTTTTACTCCTGATCCGATATTATATTGTTTTCCATTTATTCCATCTCGTAATAACACATGATACGCTTTGACCGCATCACGTACATCTAGAAAATCTCTACTATCTTTCAAACTGTTTACTTCGATAATAGCCTTACTTCTACCTGATTCTATATCTATTATTTTCTTTGCGAGAATCGAACAAATACCATTCGATACCCCTGGACCAATTAAGTTTGAGGGCTTTGCAATGATAATATTTGAATCCATTAATCCTCCCCAAGCCTCTGCAATAATGACTTGCATCGTTTTACTTAAACTATATGGATTTGAAATTTTCATTTCGTTCATACTATCTGCTTGCAAAGCAGATCCTATAACTAATGTTCTACAATGCGAGGCTTCTTGCTTAATTGCTTCTAATAAATATAACGTTCCTATTACATTAATCTCTATATACTCAAGAGCAGCTGTCCAAGATTCTATAACCGAATTCCTTCCCGCTAAATGCAATACGTAGTCTGGCTTTATTTGTTTCATTACCTTCATTACTTCGCTCTTATTAGTTAAATTACACGTAATACCATTTCTAATTTTTTCTCTATGTGCACGATTTTGAAACATAGGAATTACATGAAAGCCCTGCTCTAAAAAATAGTGGCAAGCATGGCGGCCTGTGAAACCATTTGCACCAGTTATTAAAAGGCTCGCATTTTTTTTCATCGCAAAAACCCTCCTTTTAATAGCATTTGTTTCACCTCATGTTTTGCAAGTAAATCTTGTTGAGAACTAAAACTCTTCACATCCACTAGCGGATAGCTAGAATAATATTCTTGAAGTCCTTCGATAGGAATCGTCGGTAGTACCACAAAATAATTTTGATCAAAACTTATACTTGTTTTACTCTCTACCTCAGATAGAAGCATTTCACTTAATTTTTCACCCGGTCTTATCCCTACCTCTTTCACCTTAATATTTTCTTTTTTTGAATCTTCAATTAATATTTCCGCTAAATCTGTTATTTTACATGCCGGCATTTTCATAACAAAGATTTCCCCGCCTCTACCTTGAGATACGGCTTTAAATAACAATCCAACAGCATCTTCAACTGTTAAGAAAAATCTAGTCATATTCGCATCGGTAATCCCTACTTGTGAAGATCTTTTAATTTGTTGTTTAAAAAGCGGTACTACACTTCCACTCGTTCCTAAAACATTTCCACCACGAACACAAATGAATTTTGTTTTCTTCGTTTGTATATTCGCATGAACCATTAATTTTTCACCAATTGCTTTTGTCATCCCATACGTATTTGATGGATCAGCTGCTTTATCCGTTGAAACATATATAACTTTTTCAACTTGCATCTGTGTAGAGGCTTCAATTACATTTTGCGTACCATGTATGTTAGTTTTTATAGCTTCATAAGGATAATACTCACATACTGGAACGTGTTTTAAAGCTGCAAGATGGAATACATAATGTACACCTTGGCATGCATAGACTAGTTGATCTTTATCACGAATATCTCCAATAATAAATTTTAGCCTATGATCATTTATAAACTGTTGCTGCATTTCAAACTGAACCGTTTCATTTCTTGAAAAAACTCTAATTTCTTTCGGTGATTTTTCTAATAGTTGTTTTATAAGTTCATGCCCCCACGAACCTGTACCACCAGTAATTAAAATTATTTTATTTAACATTCCTTTTCCTCCTACGAAACATCTCAATTTAAATAATATTTATTGAATTATTTTCAATTGATTCAAATCATAATCGTCGTTTGTTACATTTAATTGACAAAATAAAAAAACAGAAACTATTAAACTTAGTTTCTGTTTTTCATTTCACCTCACAACAGTAAGATTTTCCATACTGTTTGCATGATAAATAAATTCCTTGTAAAAAAACACCGCTCATTTATTTCTTATACTCGTAATAAAATAAATAGAATGATTCATAGCCAATAATCATGTTTAAATTTATGAAAAAGGGAGGTAACGGAATGGACCGAAGCAATTCAAATCATACATATAACGGACCTTCCAAAGCACTGCCTCTCTCCCTATTCGACGTAAAAAATGAATTAAAACAAAAAAGCAAGCTTATTCCTTCTGACACCATGTATAAATTAACGAAAGAAGAACAACTCATCATCAACAAAATTAAAATACAAACAGAACAACTAAATAAAAATAATGTTACAAGAACACGCGCATACTACCAATTTTACATTCAATATCCAGAAATACATTGGGCACTGCTTGGACATATGGTATCACGTAACGGCGGTTGGAATATGACTGATTTAAAGGGGGATTTATATACGAGAATTTTATCAGAGAAAGATCAATTCATATTTTTTTCTTTTTTAGAAAAAGGGAATTGGCTTATTTTCCAAGATGTATACCCTCAATTTTTACTTTACGAACAAAGTGTAAAGAGATCACAAAAGTTATTTCACCTTCTCCCTCACCTAAATGTTTCTACATTTATGGAAACGATGTGGCACCATTTTTGGAAAACAGGTAACAAAAAAACTTTAGCGATTGCCACTATTATTAATGAACAAAACTACTTAGAAAAAAGAGTGATTCAAAATGTACAATTTAAAAAGACTGTACTAAATAGTATTGGATTTAAACTCTTTGATTTCTTTCAGTTTAATCATATTCTTTTCCCATTCTACGAAAATGATAAGAAACAAAAAGTATTACTATTTGGTGATACAATGAAACATTTCACTTCCTTACATGAACGGATATTAATTGGAAAAAGATTGTACTCATTATTATTTCGAGATACACATGTTTTATCTCAAATAATAAGCTGGGCTCAACACCATCCACATACAGGATCAAGGAAAGATTACTGGCCCCATTTATTTTCAAGTGTAAATGAATCTTTTTCCCGTGAGTTTTATAAGCGCCGAATAAAGAAATGCCAGTTACGAAATGGCGCTTATCGCATATACAGCCCTGCACTCATCTATGCATGGCGAGATATGAAGCATGAAGAAGTTGACAGTGAAGATTGGTTTACCGATTGGCAAGTTGTAAATTACTTAGTTGATAAGGAGGAAAATATAAATGGACAAATTACAGAAGACTACTGCAAAACACTCGAAAAAATTGAACTCGCCATTCTCGCAAAGAAAAATGTCCTCCTCCGAGAAGAAGAATGAGTTTCTAGCATTAGTAGTTACAATCTTTCTCTCTTCTATTATTGGAACTTGCTTAGATGCCTTTTTTGTTCATAAACAAATATATTCCTTTCCGGCTAGGCCCTTCTCATCCACATTTTCGGTTAATATAGCTTTTACATTGTTCGTACTGCCGATTTTAACAGTTATCTTTATACACATTTCAAAAAAATTATCTAAAGTTTCTAGAATTTTATTTATTATTTCAATCGGTATTTGTGCTAGCCTTTTTGAACAGATTGCTGAAAGTTTAGGTTTATTTGTACATAACGCGAATTGGAACCATACATATTCTTTATTTGGTTATATGATTTTTCATTCTTTTATTTGGAACGTATATAATTGGATAAAAAAATAAAGAGACCATTATAGGTCCCTTCTTAAGCATACTCTTCCGTTATTGCTAATGGTGCCAATGTTTGAAGGCTTTTAGAGCGTAAACGATAGGCAACGACTTTCTTCTTATATTGCTTAATGACATCAACATGTTCTTCATAGCTATATAGCGAAAATCTAATCTCTTTATTCCCTTTCTTCGTATCAATGACTATGGGTGTCCCTTCTCCGTGCGGCGGGAAATAATGTTTATCTAAAAACAAAGCCTCATTAAATTCATGAATAACTTGTAGTTTCATTTCTCCCTCTATATTTTTTCCATCTATCGATATAGAAGTATTTTCCGCCTCAAGCTTTTGATGCAATTCAAATTTACTAATAATTGATTCCACAACAGAAGTGGGCATGCTAGAAACTAATACTTTAATAGCTCCAAAAACAAATAATGTAACTATAAACCATGTTGTCATTGTTATCATCTCCATTACATTTAAAAAATAAATTTCGTTCCATACGGTATTAGTATACTAATGAGTATTCCAGTTACAATCATCGTTACCGAACCGATTGTCGCCTCTTTCTCGCCTTCCTTCACGAGACGGCTCACACCGATAATATGTGATGCACAGCCCATTCCAACTCCTTTTCCAATCGTACTTGTTATACTGAAAAACTTAAGTACTGTTGGTCCGATAATAGCGCCTGTTATTCCTGCAACAACTACAAAACTAGAAGTCATAGATGGAATACCACCAATTTGATCCGCTAATGATAGGGCAATAGGCATCGTTGCTAACTGTGGTAAAGTAGTTAATATAAGTTCCTTATCTATATTTAAAATTCCGCCAATCACTACATTCATACTCGTTACAGCCACTATACCTATCACTACTCCAATAAGTATCGATAAAAAATTTTTCATAAGTATCTTTCGCTCTTTAAATAGAGGTATGGCTAATGCTACAATTGCAGGGCTCAATAAGCTTGAAAGAATGTCTCCTCCATTTTCCCTATACTCATGATGAGAAATACCAAAAATGAAAAATAAACAAATCATAATTGCCGTAACTGTTAACACCGGTAACGTAAATGCAAACGTAAATTTTTTATATAGCTTTGTCGCCAAGAAATAAATTGCTACAGTAATAATAATTAAGACCATTTGAATCGTGCACCTTGTCGATTTTATTTTTTTGTTGTTATTAATAATTGACTTATATACCCTGAAACAATCAAAGTTACTACAGTACTTGCAACTACTAAAAGGAATATAATACTCTCCTTACTGAAAAGAAAAGACCCGTATTCCATGAGCCCTGTTGTCGAAGGGATTAAAAATAACGGTAAAAATACGATTAACTTTTCCGCACCTAACTCAAACCATTTTAACGGTAAAACGCGAGTGGAAAGGAGCAGGAACAGTATTAACATCCCTATTAAACTTCCTGGCATTGATAGATGGAATACTCCTTGAATCCACGTACCCACTAGGCTAAATACATATAGCACGCCTACTTGAAGTAAAAGCGTCACGTACTTCATTTCTTTCCCTCATTTCACTATCACACATCCATATTATGAAATCTCATTTAGCGTGTCGGCAAACCGTTTAATTCCAAGTTGAATTTGTTCTATATTCGCTCTACCAAACGTAAATCGTATATATTCATTTTTCGAACCTAAAACACTGCCCGGAACAAATGCGACACCATTCTGTATAGATTCACCTAATAAGTGATATTCATCAAACTTTCCTTTCACTTTACACCATACATGTATTCCACCCTCTGGCACGAAACATTCAACTCGGTCTCCCAATGTTCCTTCAAGCTCTGCAATTAATACATCTCTTCTTTGCTTCAATTGTCCACGAAGTATCGTAATATGTTTATGGAAATCCTTTGATTCTAAAAATTGATTTGCTACCCACTGCGTAAATACACTATGGCCAAAATCAACTTGTTGCTTTGCATCTGCTAAACGCTCAATTACACGTGTAGGACCAATTATCCATCCAATACGTAATCCTGATGCAACAATTTTTGATAATGAACTTATATAAAGAACATTTCCATTTTGGTCCATTGATTTTAATGTCGGGTTCACTTCTCCATTAAAAGAGATTAAACTATACGGATCATCTTCTACAATTGGTATACCGAACTCAGAAGACAGTTCTAAAATTTTTTTACGTCTCGCTAATGAAAGCACAGTCCCCGTCGGATTCTGATAATCTGGATTCAAAAACACCATACGAATGCGATGCTTTTTGTGCAAATCGATTAAGTCATCTGGATTCATTCCATGCTCATCAACAGGTAAATGAAATATGTTTAAACCGGCCGATTTAAACATTGGAAGCGAAAAACAATACGAAGGATCTTCAATCGCGATCGCATCACCAGGTTTTAATAAACATTGAACGATAAGATTAAGCGCCTGTTGTGCTCCTGACGTAATAAGAATAGAGCTTGAATCTGCTTCAATTTGTTTATATTGCTGAACATGTGCTGCAATTGTTTTTCTCAACATCTCATTTCCAAGTGGATGATCATAACCGAGGTTTTCCATAAATGTTTTCTCCGACAAAATTGTTCGAAATCTATCACTTGGAATTAATTCTGGTGACAGTTCACCGCTTGCTAAATTAATTAAATCATCTTTTTGTGTTTCCGTTCGAATTTGTTGAACGAGTGGTACGTTAGGTAAGAACGATCCATCCTCCACGTACCTACCCCAGTTCGGTATTCGTTTATGTGAGACACCCCATATGTCTGTATTGACCCGTGTTCCGCTTCCCTTTTGCCGTTCTACTACTCCAAGTGATTTTAATTCTTCATACGCAGCTACTATTGTACTCCGGTTCACCTGTAATTCCTTTGCTAACATACGCTCAGAAGGTAACTTACTATCAGAAGGAAATTCACCTGAAGAAATGCCTCTTTCAATATAATCCGCAATTTGTTTATATACAGGTGTCTTATCTGCACGATTTGGTTTCCATTCCATCTAGTTTCCTCCTTTCAAAACGAACTATCCTCATTTTTTACTAACAGTATTCACCGTAAAAATAGTATTAATTAGTCACATTTTCTTATCCGTAAATGGATATATCCAAAATGGTTCTCTTTCTGATTACTCAATAGCTTCTGAAATTCCAACTTCATACTCTCATTTCAATTCTTTTACAAACTATTAAATCATTACCGCGTACCATGTTACCCCGGCCAGTAGAACAAAAAGAAGAAGAATATAGATTGCAGATAAGTTTTTCACATTTCTTTTTGTAGACTTACCGTAATTCTCCTCCACGTTTCTTGCAACTAGTACAGTCCCAAATAGCGATACAATTACAATAATAACGACTAGTGAAATTGCAAAACTCATTGTCTTTTCACCTCTCTAAGACCCATCTATTTTAATTAAAGAACTTACATAAAAACCTTCCTCTTTAAAACGTCGATAACATACTACCTTTCTTCTCTTATCATAATAGATGTTTGCAAAAAGCGGACCAACCACTTTCATGTTTTTTTGCTCATCCACTTAAAAAATAAAAAGCAACTGATCACTTAGGACCAGTTGCTTTTTTCACACGATAATTTTTCATTTAAAATTAATTTGATTTAAAAGTTTCGCCTTTTCATAATGAAACATCGACTGAGATAACTCAAAAATTGTTCCATTTACAAGATACACTGTATTTTCAATAAGAAGCGCCGGATCACCTTCATTTAATTCTAAAAGCTGTGCATTTTCTTTATTTACTTTTTCACAACTAATAACTTTATCAGCAAAACCAATATTTAATCGTAAATCTTCAATGAAATAACTGTATACAGAGCTTAATGCTATTTCTTCGTTCAAATATGGAATAATATCCTTTTTGAAATAACTTACTTCAATAGAGAATGGTTTAGCATCTACAATTCTTAAGCGCTTCAAAAAATACAACCTAGTTCCAGCTTCGCATTGCATCCGCTTTGCTATCTCTTCGTCCGCATCTATTACTTCCAGCTCTAACACTTTCGTTTCAATATTTTGTGAAACAAGATTTTTCGTTAATCCACGTAAACTTCCTAAATTAATGTAATCTGTTACAGAAGTTTCGCGTAAAAACATGCCACTACCTTGCACTTGAAAAATATAACCTCTATTCACAAGCTGACTAATTACTTTACGTATCGTATTACGGCTTACTTCAAATCGATTCATCAACGCTTCTTCTGTAGGTAGTTTTTTCGTTTCATTAAAAAGCCCATCTCGAATGTTTTGCTCTAACACATCTGCAATTTGTTTATACTTTGCACTCATACACTTTCTCCTAAAATACGCTTTTATCTGTTATAACTCTTCCCCTCTCGTTTCGATCACACGTTTATACCAATGAAACGAAAGTTTCTTCTTACGTTTTAAGTTATCATTATGATCGACAAAAATAAAGCCATATTGCTTTTTATATCCATTTAACCAACTTAAAAGATCAATCACTGACCATGCATAATAACCTTTTAAGTTAATTCCCTCTTCAATTGCACGCTTCATTACTTTTAAATGTGCTTCAATAAATTTAATTCTCGGAACATCTACAATTTCTCCGTCAATGATTGGATCTTCATCACCAAGTCCATTTTCCGTTACATACATCTTTATGTCACCGTAACGCGCTTTCAACATATGCAATCCCTCTAAGAAACCTTCGGGAGATATTTCCCATCCCCATTTTGTATATGTTTTATCATCCATTTTAACTGTTCGATAAAAACCATCAAAAGAAGGGTTACCTGGAGCAAGCGTTGAGTTTTCTCGAGAGTGTTCCTCACTCTTTATATCCATATCGTATCTTTCTACTCGTATTGGTTGATAATAATTCAAGCCAATAAAATCATTTTCTTCTGCATTTTGTTTAATGATTTCTAATTCTTCAACCGTCCAATTAGGAGTCCATCCTTTTTCCTTTAATTGTTGTACAACATAAGACGGATACTCGCCTTTTAAAATTGGATCATAATACCAATACGTTTCATATTCATTCGCATGATTTGCTGCTTGTATATTTTCTTTTTGATCATCCACACTATAAGCTGGTAAGAAAACATGTGTAATCCCAATCTCACCATATTGTTTCAGCTGCTTGTACACCGCAACTGTTTTCGCGTGTGCATAAAATACATAATGAGTCGCTTGAAAATACTTTGGAACATCATTTTGTATTCCTGGTGGATGTGCACCTTTTAAATAACCTAATCCACAAAACATTACGGTCTCATTAAAAGTAATCCAATGCTTAACTCTGTCACCAAATGCCTTAAAACAAGTTTCTGCATATTTTACGAAAGCCTCTGCTGTTCTTTTATTCGTCCATCCACCATCTTTTTCTAACGGTAATGGTAAATCCCAATGATATAAAGTGACAAACGGCACAATCCCGTATTTTAAACATTCATCAATTAAGTTGTTATAAAATTCAATCCCTTTTTCATTTACCTTTCCATCTCCAGTCGGCAATATTCTCGCCCAAGAAATAGAAAAACGATACGATTCTAATCCCATCTCAGCCATTAAGCGAACATCTTCCTTATATCGATGATAATGATCAACAGCTACATCACCATTTGTTCCATTGTATGTTTTGCCAGGAATTTTTGAAAACTCGTCCCAATTCGTAACACCTTTTCCATCTTCATTCCATGCACCTTCTACTTGATAAGAAGCTGAAGCAGCTCCGAATAAAAAATCATGTGGAAACTTCATAGTATATACCTCCATTTCATTACAACAAATCAAATTCAATCATACATATAAAATTTATAGGTACAAATTTTATATGTATGATTATATCTTATGTTTTTATTTTTTTCTATTATAAAAGTACAATTTATATTGTTGGTTATTGGAAAAGAAATAAGAAGCGATATATTTTATCGCTTCTCACTCTCATCATCTTTATTCTTTTATTAGTGACTTATTCGCTCTTATAACTTCTTGATACAATAATGGTGACCACTTTTCATTTATGTAGTCTTGAATTACCCAGCCTACTCTCGCAGGATTCTTTTGTTTTATATGGTTTGCAATTTCAGGATTTATATAAGAGGCATAGTAATATGGACTATTCCATGCTGTACCACCAGAAGACAAGCTTGTAAAATTTATATATAGATGATTTAAATCCTCGCTATTGTTCATCGTTTCATTCATTGTATCTTTAATAGATTTTACTTTCTCATCATAACTCACTTTATATTTATCTTGTACTGTTACATTTACATTTTGATTTACAGTTGTGGTAAACGTCTCATTATCTGGCCAATAAAAATTATTATATCCTCCAGATTCATTACTACCACTATATCTTTTTAGTAGTACAATTTTCCCACGAGCATCTCCAAGTTTTATATTTCCTTCTGTTTTTAAAAAGATAGGATCAACAAAATAATTTTTTTCAAACGTACTACTAAATGAATCTTCTGCCCCTTTCATATCCTCATACTCTTTTTTTAAAGACATAATAATCGTTTCACTCGGGTTATCTCTTAAAAATTGTTTCGCTTCGTTTATGAATTCATGCAGTGTTACATAAAGATATAATGGCCCATGATGAAGAACTATCGTATTATCATCTGTTAAACGTCCTCTTATATCAAAAATGCGAGCTCCATGGTCCATTTGATAGCGAAAATCATATTCTTGCGTCATTCCCCATACTTGCTTAATCGGATTTTGCAACTTGAACGTCCCACTATCGTGTGTTCCTGGAATTGAAATTCGTGCTAACGGGATATTATCAGGTATAGGTTGCATCCATTTCGACCAATTTTCAAGCTCATTAACAGAGCTAGCTGCAACTACTTGCTTATCATGTAAAGCAAATACAAATGTGATAAATATTGTACTACATATGAATAATTTCAAAATTAACTTCTTATTGCTCATTATTATCCCTCTCTTTTTCTGTTTTTATATCAAACTTATTGAATATAATATAAGCTAGTTCAGAAAAAATAAATAACATTTCATCAATATGAAATATTGCATAGAAGTAAAGTTAAAAAATCATTCACATATACTAAATTAGAAAAATTTAAAGGAACTTCATCTGAAGTTCCTTTTACTTATTTTATGTTCAATACGTATGAACCATCTTTATTCTCATATTTATAGACGTATAAATAATATTTACCTGGCTTTGCATTATAAGTTCCTTTAACTACATTGCCTTCATTTTCACCATATGCTACATAGTTATTTAAATCTGATTCATGATGAAGTACCCATGTCATTCCGATATTTTGTTCATTTAGTAGAGAAATATTAATATTTTCCGGCGAGTCAATTTGGAAAGTAAATACATCTACTCTATCACTATTATGTAGCATTCCTTTCACCGGTGTATGAAAGTTAACTTTATTTGCCTGTCTAGGCTCATTATTTGGTTCATTTTCTGTTACTTGTAATTCATTCCCACCGTTTGGTTTTCTTTGTTCATAGCCTAAGTTTACTAGTATAGACTTCAAATCTGGTAAAACACCAATTTTATCTGCATATGGATCTTTAGATTTTGTTCCTGTGCTCTGGTTGCTTAATATTGCTCTTAGTTCACTAGGTCTATATGGTTGTCCTAAATTTTCTTTAGCAATGCTTTGTACTAAAGTCGCTGCCCCAGCAATAATTGGCGAGGCACTAGATGTTCCGCTAAAGCTTGAAGTATATAGATTTACAGCACTTCTACTTTGTTCAGCTGTAGTTGTATCTACATTTTCTCCCCATCCGTACACATCAATACGGCTTCCATAATTCGAAAACCACATACGTTCATGAGGGAAAGATGAAGAGCCAGCGCCTACCATAATTGCACCCGAATCTTTAAAATCTTTACTATTACGATTTAAGACTTGCTTACCTTTTCTATCTTTGAACTGGTCTAAATCATTCCACCCATTTGCTCCAGCCTCTATAATTACAATCCCTTTATCTGTACCAGCACGAATTGCATCAAAAATATCTGGTTGTACTTCAACAGGTAAATATTTATCACCATATCCATCAAAGGATGCTTGCGCCTCTAATAATAAAACATCCCCAGCTTCTAACTGATTTACAGCGCTTAATATTGCATCAGCCGTATTATACTGTCCGTTATCTCTTATTTGAGAGATAACCTTTGCTTTCGCTTTTGGCGCAATCCCAATATTCCCGACTTCATTGTCCTCAGAGGATACAATTCCTAGTACAGACGTCCCATGACCGACATGCTGATCTATATTTCTTCCAGACATTAATTCAATATTTTGATGTAATAAATCCTCATGATTTAATAGCCATCCGTATTCCATATCAACAAAAGTAATACCATTTCCATTACCGCCTTGAATTCCCCAGGCGAAAGGCGCATTAATACCGTATGGGGCTGCTTCAAGATAACCTTGTTTTTTAAATCTAGGATTGTTATTAGGATTAAGAGCTACACTTGATGATTGCACTTCAGGTGGCATTATTTTCTCTTGTTTCTTCATATACGCATCTTCTATTAAAGAAGATGCCTTTAACTTATCTACTATTTCTTCTTCATACCCACTATTTTGATTTTGAAGAATATAGTAGTTTAATAGACTTGTAGATACATGATTAGGTGCTTTCACTTCAAGGTTTTGTATTTGTTCCGGGCTTACAGATGTGAATAAACGAGTAAATGTTACATCTGGATATTCTGTCAAAAGATCTTTTATTATTTTATCATTCGTTTGAGATTGTATTTGTTTTTCAATACCATCTTCATATGGCAAATCCAAATCCGCTTTAAATTTTACAATGATTTGCTTATCTGTTTCTTGTTCTATCCCTAATTTACTCTGCTGTTCTATAGAATCAGCATATACACTATTGATAGTGCCTCCTGTTCCTAAAAGTGTTGTAATGATTACAGTTGACGCACACATTTTTTGAAATATTTTCATTACATCAATCCTCCTATTAATAATTATTAATCATTATATTAATCTATAATGATTAATTCTATAACGTATTCCCTTTCTACTAAATAGATTATAGTAATCAGAAATATGAACTTCAATGTATTTTCATATGCAATATTTCATATTCTGACTCTACACTAAACGAATATGAAACTTATAGTGATTATTTATTTTATATGTGCTAATATACTTACATTAATATATTACGCATATACACATTTCAAACTACATTACTTAATCGTTTCACCTTAATTTTTTCTTAGGAGGATTTACAATGAAATTACTAAAAATAAAACATATAATTCCTTTATCTGCGGCCGCAATTACATTCGTATGTAGTCAAAGTACAGCTGAAGCTTCTACCATTCATACAGTAAAAAAGAACGATACACTTTGGGGCATTAGTAAACAATACGGAGTTTCAATACAATCCATTAAACAGGCTAATAATAAAGGAAACGATAAAACCTTTATTGGCGAACAGTTACATATTCCAGGGTCCGTGAAATCAAATGAAATCAATGTTCCTCAAAATGCCAAGCCTGCGAACATTTCTGAACAAATTATTTATCAAGTACAACCGGGAGATTCATTAGAAACGATAGCAAAGCGTTACAATGTCACTGTCCAATCTATAAAACAAATGAACAATACAGTCGGAAACAAGCTTTATACAGGACAACATTTAAAAATCAACTCAAGTATTTCACAAAAAGAAAAAGACTTAATGGCACGCTTAGTTACCGCTGAAGCAGGTGGCGAATCCTATAAAGGAAAAGTAGCAGTAGCCAAAGTTATACTAAATCGTGTAAATGCAAAAGGTTTTCCAAATACAATAACAGGCGTTATTTATGAACCTATTAAATACGGATATGCATTTACTCCTGTTACAGATGGAAGAATTAATCAACCTGCAAGTGCAGAAGCAAAAATGGCTGTAGAAGAGGCTATCTCCACAAATGGAGTAGATTCAGACTGGATTTATTTCTACAATCCAAAAACATCAACGGACAAGTGGATTACGACACGTCAAACAGTAGCAGTAATTGGTAATCATGTGTTTGCTAAATAAAATTTAAAATCATTAACAGACCTCTTCACTTAAAAGGTCTGTTTTTTTCTATGTAAGATGTTATTAATCATATGACATAGTTATTTTTTAAACTGTTTCTTCTTTCAAATAAAAATTTTTGTATTTACTCCACCACTCGTAGAAATTAATAAAGCATCAAGTTCAAAAACTCCCACTTTATTAATAAAAGCTATTTCTTAACTTCATAAAATTGTTATACACTAGAAAAATAAAAAACAAACTATTCGTTAGCAGGTGGAAGAATATGTATGATGTTACGATTATCGGCGCTGGAGTAAGTAGCATTTTTATGGCTTATTCACTAGCTAAAAGTAACAAAAAAGTTTTAATTCTTGATAAAGGTAAAGCGCTAGAAGATCGCCATTGTCCTTTAGACGAAGGAAAAGTGTGTAATTGTACTACATGTGATAAATATTTCGGGTTTGGTGGTTTAGGCAAATCTGAAGGGAAATTTAATTATACAAACGGATTTGGCGGAGAACTTGAGAAAAAAGTCGGTAAAGAGGGTTTTTTACAACTCATGGCTGAAGTAGATGAAATTCTATGTCAGTTTGGTGGAAGTTCGGTTTCAAAATATTCTACTGAAAATTCAAGTCTCACTAAGAGAGCTGAAGCGTGTGGTTTACAAATGCTAACAACAGAAGTAAGACATCTTGGTACTACACTTTCCAGTAACATTTTTCAGCAGCTCTATGAATTTTTACTGACGAAAATAAAGATCCAATTTCATATAGATGTACAACATATTCTGAAACAGGAAGATCATTTTACAATAGATACAAATCAAGGAACAGTTCAAACTAAGCAACTAGTATTTGCAACTGGGCGCTCTGGGGCCGATTGGTTAAAAGAAATGTGCAGTTCCCTAAATATTTCTCAGGAGCAAACACGTGTAGATTTAGGAATTAGAGTAGAAATGAAAGAACATCAATTACGTTCTATATTAAAAGATACTTTTGAAACAAAACTTTCTTATCAAGGTGAGCATTTCACAGCAACTACTTACTGTATGAATCCAAAAGGACGCATCATTCGAAAGTACGAAGAAGGTTTAGTTATGCCTGACGGTCAAAATTTTCGAGAGCAAGGAACTGGCACTTCTAATTTAAATTTCACTTTATTTATTCCTAGCTATTTTCCAACTCTCAAAGAAGCAAATGTATACGCAAGTTCAATTATTAAAGGCATTAACCAAGGACGAGATCGGATTGTTATACAGCGCTTAGAGGACTTACTAAAGAAACAACCTACGGCGGAAAACAGCATGGAACATAGCCGTATACAGCCTACACTACAGGGGGATTATGGAGATTTGAATCAAGAAATTCCTCAATTATATATTGAAGGGCTCAAAGAATTTTTATTACGTTTAGAACAATTTATACAAGAACCTATTGATCAACATACTTTACTATATGGAATTGATGGAAAGTTCTATGCTCCTACGATAAAAATTAATAATCATTTTGAAACTAGTATACATGGGCTATTTTTAATTGGAGATTGTTCAGGCGTTACGCATTCATTATCTCAAGCAGCTGCAAGTGGTCTGTATGTTGGAAAGTACTTATCTGACATTTAATTTCTATCATTAAAATGTCAGTCAAATATTTTCAATTTCAAAACACTTTACTTACATATAGTAAAATTATATTAATAACCCCCCTATCCTTCCCTGCTAATAATTAACCGACAAAAAATCGGGATTTTACAAAATACATATGTAATATAACTGTATATTTAAAACGATTGACATTCAATTCTAATAAATTGAATGTCAACAGTTTTAAAAGTCTCTATCCATTTTCACTTTTATTTGTTCGATATTTTGTAACATCATCATAGTGTTTAATATGGTAGGATGTCTATAAGTCAATTTCACTACAACTATGACTTGTTCTGCCCGTTTCTCAAAAAGAGTTATATTTATGCTACTACGCTTTAAAAATCCCCATTGTATATATATGAATACTTCAAATTATTCCCTTTAGAAAACAAAGTCTAAATGGTTCATTACACTCTAATAGTTATAAAAACATAATATATAACTTTAGTTAAATAAATTATATAAAGAAGGTGTAAAAATGAAGAACAAAATAAATTTACAAATGCAAAATATAAGTTTTGTTATAATAATGGCTTTAGCGGTATGGTTAAAAACATATCTTATTACGCGATTCAGTTTTGATTTAAAAATCGAGTCTTCAACGCAAGAGCTTATTTTGTTTATTAGCCCTCTAGCCGCATCATTAGCATTTGTTGGATTAGCATTATTTGCAACTGGTGAAAAGCGAAATTATATAGCGCTCTGTATTAATTTCTTATTAACAATCGTGCTTGTTGGAAATGTAATGTTCTATGATTTTTATAGTGATTTCGTTACATTACCAGTACTTGGACAAACCTCAAACTTCGGCCAATTAGGCGGCAGTATTATAGAAATATTAAACTACAAAATTATACTCGCATTCGTAGACATTGTTTTCTTCTTTATTTTATTAAAAAAGAAATCATTGGTCTTTAAAACAGAACGTGTAACTCATTCTACGCGCTTGTTATACTTTCTTTTAACGATTGGTGTATTCTTTGCGAATCTACATCTTGCAGAAAAAGAGCGCCCTGAATTATTAACAAGATCATTCGACCGAGTCATGCTTGTCAAAAATTTAGGCTTATATACTCACCAAGTATATGACTTAACACTGCAAGTAAAAGCTGGGTCACAAAAAGCACTTGCTGATAGTAGTAAATTACAAGAAATTGAAAACTACGTAAAAGCAAATCAAAGCGAGCCAAACCCTAATATGTTTGGTGCAGCGAAAGGAAAAAACGTAATTGTCGTCACTCTTGAATCCTTGCAGACCTTCTTAATAGGCGCATCAGTGAACGGGCAAGAAGTTACACCATTCCTAAATGAATTCATAAATGAAAGTTATTACTTTGATAACTTTTTCCATCAAACTGGTCAAGGGAAAACATCTGATTCTGAATTTCTAATCGATACGTCGTTGTATCCATTAAATCGAGGAGCTGTATTCTTTACACACGGTAACAATGATTATACTGCAACTCCAGAAATTTTACGTCAGCAAGGTTATTTCACTTCTGTATTTCATGCGAATAACGCAACATTTTGGAATCGTAATATCATGTACTCTGCTCTTGGTTATGATCGTTACTATAATGAGCTTGATTACAAAATTACACCAGAAACAAATTTAAATTGGGGATTAAAAGATATCGAATACTTTGATCAATCAGTAGATATATTAAAAACTGTTAATCAACCATTCTATGCTCGTTTCCTTACTTTAACAAACCATTATCCATTTACGTATGATGAAGATACAAAATTCATTGAACCATACAACTCTGGTAATGGCGTATTTGATCGTTACATCGTAACAGCACGTTACTTAGACGAATCAATTAAAAAATTTATTGAACGTCTAAAGGCCGAGGGGCTTTACGATGATTCTATTATTGTGTTATACGGTGATCATTATGGTATTTCCGAAAAACATAATCGTGCAATGGCACAGTTTTTAGAAAAAGATCAAATAACAGAATTTGATACTTTAAATTTACAACGTACACCTTTATATATTCATATTCCTGGACAAACAGAAGGTCAAACTATTTCAAAGCCTACTGGACAAATCGATATGAAACCTACTATTCTAAATTTATTAGGTGTTGATTCTACGAATGATATTCGTTTTGGCCATGATATGTTTTCAGATGAATATACTGGCTTTGTTGTTTTACGTGATGGTAGCTTCGTTACAGATAAGTATGCATACAAAAACAACACTTTCTACGACCGTATAACAGGTGAAATTGTAGATTTACCAAAAAAAGAAGCTCAAGCCCTCATTAAACGTGCCCAAAATGAATTACGAATGTCTGACAAAATTATTGAAGGCGATTTATTACGCTTCTCAGAAAGCAATAAAATTAAAACTGGCGAAGTACAAACTAAAATTAAAGAAACAGAAAAATAATCTATATATGAAAAAGGAGCAACTTATTACAGTTGCTCCCTTTTACTTTTATTCTACGCTTGTTTCTAAAGCTACATCCGTATAGGTATTATCATTACCTATATTTAAAATTACTTCACATTGACGCAATCTCAATTCAAAGAGCATGATAGAATCATGATAGATTTCAGGATTTGATTTCATCTTATGTAATATCTCTTGTTTTTCTTGTATTTCTAAATGCGTGTTTTCTACAGCTTGCTTTAAAGAGTTAAATGGATTCCTAAAGAATATATTAATATCTCGCTCTTGTGTGTTTTCAAACAGCTCAAATTGCAAGAAAAATTTCTTCATAATAGAAGCCGTTACTTCAGTATAATCTTCATTTTCTACATACTGTTTGTATTTGTTATATAGCATAGATTTATTTTTAGGAAGAACTCCAAACAATTTACCGGCACTTTTCAGTAAAAATTGTGCTGGCGTAAATCGACGTAAAATATTTACTTCATCCATTTGTATTCTAGTCGTCATCCTGTCAGTATCTCTGCGCCAGTCATCAAGCACTTTAAAGTCACATTCTAACTGTATTCTATTTTCTCCAAATAGTGAATTAAGCCCTTCACTAAGTTCTTCTAAATACGTTTGACTTTGAAGAAGCTCATTATTAGAAGTTGCAATCCAATTTTGCATAGAAAGAGCCAGATTAGGTAACACAGTTTGTTCTAAATATTTATGCACTCTTTCATTCATTGCTTTATTTAGTTCCGTATCCATGTGCCCGAAATCACTTTCTTCACTAATTAAATTAGAACAGCTCTTTAATATCTTCGGAATATTTTCAGTAAGATCATTTGTAATTTCAGTCTTCATTGAACGATATGATTGTGTAATGAAATGAATTTTTTCCCTCTCAAATGTAGTAAGGTTATTAATGCTACCGTTTAGTTTCACTAGCATATCTTCATTCCAATTAATAGCATCCACCAGATTATTTTCTTTCTCAACACGTTTATCCAAAAGATATGTAATTGTTTTTCGAATGAAAAATAATAACTTTTCAGTACGTTCTGCATCGATATTTTTATGATTAAAGTTAAAATGAATAAACTCAGTTAAATCATTTAATTGTTGACTACTTGTATATAACGAGGAATAAGGGAAAATTCTCGCATACGGGAAATATGTGTTTATTCTCGTTGCCGTATCATGTAATACCCTTTTCACTTCTGCTTCACTGTAAATGTTATCGATTTTATTTAATAAGAAATGAATTTGTAAATTTGGCGTATGTTCTTGAATACTTAATAGAATGTCACGTTCTTTATCAGTAAAAGGTGAATCCGCATTCAATACGAACAGTAATTCGTCTACAGAATTTAAATATTCGAATATCTCATCTCTAGTGTCGTTATTCCTATTAAAGCCAGGTGTCACTACAAATGTAAGTTTATTTTCATTTAAAAATCTGCATGGTAATTTAAATTCAACACACGCTCTATCTCTATATGTTTGATGGTGCTGAGACATCATATTATGGTAATCAGAGACATCTTCCGTTGTTGTAATTGCTGAGTCTGTTATAGCGTTTATTTCTATATGAGCATCATTTTTTAAAACTACTACATTTGAAATTGATTTTTCTAATATATTTTCTCCTAATATAGAGTTAATAAATGTAGTTTTTCCGTTCCCTGAAGTTCCCGTTACTAAAATACGATTTGTTCTTAAATCTGCGAGCTCGTCAACTAACCATTTAAATCGGTGACCTATTTCTATATTCTGCTTTTGTGCCCACTGTGTAATAGATTCAAAAAGGTGTAAGCTGTACTCTAAGCCATTTACATGATTAATAGAATGTGACAGTAAGTTTTTCGCATGTTCTATATTTGCTGAATCTATTTTGGAAGGGAAAATCTCATCCCATGCCAATACAGCTGCAGATGGAAATACAGCATAAGATGGATTGACTACCTTTAACCAATTTGCTAACAGATTTGGTATGATATCGTTTAATTGTCTAAGCGTATATTGACCTTGAATTAATGCAAAGTACGTTTCTTCGTAAAGAGCAGAAACTTTGTTCCATATATCGGACGAATGTATTTCAATATGTAAGAAAAATTCATTTATTGTGTTAAGCCACAATAAGTAATTTTTTTCATTTTTATAACTGTTCCAGAGTGATGAAACCATTTGCGTAAATTGTACTTGATCTACATTATTTAATGTAGCTAATGCATCATAAAAATAGTCTGGTGAAATATGTTTAGTAAACCCTTTATCGATATATCCTTTTAACACCTCAAACCAAGGATACGATTCTATGCGAATTAACTCATTCACAGCAAGCTCTACTGCACTATCAAAATCTTGCTGTTCCTCATAAAAGGAACGGGCAATTTTTGTGACATTCGGATAATCAGGATTTAAAGAAACTGCTTCTTTAATAACACCGAAAGCTGAGTCAAAATTATTTTGCTCAATGTAAAGAGAAAGTAATTGTAGTCTAATTTCGGTCATCAATATTTTATTATCAGTAGTAATAGAAGTATAAATATTTTCAGCAAATGATAACTGATTCAGTTCGAAATAAGCATCCGCAATATTTTTTTGTGCCCATGGTGCTAATTCATTACTAACCTTCTCCCATTTAAAAATAGCTGCTTCAAAATCTTGATGACGATAATAAAATTCACCTTGTGCAAAACGAATATAAGACCCATCAGAAATCTCATTTTTTTCTTCGTTTACATAAGCTTGTCCAAGTACGTCAAGAGTTGGTTTTGTTTCATTCTCCATTAGGAATGTTTCATAATACATCTTTTTTATTAATTGTTTTTCTAATCTCATCTTTTCCCCCACTATATCTTGAAAATACATTTTTAAGATATGTCAATACTTTTTGTATGTATGCTTTTTATCTTAACAAAGAATATCTTTTGGAAAATTTCATTTTCCTTTCATTTTTCAAGTTAGATTGAATTTTTATGAGAAAAGTTTCAGTTTTTTTTCAATTACCTTTCAGTTATGAAACAGCATTAAATGTTCCTAATAACCTAATAACACTATAATATTCCACATTATATTATCAAGAAAACCCCATATAAACCATATTATAAAAACAATCTATATTGAATTTATATACATAATTAACTGTGCTGTCAAACAAAAAAAAACAACAATAGGAGCCAACAGCTATTCATAGCATTTCTTTCTCAAATTGTTTTCCTTTAAAATGTTTCAGTAGTTATGTAATTAAATTCCATTAACCTATATAAATAACTAGTCCAAAAAATATCTATATGCATATCATGTTATAGTAAAGAATTTAGGAGATCCTAAAAGGAGGCATTTTCATGTTTGAAGATAAATCTAAAATAAATTACCCATATGAATTTACTGAAACTACAACAGTTCCTCTAAAGAACCCCATTGATAAAAAATTCAAGAACGGCACAGGTACACATAACTTCCCAATTAAGAAGCACTATAAAGAGCAAGTTCTATACACTGAAAAAATTAATAATAATAAAAATAAGTAATTGTATAGATCTTTATAACAATTAGCTAAATAAGAAGCAATATTCAACCATGCATAGTTATTTAGTTAGTAATGATACAATTCATGCACATTTTAAAAAGTGCTGTATACAGCGCTTTTTTATACATAGATAAATTTAAGCTAACACAACCAAGAAATAAGCGGTAAAATTACTCCACCATATTCTCGTTTAACTATTAAATCTACATATGAAAAGGGAGCAACAGTAAATGTTGCTCCCTTTTGAAATATAATTTATTCACTCTACATAACCCTCTTAAACATCTTCTCCAACTCATAAGTAGAATGATGCACAAGAATCGGTCTTCCGTGTGGGCATGTGTATGGGTTTGTTGTTGTACGTAATTCTTCCAGTAAGGCAAATATTTGATCGTTCGTTAAATATTGATTCGCTTTAATGGATGCTTTACAGCTCATCATGATGGCTGCTTCTTCACGTAACTTTTTAATATCCACTTTTTTTAGTTTGACAACTTGCTCCATCATTTCATCGATAATTTCTGTTTCTTGTCCTTTCGGGAACCATGTTGGATGCGAGCGGACGATAAAGGATTGATGGCCGAATTGTTCTAAAAATAGCCCAACTTTTTTTAGTTCTTCTAACTGTTCTTCGACACGTAAAAATTCAGTAAGAGATAGATCAATACGGTACGGTACAAGTAACTCTTGTACTTCTTGCGCTACCCTTCCTACTTTATCACGGAAGTATTCATAATTAATACGTTCCTGCGCGGCATGCTGGTCAATCATATATAAGCCTTTATCATTTTGAGCGAAAATATATGTTCCATGCATTTGTCCAATTGGATAAAGCGGTGGTAAGTCATTCCCGTTCATTTCAATCTCTTTTATTTCCCGAACTTCTTCTTCTAATTCCTCTAGTTCAAAATCCTCTTCATTACTGTCCCACGATTTCTCTTCTTGAATTGGTTCTTCGATTATCGGTTTAGTGAATGGTTGCCAACTTTGTTCTTCTCTTATGAGCGACTGTGGTGGTTGCCATTCTTGTTTCGGCGGTTGCCACAGTTGTGGTGGTTGTTTCACAGCCTGCGGTTCTTCTTGTTTTGCATCCATGCCAGTTGGTAAAACAATGTCCGGCATAGATGGTTCTTTCGGCTTCGCATGCTCAAACTGGAACTGTTCTTGCACACTTTCGTCTTTTTCTTTTTTCTTCGTTGTTACGCCTGCATCTGGAATGAGCTGTATTTTTTTAAATGCAGCTTGCAATGTTTCTTCGATCAGCTTTAGCAATTCTTGTTCTTTACTAAAACGAACCTCTAACTTCGCTGGATGTACGTTAACGTCAACTAGCATTGGATCCATTTCAATCGATAAGAAGCCAATTGGATACCGGCCAACTGGCAGTAATGTATGGTAGCCTTGCTGAATTGCTTTCATTAGTACAAAGTTTCGAACGTAACGACCATTTACGATCGTTGACATATAATTACGAGATGCTCTCGTTACTTCTGGTAATGTTACATAGCCTTTAATTGTAAAGTCTAAAGATTCAGCTTCAATTGGAACAAGCTTCTTCGCAACTTGAATACTGTAAATCGATGCAAGTACTTGTCTTACATCACCGTTACCTGATGTATGAAGCAATTTCTTTTCATTATGAAACAGTTTTAACGATACTTCTGGATGTGACATTGCAATACGATACACGATATCTGTAATATTCCCGAGCTCCGTATGAATGGTTTTCATATATTTAAGACGCGCTGGAGTATTAAAGAATAAGTTTTGTACTGTAATATCTGTTCCTTTTCGGCTCGCAGTTTTCTCTTGTTTTATAATGTCTCCACCTTTAATTATGAGGTGTGTACCAGGCGCATCACCTGTGCTAGTAATTAATTCTAATTCACTAACAGAGGCAATACTCGGCAATGCCTCACCGCGGAAACCGAGTGTTCTTATGCGAAACAGATCGTTTTCATCTTTAATTTTACTCGTCGCATGGCGTTCAAAAGCGACGATACAGTCTTCTTCTGCAATACCATCACCGTTATCAATGATACGAATTTTCGATAACCCAGCTTCTTCTAAGTGGATTTCAATAGATGTACTATTCGCATCGATAGAATTTTCCACAAGTTCTTTTACGACTGAAGCAGGGCGCTCTACTACTTCCCCTGCCGCAATTAAGTTAGAGAGTTGGTCATCGAGTTTGCGAATTTTCCCCATCTACTTACTCATCCTTTCTTTAACTTTTTCTGTAAGCGATACAATTCGTTCATCGCTTCTAAAGGTGTCATATCAAGTAAATCGATTTTTTTAATTTGCGCCAATACTGCTGTTTCTTTTTGATCTAGCAGAGGTTTGTCTTGTTTCTTCGAAGACTGTTCTCCTCCAAAGAAAGATAGTTGCGATTCTTCTTCAGTCTCTACTTTCGTTTCCTGTATTTCTGCTATTTCCTCTTTTACAACTACAGGTTCTGGAGCAGCTTCTTGTACTTTCACTTCTACTCGTTTTGGAATAATAATTTCTTCCTGTCCTTCTAGCTGTGCTAACACTTCTTTCGCGCGGGCGATTAAGCTATCTGGAAGCTCTGCAAGTTGCGCAACGTGAATTCCGTAACTTTTATCTGCTGCCCCGTCTTGAATTTTATGAAGGAATACTACTTTTCCATTCTCTTCAATTGCTGAAACGTGTACATTTTTCAGTTGATCTAAACTCTCTTCTAACACCGTTAACTCGTGATAATGCGTAGAGAATAACGTTTTTGCACCAATTTGGTCATGAATATGTTCAATAATTGCTTGTGCAAGTGCCATACCATCATAGGTAGATGTACCGCGTCCAATTTCATCGAATAAAATTAAACTTCTTTCTGATGCGTTTGCAATTGCATTTTTCGCTTCTAACATTTCGACCATAAATGTACTTTGACCTGATATTAAATCATCCGCTGCACCAATTCTCGTAAAGATTTGATCAAATACAGGTAATACTGCTTCTGTTGCTGGTACGAAACAACCGATTTGCGACATAACCGTTACAAGTGCTAATTGTCTCATATACGTACTTTTACCAGACATGTTCGGCCCTGTAATTAAAAAGACATCCATATTCTCTGGCATAATACAATCATTCGGTACATACAATTTCCCGTTCAATACTTTTTCAACGACAGGATGACGACCATCTTTAATAAAGATTTCGCGCTTCGTTGTCAGTACAGGTTTTACAAACTGTTCTTCTTCACTAACTGTCGCAAAACTTTGCAGTACGTCTAATTCACTAATTACTTTCGCTAAATGTTGTAATTTCGGAATAAATACTTTTACTTCTTCACGAAGTTCTGTAAATAAATCGTATTCTAGCTGTACAATTTTTTCTTCAGCTTCTAAGATTAACGTTTCTTTTTCTTTCAGTTCATCTGTAATGAAACGTTCAGCATTAGCAAGCGTCTGTTTACGTTCATAGCGACCTTCTGGAAGTGCTGCAAGATTCGCTTTCGTTACTTCAATGTAGTAACCGAAAATACGGTTGTATCCGATTTTTAACGATTTAATTCCAGTAATATCACGTTCTCTTTTTTCAAGCTCAGCAATCCACGTTTTCCCGTTTTTACTCACGTAACGATATTGATCAAGCTTGTCATTATAACCATCTTTAATAATATCTCCATCTTTAATTGAAAGCGGTGGGTTTTCTTGAATACTTCTTCCTAGTAATTCTGTTAAGCTTTCACATGGATCTGCACCTTGAATTAATCTCGATGCATAAGCGTTATCTAACAAACTAATTGCTTCTAAAATAGCTGGCACTTGAAGTAATGAACGTCTTAATTGTAATAAGTCTCTTGCATTTACGTTACCAAATGCAACTTTTCCTGCTAAGCGTTCTAAATCATATACTTCTTTTAACTTTTCTTTTAAATCTTCACGTAAGAAGTAATCATTTACAAACGTTTCAACCATTTCTAAACGCTCTTCAATTCTTTCTTTCTGTATAAGTGGACGTTCCATCCACTGTTTTAACATACGACCACCCATAGCTGTTTTCGTCTTGTCCAATAACCATAATAGTGATCCTGTTTTTTCTTTCGTCCGAAGTGTTTCTGTCAGTTCTAAGTTTCGCTTTGAATGTACATCAATTTTCATAAATTGATTCGTATAATAAATTTCTACTGGTTGCAAATGATCTAAAGAACGTTTTTGCGTTCTTATTACATAGTTAAATAAACGTCCAACTGCTTTAATTAATTTTGCTTGTGAAACATTTTTCACAAGATGTTCTAATCCTTCCGGAATTGCCGTTGCATCTTCATACGAAATCGTCATTTTCAATGTTTCAGTTAACTTGTTTAGTTCATCTTTAGAAAATGAAGAATCAACAACAATTTCTTTCGAACCAGTTGCATACACTTCTAATAAAATATCTTCTACTGAACCAGTCAGTAACGTTACTGTATTTTGTCCAGTCGTTAAGTCGTTACAAGCTAATGCATATGATCCATCTTCAAAATGTGTTAATGCGGCTAAGAAGTTGTTTTCTTTCTCATCAATTGTACGCCCTTCCATCATCGTTCCTGGCGTAATTAATTGTACTACTTCACGACGTACTACACCTTTAGCTGTTTTCGGATCTTCTACTTGCTCACAAACAGCTACTTTATATCCTTTTTCAACAAGTTGTTCAATATAGTTTTTAGCCGCATGATATGGTACACCGCACATTGGTATACGTTCACTACTACCACCATCTCGGCTCGTTAATGTAATTTCAAGTTCATGGGCTGCTTTAACAGCATCCTCAAAGAACATTTCATAAAAATCGCCTAAGCGAAAAAATAAAAAGGCATCTTGATAATCTGCCTTAACCTTTAAATATTGCTGTATCATAGGCGTATATTGAGTCATACTTTTCCTCCATAATTCTTACATGATAATCTATTTTCATATATGTCGCATTTCACGGACACTCTTATCTCCTATTTCAGGAGTCTTTCTTCATTATAACATATTTCATAAAGAATCATGTTCATTCAGCGCCACTTATGTAAAGTAAAAAGCTAGGAAGAACTTCTCCCTAGCTTTCTATTACTCTTCTTCTGCATCAACGATAAAGTTCGGATCTAATTCTTCAAATTCATCATCAGCAATTTGGAAATCATCATCTGATTCTACGCAGCCTTCAGGATTTACACTTACACAAATTTTCGTTTCCCCAACTACTTCTGTTACAAATTCACGTTCTACAGTTACAACAATTTTATTACCATTTGGTGATACAAGTGCTTCTAAACAATTTGGCGGCTGAATAACACGAGCAATAATTTCTAAATCGTCACCAGAAAAGTTTTTATCACGATAACCAATACTTACTTCGTCCGTGTAGTTCACACGTTCTGTTACAACTTCAGTCTTTGTATTTCCATCAAATGAATACCAAGTGTTCACATCATAGAAACCTTCAATTTCCACATGTTTTCCATTCTTTCTTGCTTCGTACGAGTGGTTAATTACCCAGCACCCTAAAATACTTGTTGGCTCATTATTCGATTCACATGTATGCGTTGACTTTGTATACTTACGTCCTTTTCCAACCACTGCTTTTGTAATAATCTCTCTAAATTCGGACATTCGTAACCCTCCTCAATCACTATTCACTTAATCATATGCGTGACAATAGCGGAATGTGTCATTCTTTTTTTTGAGAAGACCTTACGTTTAATCCACAAAAAAAGAGATGTCAATATGACATCTCTTTAACAACCACAATTTCCTTTTTTACTTTCTACTGCTGCGCCAGTTTCACCCTTTAGTACATCGCCACCAGTTGAAATTAATATTTCATCTGTTACGTTGTTAGAAATTGTACTAGCAACTAACTGTAATAAGTCATTTACGTATGTTTGTGAAGATTTAAATTGTTGTACGACTGGAATACTGTCTAACTTATCTTGCAATGCATCAATTTCAGCTTCTACCTTTTTTAAAGCTTCCCATTTCCCGTAATGTTGCAAGTTTACTGCTTGTTTTTGCAGTGCTTTAATTTCATCGATTGCGCGCTTTACATTTTCATTTTTATGAATTTGCGCCTCTGCTTTCTTAAAAAAATCAACTTCTTCTGTTTCAGAAATCATTTTTGCTAATTCTTTCGCTTGTTCAACAATGTCATCTTTCGAATATACTTTCATCTATTATTTCACCTCAATCGGCTCTTCAACTAATTCCCCGTTAAGAGACCAAGTTTTTGCTTCCGTTATTTTTACTTTCACAAGCTGACCAATTAAAGATTTTGAAGCGACGAAGTTTACAAGTTTATTCGTACGAGTATAACCTGCAAGTACTTCCGGATTATTTTTACTTTCCCCATCAACTAACACTTCTACAATTTGACCTTTGTAACGACTATTCTTTTCAATTGCCAACGTATTTACTAGTGTATTTAAGCGTTGAAGACGTTCTTTCTTTACTTCCATCGGTACATTATCTTTCATTTTTGCAGCTGGTGTACCTTCGCGAGGAGAGTAAATGAATGTAAAGGCAGTATCAAACCCTACTTCACGATATAACGACATCGTTTCTTCAAATTGCTCATCTGTTTCATTTGGAAAACCAACGATAATATCTGTTGTTAATACTGCATCTGGAATTGCTTCTTTAATTTTTCTTACAAGTTCTAAATAATGCTCACGCGAATATTTACGTGCCATAATTTTCAGCATATCCGTACTTCCAGATTGAACTGGTAAATGGATATGTTCTACTAGGTTGCCACCTTTGCCAAGCACTTCAATTAAGTGATCATCGAAATCACGTGGATGGCTCGTTGTAAAACGAATACGGGCAATATCAACTTTACGAAGTTCGTCCATTAAATCGCCAAGACCGTATTCTATATCTTCAAAGTCTTTACCATATGCATTTACGTTTTGACCAAGTAAAGTAATTTCTTTATAACCATTTGCAGCTAAATGACGAATCTCTTGGATAATATCTTCTGGACGTCTACTTCGCTCTTTTCCGCGTGTATACGGTACAATACAATACGTACAGAATTTATCACAGCCATACATAATATTTACCCAAGCTTTAATATCACCACGACGTACTTTCGGAAGGTTTTCAATTACGTCACCTTCTTTTGACCATACTTCAACTACCGTCTCTTTCGAGAACATCGCATCTTTTAGAATGTACGGTAATCTATGAATATTATGCGTTCCAAATACCATATCTACATGCTGATTTTTTTGCATAATTTTATTTACAACAGATTCCTCTTGAGACATACAACCACATACACCAATTAAAAGGTCTGGATTTCTTCGTTTGAGTGACTTTAAATGGCCTAGCTCACCAAACACCTTATTTTCAGCATTTTCACGAATTGCACAAGTGTTTAATAAAACTACATCTGCATCCTCAGTTGAAAAAGTTGGTTCATATCCAAGTGCGGTGAAAATGCCTGCCATTACTTCCGTATCATGCTCATTCATTTGACAACCATATGTACGAATATAGAACTTTCTTCCTGTACCAAAATTGCGAAACTCTTCAGGTAAGCCAAAATCCCGTTCAATTTTAACTTCTTCTTTCCCGCGATTTTTCGCATCCTTTAAGGAAGGTGGTTGATATACACTTTCAAAGTATTTACTATAATCTTTCTCTTCTTTTTTCGTAGAGGAATTTGCTTGTTGACTTGCTAATCGTTGTTGCTCGTTCATCGGTAATCTCCTTTCACCCTTAACTATACATACTCTATAGTCCATTTTAATGCGCCTAGACTCACCTCAAAAATGGTTAGATAGCTTGAGAGATAACTTGTCCTTTGAAACTTGAGTAATCAATCTAATCATTCATAAGAATGAAGTCTTCCCCACGCAAATAGACATTCCCTTTTTATCATTTCTTGTTGTCCTACCAAAAAGCATATTGCTTTATCCCTATAAACATTACCATAGTATGATGTATTTCGCCAATTTTAACAATAAAGAGGCCCTTTATTATCTTACATTTCATAAGCAATGAACTTGCCATTTTCATACAACGATTTATATATTATTTTATCATTCTGAATTTTCTAAGTAAATAAGACTACCCTATATTTTTGTACATAAAAAAAGGTTACCAAATCGGCAACCTCCTCTTCTTACATTACATAAATTCAGCAACAAGCTCATCAAACATTTTCTGATCCATATTTAAATCAGATTTCACTAAAGGCTCTTCACTATAGCCTTTAACAAGTTCTTGATATGATGGTTGCTTAGTATTTTGATAAATTAACCCTGTTACTAAACCGTTATTTTCCATTAAAGTTTGCATAGCCATCATGCGATTAGATGGATCATATCCCTCTACTGTACTTAGTTTCGTTAAATTCTCTTTAAACCAATCGTAAGTATTTACTTTATTGTAAGTAACACATGGGCTAAATACGTTAATTAATGAAAATCCTTTATGGTTAATACCAGCTTCAATAATTTGTGTTAATTCTTTTAAATCACTCGAAAAGCTTTGCGCCACAAATGTCGCACCAGCTGTTAAGGCCATTTCCATTACATTTAGTGATGGTTCAATTGAACCTTGTGGTGTGCTTTTCGTTTTAAATCCAGCTTCACTACGTGGTGAAGTTTGCCCTTTTGTTAATCCGTAAATTTGGTTATCCATTACGATGTACGTAATGTCGATATTACGACGAATAGAATGGATTGTATGACCCATACCAATCGCAAATCCATCACCGTCACCACCTGAAGCGATAACTGTTAAATCACGATTTGCCATTTTCACACCTTGCGCAATTGGAAGGGCACGACCATGAATACTATGCACACCATATGAATTAATATAACCTGAAATACGGCCTGAACAGCCGATACCAGAAATAACAGCAAGTTCATCTGGATTTAGGCCAACGTTAGCTGCCGCACGTTGAATTGCAGCTTGCACTGAGAAGTCTCCGCAACCTGGGCACCAGTTTGGCTTTACACTGTTACGAAAGTCCTTAAATGTTGCCATTTAATACAACCCCTTTTTTGCATTCGTTGTAAATCTCTTTCGGCAAGAATGGGTTTCCATCATATTTTAAAAGACTAGAAATTTTCTCACCATTACCAAGATTCATTTTCATAATGTTAGCAAGCTGACCTGTTGCATTGTTTTCTACTACTACAACACGCTTCGCCTTTTTCACAAGTGGATCGATTTCAGCTGTTGGGAACGGGTGAATTAAACGCACATGAGCATGGTTTACTTTCATACCCTCTTGTTCTAAACGCGTCATTGCCTCTTCGATCGCACCACGAGTTGAGTTAAATCCAACAAGCAATACGTCTGCTTCTTCATGCTTAACATTTTTATAAACAGGGGTATTAAACTTCAAGTTCTCCATTTTACGGAAACGTTTGTCCATTTGATCTTTACGGTTTATTGCTGATTCCGATGGTTTTCCAGTTTCATCATGTTCTACACCTGTAACATGGTGAACACCATTTTTCATACCAGGTAAAACACGTGGTGAAACGCCGTCTTCTGTTACTTCATAACGCTTGAAGTATGCTTTATTTTCACGTTCTGGTAATTCTACTTCTAAATCAAGCTTACCACGACGAATTTCCACTTTATCTAATTTAAGTGGTTCTACTGTTTGTTTTCCTAAAGAAAGCTGTAAATCTGTTAAGAAAATAACAGGAACTTGATATTCTTCAGATAAGTTAAATGCTTCTACAATGTCATAGAAAGCTTCTTCAACTGTACTTGGCGCCATTACGATTTTTGGAATTTCACCATGCGTACCGTAAATCATCGCCATTAAGTCAGACTGTTCTTGCTTAGTTGGTAATCCTGTACTTGGGCCGCCACGTTGTGTATCAACAATTACTAATGGAGTTTCTGTAATACCTGCTAAACCGATTGCTTCCATCATTAATGAAAGACCTGGACCAGCAGATGCCGTTAATGTACGAACACCAGCATAGTTTGCACCGATTGCCATTGTACAAGCTGCGATTTCATCCTCAGTTTGGATTACTGTTCCGCCAACTTTCGGTAATTTTTTAATTAAGTATTCCATAATTTCTGATGCAGGTGTGATTGGGTATGCTGACATAAAACGAGCACCACCAGCTACCGCACCAAATGCGATTGCATCGTTCCCAATCATAAACATGCGTTTTTTACCATCAGCTTTTTCAAGCTGCATCATGTTTACTTTCTCACCTAGTAATTCTTTCATATATTGAGAGCCACGTTTAATTGCGTCCATATTCTTTTGAACGACTTGCTCTCCTTTACGACCAAAGATTTCTTCAACAACATCTAAATAAGCTGTTTCATCTAATCCTAATACTGCACTTGACGCTCCAACAGCAACCATGTTTTTCATTAATGATGTGCCTAATTCTGAAGCAATATCTGTAAACGGTATCACATATAGATTTACATCTGTATTGTCAGGTATTGTTGGATTAAATTTCGCATCCGCAACTACAATTCCACCTGGACGTAGTTCGTGGAAATTAAAATCAATTGTTTCTTGGTCAAAAGCAATTAAAATATCTAAATCATCTGAGATCGCTCGTACTTCTGTTGTACTTACACGAATTTTATTATTTGTATGGCCGCCTTTTATACGTGATGAGAAGTGGCGGTAACCGTATAGGTAATATCCTAATCGGTTTAATGCAATACAGAAGATTTCTCCTGTACTTTCAATTCCTTCACCTTGTTGGCCTCCAACTTTCCATGAAAGTTGACTAATCATCTCCTACACCCCTTTTGGCTGCATTCATTGTAGTGTATTTTTTTACAGTAATAGTTTAGCATTTTTTATGCAAATAAACTACAACGGACGCAAATTATGCCTCTTCTGATTTCCCTGAATCTTTAGTATAAAGCTATTTTGTTTTTCATTCTAGTATTAGGTCTTAAAAAAAGCAATAAAATCAAATGAATTAATTTTAATTTTTCTGAATTTTAAACCAAAACTTAAAAACTCATATGTTCTACAAAATTATCATATAAAAATCGTTCTACAGTAGATGCAGCATAGTGTTTACAAAGCTCATTCATTACATTTTCATAATCTCGATAAACTGATACATTTACAACTGTTTCTAAAATCCCATCAAAATCTGAACCAAATCCTATATTGTACTCTCCACCTAATGAACAAATATATTCGATATGTCTTACTATATCTGTTATATTTGCTTCATTTTCATTCGTTAGAAACTGCGGTACAAAAGTGACACCGATCATGCCATTTTTCTTTATAAGAGCTTTAAGTTGTTCATCGTTTAAATTACGTGGGTGCTCGCAAAGTTTCATACAATTTGAGTGGGAAGCAATAGGATTTTTTGCAATCTCTATAACATCCCAAAAACTTCTTTCATTCAGATGAGACACATCAGTCCATACATGTAGCGCATTCAGTTCTTGTACAACCTGTTTACCAAAATTCGTTAAACCCGCCCCACGTGTCTCTAGCGCACCATCAGCTAAGAGATTGGCATAATTCCATGTTAGTCCAAAAGAACGTACTCCTAGGCGATACAACAACCGTAATTTCATTGCTTCTTTTCCAATTGCTTCGCATCCTTCTAGTGTTAATATCGCTCCAACCTCGTCCTGTTTTAACATGTTAATATCATCTTTTGTCTGAATAAACTTTACACCTGGTAGGGATAAAATTTCATTATAAAAAATATCTACCATTTGTAATGCTGCTTCAAATCGGTTTTCATATGCCACTGTTTCTGGTACATATATAGCAAAACATTGTATACTTCCTTTTCTTCTCTTTAACTGTTCAAATGTAATATGTAATTGTGAATCATCGTTAAAATTCCTTTTCCCTTGTGCACTCCATAACTGAAGAAGCACGTCACAATGAGCATCAAAAATTTTCATTTTCATTCCTCCATTATAAAAACAACCTGTTTGCATACTGCAAACAGGTTGTTTAAAACTTAACGAGGTTCTACAATTAATTTTATTGCTGTACGCTCTTCGCCATCAATCATAATATCTGTAAACGCTGGGATACAAATCAGGTCCAAACCACTAGGCGCTACAAATCCTCTTGCGATTGCTACTGCCTTTACCGCTTGGTTCAATGCACCTGCACCAATAGCTTGAATTTCTGCTGTTCCGCGTTCGCGAATAACACCTGCAAGTGCACCAGCTACAGAATTAGGGACCGACGTTGCTTTAACTTTTAATATTTCCATTCCGCGTTTCCTCCTCGTTTCTTTAAAAAGTATTAGCAATTATTTCACTTTAACTTATATTCACGAGGAATGGCGCGTATTCCTGCTAAATTTTCGTAATTTTTCTAAAAAATTAAAATATAATAACTTATCTAAAATTTAACGGGAATTTACTCAAAAAATGGTTGATCGTCATTAATTAAAATACGTTCAATTTTCTTTGCTTTTCCTGTATTTGGATCCACATCAATTAACACTGCACTTAATTGCGTTCTACCATTTGTTACTTCAAATCGTACTGGTAAGTTTGTTAAAAACTTCTTCAATACTGCTTCTCTATCCATACCTAATATTCCATCATACGGCCCTGTCATTCCAACATCTGTAATGTATGCCGTTCCGCTTGGTAAAATACGGTTATCTGCTGTAGGGACATGCGTATGCGTACCTACTACTGCTGTAGCACGTCCATCTACATACCAACCTAGCGCTTGTTTTTCACTTGTAGTTTCCGCATGGAAGTCAACAAAGATAATATTCGTACGTTTTTTCGCAATATTAATTAATTCATCCACTTTACGGAATGGACAATCAATCGGAGGAAGGAAAGTACGTCCTTGTAAGTTAATAACTGCAACTTCTGTTCCATTACAGTTCACAAAGATAAGTCCTTTTCCTGGAGTTCCTTCTGGGAAGTTAGCTGGTCTTGCAAGATATTTTGCATCATCGATGAATTCAAATACTTCACGATTATCCCAAGCGTGGTTTCCAAGTGTAACTGCTTGCGCCCCACATTCTAAAAAGTTTCGATATATTTTTTCTGTAATCCCACGGCCACCTGCTGCGTTTTCTCCATTAATGATTGTTACTGTAGGTGTATATTTTTTCTTTAATGCCGGTACGTATTGTTGAATCATACCTCTACCAGGAGATCCTACTACATCCCCAACAAATAATATTCTCATATGTCTTACCCTTTCTATGTACTGCATTTTTTATTGCTATAGCATCAAGTAAATTCCTTATAATATGTTTATTATAAGTTTGTTTCACTTTTATACTATATAACTAACTGTCTTTATTTTATCCAATTCCAACACAAAAAAATAAAGTGGTGTTTCACCACTTTATTTTGCGTATTCCACTGCACGTGTTTCACGAATAACAGTTACTTTAATATGTCCTGGGTAATCCAGTTCATTTTCAATACGTTTTCGGATATCACGAGCTAAACGATGAGCTTCTAAGTCATCGATTGTATCTGGTTTTACCAAAATACGAACTTCACGTCCTGCTTGAATTGCAAATGACTTTTCAACGCCTTCATAAGACTCTGAAATCTCTTCTAACTTTTCAAGACGACGAATATAGTTTTCAAGTGTTTCACTACGAGCTCCCGGTCTTGCAGCTGATAAAGCATCTGCTGCTGCAACTAAAACTGCAATGATAGAAGTTGGTTCTGTGTCACCATGGTGAGATGCGATACTGTTTATAACTACAGGATGCTCTTTATATTTCGTTGCAAGTTCAACACCAATTTCAACGTGGCTTCCTTCTACTTCATGGTCAATCGCTTTTCCGATATCATGTAATAGACCTGCACGTCTTGCTAGTTTTTCATCCTCGCCAAGCTCTGCCGCCATAAGTCCAGTTAAATATGCAACTTCCATAGAGTGTTTTAAGACGTTTTGACCATAACTTGTACGGTATTTTAAACGACCTAAAATTTTAATTAAATCTGGATGTAATCCATGAACACCCACTTCAAACGTTGTTTGCTCTCCGACTTCGCGAATATACTCGTCCACTTCACGTCTTGATTTTTCGACCATCTCTTCAATACGCGCTGGGTGAATACGTCCGTCCTGTACTAGTTTATCAAGAGCGATACGAGCTGTTTCACGACGAATTGGGTCGAATCCAGAAAGGATTACTGCCTCTGGTGTATCATCGATAATTAAGTCAATACCCGTTAACGTTTCTAACGTACGAATATTACGACCTTCACGCCCGATAATACGTCCCTTCATTTCGTCATTTGGAAGATTTACAACCGAAACGGTTGTTTCAGCAACATGATCAGCTGCACATCTTTGCATTGCAAGAGATAAAATCTCTTTTGCTTTCTTATCCGCTTCTTCTTTCGCGCGAACTTCACTCTCTTTTACCATAACAGCGATTTCATGAGAAACTTCACTTTCTACTTTACCAAGAATAATTGCTTTCGCTTGTTCGCGTGTCAGATTGGAAATGCGCTCTAATTCTGTTTGTTGCTTTTGAACTAACTCTCCCACTTTGCTTTCCAACTCTTCAATCTGTTGTTGTCTCGCTACAAGAGATTCCTCTTTCTTCTCTAACTGTTGCTCGCGTTTATCGAGCGTTTCGTCTTTACGATCAAGGTTCTCTTCTTTTTGCATTAAACGATTTTCTTGTTTTTGTAATTCGCTTCTACGGTCACGAATTTCTAATTCAGCTTCTGTACGAAGTGTATGAATTTCATCCTTTGCTTCTAAAAGCGCTTCTTTCTTAAGTGCTTCAGCATCACGATTCGCTTCGTCTAAAATACGTCTCGCTTCATTAGCCGCACCATTAATCTTCGCTTCAGCAATAGACTTTCGAACAAAAAAGCCAACAACTGCACCGACTGTTGCAAGCAAAATGGAGATGAGTATCCAAACTGTACTCGTCATGATTTCACCTCCCCTTGCTATGAATGAAAAAAGACTGTCGGCATGTACATTGAATTACAACATACAGCAAAGACCGTCGTCCCGCTTTTTTAAGGGACTTTCTTCATTTCACAATTAAAATGTCATATTATTATTTCGGTAAGATTTAAACCTTACTCCGAATATTACTTCTCTTCTTGAGAAGAGTATATTGTATATAAGAAAAAATATACATTCTCATTGTATCTATCGTAATTTTCATTGTCAAGCGTTGTCTACTTTTACTTTCTTTGCCTTCAGCCTTGAATGTGACCTAAATTTTAAAAGTAAGGAGCCTACTATACTGGAAAACCTTAGTAATTCCCATTTCTTTTACTTAAAATATTTATATATCCCTCTTTACACAACGCATTTGAAGTAAAAAAATATTTTTTATCTATAGTATTATGCTCCTTAATAGTAGATAAAAAAATAAAAGACACGAGGCCGTGTCTTTTATTTTTTTAATCAAGAAGAGTTGAATCTTCTGCGCCCTCAGCACCAGAATCTTCACTAATTCCGTGATGCTCACGAATAAAGAAAGCAATTTCTTCTCTTAAATCTGTATTTTCTTTTAAGAACTGCTTCGAATTTTCACGACCTTGTCCTAGGCGTTCTTCATTATAAGAATACCAAGCACCGCTCTTTTGAACGATATCAAGCTCAGAAGCCATATCCAAGATTTCACCTTCTCTTGAAATACCTTCTCCGTACATAATATCAACTTCAGCAACACGGAATGGTGGTGCTACTTTATTTTTCACTACTTTTACTTTTGTTTTATTACCAACGATGTCGTTACCTTGCTTTAATTGCTCCGCACGACGCACTTCAAGACGAACAGTTGAATAGAATTTCAACGCACGACCACCTGGAGTTGTTTCTGGGTTTCCGAACATAACCCCAACTTTTTCACGAATTTGGTTAATAAAGATTGCAATTGTTTTTGATTTGTTGATTGCTCCTGAAAGCTTACGAAGTGCTTGTGACATTAAACGTGCTTGTAAACCTACGTGTGAGTCACCCATGTCGCCTTCAATCTCTGCTTTCGGTACAAGAGCTGCTACAGAGTCAATTACGATAATGTCAACCGCACCACTTCGTACAAGTGCTTCCGCGATTTCTAATCCTTGCTCCCCTGTATCAGGCTGTGATAATAGTAATTCATCTATGTTAACGCCTAATTTTTGTGCATATACAGGATCCATTGCGTGCTCCGCATCGATGAATGCTGCTTGTCCACCTTGACGTTGTACTTCTGCAATTGCATGTAATGAAACTGTCGTTTTACCTGAACTTTCAGGTCCGTAAATTTCGATAATACGGCCACGTGGATATCCGCCTACCCCTAGTGCCACATCAAGTGCTAAAGAACCACTAGAAACCGTAGAAACTCTACGCTCCGCTTGTTCTCCTAATTTCATAATTGAACCTTTACCGAATTGCTTCTCTATTTGTTTTAACGCCATATCTAACGCTGCTTGACGATCACTCATTCAAAATTCCTCCTTAACTGAATTGCTAATCTTATTATACCTATTTTCAATTCAATTTGCCAACAAAAATCGAACATTTATTCGATTTTTTATTTTCTATCAAATAACATCTAAATTTAACCGTAAAAAAACTAGAAGAAACTTATATCTCTTCTAGCTTTTTATATAAATGATAAAATCCATATTTTGCTGTTCGTTCTCTAATTTGTTGACGACTTCCGCTTAAATTAAGAGAAAAGACTACAGTTGGTTCATCCTTAATCGAAAGCCCAACAAATACTGTTCCTGGTTCTTTCTGTTCTGAAGCATCTGGTCCTGCTACCCCAGTGAAACTAATTCCAATATCCGCTTTTAGTACATCCTTAACATTTTCAGCAAGATAACGAGCACATTCTTTACTAACTGCACCATCAGTATGCAACACTTCTTCAGGCACACGTAAAACAGATTGCTTCACATCATTATGATAACAAATGACACCGCCTTTAAACACAGAAGAAACACCAGCGTTTTCAGTTACTTGATTTCCAAAAAGACCACCTGTTAAACTTTCTGCACACGCTAAAGTTAACCCTTTTCTCTTCAATAACTCGATTGCCTTATAATGCAAAAATTCTTGGTCATATCCGCAGAAAAATTCTCCTACTCTTTCTAAAATCAAATCTTCCACATGTTGAATTAGTTTCTCCGCTTCGCTAACATTTTGATGCTTAGCGGTTAAACGTAATGTCACTTCTCCATCATTTGCTAATGGGGCAATTGTTGGGTTTGTTTGTCCATCAATTAAATCTTGAACTTTCACCTCTAATTGGGACTCCCCAATACCGAAGAAACGAAGCACACGAGAATAAATGTTTTCTCCTGTTGTAAAATTACGTAAAAAAGGCTCTACGTAACTTACATACATTGGTTTCATTTCTTTTGGCGGCCCTGGTAATAAAATATAAACTTTTCCGTTCTTATTTACCCCCATACCCGGCGCCATACCGTGATCATTTGCAAATACTGTTGCTCCATTTAAAACGAGCGCTTGCTTTTTATTATTCTCCGTAAATTCACGGCCTGTACGCTTAAAGTAATTACTTATTAAGGCTAATGCCTTTTCATCATACACAAGCTCTTCATCTAAACTAGCAGCTATCGTTTCTTTCGTTAAATCATCTTTTGTCGGTCCTAATCCACCTGTAAAAATAAGTATATCAGCACGTTCTTCCGCAGCTTCAATCGCCTTTTGCAATCGCTTATTATTATCACCAACAACAGTATGATAGTACACGTTAATTCCGATTGAAGCTAACTTTTCAGATAAAAACTGGGCATTTGTATTTGCAATTTGTCCAAGTAATAATTCAGTTCCAACCGCAATAATCTCAGCATTCATCCCAATTCCCCCATAAACTTCTATTTTGAGTTTACAAAAGCAGCTCTATTTTTCCAGAAATAATCCCATCCTGAAATAACAGTAAAGATTAATGCAATCCATATGAAGATATCCGCAACTGGAATATGGATTAAATTTAAAGGTACATCGTGTAATAAATATGCTGCAATCGCAATAATTTGTGTCCATGTCTTAATTTTTCCTAGCTGGTTTGCTGCAACTACTTCCCCTGTTCCAGCAAGTACAAGACGTAAACCAGTTACCGCAAACTCACGACTGATAATTACAATAACAATCCAAGCCGGTACATATTGCATCTCTACCAATGTAATAAGTGCTGCCGAAACAAGTAATTTATCAGCTAACGGGTCAAGAAACTTTCCTAAATTCGTTACAAGATTATATTTTCTTGCGTAATGTCCATCAATCCAATCTGTAGCTGAAGCAATGATAAAGATAAGTGCCCCCACTAAATGTTGAATCGGTAAATCAACATCACCAATTTTGTATGAACCCCAATCAAAGGGTGCTAACATAATTACCATAAAAATTGGAATTAAGAAGATTCTAGATATTGTAATTTTATTTGGTAAATTCACAGCTATTCCTCCATCATATCAAAAACATTTGTTCATCGAAAAAAAGTCATCGAAGCGATGACTGTTATTGTGCAGGTTGCTCTATCCCTTGGTTTTTTATCACCAATCTTTGGTGAAGTTCTTTTTCTGGATCCAATGGATAAGCGACCACTTGGCCATTCAGTTTAACTTCAACATTCGTTGCATTTCCAATATTAAGTCGCACTTCTTTTAATGTTGATACATCACGTTTTTCTATTTGGCCCTCTTGTACTGTAGCGTTTAGAATCACATTCCCAGCATCATCTTTAACATCTACATAACTCGCACCTTTACCCGATAATTCCAGTTCTAATGTTTTATTATTATGAATTTCCAAAGTAGATACTTTTCCAGTTGTTCCAACTACTTTCACTTCTTGCTGTCCAGTTGGTTGTGCTGGTTGCTCCTCTTTCTTTGGTTCTTCTTTCTTTGGTTCCTCTTTTTTTGGCTCTTCCGCTTTCACTTCATCTTTCTTCGTATCTAACGGAGAATCTTTCGCTTTTTGAACTTCAATTTTCTCACTTTGAGCACTCGGAACTTTTTCATCATCTTTTCCAGTTAACGCTTGAAACACAAACCAGATTACCACTCCAACTGCGATTACTAACAGCGCAACTAAGATTTTCGGCATGTGATCTGCAATTGGCCATGATGAAGATTTTTGCATTGTTTCTTGTGTTTTTTGTCCCGTTGATACTTGTGGAACTTCACGCTTTTCAGATTGTGGTATCGTACTCTGATGTTCTACGAGCAGTTCCTCTCCATTTAATCCAACCGCATCTGCGTATTGTTTAATGAATGCACGCGCATAAAAAGCTCCTGGCAATACATCATAATTGCCTTCTTCAATTGCCACTAAATGGCGTTTTTGAATTTTTGTAATCTCATGCAGCTGATCAATAGACAAGCCTTTCGCTTCTCTTGCTTCTTTCAGCTTTTGTCCCAATTCCGTCACTACTAACACCTCAATATTTCTTTAAAAGTCAAACATAGAGAAATTATTTTGCGTACCTTGCTCAATTTCATCTACTAAATTATATTGAATTTCTTCATCATAATCGTTACGCAACTCGATAATATAATCAAAATCATCCAATGTGTATTCTGACTGACTCACAAATACATCAGGATGTTCCACAACTTTCGTTGCAGGCAATCTCATAATTTCACGAACGAGCTGCCAATGTCTTTCGTTAGCACGCTTCGTTGACACAATTCCATCTAGGATGAAAATATTGTCATCGCTATACTCATCTTCAATTAATTGACTACGAACAGTTTGCTTAATAAGAGTAGATGATACAAATAACCACCTTTTATTTGCACAAACACTTGCAGCAACAATGGATTCTGTTTTTCCGACACGAGGCATTCCGCGTATCCCAATTAGTTTATGGCCTTCTTTTTTCATAATTTCTGCCATAAAGTCTACAAGTAAGCCTAATTCATCACGCACAAATCGAAATGTTTTCTTATCATCTGCATCTCGTTGTATGTACCTACCATGTCTAACCGCTAGCTTATCTCTTAGCTTGGGCGGACGATATTTCGTTACCGTTATGTTATCCATCGTATTTAAAATTGATTCAAGTCTAGAGATTTGCTCTTGATTATCACACATAAGAAGTAACCCACGTCGTGCATTATCTACACCATTAATTGTGACAATATTAATGCCGAGCATACCGATTAACGAAGAAACGTCACCAAGCAAGCCAGGTCGGTTTTTATGTATTTCATATTCAAAATACCATTCAATCATCCAAGATCACTCCCCTTGCTTACTTTACACCTACGTACTATATTATATGATTTCACCTTAATAGGGAAGCTAAATGTATAATCTACCCTGTGTAATTATTATACAAAAAAAGTAGAGAGGAGAATCTCCTCTCTACTTTTACTTATGTTGTACGAACTTAACCATTAAATTTGCAATTGTATGTTGCTCCTGTTCATCAGCAACTTTCCAAAGCTCAGCTAATAATTTCTCTTGGTCATTGCGTCCTTCTACCTCATTAGCAAGATAGTCGCCAACACGAAACGCCATATCTGATACCGCACCGCCATCTAAACCTTTGTCTTGCGCTTGCTCTAAACGTTCTCCTAAAAAGCTCTTCCACTGATCAAAATTATCTAATACTGACATAATTAAGCACCTCACTATTGAGTAATAAAATCATCCTTAATTTGTGCAACTATTCATTTTTTATGTAAGAATTTTTTAGCAGTGCCAACCGCCATTCACTCCGATAATTTGTCCAGTTATGTAAGACGCTCCTGGTGATACGAGGAATGAAACTGTTTTCGCTACTTCTTCTGGTAATCCTATTCTACCTAATGGTATATCTTCAGCAATTCCCATTTTATCTTCTTCAGAAAAAACACTTAACATTTCCGTTTCAATTGCTCCTGGTGCTACTGCATTCACACGTAATCCACTTAAAGAAACTTCTTTCGCTAAAGCTTTCACATATGAATTTTGTGCCCCTTTTACCATTGAATAAAGCACTTCACAAGAAGCCCCTATTTGTCCCCATATAGATGAAACAATTACAATATTACCACTTCTTCTCCCGATCATAGGCGGAAGTGCCATAGAAAGTAATTTATATACGTTCTTCACTTGAAGTTCTACCATATAATCCAATTCATCGTTTGTTACATCTGTTACTAGTCCAAAAATACTCTTCCCAGCTGCGTATACAATAACATCAATAGGATGTTCAATTTGTCCCCACAATTGCTCTGCTCCATCACTAGAAGCTAAATTCGCTTGAACAGGGATAACTTCTCCCCATGCCTTCTGCAATTCCAATACCTTTTCTTCACTGTTATTGTAATGAACATAAACTGTATATCCATCTTGAATTAATTGTTTCGAAATAGCAGAGCCAATTCCTCCGCTCCCTCCAGTTACTAACGCATACTTTTTCATAAAGTCCCTCTCTTATCTCTACAAGTTCAATTTTCACATAACTAAATAATACCCTCATCTTACAATTTTTCAATGATAAGATGAGGGTATCTTTTTAATTTTATTTTTTCGGTAACACCTGACAAATACTCATTTTGTCTTCTGATAACAATAATTTCGCTACTTCTTGTAAGTCTTGAACGGTTAGTCCTTCTAATACAGTCAATGCGTCAAATAGGCTAGATTCATTAAACGCGTATCGTGTAAATTGATTTGCAATATATTCTGGTGAATTCAACGAGCGTAAAAAACCACCAATTTTCTTTTTCTTCACTCGTTCTAATGCCGCCGCATCTAATTGATCATAATCTGTTTTTAATAAAATATCTTTTAAACGATTTGCCAATTCATCAGGTTGTTTCGTATCACCGCCAACCATTGCAAAACCGAAGTTATTTTCTTCTGTATAGTCATACGAGAATGAATCATCAATAAGCCCTTCATTATATAAAGTTTCGTAATGAACAGAACTTTTCCCAAATAAATAATCTAAGAGTAACGTAAGCGCAATTTCTTGTTTTAAAAGCGCTTGCCCCTTTTCCTTTAAATTAGTCGCTTTAATACCAACTAAACATTTCGGTGTTTGCACAGGCATTGAAATAATTTTTTTCTTTTCATTTACCTCATTTGGTTCTTCTTCAAATGAACGCACAATTTCTGGCTGGTTTTTATAATCTTTTTTCGCTTGATTTTCACGTACTAAATCCATTGTTTTCTCTGGATCAATTGCACCCACAACAAATAATAACATATTGCTCGGATGATAAAATGTTTCATAACATTCATACAATAAATCTTTCGTAATTTTACTAATAGATTCGATTGTCCCTGCAATATCAATTTTAATTGGGTGTTTTACAAACAAGCTATCAATTAACCCGAAGTACAAACGCCAATCTGGGTTATCTTGATACATTTGAATTTCTTGCCCAATTATCCCCTTCTCTTTTTCAACCGTTTTTTCAGAGAAATAAGGCTCTTGCACGAAGTTTAGCAATGTATTTAAATTTTGTTCTACGTTTGAAGTACATGAAAAAAGGTAAGCTGTTCGTGTAAAGGATGTAAAAGCATTTGCCGATGCTCCTTGTTTACTAAACAATTGGAAAGCATCGTGATCTTCTTTTTCAAATAATTTATGCTCAAGAAAATGTGCAATTCCATCAGGCACACGAATCATTTCTTCTTTCCCTAATGGTACAAATGTATTATCTACAGAACCATATTTCGTCGTAAACGTCGCAAATGTTTTATTAAATCCTTGTTTCGGTAAAACATATACATCTAATCCATTAGGAAGTTTTTCATAATAGAGTGTTTCTTTTAATTGCTCATAAACAATTTTCTCCATTTACTCTCCCTCCGTTCCTTGTAAAAAGTAAATTGTATCTAGTTCAATATTTTTAGCAACTTTTACAATTTCTTCTTTCGTCACACTTTCTATACCTGTAAGCCATTCTTCAACTGGACGTGTACGATCTGAAATAATACCATGATATAGCATTTCTACAAAGCCACGTGGTGTATCAATTGCCTCTAATATTTGATTTTGGATGACACTTTTTGTTTGATGTATTTCTTCTTCAGAAAACTCTCCGTTTTGCATCGCAAGCATTTGTTCTTTAATAATCTCAACTGCTTTTTCATAATTTTTCGCTTCGATTCCTGACATAACAAATAATAAACCTTTATGACTTTCAAAGCGCGATGCTGCATAGTACGCTAAACTATTTTTTTCACGCACATTTACGAATAACTTCGAATGAGAAAAGCCACCAAACAATCCATTGAACAATTGCAATGCAAAATAATCTTCATCTTTATATGTGACAAATGTACGATAACCGATGTGTAATTTACTTTGTTTTAATTCTTGTTTTTCAACAACTTCTTTTTCTTCATTATTTCGTCTATGAAGGAGTACATTTCTTTCTCTCACTGGACGAGTTGAAATAGAAAAATACTTACTTACAAGATCAACGGCGTTTTCTGAAATATCACCAATAATATATAGATCCATTTCATCTTCCGCTAACACCTTTTGATAATATTGATACAAACTTTCATTTGTAATAGACATAACACTCTCTTTTTTTCCATTTGCACTTAAACGATACGGTTCTACTTTGCACATTTCTTCAATTAAACGCTCGTTTGCATAACGCATTTTATCATCATAAGTAGCTTCAATTCTCTGTAACAGTGCTCTTTTTTCACTTTCTACGATAGAAGATAGGAAACCGTTCCCCTCCGTTGCTGGATGTAACACAATATCTGACAACATAGAAAGCGCTTTTTCAAATAACGGTGGTGCATCATGTAAATAAACTTCATTTGCAATGTCTACATAAATGGAGATAATATGGTCTTCCCCTTTTTTACTTACATCTACCGCTAAAGAAGATCCGTATAATTCTTCTAAATATTGACGAAGACGAATTACAGAAGGTAATTTTTCTGTCGCACTTTGCAATACGTATGGCAATAGGGCACGCTCTGTCACCGTCTCCTCATTTAAAGGCGCTTTAAAACGAAATACAAAGGTATTCGTTTTATATTTATCAGTCGGAATAATATGTACGCGCAAACCACCTAACTCATGTAGTTGTTGTTCCATTAGTTTCATTTATAGCCCTCCTTTACGTATATAGGAATATTCCTCTTCAATATACAGTTTTTAGAAATAAAAAATCAACTTTTCTCCCTTATTATGCTTACATATGATTCTTTCTAAAAACTTTAATATGTAAGAAACATAGTAAAATTCCGTATTAAATATATTCTATGTAAAAAAGCCCACACTAATGTGCGAGCTTTTTTATACTTATAAAATACTTATCGTTTTCCTTTTTCATAAGGAGTTCCTAAAGCTTTCGGAGCTTCAGAACGACCTACAAAACCGACAAGCGCTAATATTGTGAATATATATGGTAATATCGTTAATAAAACACTTGGAATTTGATCTAATACAGGGATTGTTCCGCCCGTTACACTTAGAGATTGCGCAAAACCAAAGAATAGAGCTGCACCTAGTGCGCCTAGTGGATTCCACTTTCCAAAAATCATAGCAGCTAAAGCTAAGAAACCTTGTCCTGTAATAGTTGCCCCTGAGAAGTTATTAGAAATTGACATTGCAAAAATCGCTCCACCAATTCCAGCAAACACTCCTGAAATACAGACTCCAATATAGCGCATTTTATATACGTTAATCCCCATCGTATCCGCTGCCATTGGGTGTTCACCAACAGCACGTAGACGAAGACCGAACGGTGTTTTATAAATAACATACCAAACAACGAATGCTAAAATAATGGCAATATATGACGTTATTGGTACGTTCGAGAAAAATATTTTCCCTAAAACCGGAATATCCGAAAGGCCTGGAATATCAATCTTTTCAATACGATACTGAATAAAGTCAGTCTGCCCTTTATCAAAAATCTTCTTAATTGCAAATACTGTTAAACCAAGAGATAAGAAGTTAATGGCTACACCACTTACAACTTGATCTGCTCGGAATGTAATAGAAGCTACCGCATGAAGTAATGCAAATAACCCACTACCAATTGCCGCAAATAGTAACGCAATCCACGGAGTCATCGTTCCCCAAGTATCACCCATTAATAAGTTTGTAACGACTCCAATAAATGCACCAAATAGCATTAGTCCTTCTAATCCGATATTTACAACACCCGATCGTTCACTAAATACACCACCTAGTGCTGTGAAAATGATAGGTGCCGATGTATATAACGTACCCGTCACAAGAATGGCTAATATATCTAAAAAGCTCATTTATTTCCCCTCCTTGCTCATGCGTGTAAGCGCCCATCTTAACACATAACTACATGCAACAAAGAAGATGATACATGCAATAATTACATTAATAAGCTCTGACGGTACATCTGCCTCAAAGTTCATTTGAGGGGAAGCACTTTTCAAACCACCAAATAATAAAGCTGAAAGGATTATACCAAACGGATTATTCCCTCCAAGTAATGCTACGGCAATCCCATCAAATCCTACTCCTGTAAACGAAGACATCGCTGTCATACTCTGGAATGTCCCTAATCCTTCCATCGCTCCACCAATCCCCGCAAATGCACCAGCAATTGTCATGGAGAATACTACATTACGAGAAACTTTCATACCTGCATATTGAGAAGCATGCTGATTAAATCCTACTGACTTTAATTCGTAACCTAAAGTTGTTCGATCTAATAAGAACCACATTAAAATAGCGATTAAAATTGCTACAATAATTCCCCAGTGTAGACGTGAACCATCAGTAATAGAAGCAAGCCAGTCTGAAGATAGTGACGCACTCTCTTTAATATCATACGTTTTGTCATTACCCGCATGTAAGAAACGCTTAATGATGTCATACGTTACATACAAAGCGATATAGTTCATCATAATAGTTACAATAACTTCATTCACTTGAAACTTCCCTTTTAAATATCCCGGAATGAAGCCCCAAATTCCGCCCACCAATGCTGCAAATAAAATAGATAATGGAATATGAAGGAAAGCTGGTAGTGAGACTGCATAACCGAACCAAACCGCTGCAAGCCAACCAACTAACAATTGACCCTCTACCCCGATATTAAATAAACCTGTACGAAATGCAAACGCCACCGATAAGCCAGCAAGAATAAGCGGTATCATTGTACGAAGCGTTTCACCAATCGCACTTGCGCTGCCGAACATTCCTGTCCAAAGTGCACTATAACCAACAATTGGATCATAGCCACTAACTAGCATTACAATCGCTCCTACAAGTAAGCCGAAAATAACGGATAGTACTGGGACTAAAATATTTATCGTTCGTTCTGTTAAAAGCTTTTTAGCCATTTGTACCCACCTGCTCCTTCTTTGTTCCTCCAGCCATTAACAATCCAAGCTGTTGTTCATTCGTTTCTTTCGCATCAACTATTGCTACAATTTCCCCTTCATAAATAACAGCAATTCGATCGCTAACATTTAAGATTTCATCTAACTCTAATGATAAAAGTAATACACCTTTTCCTTTATCCCTTTGCTCTATTAATCTCTTATGAATAAATTCAATTGCTCCTACATCTAAACCACGTGTTGGCTGTGCCGCAATTAATAAATCTGGATTTCGGTCTACTTCACGTGCAATAATTGCTTTTTGTTGATTCCCCCCAGATAGAGCGCGTGCTAACGTTTGCTCACTAGGTGTACGCACATCAAACTGTTCAATAAGAGCCTTTGCTTTTTCTGTAATTTTGCTGAAATTTAAAATCCCTTTCTTTGAAAATGGATTTTTATAATACGTTTGCAGAACTATATTATCTCTAACAGAAAAATCAAGAACGAGTCCGTGTTTATGACGATCTTCTGGAATATGACCAATTCCTTCTTCTGTTATTCTTCTAACAGGCCAATTTGTTATTTCTTTTCCTTTAATTGCAATAGAACCTGACTCAACTTTTCGTAAACCAGTAATTGCTTCTATTAATTCACTTTGTCCGTTTCCATCAATCCCTGCAATCCCAACAATTTCCCCCGCACGAACAGTTAAGTCAAGGCCTTTTACAGCAGGTAGTTGACGTGCATCGTGAACAACAAGGTTTGCAATTGAAAGTACCTCTTCTTTTGGCTTCGCGTCTATTTTTTCTGTTTTAAAATTCACTTGACGTCCGACCATTAATTCTGCAAGTTTATTTTCATCCGTATTTGCAACGTCAACCGTTCCAATCCCTTTTCCTTTACGAATAATCGTACAACGATCGCAAACTTCCATAATTTCTTTCAACTTATGTGTAATAAGAACAATAGATTTTCCTTCTTGCACAAGCTTTTTCATAATTTGAATTAGCTCATGAATTTCTTGCGGTGTTAACACAGCTGTTGGTTCATCAAATATTAAAATTTCTGCACCGCGGTAAAGAGTTTTCAAAATCTCAACACGCTGCTGCATACCAACTGAAATATCCTGTATTTTCGCATATGGATCTACAGATAAACCGTATTGTTCAGACAGTTTTTGAATTTCTTTAGCAGCTTCCTCAACAGCAATTTTCCCTTTTTTCTTCGGTTCATTTCCGAGAATAATATTCTCTGTAACTGTAAAATTATGAACAAGCATAAAGTGTTGATGGACCATTCCAATACCAAGGTCATTTGCTATATTCGGATTTGTGATTTTTACAGGTTTACCTTTAATTTTAATTTCACCCTGCTCTGGTTGGTACAAACCAAATAGTACATTCATCAATGTGGATTTCCCTGCACCATTTTCTCCAAGTAAAGCATGTATCTCACCCTGCTTTACTTGCAGCGTAATATCATCATTCGCTACAATGCCTGGGAATACTTTCGTAATGTTATTCATCTCAATTACGTATTCCATTGTGTTCCTCCTTTTAACAGGGAACATTCCCTATTACACTATTAACTTATTAAGCAATTCGGAAGTTTTATACATACAAAGGTTAGTTCTATGAACTAACCTTTGCTATTTCTCTATTTATTTTTTTAGAGAAGCTTCATATTCTTTATACTCTTTATCTGTAGCTGGCACTTTAATTTCACCGGCTGTAATTTTCTTTTCAAGCTCTTCTACTTTTGTTAAAATTTCAGGGTTAACTTTTTTCACGTTATCAGTTGTTTTTGAAATACCAATACCGTCATCTTTTAAGCCAAACTCTTCAATTTTCCCGCCTTTTAAATTCCCATCTTTTGCTTCTTTAGCTACTTTTTCTACTGCTACATCAACACGTTTAATCATTGAAGTTAATGTTACATTTTCAGGCATACCTTCTTGATGTTGGTCACGGTCAACACCGATTACCCAAACATTTTCACCTTTTTTCTTACGGTTTTTCGCTTCTGTGAACACACCGTTACCTGTACCACCAGCAGCATGATAAATTACGTCTACGCCTTGACCATACATTGCTGAAGCAAGAACTGTACCTTTTTCAGGCTTATCGAATGCTTCTGCATATTCAGATACGATTTCAATGTTTGGATTTACTGCCTTTGCACCAGCTTTAAATCCATTTTCAAATTTACTAATTAAATCACTTTTCATTCCACCAACAAATCCTACTTTATTCGATTTTGTTGACATAGCTGCTACCGCACCTACAAGGAATGATCCTTCATGATCTTTAAACGTAATACTCGTTACGTTCGGTGCATCTACAACAGTATCTACGATTGCAAATTGTTGTTTTGAAGATTCTTTTGCTACTTCTTTAATTGCACCTTCTAATTTATAACCAATTCCGAATGTTAAATCATATTTATCTTTTGAGAATTTTTTTAAATTCGGAATATAATCAGCTTCTTTTTCAGACTGAAGGTAACGATAATTTGTCTTTTCTTTTAAACCATTATCTTTACCAAACTTTTGTAACCCTTCCCAAGAAGATTGGTTAAATGACTTATCATCAACGCCCCCAACATCCGTTACGAGACCAACCTTGAAGTCTTTATTGTCTTTCGTGTCTTTCTTGTCACTGCTCGCCTTATCCGAGTTACCACATGCACCTAAAACTGTACTTGCTGCTAAAGTTAATGATAATAAAAGGCCTGCTTTTTTCTTCATACTAGAAACCCCTCCAAAAATGATATATATTTATTTATTCTTACGCTGCTGTTCCTTACTTCTTGCTGTCACCTCCCTAAAAAGGAATTTACCTACATACGCTTTCTTAATACGTGGAAGCTAAATTTATCAGCTCTAAAGTAATTGATAGAATATAAGATTGGCTCATCATTTTGATCATAGTGCATTTGTTTTAATACAAGCAGTGCTGTTTCAGGCTCACATTCTAAAATTGGTGAGATTTTAGGGTGATAGCCAATTGGCTCAATGTGAGCAACCGCATATGTTATGCGCTTATGCGTGTTATTATGTATCACCGTTAATAATGATTCCTCATTATAACCCGATAAGTCTGGCAATATTTCTTTTGCAAGTTTATCGATACAATACACAACAGGTTCCCCATCTGCTGTACGCACGCGTTCAATCATCACTGCATTAAAACCATCTTCACTATTAAACTTCTCTTTTTCCTCTTCTGTTAAAGTTGTAGTAGATGATGATAAAAAGATTGTTCCTGGTGTTTTCCCCACACTAGAAATCATATCTGTAATACTAGAAAGTTGTTCTATTCCAGAAGAAAATAATGGCTTTGCATTTACAAATGTCCCTACACCATGTCTACGAATGACAACATTTTCTTCTTCTAAAATACGCAACGCTTCCCTTAAAGTCGCTCTACTTACGCCAAGTTCTTTCGCTAAATCAAACTCTGATGGTAACTTTTGTCGTTCTTTATAAGCGCCATCTTTAATTTTTTCTTTGATGTGATCAATCACCCGTAGATATAGGTGACGACTATCAGATTTTACTGACATAAGACTCCCCCGCATTTCAATTATTCGACCTCTGATGTAAGACTTCTTTTCTCTTTTTTCAACTTACAACATAGTACAAATGACTAAACACCCAAATAAGTGTAATTGTCGAATAAATAATAATAATTTTTTAAAATAAAATTTTCACTCTTTATTGCATAAAAAAAACTTTGCACCATAAACATTCCTCATTTCGAGAAAAAGTTCGGCACAAAGATCCTTGACATCCTTTGTTACACACTTTTCCCCTCATAGTCTAGCAATTCATGGTTGCCAGGTAGAAACTTATGGACCTTATCTCCAAGATTATATGAGGCAGTGATTCTTTTCGAAGTAATCTTACCACTTGCTCTCATACGTGTCAACAAAATCCAACATTTTTCTGCATTAAATATCGAACATTTACATAAAACATACTCAAAGTATTCGTATTCTAAAGGGCACCCCTAAATGTAAGCCCTTTCTTTATCGCTGAGTATAGTATATAACAAAAATACTATATAAAAAAGCCTAATTGTAAAAACAATTAGGCTTTTTTTAAGAACTTTTTTCTTGTACATCATTAATGAGTACTTCTCTCGGTTTACTCCCTTCATACGGACCTACTACACCATTCATTTCCATTGCATCAATTAGGCGAGCAGCTCGCGTATAACCTACTCTAAACCTACGTTGTAACATAGAAACAGATGCTGTTTGCATTTCCACTACAAGTTGAACCGCTTCATCATATAATTCATCTTCTACTTCCTGCTTCGTATCAGGAACATCTTGCGGAATCATATCTTCTTGATATTGTGCTTTTTGCTGTCCAATAACATATTCTACAACTCTCTCAACTTCATCATCTGATAAAAATGCGCCTTGTACACGTACAGGTTTCGATGCACCAATTGGTATAAACAGCATGTCTCCACGACCTAGTAGCTTCTCTGCACCACCACCGTCAAGAATTGTACGAGAATCTGTTTGAGAAGATACAGCGAATGCAATACGTGATGGAATATTTGCTTTAATAACACCCGTAATAACGTCAACTGACGGACGTTGCGTTGCAATAATTAAATGAATACCAGCAGCACGAGCCATTTGCGCTAGACGCATAATCGCATCCTCTACATCAGACGAAGCAACCATCATTAAATCTGCTAACTCGTCCACAATTACTACAATATAAGGTAATTCGGGTTGTTTCGCTTCTGATTGACTATTATGCTCTTTTATATAATCGTTGTATCCTTCAATGTTACGTGTACCACTATGAGCAAACAATTCATAACGACGTTCCATTTCACTCACAACTTTTTTCAATGCTTGCGATGCTTTTTTCGGATCAGTTACAACTGGCGTTAACAAATGAGGCACACCGTTATATACATTTAGCTCTACCATTTTCGGGTCAATCATCATTAATTTTACTTCATGTGGTTTTGCACGCATTAAAATACTAACAATAATACCGTTAATACATACACTTTTCCCGCTACCTGTCGCACCAGCTACGAGTAAATGAGGCATTTTATTTAGCCGGGCTAATACAGCTTCACCTGTAATATCTCGGCCAAGACCAATTAACAACTTCTCTTCCGGATGATTATTAGCCTTAGAGTCAAGAACTTCCCTCAGCGTTACCATCGAAACTTCTGAGTTTGGAACTTCGATCCCTACAGCTGATTTCCCGGGAATTGGCGCTTCAATACGAATGTCCTTTGCAGCTAAAGCAAGGGCTAAATCATCACTTAAACTGACAATTTTGCTTACCTTTACCCCCATATCAGGATACACTTCATATTTTGTAACTGCAGGACCTCTATGCACTTTTGTTACTTTCGCTTTCACTCCGAAACTTTGGAATGTACGTTCTAATTTACGAGCATTCTCATAAATTTCCGCATTTTCATTTGTAACTTGCTTATTCTTTGGAAATTTTAATATATCAAGTGAAGGAAGCTTGTAATCTTTATTTTCTACATTTGAAAATTGCATAGGAGGTGCTTGCGCTTCACTCTCTAACGATTCAACAATTTTTTCTCCACGCTTTTTCTTTGGTTCTTCAATTGGCGGAGTCTCTTCAATAAACGGTGAAGTGATCAACTCTTCTTGCTCTACTTCGATTCGTTTATCCTCTTCTTCATTTACAGGATAATTCTCAGTGAAATTCGAAATAATCGGAGGATCAATTGAGATTTCTTCCATCGGCTCAATAATTTCTTCTTGTTCTGCAGCACGTTTGCTTCTTGTGCTTCTTGTTGTTTTTTTCTTTTCTGTTTGTTCAGCCGTTCTTTTGGCTCTCCAATCTTTATAATCCCCTTGCATCACTTGAAACTGACTTCTAAGAATTCTACCAACTGGAGCTAACACTTCTCCAATATGCTTATTTGTTATACAAAGTATACCGAGAATAACTAGAATAATACCAATGATATAAGCTCCTACTTCGTCAAATAAGAAGTAACATGTTGCGAACATAAGCGCACCAAACATACCACCACCTAAATGAACGCTATCTGGCCCCTTTTTCATTTCAAGAAAGAAGTTATCTTTCGTACTCACAATAACAGAAGTATTTTGCACTGCTCCATCTTTTGTAAGAAGGTTAAATAATGTAATATGACTAAACATTAATATCGCCAATACAATTAAATAAAATCCAATTAATCGTTTATTTAAAAGGTTCGGCCATCCGCGTTTTATAACAAAGGAAACCGATAAAGCTATTACACCTAACACACCAATTATGTACCACTCACCAAAGAAGAAGCGAAAAAATAACACAAACGATTTCCCTACAACGCCTAGCTGTAAAATCGTAATGATTGAAAGTGCAAAAAGAGTTAAACCGACGATTTCATAATACAAAGTTGGCTTTATCGTACGTCTTGCCTTTGTCTTCGTCCCTCTTTGCTTTTGTTTTGCCATTTCTTCACCTCGTGTTCTACATATAAGTAAAGCTCCCTTCAAAACGCTCTATTTATATGTCTGTTTTCTCTATTTTTCTGGTCTTTATATCTTCTATTTTTACACTTCTTGTAAAATGCTAAATAAACAGAAGAAAGCAGCCTACTCATGGCTGCTCAACCGTCTTGTTTTTTATATTATACCATAGCTTCTAAACAAAATCCTTCTTTTTGCTAAAAGGTTATTTTCTGACCGGGCTCAAACTCTAAATAGTGAAGCGGGTCCGTACTTAGCACACGTACAATAGAATAACATCCATGTTCCTCTTCAGAAACCATTAATTCCACACCATTTATATTTACAACTTTTTGACTTTCACATTGTGAATAATCGACCGGATACACAAGTTGCTCTGGCATAATTGTATATAAAATCATTGTAGCATTGTCCCTTCTGTACTATCTTCCGCACGAACATCTATTAATTCGTTTAATTTTCGAATCGCATTTCCAATACCGCCGACCTCATCTATAAGACCGTACTTTACTGCATCCCCACCAATTACATTCGTCCCAATATCTCGGGTTAAATTTCCTTTCGCAAACATAAGCTCTTTAAAACGATCTTCTGTTACTTTCGAGTGCTTCGTCACAAAACGAATGACTCTTTCTTGCATCTTATCCAAATACTCAAATGTTTGTGGCACACCTATGACAAGACCTGTTAAACGAATTGGATGAATTGTCATCGTCGCAGTTTCCGCAATAAACGAATAGTCAGTAGAAACAGCAATCGGTACACCGATGGAATGTCCCCCACCTAAAACTAGAGATACTGTTGGTTTTGAAAGTGAAGCTACCATTTCAGAAATTGCTAGCCCAGCTTCAACGTCACCTCCAACTGTATTTAATATTAAAAGCAAACCTTCAATTTTCGGATTTTGTTCAATCGCAACAATTTGCGGAATGATATGCTCATATTTTGTTGTTTTATTTTGCGGTGGTAATTGAACATGACCTTCCACTTGTCCGATAATCGTTAAACAATGAATACGTGATTCATTCATCTGTGGTACATTTGTCTGTCCAAGCTGTTGAATTTTTTCAACTATTGAAGCCTCTTTTCCAGCTTCTTTTGGCTCAGCTTCTTTTTCTTCATTTGTATATCGATCACGTTCTGTCATTTCGCATCCCCTTTCACTCGTATATAACTATTATTTCTTAAGTTATAAATTTCATTCGATAGGGTTAAAAAGAAAAAAGATCACCCATAAGGGTGATCTTTTTATACTTCCATAATAATCGGTAAAATCATAGGTTTTCTCTTTGTCTCTTCGTACAAGAACTGTCCTAATAATTCACGAATATTTTGTTTTAACATTGACCATTCAATTGAATATTCTTTAATTGACTGCTCAACAATCATACGTACAATCTCTGTAGATCGTTCAATTAACGCTTCTGATTCACGAACATATACGAAACCACGTGAAATGATTTCTGGGCCAGAGATAATTTTCTTTTCATCTTTACCAAGCGTTACAACAACTACTAGTATTCCATCTTGAGATAACATCTTTCTATCTCGAAGAACGATATTACCAACGTCACCTACACCTAATCCATCAATTAAAACATTACCAGCTTGTACTTTACCGACTAAGTTTGCTTCATCGTCACCAAAAGCAATTACATCGCCTTTTTCTACGATAAAGATATTTTCTCTTGTAATACCTACATCTTCAGCTAAATATGCATGTGCTTTTTGCATACGGAACTCACCATGTACGGGTACAAAGTACTTTGGTTTCATTAAATTTAACATTAATTTTAATTCTTCTTGGCTACCGTGACCTGACACGTGAACTTTTCGTTCGCCGTAATAAACAACTTCAGCTCCAGCTCTAAATAACAAATCAATAATTTTTGATACAGATATTTCATTACCCGGAATTGGCGAAGCAGCAATGATAACAGTATCACCTTTACGAATTGAAATTTGTTTATGCGCTTGTTTTGCCATTCTAGATAGAGCAGCCATCGGTTCACCTTGACTACCTGTCGTTAAAATAGCTACCTTTTTCTCTGGGAAGTTGTCTACTTCTTGTAATGAAATAACCATACCTTCTGGAACATCTAAATAACCAAGACGTCTTGCAATGTCTACTACTTTCACCATACTACGTCCTACTACTGCTACTTTTCGCCCTGTTTCAGCAGCTGCATCAAATACTTGTTGAATACGATGTACATTCGATGCAAATGAAGCAACGATAATGCGACCTTCTGCGCCGTAGAACACTTTAGAGATTTCTACACCAACTTCTTTTTCTGAACCTGTATAGCCTGGGCGCTCTGCGTTTGTACTATCAGATAATAAGCAAAGTACGCCTTCATTTCCGATTTGTGCCATTTTACCAAGGTCTGCTCCACTATTTCCAATTGGAGTTTGATCGAATTTAAAGTCTCCCGTATATACGACTGCACCTTTTGATGTATGGAAACAAACGCCAACAGAATCCGGAATACTATGTGTCGTTCCGAAGAATGACACCGTTGTAGTGTTAAATTCTACTGTTGAATTTGAATCGATTGTTTTTAGGTCTACACGGCCTAACATGCCCGCTTCACCAAGTTTTTCTTGTATAAGTCCTACTGTTAATTTCGTTGCATAGACTGGAATAGATAATTTACGAAGTACATACACAATTCCACCAATATGATCTTCATGACCGTGAGTAATAAATAAACCTTTTACTCGCTCTTGATTTTCCACTAAATATGTAATATCAGGAATAACGATATCAATTCCAAACATTTCATCTCCCGGGAACATTAACCCTGCATCTACGATAAAGATTTCAGAATCAATTTCAACACAGTACATGTTTTTCCCGATTTCACCTACTCCACCAAGAGCAAATACTTTAACAGACTCATTCTCTTTTCTCTTCATGTTGTTGCCTGGTTTAAAAATCTTGCAAACACTGATTTCACTAAAATTGCAGAGACACCAGGGGAAACTCTACAACCACCATATTTTCACCGTCCAAGACGAATGTCCTTACCGTTATGCGATATCATGTCCTTGTTTATTTTTTAAACCAGGTTTCACCTCTCTTTCATTATATAAATCAAATATCTTATTCGATATGATATGAAAATTTAATTAAATTATAATTTTTCCCAATTTTGCTAAGCATACCCGTACTAAGCTACTTAGCCATATTATACCTGATACAAGAAATAGAACACAAGTTAAATCGTGCGAAAGAAAGAGGAAAAGAACGGAATGACAACAAAAGTATCGAACGTATTTCCTTTATATTTACTCCGATTTTATACTCCATATTATTTTGAAGAACTAGCCATACATACGCTAAATTCATTTCATAATAGGGAGTTTCAAGATTTATTTTTCTAGAATCCAACAAAAACACTTACAAAATGGAGTTTTTTTATGAATTACGTCACATTTGAGGGGATTTCTCTAAAAACAGACACCGTAGTTTATTACGTTTATGCCATAATATCTATCATTTTTTGACTCAGTTAAAGGGGTACGATTATTTTCTTATACACATAATGAAGAAGCGATTAATATTCTTATAAGAACACATATAAGTAAGAAAAAGAGGAAAAGATTTGCATATAATAAAAAATGACCTAGTTCTACACTAGGTCATTTTTTATTAACGAGGGATAGATTGCATTACAGATTGTAACGTTACTCTTTCTTCTTCTGTTAATGGAAGAAGTGGTAAACGTACAGAACCTACATCTAATCCAACCATTTGTAACGCTGTTTTTACTGGAGTTGGACTTGGCGCCATAAATAATGAATCAGTTACTCTTACAAGTAATTGATGTAATTTTTGTGCCTTCTTAAATTCTCCTGCTTGAAATGCTGTAATCATTTCTTGCATTTCGTTTCCGATAACATGAGAGGCTACCGAAACGATACCTTTCGCTCCAACTGCCATAGCTGGTAACGTTAAACCGTCATCACCGCTGTATACCGCAAAGTCGTCCGCTGTTTTTTCAATGATTTCTGTCATTGTTAACACATCGCCGCCGGCATCTTTAATAGCAACAATGTTTTCTATTTCTGATAAACGAACAACTGTATCAACGGAGATTTGTACAATAGATCGTCCTGGAACGTTATATAGCATAACCGGAAGCGGCGTGCTTTCAGCAATTGCTTTAAAATGCTGATACATTCCTTCTTGACTCGGTTTGTTATAATACGGTGCTACTAGCATTACTGCATCCACACCAACTTCTGTTGCCTTTTTAGTTAAGTCAATAGAAGCATGCGTATTATTGCTACCTGTTCCAGCGATTACGGGCACTCTTTTATCGACAACAGATACGACATGGCGATATAACGCTACTTTCTCTTCTGAAGTTAATGTAGGAGATTCTCCTGTCGTTCCTCCTACCACGATTGCTGTTGTACCGTTATCAATTAAATAATTTACCAATTTCGTTGTCTTTGCAAAATCGATATTCCCGTTTATATCAAACGGTGTTACCATCGCGGTTGCAATTGTCCCAAAATCTATCATGGTCTCACTCCTTATTGTTCCAGTTGCTTTTCTTTTGAAAGCTCAAACGCACTATGTAATGCATTTACAGCCTCCACTAAATCAGTTTCTTTTACAAGAACCCAAATTGTTGTATGACTATCTGCCGATTGCAGGATTTGAATACCTTTTTCCGCTAAAGCTGTAACGATTTTCGCAGTAACCCCTGGGTATCCTGCCATTCCAGCCCCAACGATAGATACTTTCGCACAATGTTCTGTCACAATTGGCTCATATCCAAGGTTCTGTAATAATTTAACTGCATGACTTGATACATTATCACTCACCGTATATGCTACGCCAGTAGGTGAAATATTAATTAAATCAACACTTATTCCTTCGTTCGCCATCTCTTTAAACACATGTTGTTGCAAATCATATGCCGTTTCTTTTGCAAGCACTTTAATTTGCGTTACGTTTGATACGTGGGCAATGCCTGTAACAGGACGTTCTTCTACATCACGACCTCTTGTAGCACCGTCATATGCTGAAATAAGCGTACCTTCACTATCAGAATACGTAGAACGTACACGAAGTGGCACTTTTGCATGCATCGCAATTTCAACTGCACGTGGATGAACGACTTTCGCACCTTGATAAGCCATGTTACAAATTTCGTTATACGTTACAGTTTGAAGATGACGTGCATCTTTTACAATACGAGGATCCGCAGTCATAACACCTTCTACATCAGTGAATATATCGATGTATTCAGCATGAAGTGCAACACCTAATGCTGAAGCTGAAGTATCACTACCTCCGCGTCCAAGTGTTGTCGTATCACCTTTTTTCGTTTGTCCCTGGAATCCTGTAACGACGATTACATCTACATTTTCTAACTCTTCATGTATACGATCGCAATTCATTTCAATAATCTTTGCATTCGTAAAGTCATCATTCGTTACAAAACCAGCTTGTGCACCATTTAATGCTGCTGCTTTTATACCGTTCTCATTCAACATATTAGAGAAAACAATTGCAGAGATTAACTCTCCACACGATAATAATAAATCTTGCTCACGCTTAGAAATAGTAGATTCCTCTTGATTTACAAGACTTAATAACGTATCCGTTGCATATGGTTCACCTTTACGGCCCATAGCAGATACGACAGTAACTACTTTATAACCAGCAGCTAATGATTTTTTTATATGATGAAGCGCATGCTTACGTCCATTGTCATCACGTACTGATGTGCCACCAAATTTTTGAACAATTATTTTCATATTTTGCACCTTCTCTTAGCCGTTTACACTAATTGTAATTTTACTAAGCGCTCTGCAATTTGAACAGAATTCCATGCAGCGCCTTTTAATAAGTTATCAGATACGACCCAAAGATGGAATCCTTTATCGTTATTTAAATCTTTACGGATTCTTCCAACGAATACTTCGTTTTTACCTACTGCAGTAGCTGGCATTGGATATAACTGCTCTTCTGGATTATCTTGTAGAACAATACCTTCCGCATTTGCAAGTAAGCTCTTTAATTCTGCTACTGTTACGCCTTCTTTTTCTACTTCGATGTAAACAGACTCAGAGTGTCCTGATACAACTGGTAAACGTACACATGTTGCCGCTACTTCTAATTCAGGCATATGCATAATTTTTTTCGTTTCGTTAATCATTTTCATTTCTTCAAACGTAAATCCATTATCTTGGAATTTATCAATCTGTGGAATCGCATTAAAAGCAATTGGGAAATGCTTCTTATCACCTGATACAGGAAGAACATTTGCCTTAACTTCTTCGCCATTTAAGATTGCTTGTGATTGTTCATGCAGTTCTTCAATAGCTGCCGCACCAGCACCTGATACAGCTTGATATGTGGAAACGATTACTCGTTTTAAACCATATTGCTGACGAACTGGCTCAAGAGCTACTACCATTTGAATTGTAGAACAGTTTGGATTTGCAATAATACCATTATGTTCTTTTAAGTCGTTTTCATTTACTTCAGGTACAACAAGTGGCACGTTTTCTGTCATACGGAATGCACTTGTATTATCAACAACAATCGCACCGCGTTTTGCTGCTTCTGGCGCTAATTGTTTCGATACAGATCCACCAGCACTAAATAGTGCAATATCTACTCCTTCAAAGCTTTCAGGAGTTGCCTCTTGAACTGTAAATTCTTCGCCTTTAAATACAAGTTTCTTACCTGCAGATCGTTTAGATGAAAGTAACGTTAATTTCCCGATTGGAAATTCTCGTTTCTCTAAAGTATTTAACATTTGTTCACCAACTGCGCCGGTTGCTCCAACTACAGCGACATGAAAAGTTTTTTGCTTTTCCATCACTATGCCCCTTTCTAGATACCAATCCTTCTATAACTTAGAATCAGAAGGAGTATACAATACCCCTTCTAATCTTAATAACGTTAATTTTATCATATTCTACAGTAAGAATGATGGTTTCATCAAAAATTGTCCGTTTTTTTTCGTTTTTTAATTCATATATCTGAATTTTTCTACGACAACCGGTTGCAATTGCTTCCCTTGCAGCGCTTCTAACACTGTATCTTCAAGCAACTCCATGCGAGCTACCATTGAGTTCGGTTTTTTCTCTGGTGCATCTTGCCCGAATGGGACGAAGTAGATGTTTTTTGTTGCCATTAGGCGCATGAGATTTACCCCATTTAACCCTAAAGCATCATTCGTCGAAACTGCCAATACGACAGGCTTGCCATTTCTTAGCGTCGCTTTTGCTGCCATTAGTACTGGAGAGTCTGTCATTGCATTTGCAAATTTACTCATAGAATTTCCTGTTAAAGGAGCGATTACCATGCAGTCTAATGGAATTTTAGGTCCAAGTGGCTCTGCTCCAACAATTGAATTAATTGCTTTAAAACCTGTTATTTCTTCAATCTTCTTAATCCACTCTGCTCCTTCTCCAAATCTAGTATTTGTTGATTGAACAGTGTATGAAACAACAGGACGTACTTCTGCTCCTTCAGCAATTAATTTTTCTAAGTGCGGCATAACTTCCTCATACGTACAATGTGAACCTGTAAATCCGAAACCAATTCGTTTCCCCTTCAAACTCATTTCTTTTCCTCCTCCTTTGCGATTGCATCTGCTGCTAATAACTGAGAAAGAACATTTGCTAAGATTTGCCCAGCCGTTTTTGGGGCAACAATACCTGGTAATCCAGGTGCTAGCAATGCTTTGACTCCTCTTTTTTCTGCATATCTAAAGTCGGTACCGCCTGGTTTAGAAGCTAAATCAATCACTAACGTATGAGCTGGCATTTTTGCAATAACATTCGCTGTTACAACGAGGTGCGGAATCGTATTAATTACAATATCGATATTTCCTACTTCTTTCTCTATGTCTTGCATATGAAAAGGAGAAAACATCATTTCTGTAATACGTGCAATATGTTCAGATCGTCTTGCTCCAACTTTGACATGGGCTCCTAATGATTGAAATGCTCTCGCAACACTCATTCCTGTTCTACCAAATCCTAGAACCATTACATTGGACCCATGAATTGTATAGTCGGTATGTTGAATTACCATCATTAATGTACCTTCTACCGTTGGAATAGAATTGTATATTGCTACATCATCACGATCAAATAATTTAACAAGTTTTCGGTTCGTAGTAGATACGAGATTTTCCAAGTAAGGTGTACCAATACCTGAATATATAGTAAAGTGTTCTGGTGTATTTTCAATTTGTTCTTTCGTTATTGAAACTTTTTCATTTGAAAAAATAGTATCTACTTCTCCTTTGGCATTTGTACCGGCAACCGGCAAAATAATTGCGTCTACAGAAGTGAAATCTAAATTTTGTATACTTTCTTTTGCTGCCCCTGTGAAACCATGATCTAACTGATCAAAACCTATCAAAGAAAGTTTCGCATCCAATTCAACTAGCTTACGAATTACTTCTAGCTGCCTTGCATCTCCTCCTATGACAGCAATATGCATCTCAGTCAACATTCCCTAATTCACCTTCTTTTTCTGTCATTTATAAGAAAAGTGCCTACTTTTTCTTTTTCCTCCACATCATATGTAATGTACGAGTTTATGGTGATTGAAAATCCAAATGCACATATGATTTATCAGGTTTCTATGTAGATACAAAAAAAGATGACCAAAATGGCCATCCTTCACTCCGAATTTGAACGATCTATACTATCACAAAGAAGCATATCGTGTCCGACTTTCTTTATTTGACTCCATGCCACCCTTACTTCTTGTGGTTCCTTTTTAAAACCTCCCCACTTCCCTACAGGTATTATAAGTGTTTGTATTTGCCCGTCTTTCTCATTAATCTCTAAATCCATATAACCTAAGACTCCCATTTTTTCCGCTTTTTCTATATCTACAACCTCTTTACCACTTAATTCACTTAATCGCATACACACTCCACTCCCCTAATGAATTTTTCATTTGCATTGTCTATAATTAGTACCTATTCTATATGTATAAAAAAAATAACCTTCTCTCATTTAAAAAGAGAGAAGGTTATTTTTTATACATCGTAAAAATTGATTATAGTTTTATTCCTTTTGGAAGTTTTCCGTCTGGACTAATAAGTGCCGCAGAGAACTCGTCAGTAAACATATTGCGAATTAATCCGTCCACATTTTCTTTTGTTACAGTGTTTACACTTTCAATAATCTCATCAAGTGAACGATGTTTACGAAGAAGCAATTCATTTTTACCGTTACGGCTCATACGGCTATTTGTACTTTCTAAACTTAACATTAAGTTTCCTTTTAATTGCTCTTTACTATTCATAAGCTCTTTTTCTGTAATACCTGTATTTTTCAATGTCTCTAATGTTTCTTGCATTGTTTCATACAATGTATCTAATTGTTGGCTACCTGTTCCACCGTAAAGTGTTAACATGCCTGTATCTTCATAAGAAGAGTGGTAAGAAAATACTGAGTAAGCTAATCCACGTTGCTCACGTACTTCTTGGAATAAACGGCTACTCATGCTACCGCCTAAAACATTATTTAATACAATTAAGTTATAAATATCTTCGTGTCCCATTTGTAAGCCTTTATATCCTAGACATAAATGAGCTTGTTCCGTTTCTTTTTTACGGGCTACCTTATTGAAATGGAAAATTGGGCTATGTACTTGTTCACGGTTTGTTGTTCCTTCATAACTACCGAAATATTGCTCCACTGTTTGTAAAAATGCTTCATCAATATTTCCTGCGATTGATACAACTACATTTTCAGGTGTATAATGATCTTTTATATATTGACGTAACGTATCACCTGTAAACGTATTAAGCGTTTCTTCTGTTCCTAAAATAGGATATCCAAGTGGATGCGTTTCATATGTTGCTTTCGTTAACATATCATGCACAATATCATCTGGAGCATCTTCGTACATTTTAATTTCTTCACATACGACATTCTTCTCTTTTTTCAGTTCTTCCTCATCAAATGTTGAATTAAAGAACATATCTGCTAAAACATCTAAAGCATATTTAGCATGCTCATCTAATACTTTTGCATAGTAACATGTATATTCTTTTGAAGTAAATGCATTCACTTGACCACCAATGCTATCAAATGATTCTGCAATCTCTCGTGCACTACGTGTTTCTGTCCCTTTAAAGAACATATGCTCTAAAAAGTGAGAAATCCCATTATTTTTTTCATTTTCATTTCTTGATCCCGCATGGATCCAAATACCAATTGCAACCGATCTTACAGTTGGTATATTCTCCATAACTATTCTTACACCATTTTTACAAGTATATTTTTTAATCAAAAACTTTCCTCCTACTGCCAGTTTCTCTAAATAAAACGCTATTATTTAATGATAACAAGTTTAAGGATGAATGTCATGCAAATGTATTTAATCCACACGTTTTTCATCCAGTAATTCAGTTATATTCCCCGCTTTATATCCTTGTTCCTTCAATTTTTTAATCATTGTATCTAATGCTTCTGCCGTTGACGAAGTAGGATGCATTAATACGATAGCACCTGGATGTATTTTTCTCATTACTCTCTGCAATAGTACATCCGGCTCAGGGCGCTTCCAATCAATCGTATCTACAGTCCACATAATCGTTCCCATTTGAAAATCATCTGCAATCTTTACGACTTCATCTCGAAAACTTCCACTCGGCGGGGCAAACCATCTTACTTTTTGATTCGTTACTACTTCTATCATTCGATTTGTTTTTTGTAACTGATCTCGTATTTCATCTGACGATAACGTTTTCATATTTGGATGTGTGTATGAGTGATTTCCAACTTCTTGTTTTGCATCGACAATCATTTTTGCAAATCGCAAATTTTCTTTCACCCAACGTCCTTCTAAAAAGAAAGTGGCCTTCACATCATGCTTTTTCAATATCTCTAATATGCGAGGCAAATACTCATTTCCCCATGCCACATTTATTGTTAATCCTACCATCTTTTTATTTGGATGCCCTCTATAAATTGGAGCTGGTGATAAATCTTCTAAATGAACACTCGGTGAGACTTCTCTGAATTCAAGATATTTTTGATCAAATTCCTTTAGCTTCTTCATATTATTATACGATGCTTCAATATCCACTTGTCTTCCATTATATCCAGGTGTTGCCTTCCATATTTTATCAATCATCGCATTTTGAGGTGCAATCTCATACTGTTTTGCATGCTTTTGAATTTCTTCATGCAAGTTATCCTGTGCAAAAACAGAATAAGAGCCTAAACTGACATATAAAGAAAATATACATATGTATGCCAATATACGAACTTTCATATAAACCCTCCCAAATTAACTATATAAAAACATTTTCTTCTTATCTTTGTTAATTTGAGCGTTATAATGAAAACTATACCTATGCTGACATAAAAATATATATAAATCATATTTTTACATAACAAAAAAAGCCAGTTAAACTGGCTTTTACTTATTGCTGCTCTTGTTTGTTTTCTTCTTTAGCAGCTTCTTTTTCTTGCTCTTCTTTTAGCAATACTTTTCTAGATAGATTTACGCGACCTTGCTTGTCAATCTCGATAACTTTAACTGTAATTACATCACCGATTTTTACAACGTCTTCTACTTTACCTACACGCTCAAGTGCAAGTTCAGAAATATGAACTAATCCATCTTTACCGCTGAATAATTCAACGAAAGCACCGAATTTCTCAACACGTTTCACTTTTCCTTCGTAGATTTCACCTACTTGTACTTCGCGAACGATATCTTCGATAATTTTCTTAGCTTTGTCGTTCATTTCTTGGTTTATTGAAGAAATGAATACTGTGCCATCTTGCTCGATGTCAATTTTAACGCCAGTTTCTTCAATAATTTTATTGATTTGTTTACCGCTCGGTCCGATAACGTCACGGATTTTATCTGGATTAATTGTCATTGTAATAATCTTTGGAGCGTACGCTGATAATTCAGTGCGTGGCTCTGGAATAACAGATAACATATGATTTAGAATGTGCACACGACCAACTTTCGCTTGTTGTAATGCCTCTTCTAAAATTTCACGAGATAGACCATCGATTTTAATGTCCATTTGTAGTGCAGTTACACCTTGTGCTGTACCTGCTACTTTAAAGTCCATATCACCTAAATGATCTTCCATACCTTGAATATCAGATAAAATTGTGTAATGCTCACCAGTTTTAACTAGACCCATTGCAATACCTGCAACTGGAGCTTTAAGTGGAACACCAGCATCCATCATTGCTAAAGTACTACCACAAATACTTGCTTGTGAAGTAGAACCATTTGATTCTAAAACTTCAGATACAAGACGTACTGTGTATGGGAAATCTTTTTCAGATGGAATTACAGGCTCAAGTGCGCGTTCTCCTAGTGCACCGTGACCGATTTCACGACGACCTGGTCCACGCATTGGTCTTGTTTCACCAACACTAAATGATGGGAAATTGTAATGGTGCATAAAGCGTTTTGATTCTTCTACACCAAGACCATCTAAAATTTGCACATCGCCTAATGCACCTAATGTACAAATACTTAATGCTTGTGTTTGTCCACGAGTGAACAAACCAGAACCGTGTGTACGAGATAAAATACCAACCTCTGATGCTAATGGACGGATTTCGTCACCTTTACGGCCATCTGGACGGATTTTTTCAACTGTAATAAGACGACGTACTTCTTCTTTTACAATTTTATATAAAATCTCATTTACTTGTCCTAATGTATCAGCGTCAGCTTCCTGCGCTTCGTAATGCTCAATAACACGCTTTTTCACTTCGTTAATTGCATCTTCACGTGCATGTTTCTCATGTACTTGAATTGCTGAATGCATATCTTCTTCAGCCATTTCACGTACAGCTTGGTTAAGATCAGCGTCAACTTCATAAAGTTTCACTTCTGATTTCTCTTTACCTACAGCTTGTACAATCTCTTCTTGGAATGCAATTAGACGTTTAATTTCGTCATGACCAAACATAATTGCTTCTAACATTGTTTCTTCAGGTACTTGATCTGCTCCTGCTTCAACCATGTTAATCGCATCTTTCGTACCAGCTACAACTAAGTGGATATCACTTTGTTCTTGCTGTTCTACTGTTGGGTTAATAACGAATTCGCCATTAATACGGCCAACTGTCGCACCAGCGATTGGACCTTCAAATGGAATATCTGAAATCGATAACGCTAATGAAGAACCAAGCATAGCTGCCATTTCAGAAGAACAATCTTGATCAACACTCATTACAATGCTGACAACTTGTACTTCGTTACGGAAGCCATCTGCGAATAGCGGACGAATTGGACGGTCGATTAAACGACTTGCCAAAATTGCTTTTTCACTTGGACGACCTTCACGCTTAATAAAACCGCCAGGAATTTTTCCGACTGCATATAAACGCTCTTCATAGTTTACTGTAAGTGGGAAGAAATCTACATTTTTTGCTTCTTTTGATGCAGTTGCTGTAGATAGAACCGCTGTATCGCCATATCTTACTAATACTGCTCCGTTCGCTTGTTTTGCAAGCTGACCAGTTTCAACTGTTAGCTGGCGACCAGCTAAATCTATCGAGAAGACTTGCTTTTCTTGACTCATTTAAGTACCCCTCTCAATTTAAAGTATTCAATTCTTCTATGTAAATGGATAGTATATCACAATATTCTACCTCTAGTATTGCCTAAAATTAAGTAAGCTATAAAGCGTAGAAGATATATTTTTACCTAACAAAAAAGCGGGAATATTCCCGCTTCTTTGACTATCGACGTAAGCCAAGCTTTGTGATTAATTCACGGTAACGTGTGATATCGCTATTACGAAGGTAAGTTAGTAAGTTACGACGTTTACCAACCATCTTTAATAGACCACGACGTGAATGATGATCTTTCTTGTGAGTACGTAAGTGCTCGTTTAGAGTGTTAATTTGCTCCGTTAGGACAGCAATTTGAACCTCTGGAGAACCAGTATCAGTCTCATGAGTTCTAAATTGTGCAATGATTTCATTTTTACGTTCTTGTGTTAAAGCCATCCTATTTCACCTCCTATTAATTAAACCCCCAATTACCTAGCAAGCGTCGGTGAGTCGCAATGCCAAGCAATGGTTGTCATAAAGTACATAACATAGAATACTACTTTTCATTTGAAAAAGCAAGTATATTCTTTTCGCTCATAAAATATTCTTGTGCTGTTTTCTTATCTTTTGCGATTTGTTCAACTAACTCATCAATACCGTTGAATTTCTTTTCTGCTCTTATACGCATATGCCACTCTACTGTAACATTTTGATCGTATATATCTTTGTTAAATTCAAATAAGTGCACTTCAATTGATAATTGACGCTCATCTTCTTTAAAAGTCGGTTTATATCCAATATTACATACACCATCGTACCATTCATCGTGAACTTTTAATCTCACTGCATAAACACCTACAGGTGGCAATAAATACTCATCACTTAAACCTACATTAGCTGTCGGGAAACCAATTTGACGCCCACGTTTGTCGCCGTGTATAACTGTTCCCGCTACAGTATAGGCTCTACCTAAAATAGATGGAATTTGCTCCATTTCGCCATTTCGAATTAACTTTCGTAATGCTGTAGAACTTACTTTCTCTTCTTGAAATTCAACTTTTTCAATCACAGTCTGTGTAAACTCCCCTCTTGCATGAAATGGTAAAGTCTCCATCTTTCCTTTTCCTAAACGTCCATATGAATAATCAAACCCTGCTACTACATGCTTTACATTTAAACCAATAATATAATCATCTACAAATTGTTGCGGTAATAACCCTGCAAATGATTCATCAAATTTAATCACATATAATATATCGATTCCTAAGCTTTCGACTATTTTTTCTTTATCACGCATTGGTGTAATATACTCCACATGCGCATCCTTTTTCCCTAAAACAACAGATGGATGAGGATGAAATGTCATAACTGCACTTTTATATCCTCGTTCGTCCGCTATTTTTTTCGCAGTTCGAATTACACATTGATGTCCTAAATGAATGCCATCAAAAAATCCTAATGCCATTACAGTAGGTGGTAATTCTAATTTATTTTGTTCATGTGGATGAGTTAAATGAATAAGTTTCACGCTTGAATTCACCTTTTTCTGTAATAATCCTTCCAATAATTCATTATAGCTTTAGTTCTTGATTATTCACAAGTACTTTCATCGGCTTTAACATGCCAGGATGTTTCGGATGATGTTCATAAATTGCTAAGCAACGATCATTTTTATCAAACACTGTAATAAATGGTGCTGTTATTTCTAATTCATTCTTTAAGAACATACCATTCTTTATTTTCTCTGCTTGCTTTTCATCTACAACCATTTTTGGAAACTTACTTAATGCTTCATCAATTGAAATGAAGATAGACTCTACTGTTCCATTTTGCACGTTTTCTTCAATTTCTTCAAATGATATGCAATCTTCTAATAAAAATTCACCAGATGCCGTTCTTACAAGGTGAGACATATGTGATGGGAAACCAAGTTTCTCCCCGATCATTACAGCTAACGTTCTTACATATGTTCCTTTACTACACGTTACATGGAAACGGAATGAAATATTTTCTCCTTCAAAAACTTCACGATCATCAAGTAATACGAATTCATGAATTGTAATTGTACGAACTGGACGTTCCACCTCTTGTCCTGCTCTTGCATATTCATATAATTTTTTCCCGTTTACTTTTACAGCCGAGAACATTGGTGGCATTTGTTCAATCGTGCCTGTTAATTCCGCAAGGACTTTCTCTACTTCCATACGAGTAATAGTACGATCTACATTTTTCGTTTCAACAACCTCACCAGAAGCGTCTTCAGTTGTCGTTGAAAACCCTAATGTTACTTCACCTTCATATGTTTTCGTTTCACTTGTTAAAAATTGTGCAATTTTCGTTGCTCTTCCAACGCAAATTGGTAATACTCCTGTTACATCTGGATCTAATGTTCCCGTATGACCAATTCTCTTTTCTCGCAATATCTTTCTTAATTTAAATACACAATCATGTGATGTCATGCCTTTTGGCTTATGTAATAATACTACACCTTCCATATATGTTCACCTCATCATAATTCTTTCGTATTAAATATCCAAAACTTATTTTGCATTGAAAAAATGGATAGACAAATGTCTATCCATTATTCTTCACGTTTACCGTCTTTATTAATTTCATGTAAAAGTGTATCAATTCGATGACCATATCCGATAGACTCATCAAACTCAAAGGTAATTTCCGGTGTTTTACGAAGACGAATACGTTGGCCAATTTCTGAACGAATAAAGCCTTTTGCCTTCGCTAAACCTTTTAAAGTATTTTCTTTCTGTTCTTCGTCACCTAAAACAGAAATATATACTTTAGCAATTTGTAAATCACCACTCACTTGTACATCTGTTACTGTAACAAATCCAATACGTGGGTCTTTAATTTTACGACTGATAATATCGCCTAATTCTTTTTTCATTTGCTCGCCCACACGGTTCGCACGTAATTTCATAACTCTTCACCTCATTCAATACCATTCCAAATGTGTTATTGTACGTTCAATTTCAGGAAATGAATCGATGTACTCAAGTACACGATTCATTTCTTTTTCACAGATAACACGATTTGAGGATACGGAAACAATTGCAATTTCTGTACGTTGCCATACATCTTGGTGCCCAACTTCAGAAACAGCTACATTATAGCGCTGTTTCACACGAGTTAACACACGTTGTAAAATTGCACGTTTCTCTTTTAAAGAATGCACATCGTAAATCATACACTCGAATGAGAGTGAAGCGATAATCATCGCTTCACTTCTTCCATAATGTACGCTTCAATGATGTCCCCTTCTTTAAGATCATTATATCTCTCAATTGTAATACCACACTCATAGTTTTGTGCAACTTCTTTTACATCGTCTTTGAAACGTTTTAACGTATCAAGTTGTCCTTCGAAAATTACTACGCCGTCACGGATAATACGTACGCCACTATCACGCGTAATTTTACCGTCTGTTACATAACAACCTGCGATTGTTCCAACTTTTGTTACTTTAAACGTTTGACGAACTTCTGCTTGACCGATTACTTTTTCTTCGAATTCTGGATCAAGCATACCTTGCATCGCTGCTTCAATCTCTTCGATTACTTTATAAATAATACGGTGTAAACGAATATCAACGTTCTCTAATTCAGCTGTACGCTTCGCGTTCACATCTGGACGTACGTTAAATCCAATTACAATTGCATTAGATGCAGAAGCTAAAATGATATCAGATTCTGTAATCGCACCTACACCAGTGTGAATGATTTTAACTTTTACGCCTTCAACATCAATTTTACGAAGTGATGCTGCCATCGCTTCAACAGAACCTTGTACGTCTGCTTTTACGATTAAGTTAATTTCTTTTACATCGCCCTCTTGGATTTGTTGGAATAAATCTTCAAGGCTTAATTTAGATTTCTCACCACGTTGTGCAACTAACGCTTCTTGTGCACGTGATTCACCAATTTGACGAGCTTTCTTCTCATCAGCGAATGCCATGAAACGATCTCCAGCCTGTGGTACTTCGTTTAAACCAGTAATTTCAACAGGAGTTGATGGACCAGCAACTTTTACACGACGACCAATATCACTTACCATTGCACGAACACGTCCGAATGAAGTTCCAACAACGATTGGATCTCCAACTCGAAGCGTACCGTTTTGAACAAGTAATGTCGCGATAGTTCCTTTACCTTTATCAAGCTGTGCTTCGATTACTGTACCAGTTGCATAGCGGTTTGGATTTGCTTTGTATTCTTCTACTTCACTTACAAGAAGGATCATTTCTAGTAAGTTGTCAATGCCTTCGCCTTGAATTGCAGAAATTGGTACGAAAATAGTATCTCCGCCCCAAGCTTCTGGAACTAATTCATATTCTGTTAGTTCTTGCATTACGCGATCAGGGTTTGCAGCTGGTTTATCCATTTTATTCACAGCAACAATAATTGGTACTCCTGCTGCCTTCGCATGGTTAATTGCTTCAACCGTTTGTGGCATAACACCGTCATCCGCTGCAACAACAAGGATTGTAATATCCGTTACTTGTGCACCACGAGCACGCATCGTTGTAAATGCTGCGTGACCAGGTGTATCTAAGAATGTAATCTTCTTATCGTTTACTTCAACTTGATATGCACCGATATGCTGAGTAATTCCACCCGCTTCGCCTGCAGTTACTTTTGAGTTACGAATAGAATCCAGTAATGTTGTTTTACCGTGGTCAACGTGTCCCATGATTGTAACTACAGCTGGACGTTCTTTTAAGTTCTCTTCATCATCTTGCTCATCAATGAATGTTTCAAACTCAGTCTCGCTCACAATTACTTCTTCTTCTACTTCAATACCGTAGTCGTTAGCAATTAACTCAATTGTATCTTTATCCAAGTCTTGGTTAATTGTTGCCATAATTCCAAGCATGAAGAGCTTCTTAATAATTTCAGATGGCTCTTTGCTTAATTTTTTAGCAAGATCTCCTACTGTAAGGCTTCCAGAGAAAGTAATTTTATCTGGTGTTTCTACAATTTGAGTTTGTTGTCTACCAGCAAAGTTCTCTTGACGTTTGTCTTCGTTTCCTTTGCCTTTTTTCTTTTTCTTATTGCTGTTCTTTTTACTGCGAACAACTTTTTCTTCTACTTCAAACTCATCTGCAACAGAAGGTTTTTCAGTTTGATATTCATTATCTAATTTATTTACTACTTCATCGTCTAACATTGTCATATGATTCGAAACCTCGATATTCATTTCTTTTAGTTTTGTCATAAGATCTTTACTTGAGATATTATGTTTTTTTGCATATTCATGCACTCGAATTTTACTCATACCTTCACCCCCGGTAATTTGTATCGAGCATGCTACGCAGCTTTTTCGCAAAGCCTTCATCTAACACAGCTACAACGACTCGCTCATCTCTCCCAATCGCATGCCCTAATTGTTGTCGATTTTCGACCTTTCTCATTGGTACGTTGTAGTACGTAGTTTTATCTGTGATGCGTTTTGTAGTATTTACTGACGCATCTTCAGATAGCAATACAAGTTTTGCTTTGCCACTTCGTACTTCTTTTAAAACGAGTTCTTCACCCGAAATAATTTTCCGAGCCCGGTTTGCTAGTCCTAAAAACGATTTCCAATCGGACACTTATTTCGACTCCTTCTCAACAAGCTCAAGAAGCTCTTCATATAAAGAACCGTCGATTTTCGCTTTTAGATGATGTTCCAAAACATTTTTCTTTTGAGCTTGAAGAATGCTCTCCTTGTCCTTCGACAAGTAAGCACCTCGTCCTGATTTTTTCCCAGTTAAATCAATGGACACTTCTCCCTCTTTGGAACGAACAATGCGAACGAGCTCTCGTTTTGATTTCATTTCTTGCGTTGCAACACATTTTCGTAACGGAACTTTTCGATTGCTCATACTCATCACCTCTATTCGATTTCGTCTTCCACTGAATCGAATCCAAATGCGATTACGCTATCTTCTTCTGTTACAATACCAAGTTGTTTCGCATCAGACTCACTCTTAATGTCAATTTTCCAGCCTGTTAATTTAGCTGCAAGACGTGCATTTTGTCCACGCTTACCGATAGCTAATGATAGCTGGTGGTCTGGAACAACTACTGTTGTCGCTTTTTCTTCTTCATCTACAAGTACTTTAACAACTTGTGATGGGCTTAATGCATTTGCAACATATTCAACTGGATCATTTGACCAGCGAACGATGTCAATTTTTTCACCTTTTAATTCGTCTACAATGCGTTGTACACGTTGCCCTTTTGGTCCTACACAAGAACCAACTGGATCAACATCAGTGTTCTCTGCATATACAGAGATCTTAGAGCGATCGCCAGCTTCACGTGCTACAGAACGAATTTCTACAGTTCCATCATAGATTTCAGGAACTTCCATTTCGAATAAACGTTTTAAAAGACCAGGATGTGTACGTGATACGTAAATTTGTGGTCCTTTTGTCGTTTTTTCTACTTTCGTAATGAATACGCGAATACGATCATGTGGTTTGTATTGCTCATTAGGCATTTGCTCACTTACAGGTAATAAAGCTTCTACTTTTCCTAAGCTTACATAGATGAAACGAGCATCTTGACGTTGTACAATACCTACCATAATATCTTCTTCACGATCACTAAACTCAGAGTAAATAACACCGCGCTCTGCTTCACGCACTCGTTGTGTTACAACTTGTTTTGCAGTTTGTGCTGCAATACGACCAAAGTCTTTTGGTGTTACTTCAATTTCTAGTACGTCACCATCTTGGTAGTTTGGATTAATTTGTCTTGCTTCCTCTACAGAAATTTCAAGACGTGGATCAAACACATTGTCTACTACGTCTTTACGTGCTAAAACTTGAATTGTTCCCACTTCTGGGTTAAAGCTCACACGAACGTTTTGTGCTTGATTAAAATTGCGCTTATAAGCAGAGATTAAAGCTGCTTCAATCGCATCAATAATAATGTCTTTGCTAATGCCTTTTTCAGATTCTAATACGAGCAAAGCATCTAATAACTCAGTGCTCATGAAGATCCCCCTTCTAACTAAAACGTAACAGCAAGTCGCGCATTTGCGACTTTATCCATCGAAATTTGGATTTCTTTTTTACGTGTTTTAATTGTTAATAATAATGTTATTGTTGTACCATCGTAAGAAAGCAGTTTTCCTTCAAACATCTTTTCACCATCAATCGGCTCATATGTTTTAATTGCCACTTGTTTTCCTACCGCTTGCTGGAAGTCTTTTTCTTTCTTTAATGGGCGTTCCGCTCCAGGAGATGATACATCCAAAAAGTAAAGATGAGGAATTGGGTCCTCTTTATCTAAAGCTTCGCTTAAACGTTCACTTACCGCACCGCATTCTTCAATGTCGACTCCCTTTTCAGAATCGATGAATACGCGTAAGAACCAGTCTTGTCCTTCTTTCACATACTCTACATCTACAAGTTCAAGATTTAACTCTTCAACGATCGGCTGCGCAAATGCTTCTACAACTTCTGTGACTTTCTTATCCATAAACAGCCTCCTTCCTGCCGTCATGTACCATTTAAAAGAAGAAGACCCCGCCAATTTAAAAACGGTCTATCTTATTCTTTCTCGTTAGCTAACAAAAGCCCCTGCTGTTCAGCAGGGATTATCTGTCTTAGTATTACCAAATTTAAGAAGTAAAACTTGTAACAAAATATGTATATACGACAGAAATCTTTTACCTATCTACGTAGATAAAACATAGATAGTAACACGAAAGAGTGGGTTTCCCCACTCTTTTCTTTACACAATATACATGACATGGTTATCTCGGTTAATAGTATATCATAGGAAATGTTGATTTGCAAAGACTTTTCCTACCTACTAGAACAGTGATAACTGGTTTTGATCTGGTAAGTCTCCTAAACAACCTTGGCTATCTAAATACTCAATAATTGTTTTCGAAACCTTACTTCGCTGTTGCAAGTCTTCTTTTGATAAGAAGTCTCCATTTTTACGTGCTTCTACAATACTTAAAGCTGCGTTTGTGCCAAGACCAGGTACTGCATTAAATGGAGGGATTAATGTATCTCCATCAATAATAAATTCTGTTGCATGTGAGCGGTATAAATCCACCTTTTGGAATGAGTATCCACGCTCACACATTTCAAGTGTCATTTCTAGTACCGTTAATAAACTCTTCTCTTTCGGCGCAGCATCGAGTCCCTTTTGAGCAATTTCATCAATTCTTGCACGTATAGATGCTGAACCTTTCGCCATTGCCTCTACATCAAAATCATCTGCACGAACTGTAAAATATGCGGCATAGAATAACAGTGCAAAATGTACTTTAAAGTATGCGATACGTACAGCCATAAGTACGTAAGCAGCCGCATGGGCTTTAGGGAACATGTATTTAATCTTCTTACATGAATCAATATACCAACCTGGTACATTATTATTTTTCATGTCTTCTTCCCATTCTTCCGGTACACCTTTACCTTTACGAACCGACTCCATGATTTTGAAGGCTAATGATGGATCTAGACCTTGATAGATTAAATATACCATGATGTCATCACGACAACCGATAACTTCGCTCAGCGTACATGTACCGTTATAAATTAACTCGTTTGCATTACCAAGCCATACGTCGGTACCATGTGATAGTCCAGAAATTTGGACTAACTCTGAGAATGTCGTCGGTTTTGTCTCTTCTAACATCTGTCTTACGAATTTTGTACCAAACTCTGGTATACCAAGTGTACCTGTTTTACAGTTAATTTGTTCTTCCGTTACCCCTAACGATTCTGGACCAGAGAAAATTTTCATTACTTCTGGATCATCCGTTGGGATTGTTTTCGGATCAATACCACTTAAATCTTGTAACATGCGAATAACGGTCGGATCATCGTGTCCTAGTATATCAAGTTTCAATAAATTATCATGAATCGAGTGGAAATCAAAATGCGTTGTTCTCCATTCAGCACCAATTGAATCAGCTGGATACTGTATTGGTGAGAAATCAAAGATATCCATGTAATCTGGCACAACGATAATACCGCCTGGATGCTGTCCTGTTGTACGTTTTACACCGGTACACCCTGCTACTAAGCGATCAATCTCTGCATTTCGAATCGTTAAGTTATGATCATTTGCATAACCTTTTACATATCCGTAAGCAGTTTTTTCCGCAACTGTACCAATCGTTCCTGCACGATATACATAGTCTTCACCGAACAGTACTTTCGTATAGTTATGGGCACGTGGTTGGTATTCCCCGGAGAAGTTCAAATCGATATCGGGTACCTTATCTCCTTTAAATCCAAGGAATGTTTCGAACGGAATGTCATGTCCATCTTTTACATATGGAATATTACAAGCAGGACATTCTTTATCTGGTAAGTCAAAACCAGAGCCTACAGAACCATCATTAAAGAATTCTGATTGCTTACACTTCGGACATACATAGTGTGGTGGTAATGGGTTTACTTCTGTAATTTCCATCATCGTTGCAACAAATGATGATCCTACCGATCCACGCGAACCTACTAGATATCCGTCTACTAACGATTTTTTCACAAGCTTATGTGAAATTAAATAAATTACGGCGAATCCATGCCCAATAATACTTTTTAATTCTTTTTCTAAACGTGCTTCTACAATTTCCGGTAGCTCTTCACCATAAATGCTACGCGCCATTTTATAACTCATATCACGCGTTTCATCATCAGCACCTTCAATTTTCGGTGTGTATAGATCGTCTTTTACTGGATGCACATCACCAATTAATGACGCAATCTTTTGTGTATTTGTTACAACAACTTCTTTCGCTTTATCTTCACCTAAGAATGAAAAACATTCTAACATTTCATCAGTTGTACGGAAATGTACTGGCGGTAATGAATGTCGATTTAACGGATTGGCTCCCCCCTGCGAACTGACTAAAATTTTACGATACATTGCATCCTCAGGGTCTAAATAATGCACGTTTCCTGTAGCAACAACTGGTTTATCTAACGTCTCACCTAGTTTTACTAAGTTAGAAATAATTGTTTTTAATTGACCTTCGTCTCGAACAAGTTCACGTTCTACTAAATGACGCAACACCTCTGGAGGCATTACTTCAATGTAATCATAGAACTGGGCAATTTCTTCTACCTCTTCAGGTGCCTTTTGCATCATTGCCTCGAAAACTTCACCTTTATCACAAGCCGTTCCTACTAAAATTCCTTCACGGTATTTTTTTAATAGTGACCTCGGCACACGTGGTACACGGTAAAAGTAATTAAGGTGAGAATATGAAACAAGTTTATATAAATTTTTCAATCCAACATCTGATGTGGCAAGTAACGTCATATGACTTGGACGGCCACGCTTATACGCATCCCCTTGTCCCATGCTATCATTTAATTGATCGTGATATTCAAATCCCTTTTCAATTACGTCTTTCAACATTTTCACAAGTAAATATCCCGTCGCTTCTGTATCATAAATCGCACGGTGATGTTGTGTTAATTCAATATCAAGTTTTTTACACATCGTATTTAATCGATGATTTTTCATTTCTGGGAATAAGAATCGTGCAAGTTCTAACGTATCAATAACGGGGTTATTCGTTTTTTCTAGTCCAGCCTTTTTAAAACCTACGTTAATAAAGCCCATATCAAAGCTCGCATTATGGGCAACAAGTGTATGGTCGCCCATCCATTCCTCAAACTTTTTAAACACTTCGTCCACTTCAGGTGCATCAGTTAACATATCATCTGTAATACCTGTTAATTCAATGATCGTCGCCGATAATGGTTGATGCGGATTTGCAAAAGATTCAAAGCGGTCAATAATTTCGCCACCCTTTACTTTTACAGCAGCCAACTCAATAACTGTATCGTATACAGCTGATAAACCTGTCGTCTCAACGTCGAAAACAACATACGTTTCCTCTGCAAGTAAACGATGCGCTTCGTTATATGCTATCGGTACACCATCATTAACTAAATTTGCTTCTACACCATATATAACTTTAACTCCAGCCTTCTTCCCCGCAGAATACGCCTCTGGGAAAGACTGAGCCACGGCATGGTCTGTAACCGCAATAGCCTCATGTCCCCATTTACCAGCTTGAGCAACAAGCTTAGAAACTGGAGTGACAGCGTCCATTTGACTCATCGGAGTATGGAGATGCAGCTCTACTCGTTTTTCGCCTTCTGGTGCTTTATCTTTACGAGACGGTCCTGTGATTTCATTAATATCATTTGCAATCATTACTAAATCTCGAACGAATGTATCGTTTTGAACAGAACCACGCGCTTTCACCCACATTCCTTTTTTCAAGGATTGCAGCATTGGAATATCTTCTTTGTCACGCGAGAACATTTTGATCATAATAGAATCCGTATAATCCGTTATTTTTAAAGTTAATAACGTACGTCCACTACGAAGCTCTTTTGTTTCTACATGGAAGACATATCCTTGAACCGTTTTTCTTCTTTCTTCATCTTGAATTTCTCGCATCGGTGTAATCTCTTCATCTGGCTTAATAAGATACCCGAGTGTAATCGGTCCTTCATACACAACGCTGCTTTCTTCAGCTTGCTTCTTCGCCATTTCTTCCATAGCTTGTATAACACGCTCGCGGTCTTCTTGCTGCGTTTGTTCACGAAACTTTTGCATTTCTTCTGTATTTTGCTGTATATGTGTGTCTAACTGAAAACGCGGGAATCCAAAAACTTCGTATTGATCCCCTACTGGTTTCGCAACGTTTTTCTTTAAAGCAGTAGACTCCAACTCGTTATTCACATTTATTAGCAACTTCACTCCATTCACCTGTGGAAGCTGCTTCTTTAAGTATGCGAACATAGGTGAAAATGTAATTCGTTCCGTACAAAGCGGCCAATACGCCCTCACTTCTTCTTCTGTAAATTGTTTATTCTCTGTTTCTAATGCAAATGTTGTTCTTGCAATATGAGAAAATGATTGCTTAAGCTTTGTTTCTAGCAATTCATATAATTCTGTAGGCAAAATACGTGGCACTTGTAAATCAAAATGCCAACTTTTATTCGCTTTATCAATAACGAGCCTTTCAATACCACCGCCTTGTAAATATTGATTTATAAGGTCGTCTGGTATTTGCAACTGCTGGAGCAAAATTTGAAATCGCTCTTGTTGTTCATTTGTTAAAGACATAAGCACTCTCCTTCCATTTGCTATTATAAATTGAAACGTACCACAAAGAAAGATTTCTCACCTCTTCTTTTACAAAATACGTTTACAAAGAAAGAGAAGGTACCCCATTACGAGGTACCTCTTCTTATTTTAAAATATTTGCAATATATGTTTGAAGTTCTTCTACTTTTACTTCTTCAGACTCACCTGTAGCACGTACTTTCACTTCTACAATACCTTCGTCTGCTTTTTTACCAACTGTAACACGAACTGGAAGACCGAATAAATCTGCATCTGCAAATTTAACACCTGCACGTTCTGCACGATCGTCTAATAACACTTCATAGCCTTGTTCTTGTAATGAGTTGTAGATATTTTCACCCATTTCACGTTGTGCATCCGATTTCATATTTACTGGAATTACATGCACATGGAACGGTGCTACAGCTTTTGGCCAAACTAAGCCGTTCTCATCGTTAAACTGCTCTGCAATTGCTGCCACTGTACGAGATACCCCGATACCGTAACAACCCATAATAAGTGGTTGTGTTTTTCCGTTTTCATCCAGGAATGTTGCGTTCATTGCTTCACTATAACGAGTTCCTAATTTGAATACATGACCAACTTCAATTCCGCGTGCAAAAAGAATTGTTCCGTTTCCATCTGGAGATTGGTCTCCTTCTTGAATGAAGCGTAAATCTGTATATTGACTTACTTTAAAGTCACGTTCTGGATTTACATTTACATAATGGAATCCTTCTTCATTCGCTCCTGAACATCCGTTAACAATTGATGCTACAGCATGATCAGCAATAATTTCGATATCACCTGTTACATTAATCGGTCCTAATGAACCAACTTCACAATTTAATAATGCTTTTACTTCTTCATGAGAAGCAAGCTCAACAACTGAAGCGCCGTATACATTTTTCACTTTCACATCGTTTACTTCGTGATCACCACGAACAAGTACCACTACTAATTTCTCATCTACTTTAAACACCATAGACTTAATGCACTTGTCAGCTTCGATGTTTAAGAATGCAGATACTTCTTCAATTGCTTTTTGGTCTGGTGTTGCTACTTTTTCAAGTGCTTTTTCTGCTTCGTCACTCTTCGTATACGTAGCTACAACAGGAGCCATTTCGATGTTTGCTGCATAATCAGATGTGTCAGAGTATGCAATTGTATCTTCACCAACATCAGATAATACCATAAATTCATGTGTATCTTTTCCGCCCATTGCTCCAGAATCAGCAATAACTGCACGGAAATTCAAGCCACAGCGAGCAAAAATGTTAGAGTATGCTTTATATAAACGATCGTATACTTCATCTAAGCTCTCTTGTGTAGCATGGAAAGAGTATGCATCTTTCATTAGAAACTCTCTTCCACGTAATAAGCCGAAACGAGGTCTTTGCTCATCACGGAATTTTGTTTGAATTTGGTATAATGTTAACGGTAATTTTTTATATGATTTCACTTCATCACGCACAAGATCCGTAATTACTTCCTCATGTGTCGCTCCTAATGCGAATTCACGAGCATTACGATCTTTCATACGCATTAATTCAGATCCGTAAGAATACCAACGACCTGATTCTTGCCATAATTCCGCAGCTTGCATAGCTGGCATTAATAATTCTACAGCTCCTGCGCGCTCCATTTCTTCTCGAACGATACGTTCTACTTTGTGTAATACTTTTAATCCAAATGGTAGAAAGCTATAAATACCAGAAGCATTTTGACGCATAAAACCTGCACGAAGTAATAGCTGATGACTCTTAATTTCAGCATCAGCTGGAACTTCACGTAATGTAGGACTGAATACCATACTTTGTTTCATTTATTTGCACCTCTTCATTTTACTCTTACACGCAGTAAAACCCCTCACCTCGAGTTAGGTGAGGGATTTTATTCTACGAGCTCTATTTCATTATAAGTTTCACTTTATTTTACAAGAAAAACTTACGAATGTCATTCCAAGTTACAACTAACATAAGTAACATTAATAATGCAAAACCAATAAAGTGAACCATTCCTTCTTTTTGGCGATCAATTGGTTTCCCTCGTAACGCTTCAATTAAGAAGAAGAATAAACGGCCACCATCTAAAGCAGGAACTGGTAATAAATTAAATAAACCAAGATTAATGCTTAGAACTGCAGCTAAACTTAGTACACGCGTAAACCCATAATCTACAACTTGATCTGTTAGATTATAAATTCCTACTGGACCTGATAACTCATTAATAGAAAATTGACCAGTTACTAATTTAACAAGAGATTCAAAAATTAGTTTCGTCCATTGGTACGTTTGTTCAAATCCTGATTTAATAGAACCCATTACTGTTTTCTCTACAGGAGAATACACACCGATTCTACCAACTTCGTCTTTTCCTTCTTTATCGAGTGTTGGCGTTACTTTCACATTAAACTGTTCATTATCACGCTTTACTTGTAACGTAATTTCTTTATTTGGGTTTTCACGTACAATAGTAACAACATCTTTCCATGTACTTGTGTTTTTCCCATCAATAGCTTGAATTGTATCATTCTCTTTCAATCCAGCTTGCTGTGCTGCACTGTTATCCATCACTTTTCCAACCATTGGTTTGTCAATAGGAACCCCTTGTACAAATCCAAGAATCACAAAAATAACAAATGCTAAAATGAAGTTCATTGCAGGACCCGCAAAGATTGTTAAAGCGCGTTGCCCTAGTTTTTTCGAGCCAAATTGTCTATTATACGGAGCATTTTGAATTTCTTCCCCCGCAGTAATAATACGAGCCTTTTCATTCACTCGGAATGTTTGAAGCTCTTCCTCGTACTCTTCATAGCCCGAAATTGTTAAATTATGCTCCAAATCAGCTTGTTCGACTTCAATAACACGAACATTTGGATACTTTTCATATCCATCAAAAACTAATTTTACAACTTCGTCTTTTTCATTTAATACAAGGCCAACCTTTTTCCCAGGCTTTAACTCAACTGTGTCCGCATCCTCGCCGGCCATTCTTACATAGCCACCAAGGGGCAGTAATCGAATCGTATACACCGTTTCATTCTTTTCAAATGAGAATATTTTCGGACCAAAACCAATCGCAAACTCGCGGCATAAAATACCTGCTCTTTTTGCGAAATATAGATGCCCTAGCTCATGGAAAAATACGAGTGCACCGAAAATTAATATAAAGGCAATCGCTGTATTCAATTCCATAACCACCTTTGCTAAATTTGTTCCATCACAAACCGTCTTGTGGCCGCATCAATTTCCAAAATTTCCTCTAAGCTCGGTCGTGCAATGACATTGTGATGGTTCATTGCTTTTTCAATGAGGTCTTCCACTGTTAAGAAACCAATTCTCTTTTGTAAAAAGGCTTCAACCGCTACTTCATTCGCTGCGTTCATTACAGCTGGCATACTTCCACCTGCTTTTCCAGCTTCATACGCAAAACGTAAACAACGGAATCGTTCTTGGTCCATTTTCTCAAAATGCAACGTCCCTATTTCCCATAAGTTTAACTGTTTTGTGTCTGAAAGAGGCAATCTATCAGGATATGTAAGTGCGTATTGAATTGGTACTCGCATATCAGGTGAACCAAGCTGCGCCATTACACTACGATCTTCAAATTCAACCATAGAATGGATAATACTTTCTTTATGTAAAACAACATCGATTTGCTCATAAGGGATACCAAAAAGCCAATGTGCTTCAATTACTTCTAGTCCCTTATTCATCATTGTAGCAGAATCAATTGTAATTTTCGAACCCATTGACCAGTTTGGATGTCGAAGCGCATCTTCTACGGTCACATGATGCAATTCATCCCTCGTTTTATCACGGAAACTTCCACCAGAAGCCGTTATAATAAGACGAGAAATTCTTTTTTCATTTTCACCATTCAAGCACTGAAAAATAGCCGAATGTTCACTATCTACTGGAAGTAACGAAACATTATGTTTTCGTGCTGCTTCCATTACAAGATGTCCTGCAGTTACTAACGTTTCTTTATTTGCAATTCCAATTGTTTTTTTCGCCTCAATTGCACGAAGTGTTGGTAACAACCCTACGCTACCTACAACAGCATTTACTACAATCTCCGCATCTGGATGTAATGCTACTTCTAAAAGTCCTTCACTACCATATACAATTTTTGTATTACCAGAAACAGATTGTAATTTTAAAACATCTTCCTCTCTTTGCACAGAGACGATTTGCGGAGAAAATTCTTGAATTACCTTTACTGCGTAGTCAATATTTTTCCCTACAGAAAAAGCAACGAGACGGAATTGGTCTGGGTGCGAGCGTAATACATCTAAAGTTTGTGTACCAATTGATCCGCTTGCACCTAATAAACTAATGTTTTTCATGACTCCAACCCCTCGTTCATTTATTAATTGTATTGTAATAAGAAGTAGAGAATTGGTAAAACGAATAACCAACTATCTGTTCGGTCTAATATACCACCATGCCCAGGTAAAATTGTACCTGAATCCTTTACGCCATAATGACGTTTAAAAGCAGATTGTACTAAATCACCAATTTGTCCAAAAATAGAAATGATAATTGTCAGCACAATTAAAATTACTACATTCGATTCGACTGGGAAGAACACGTTGTAAACAAGTGCCACAATAATTCCACAAACGATACCGCCTAATGAACCTTCAATCGTTTTATTCGGACTAATTTCTGGCCACAATTTTCTCTTGCCCAATGCTTTTCCTACGAAATATGCGCCTGAATCAGTAGCCCATATAACAAATAATGCGCAAAATACATATTTAATTCCTAATATTCTCGTTTCATTTAAATATAAGAATCCCATTGCCACATATGTCGTTGCCATCAGTAAAAATGAAGCATTATCAAAAGTAAATGTATTCTTAGAAAGGACTGTATATGATAAAAGTAATAAAACAATCACAAATGTGATTTCCAATTTACCTAATCCAATCCATGTAAACAGTTCTGATGCACTACTTGGAATTAAAAGAATCCACAATAATACTGCAGCTAAAACTGTCGGTACTGAAATAAGCGTAAGCTTATTCATACGAATTAATTCATATAAACCTATAGAAGCAAGTGCATACACTAAAACCGTAAAAGGCACGCCACCGTATATTACGATGGGAATGAATAGCGCGGCAGCAACCACTCCAGTAATAATTCTCTGTTTCACTACCAAACCCTCTCTTTCTACACGCCTCCGAATCTGCGCCCTCTATGTTGAAAGTCAGTAATCGCATTTAGCAAATGTTCTTCTTTGAAGTCTGGCCAATACACGTCTGTAAACCAAAACTCCGAATATGCAATTTGCCATAACATGAAATTACTAATACGTAGCTCTCCGCTTGTTCGGATTAACAACTCTGGATCAGGTAAAGAACTCGTCATTAAGTAGGAGGAAAGCATTTCTTCACTTACCTCTTCAGAACGAATTTTTCCTTCCTCATTATCTTTCATCATATGTTGCACAGCAGAAACGATTTCATCTCGACTTCCATAGTTTAACGCGAAATTAAGAATTAATCCCGTATTCTCTTTCGTATCTTCCATGGCTTTCTCCATCGCTCTGCGTGTATGCGTAGGAAGACGATCTTTTTGCCCTATTACTCGGACTTGTACGTTTTCTTCAATCAATTCTGGTAAAAATGTACCTAGAAATTCTTCTGGAAGCTTCATTAAATAATCAACTTCCTTTTTCGGTCTTTTCCAGTTCTCAGTTGAAAAAGCATAGAGAGTTAACACTTTCACATTAAGTTTACTTGCAAATTTTGTAATTTTCTTTACAACTTGCATACCTTCATGATGTCCCGCAATACGAGGCATTGCTCTCCTCTTTGCCCATCTTCCATTCCCATCCATAATGATGGCAATATGTTCTGGGATATATCCTTTTTTCACTTCTTCAACGAGATGATCAAACGATGTGTCCTTTTTACCTTTAAAAAAAGGAAAGTTTTTAAACATCATTCATACCCTCCAGCAAGCAGACGTATGCCTAAAAGTGTAAAAAGACCCCCTTAAGAAGAGGGTCATATTTGCGAAGTTATCGCTATTACACTTCCATGATTTCTTTTTCTTTGTTTTTTGCGATTTCGTCAACTTTTGCAATATATTTATCTGTTTCTTTTTGGATATCTTCAGTATATCCTCTTAAATCATCTTCTGTAATCTCGCCAGCTTTTTCAAGCTTCTTAAGATCATCATTTCCGTCACGACGTACGTTACGAACAGCAACTTTTGCTTCTTCAGCATATTTTTTCACAACTTTTACAAGATCACGACGACGCTCTTCTGTTAGTGCAGGGAATGCAATACGAATTACAGTTCCATCATTAGAAGGGTTTAAGCCTAAATCTGCTTTTAAAATTGCTTTTTCAATATCACCGATAGAAGTTTTATCATAAGGTTGAATTACTAGTAAACGCGCTTCTGGAACTGTAATGTTCGCTAATTGCACAACTGGTGTTGGTGCACCATAGTAATCAACTTGTACCTTATCTAATACAGACGCGTTTGCACGACCAGCACGAACTGTTGCTAATTCACGAGAATAAGCAGCAACTGCTTTTTCCATTTTTTCATTTGAAGACTTCAATACTTGTTGTCCCATATTTATTTCCCCCTTACCACTGTTCCGATATTTTCGCCTAAAACGGCACGTTTAATATTACCTTTTTCCATAACTGAGAATACAATTAGTGGAATATCATTATCCATACATAGAGAAGAAGCTGTAGAATCCATTACACCTAAACCTTCTTTTAATACATCTAAGTAAGTAAGCGTTTCGTATTTTGTAGCTGTTGGATCAATAGATGGATCCGCATTATATACACCATCTACATTGTTTTTCGCCATTAAAATTACATCTGCTTCAATTTCTGCCGCACGTAATGCTGCTGTTGTATCTGTAGAGAAGTATGGGTTACCTGTACCTGCTGCAAAGATAACAACACGTTTTTTCTCTAAGTGACGAACTGCTTTACGACGAATGTAAGGTTCTGCAACTTGACGCATCTCAATTGAAGTTTGTACACGAGTTTGAATTCCGATATTCTCCAAGCTATCTTGAAGAGCTAATGAATTCATAACTGTCGCTAACATGCCCATGTAATCTGCCCCTGCACGATCCATGCCCATTTCACTTCCAATTTTTCCACGCCAAATGTTACCGCCACCAACAACAACAGCAACCTCTACATCAAGTTCTGCAATTTCTTTTACTTGTTCCGCAACTGACTTAATAACAGTTGGGTTAATTCCAAATCCTTGCTCTCCAGCTAAAGCTTCTCCACTTAGCTTTAAAACGACACGATTATATTTCGGTTTACTCATAATGAACCTCCAATTGCTTACATCTTTATTTTAAAAAAGGGAACACAATGTGTTCCCTAATCTGTATTAGTTACTACCTTTTACTTGGTTCATTACTTCTTCAGCAAAGTTATCTTCGCGTTTTTCGATACCTTCACCAACAGCGTAGCGAACGAATCCTTTTAATGTTCCGCCTTTAGACTCAACGAACTGACGAACTTTCATATCAGGGTTTTTAACGAATGCTTGGTCAAGTAAACAAATCTCTTCGAAGAATTTGCCTAGACGGCCTTCAACCATTTTCGCAACGATTTTCTCAGGCTTGCCTTCGTTTAATGCTTGTTGTGTTAATACTTGACGCTCATGCTCAACTTCTTCAGCTGTTACAGCATCGCGGTCGATGTATTTAGGGTTAACTGCAGCGATGTGCATTGCAACATCTTTAGCAGCAGCTTCATCAGTAGAACCTTCAAGAACTGTTAATACACCAATGCGTCCACCCATGTGTAGGTAAGCGCCGAATGCATCTGCATCAGTTTTTGATACGATTTCGAAACGACGAAGTGTAAGTTTTTCACCAATTTTAGCGATTGCTTCGTTGATGTGCTCTTCAACTTTTTTACCGTTTTCCATTGTTTGAGCCATAGCTTCTTCAACGTTAGCTGGTTTGTTAGTTAATAAGTGAGCAGCTAATTCTTTAATTAGTGTTTGGAAACCTTCGTTTTTCGCAACGAAATCAGTTTCAGAGTTTAATTCTAAGATTAAAGCGTCGTTACCGTTTGTTTCGATGAAAGTTAAACCTTCAGCAGCAATGCGGTCTGCTTTTTTAGCAGCTTTCGCAATACCTTTTTCACGTAAGAAGTCAATTGCCTTCTCCATGTCGCCGTTAGTTTCTGTTAAAGCTTTTTTGCAGTCCATCATACCTGCGCCAGTTTTTTCACGTAATTCTTTTACCATTTGAGCAGTGATTGCCATACTTTTCATCCTCCTAAAATATGTATTTATACCTTTTATAAAGGTGTTTATACCTTAAAAAAGGTGATAAAAGGCCGAACCCCTTATCACCTTTCCAACTTTGTTACGCAGTAACAGTTTCTTCACCTTGTTTTGCTTCAAGGATCGCGTCTGCCATTTTAGATGTAAGAAGTTTTACAGCACGAATTGCATCATCGTTTGCTGGGATAACGTGATCGATTTCGTCTGGATCACAGTTTGTATCAACGATACCGATGATTGGAATGTGTAATTTGCGTGCTTCAGCAACTGCAATACGCTCTTTACGAGGGTCTACTACGAATAATGCACTTGGAAGACCTTTCATATCTTTAATACCGCCTAAGAATTTCTCAAGACGCTCTAACTCTTTTTTAAGTTGAACAACTTCTTTCTTAGGAAGTACTTCGAAAGTACCATCTTCTTGCATTCTTTCGATGTCTTTAAGACGCTTGATACGCTTTTGGATTGTTTGGAAGTTTGTTAAAGTTCCACCTAACCAACGTTGGTTAACGAAGTACATACCAGCACGAGTTGCTTCTTCTTTAATAGCTTCTTGTGCTTGTTTTTTAGTACCTACGAATAAGATGTCTCCGCCTTCAGCAGCGATGTCGCGCATCGTTCTGTAAGCTTCCTCAACTTTTTTCACAGTTTTTTGTAAGTCGATGATGTAGATACCGTTACGCTCTGTGAAAATGTAACGCTTCATTTTTGGGTTCCAACGACGAGTTTGATGTCCGAAATGAACACCAGCTTCAAGCAATTGCTTCATAGAAATTACTGACATAATATAGTTCCTCCTAAATGGTTTTTGATATCCTCCGTTTACTTCATCTCTAAGCGAAACTACAAACGTAGCACCAACACTTAAATCAGTAAACGTGTGTACTTTGTACTGACACCACTGCTTACTATATCATACTGAAATATTACAATCAAGTCGAAAATGCGAACAATGTAAAACTTTCTTTGTTCATACTCGAATTCTAGTATTACCAACCTTCTTTTCTTTTAAGCAAAGAAGTAAATACAATTAATAGTTTTCCCAGAAAACACGCTTATGACACTTTTCACAAGCATCTTCTATCCATTGCACAAAAAACTCTCCTCAATTGAGGAGAGTTTTTTATAAATTAGTTTGTTTTTAATTTAGCAAGTTCTTGTAGAAACTTGTCGTTTAGCACTTTAATGTATGTTCCTTTCATACCTAAAGAGCGAGACTCAATAACACCAGCACTTTCTAATTTACGTAGTGCATTTACGATTACAGAGCGAGTAATTCCTACGCGATCAGCAATTTTACTTGCAACAAGTAAACCTTCTGTTCCATTTAATTCTTCGAAGATATGCTCAATTGCTTCTAACTCACTGTAAGATAATGAGCTGATTGCCATTTGAACAACAGCTTTACTACGCGCTTCCTCTTCGATTTCTTCTGCTTTTTCACGTAAGATTTCCATACCTACAACAGTTGAGCTGTACTCAGCAAGGATTAAATCATCATCTAAGAACTCTTGACCAAGACGAGCTAATACTAATGTACCTAGACGCTCACCGCCACCAACGATTGGTACGATTGTAGTTAAACCTTGACCGAATAATTCTCTGTTTTCTACTGGGAATGCTGTGTAAGCACTGTTCACATCTAAGTTTGAAGATGTTTCTGTAATGTTGAATAAGCTTTGTGTATATTCTTCTGGGAATTGACGTTCTGCAAGCATTTGCTTCATGCGTTCGTTTTCGATTTGTTGGTGAATTGCATAACCTAGTAATTTACCACGACGGCTAACTACGAATACGTTTGCTTCGATTACTTCACACATTGTGTCAGACATTTCTCTAAAGTTTACAGGCTTCCCTGCTGCGCTCTGTAATAACGCATTTAATTTTCTCGTTTTTGCTAATAATTCCATTTCAAAAGTTCCTCCTACATGTTACTCACATATTTTTTCATCACTTGGAAACTAGGGCGAGTCACCTGATGACACTATTACAAAATAAACTGGCTCACATCTTTATTTTTAGCAATTGTTGCTAATTTCTCCTCAACGTATTGAGGTGTTATCGTTATTTTCTCTAACGTAATTTCAGATGCTTCAAACGATAAATCTTCAAGGAGCTTCTCCATAATCGTATGAAGTCTTCTTGCTCCAATATTATCTGTATCCTGATTAACTTGATAAGCAATCTCAGCAATCTTACGAATAGCTTCGTCTGAAAATTCAATTTCTATACCTTCAGTCGCTAATAATGCCATATATTGTTTAATTAACGCATTGTCAGGCTCGATTAATATTTTAACAAAATCGTCTGTCGATAATTTTGTTAATTCTACTCGAATCGGAAATCTCCCTTGCAATTCCGGAATTAAATCCGACGGTTTAGACATATGGAACGCTCCAGCTGCAACGAATAAAATATAATCCGTTTTTACTGATCCGTATTTTGTCGCAACATTCGACCCTTCTACAATTGGCAGAATGTCACGTTGCACACCTTCACGTGATACATCTACGCTATTCGACTGCTTACCAGCAATTTTGTCAATTTCATCGATAAAAATAATCCCGAGCTGTTCAGCACGATAAACAGCCTCTTGTGTAACTTCATCCATATCAATTAAGCGCTGTGCCTCTTCATTTGTCAAGAGTTTTCTTGCTTCTTTTACAGAAAGTTTACGTTTTTTCGTTTTTTTCGGCATAAAACTTCCTAGCGCATCTTGGAAATTCATTCCCATTTGTTCCATGCCAGTTCCTTGTAACATATCAAACATGGAAGACTGTTGTTCAGTCACTTCAATCGATACAATTTCTTCTTCAAGAAGCCCTGCAGCAAGCTTTCTCTCCACATCTTGACGTTTCTTTTCGATTTCAACATCTTCTTGTGTATCAGACGTTTGATTCGAATTTTGAGCGCCTCCAAAAAGCATCTCTAATGGATTTTTGAATCCAGATTGCTTCTCCGGACTCGGCACTAAAATTTCAACAAGACGTTGATTCGCTTGCTCTTCTGCTTTATCTTGAACTTTCACTACCATTTCTTCTTTTACGATACGAACCGATGTTTCCACCAAGTCACGTACCATCGACTCTACATCTCTACCCACATATCCAACTTCTGTGAATTTTGTAGCCTCAACCTTAATAAAAGGTGCTCCAACGAGTTTCGCCATTCGTCGTGCTACCTCTGTTTTCCCAACACCTGTCGGTCCAATCATTAAAATATTTTTAGGCGCAATTTCGTCACGTAAATTTTCAGCTAATTTACTGCGGCGATATCGATTTCTCAACGCTACAGCAACCGCTTTCTTTGCGTCTTTTTGACCGATGATGTATTGATCTAATTTTTCCACAATTTGGCGCGGAGTAAAATGTAAATGCATATAAAATGCCTCCCTTACGATTCTACAATTCTTCAACAATTATGTTGTGATTCGTATAAACACAAATATCGCCAGCAATCTCTAAACTCGCTTTCGCAATTTGCTTCGCTGTTAAGTGTTCACTTGCATATTGCTTTAAAGCACGACCTGCAGAAAGTGCATAATTCCCACCAGATCCAATTGCTAAAATACCATCATCCGGTTCAATCACTTCTCCTGTACCTGAAACAAGGAGCATAGTTGTTTTATCCATGACAATGAGCATCGCTTCTAGCTGACGTAACATTTTATCGCCACGCCATTGTTTTGCCATTTCAACAGCAGCACGCTGCAAGTTGCCATTATACTCTTCTAATTTCCCTTCAAACATTTCAAAAAGAGTAAATGCGTCAGCAACTGATCCTGCGAAACCAGCTAAAACTTTACCTTGGAAAAGTTTACGAACTTTACGAGCTGTATGTTTCATTACAACAGCATTTCCCATTGTCACTTGGCCATCTCCAGCCATTGCACATTCTCCATTATGATGAACTGCAAATATCGTTGTAGCGTGGAAATTTCCCATAGAAAAAACTCCTTTATTTGTTTTTATAGCTTTTAAAGCAATTTATGCCCGCGGGTGATGCTTCATGTAAACAGAACGCAATCTTTCTTTAGAGACATGCGTATAAATTTGTGTCGTCGACAAATTTTCATGGCCTAATAGCTCCTGTACAGTACGTAAATCCGCCCCTTCATCTAGCATATGTGTAGCAAATGTATGCCTTAACATATGGGGACTTATCCGCATTGTCAGCGAAGCCTTTTTAATGAGTTCATTTAAAACATAACGAACCCCACGACTTGTTAGCGGTGTACCTTTCGCATTTAAAAATACCATATGAGAATCTTCGTCAGTCTTATTAACTAACTGTTTTCTCCCATTCTCTATATAAGTAATTAAAGAATCTTGCGCATAGCTTCCGAACGGAATATACCTTTGTTTTTTTCCTTTTCCCATTACTAAAATTGTTCCCACCGCAAAGTCAATATCGGTAAGTTGTAAATTGACACATTCACTCACACGGATCCCAGTCGCATACATCAACTCTAATAAAGCTTGATTCCTTTGACCTAATGGCGTTTCCGTGTCAGAAACTTCAAATAATTCCTCTAACTCTTCAGCATATAAAAACTTTGGGATTGACAATTCTTTTTTGGGGAGTGACGCAAGTGCAAACGGATTATCCTTTCGATAACCTTCACGCATCAAAAAACGATATAAACTTCGTAAGCTTGATACTTTTCTTGCGACAGATTTACGGGCTAACTTTTCATCGTGCAACGTCGTTAAGTACAAACGAACATCCGCGTATGTAACGTCTAAAAAAGAGGATATGCCTTCTCGTTCCATAAATTGCACAAAATGTTCTAAATCATTTTGATAACTTGCAATTGTATATTTTGAATAATTTCTTTCAATTTGTAAATATCCAACGAATAATTGTAACAATTTCTTCACATTCACACAACTCACCTCAATAAAGGCTACTAAATCGTATCACAACTTAGTAGCCTTTGCAAGAAATTTAACTAAATATTTACAAAATTTCGAATCGTTTCTAAAGCGCGTGCTGCGTACGCTTCATTTCGTTCTGCTTTCTTTTTAATCTTCTTCTCTAACGGTGCAAATAGACCGAAGTTCGCATTCATCGGCTGGAAGTTTTTAGCGTTCGTTGCCGTAATGTAATTTGCCATGCTACCCATCGCAGTTACTGGCGGTAATACAACTGGCTCTTCACCTTGCACAAGACGCGCAGCATTAATTCCTGCTAATAATCCTGATGCTGCTGATTCAACATATCCCTCTACTCCAGTCATTTGACCAGCGAAGAATAAATCATCACGTTGTTTATATTGATATGTTGGACGAAGCAAATTAGGTGAATTAATAAACGTATTACGATGCATTACACCATAACGTACAATCTCTGCATTTTCCAATCCCGGAATTAACTGTAGCACTTCTTTTTGCGGTCCCCACTTTAAATGAGTTTGGAAACCTACGATATTGTATAAAGTTCCCGCTGCATCATCTTGACGTAACTGAACAACAGCATATGGCGTTTTTCCTGTTTTGGGATCTTCCAATCCAACAGGTTTCATAGGTCCAAATACTAACGTCTGTCTCCCTCTACTTGCCATAACTTCTACTGGCATACAACCTTCAAAGAAAATTTCTTTTTCAAACTCTTTTAAAGGCACTGTCTCAGCAGCAATTAGAGCCTCATAAAAACGATCGAACTCTTCTTCTGTCATTGGGCAATTTAAATATGCAGCTTCACCTTTGTCATAACGCGATTTTAAATACACTTTATTCATGTCAATGCTGTCTTTTTCTACGATTGGGGCTGCAGCATCATAGAAGTAGAAATAATCTTCTCCTGTTAATTCTTTCAATTTTGCAGAAAGATCAGGAGATGTTAATGGACCTGTAGCAATAATTGTCGGTCCCTCTGGAATATCTGTAATTTCTTCATTCATTACAGTTACATTTGGATGGTTCTTTACGTATTCTGTTACTTTAGCTGCGAACTCATGACGATCTACAGCTAAAGCACCTCCAGCTGGTACAGAGCACTCATCCGCCGCACGAATAATTACAGAATCCATTAAGCGCATTTCCTCTTTAATAACTCCAACTGCATTTGTTAAAGTGTTTGCACGAAGTGAGTTACTACATACTAATTCAGCGAATTTATCTGTGTGATGAGCTGGCGTTTGCCTTACCGGTCTCATTTCATATAATCTAACTTGGACACCACGTTTTGCAATTTGGTAAGCTGCTTCACTTCCTGCAAGACCTGCGCCAATGACGTTTACTACTTGTGTTGTCATTTATATCACCTTTCCTTTTCTTCCCGAAAAAAATGTGAGCAGTTACGCTCACATTTGTTGTTCTTCTTCATAATCGCACGAAATACATTGTACTTGCACGCCTTTTTTCAACTTTTTCTCTACAAGCATGCCTTCGCACTTCGGACACTTACGACCAATTGGCTTATCCCAAGATACAAAGTCGCATTCCGGATACGTACCGCACCCATAGAAAAGACGTTTCTTTTTATTACTACGGCGTTCAATAATTTGACCCTTATCACACTTTGGACAAGTAACACCGATTTCTTTCACAATCGGCTTTGTATTACGACAATCTGGGAAATTCGAGCAAGCCATAAATTTCCCGTATTTACCCATTTTAAAGACCATTGGGTGATTACATAATTCACAATCTTCCCCAGCTGGTTCATCTTTAATTTCCACTTCACGCATTTCTTTTTCCGCTTTTTCTAAACGCGGTTCAAAACCTACGTAGAAATCATCAACAATTTTTACCCAATTCGCATTTCCTTCTTCTACTTCATCAAGGCTTTGCTCCATATTGGCAGTAAATTCAATGTTAATAATTTCTGGGAAAAACTCTAAAATAAGTTCAATTACTATTTCACCAAGTTCAGTCGGAACGAAGCGTTTATTATCCAAACCTACATACCCACGCTTTTGAATTGTTTCAAGTGTAGGTACATATGTTGACGGTCTTCCAATTCCAAGTTCTTCAAGTGTTCTTACTAGGCGAGCCTCTGTATAGCGCGGAGGAGGTTGTGTAAAATGTTGCTTTGGTTCTAAATCCTTTGAAAATACAGTTTCCCCTACTTCTAAAGGTGGCAACATCTTATCCTTTTCTTCAGCACCATCATCTTTTGACTCTACATACACTTTCATAAATCCTGGGAACTTTACAACCGATCCACTTGCACGGAACTGAACATTGTTATTAATGAGTCTCGCTGTCACAGTATCCATTATAGCAGACGCCATTTGACTTGCAACAAATCGCTCCCAAATCAATTTATATAATCGAAGTTGATCACGACCTAAGAAACTTTTTAGTTCCTCTGGCTTTCTCATTACCGAAGTAGGACGAATTGCCTCATGCGCATCTTGCGCATTTGACTTTTTCGTTTCTTTCTTCTTTTCTGTTCCTATGTATTCCGTACCATACGCTTCAGTGATGTAAGTACGAGCCTCTGTTTGAGCTGTTTCTGAGATACGTGTTGAATCAGTTCTCATATACGTAATAAGACCTACAGTTCCTTGTTTTCCAAGATCTATCCCTTCATACAATTGCTGTGCAAGCATCATTGTTTTCTTTGCTCGCATGTTTAACTTACGTGCTGCTTCTTGTTGCAAGGAAGATGTTGTAAACGGTAATGCAGGATTACGTTTTCGCTCTTTGCGCGTTACATTTTCAACTGAAAACGCATTGTCTTTCATCTGTTCAATTATTTCATTCACTTGCGTTTCATTTGTTAATTGAACTTTTTCACCATCTACACCGTAAAAGCTTGCTTCAAATGTGTCTTTTCCTTTTACAAATTCTGTTTTAATTGTCCAGAATTCTTCAGGTTCAAAGTTTTGAATTTCCCTTTCACGCTCGATGATTAAACGAACTGCTACAGATTGTACACGTCCTGCACTTAATCCTTTTTTTACTTTCTTCCATAATAAAGGACTAATATTGTAACCAACAAGACGATCAAGTATACGTCTTGCTTGTTGTGCATCCACTAAATCCATATTAATTGCACGAGGATGTTTAAATGATTCTTTGATTGCATCTTTCGTAATCTCATTAAACACAACCCGACAATCTGATTCAACGTCCACATTTAACGTATTCGCTAAATGCCAAGCAATCGCTTCCCCTTCACGGTCTGGATCGGCCGCGAGATAGACTTTCTTTGCTTTTTTCGCCGCTGATTTTAAATCTTTTAAGACGGGACCTTTACCACGAATGGTAATATACTTCGGGGTGAAGTTGTTCTTTACTTCTATCCCCATTTGACTTTTTGGCAAATCGCGAACATGTCCCATAGACGCGACAACTTTGTATTTTTTCCCTAAATATTTCTCAATGGTCTTCGCCTTAGAAGGCGACTCCACGATTACGAGGTAATCTGACATGCTAGTGCCTCCTTAAGAGGTGGATTCAAGTCTTCATTAATCTTATTGATTTCTCTTGTTTTTGTCAATCAAGAATGAATATACCATACAGTGCCAATCTACCATTTGTCAATAATTGTTTAATAAAAACATAAAAATATAAGGTTAATTTAAAATCTCTTCCAAGATATCTTCTGCATTTCTTACTAGTTTTGCTCCTTGCTGAATAAGATGATTCGTTCCCGATGCCCCCTCTACAAATATAGGTCCAGGAAGCGCAAACACCTCTCTATTTTGCTCTAACGCAAGGTCTGCAGTAATAAGTGTTCCACTTCTCGATTTCGCTTCTACAACTAAAACACCTTTACTTATACCACTAATAATCCGGTTCCTTTTTGGAAAATACCATTTTTTCGGTGCATAGTGCGGCGGATACTCTGTCAATAACAATATATATTCCTTCCACATTTCATATAAATGTCTATTTTCTTTCGGATACATAAAAGACAATCCATGCCCTAATATCGCAATAGTCGGGCAATGATGCCTTACTGTAATCTCATGAGACATTGTATCTATCCCTTTTGCAAACCCACTGACAATAAGCCACTCTCTTTCTAATAAAGGGTGTAAAATAAACTTCAAACTCTCATGACCATATAATGATGGTTCTCTCGTTCCAACAACTGCTAATTTATTTACTTTATTCAGGAAATCTTTCTCTCCTTTTCCATATAAAACGAAGGGAGGGTCTTGTATTTCACGTAATAATTGCGGATAATCTTCATCCCATATCGTTATATAAAAAATACGATTTCTCTCTAAATAAGATATATATTGCGGAAGATTTGAATTTTGAAGAAATTTTACTAGTTCTGAAGATTTTTTCGAGGATATTCCAGTGTAGTGTTCCATTTGTTTTTCGTTAAAATTATATATGTTCTTTAATTCTGGATCGACATATAGTAGCCTCTCCATCGCTTTCCAATAATCTGCTAGCAAGTAATGAACATGTAATAATCTCTCTCTTTTCATCTTGATTCTCCTTACCCATAATTTTTATTATGTAAACAGAAAAAAGTGTAAAAAGACACCCTCAAGTAAGAAGGTGTCTTTCAACAGATTAATAGTTTTTACAAGTCTCAAATAAACCTTTTTCTTTTAAAACAGAGATTAGCGTTTCTCCCATAACTGCTGGAGTTTCAGCTACTTTAATGCCACAAGCTTCCATTGTTTTAATCTTTTCAGCAGCAGTTCCTTTACCGCCAGAAATGATTGCACCAGCATGGCCCATACGTTTGCCAGCAGGCGCTGTTTGACCACCAATGAAGCCTACAACAGGTTTTGTCATATTAGCTTTTACCCATTCAGCTGCCTCTTCTTCTGCTGTACCGCCGATTTCACCAATCATAATTACAGCATGTGTTTCTTCATCTTCATTAAATGCTTTTAACGCATCAATAAAGTCTGTACCGTTAACAGGGTCTCCGCCGATACCTACAGCAGTAGATTGGCCAATACCTTCTTGTGTTAACTGATGTACAGCTTCATAAGTTAATGTACCAGAGCGAGATACGATACCAACATGACCTTTTTTATGAATATATCCTGGCATAATACCAATCTTACATTCATCTGGTGTGATTACACCTGGGCAGTTTGGTCCAAGTAAACGTGTATGTTTACCCGCCATATATCTCTTTACGTTTACCATATCTAATACAGGAATCCCTTCAGTAATACATACTACTAAATCAATTTCTGCATCAACAGCTTCCATAATTGCATCTGCCGCAAAAGCGGGTGGAACGTATACAACTGAAGCGTTTGCGCCTGTTGCTTTCACTGCATCTTCTACTGTATCAAATACTGGTACACCTTCAATATCAGTGCCGCCCTTACCTGGTGTTACACCACCGACAATTTTCGTACCGTATTCAATCATTTGTTTTGTATGGAATAAACCTTGAGAACCTGTAATACCTTGAACAATAACTTTTGTATCTTTATTAACTAATACGCTCATTTTTCTCCCCCGCTTTCTATTAGCCCACTAGTGAAACAATTTTTTGTGCACCGTCTGCCATAGATTCTGCTGCAACAATATTTAAGCCAGACTCATTTAAAATTTTCTTACCTAGTTCTACGTTTGTGCCTTCAAGACGTACAACTAAAGGTAACTCAAGACCTACTTGTTTCGTTGCTTCAATAACACCTTCTGCAATAACATCACACTTCATAATGCCACCAAAAATGTTAACGAAGATACCTTTTACATTTTTGTCAGAAAGGATAATTTTGAATGCTTCTGTAACTTTTTCTGCAGTTGCACCGCCACCAACATCTAAGAAGTTAGCTGGGTCACCGTGGTAATGTTTAATGATATCCATTGTAGCCATCGCTAAACCTGCACCATTAACCATACAACCGATATTTCCGTCTAAAGGAATGTAGTTTAAGTCGTATTTTGAAGCTTCAATTTCTTTTGAATCCTCTTCATCAAGATCACGAAGCTCTAAAATGTCTTTATGGCGATATAACGCATTAGAATCAAAGTTTAATTTTGCATCTAATGCCATAACTTTACCTTCGCCTGTTGTAACAAGTGGGTTAATCTCAGCGATAGAGCAATCTTTTTCGATAAACGCACGATATAAGCCCATCATAAACTTCACAGCTTGTCCTACAAGCTCTTTTGGAATATTGATGTTAAATGCAATTCGGCGCGCTTGGAAACCTTGCAAGCCTACTGCTGGATCAATATATTCTTTAAAGATTTTTTCAGGTGTTTTTTCTGCTACTTCTTCAATTTCTGTTCCGCCTTCTTCAGACGCCATTAAAACAACTTGAGAAGTTGCACGATCTAAAACTAGACCTACATAATATTCTTTTTTAATATCGCAACCTTCTTCGATAAGTAAGCGTTTTACTTCCTTACCTTCAGGACCTGTTTGATGTGTCACAAGTGTAGTTCCTAAAATGCTTTCTGCATATGTACGAACTTCATCTAAATTTTTCGCAACTTTTACTCCGCCAGCTTTGCCGCGTCCACCAGCGTGAATTTGTGCTTTCACTACACATACATCTGTTCCTAATTCTTTCGCTGCTTCTACAGCTTCTTCTACTGTAAACGCAACCTTCCCGTTCGGAACGCTAACCCCATAGCTTCTAAGGACTGCCTTACCTTGGTACTCATGGATATTCATGGTCCCATCCTCCCCTGTTTTCCTGTTTTACTCGAAAAGTTTTTTAATGTTTAAAAAACATTACATTGCCATTGTATAAGATGATTGGCACGCTGTCTACAATAAAGTGTCAGAAAACTGAAATCGCTTTATTCTTTTTCGAAAATAGTAATGTTTATATGCCAAAATAAAAAAATAAGCTGTATATTTACAGCTTATTTTTGAATCATATCTTTAATTGGTGCGAATGACTTGCGGTGTTCATCTAGTACTCCATGCACTTCAATTGCCTCTAAATGTTGCTTTGTGCCATATCCCATATGTTGCTCAAATCCATATTCAGGATACTTCTCTCCCAGTTCTTTCATCATACGATCTCTCGTTACTTTTGCTATAATGGATGCTGCTGAAATCGAAACACTTTTCGCATCACCTTTAATAATTGATGTTTGCGGAATTGGTGTAGGAAGCTTCATCGCATCAATTAATAAATGTTGAGGTGTACAAGATAAATTTGCAACTGCATCTAACATCGCTTGTTTCGTTGCTTGGTAAATATTAATGTCATCAATAACTTGCGGTGATACAATTCCTACTCCAATTGCAATTGCTTGTACTTTTATTTCATCATAAAAACGCTCACGTTTCGCTTCACTCAACTTTTTCGAGTCATTTAACCCTGGAATATAAAAATCCTCAGGAAGAACGACAGCTGCCGTCACAACAGGCCCAGCCAATGGCCCGCGCCCTACTTCATCAATACCCGCGATATATGTGACCCCTTTTTCACGCAAAGCATTTTCATACTTGGACATTTCAAAAAACTTCTCTTTTTCTTTCTGTTCTAACTCTTTTTGTTTATACCACTTCAAAACGAGCTTTTGAACACCTTTTCGATCATCTTTCATTAACAGTTGAAAGCGATCATCTTCTTCATTCATAATTTCTTTCAATACATTTTCCGCTTCTTTTATCGTCATAGTTTGCATTTATACAAGCTCCTTTTTAAACATATCCAAAAAGAAAAGACGCACAAACGCACGTCTTATACTTCTTCTATTTTTTCCACATCTTCCACTTGCTCTCCAAACTCTTCCGGTGTTTCAAACGTCATTTTTCCAAGTTTGCCACCACGAAGCTCACGAAGCACAAGCTCAGATGTCTTATCATAATCAATCATTCCGCCGCCCATTAAGCAGCCTCTATTTTTTCCAATTGCATCGAATAATTCCACAATATCTTCTGGAATCTCATTTAAATTATAGCGTTCTTTCAAGCGTTCTGGATAATGTTTCTCCATAAAACGTAATGCGTAAACAGCTACATCTTGTAAATTTAAAATTGAATCTTTAATTGCACCCGTTGTCGCTAAACGAAGACCCACTAATTGATCTTCAAATTTAGGCCACAGAATACCTGGTGTATCTAACAATTCCATTTCCTTCCCAACTTTAATCCATTGTTGAGCTGTTGTCACACCTGGACGATCTCCTGTTTTAGCAATATTTTTCTTTGCCAATTTATTAATCAATGTAGATTTACCAACATTTGGTATACCTACAATTAATGCACGAATCGCTCTCGGTCTAATACCTTTTGCAACCATTTTATCAAATTTTTCTTTAACAAGCACTTTACAAGCTGCTGCAATTTCCTTCATACCTTGTCCAGCTTGCGCGTTAATCGAAATTGCCATATGACCTTTTTCTTTAAAATATGCGATCCATTGTTTTGTTAAACAATCATCCGCCATATCCGCTTTATTTAAAACAACAAGCCTTGGCTTATGTGTAATGATTTCATCAATCATTGGGTTTCGAGATGATAATGGTAATCGAGCATCTACAAGTTCAATTACAACATCAATTAATTTTAATTTCTCCGTTACTTGGCGTCTAGCCTTCGCCATATGCCCTGGAAACCATTGAATTACCATGTTGCCACCTTCTTTTTCATTTATTTCACAATACGTGCGTCTTCTAACGGCCAATATAACATATTAGCTTTACCAATTACTTGATCCATTGAAATCGTACCGATTGAACGGCTATCTTTACTAAAACGACGATTATCACCTAAAACAAATAATTGATCTTTTGGAACGGTTTTCTTGCCTGTCATTTCTTCAAGATTAAAATCATATGTAAGCGGTCCGTCAGCAATTTGCTTTTTCTGCTTGTCTAAATACGGCTCCTCATAAGCCTTTCCGTTAACATACAGTTTATCATTACGATACTCTATTTCATCGCCTGGCAGGCCTATAATGCGCTTAATGTAATCTTTATCTTCTGTTGCTCGAAATACGATAATATCAAAGCGTTTTGGATCTCCAATGTGATAACCAATTTTATTCACAATCATTCGATCACGATCATGTAAAGTAGGTGCCATCGATACCCCGTCTACGAGAATTGGCGCAAAGAAAAACTGTCTAATAACACCAGCTAATACAACAGCAATCAAAATTGCCTTAATCCATTCCCAAAGTGAACTCTTCTCTTTTTTCATGCATTTCCCCTCCACGGTTATGTAAACTGCTCGTATTATACCAAAATTTCATATAGATTGGAAAAAGGGAGCTTGTGCATTTACAAGCTCCCATACATGTCTTATCGAATTTCTTTAATACGTGCTTTTTTACCGCGAAGGTTACGTAAGTAGTATAACTTAGCACGACGTACTTTACCACGGCGAAGTACTTCGATTTTCGCGATTCTTGGCGTGTGAACTGGGAATGTACGCTCAACACCTACACCGTAAGAAATCTTACGAACTGTGAATGTTTCACTGATTCCGCCACCACGACGTTTAATTACAACACCTTCGAAAAGCTGAATTCTTTCACGAGTTCCCTCAACAACTTTTACGTGTACACGTAAAGTGTCACCAGGACGGAATGAAGGAAGGTCAGTTTTTAATTGGCCTTTTGTAATTTCTGCGATTAATTGTTGCATATTAAATTCTCTCCTTTAAACAGATGCTCTTATAAAGTCTTAATAAATTACAGCGGAACATCGTTAATACGGCTACTGATTTCAGTAGCACAAATGTTATAATAGCATATTACTAGGCCTGTTGCAATAGCAAATATATGAAGTTATTACTGCTCTCGCTTTATTTCCTCAAGCCATTTTTTCTCTTGTTTAGATAACTCTCTCTCATCTAACAAATCCGGTCTACGCGTATACGTTCGACGCAAAGATTCCTTATGTCGCCATTCATCAATGTTTTTATGATTCCCTGACATTAATACATCCGGTACCTTCATACCACGAAAATCAGCCGGACGTGTATAATGAGGATGCTCTAATAAACCTGTACTAAACGAATCCTCTACTTGTGAAGCATGATTTCCTAGCACACCTGGCAAGAGACGTACAACACTATCAGTAATAACCATAGAGGCTAATTCTCCGCCCGTTAATACATAGTCACCAATAGAAATCTCATCCGTTACGAGATGCTCACGAATTCGTTCGTCATACCCTTCATAATGCCCACATACGAAGATCAAATGTTCTTCCCCTGCAAGCTCTTCCGCTTTCTTCTGCGTAAATCTTTCGCCCTGCGGACACATTAAGACAACTCTAGGCTTACGCTCTGTCTCTTTCGTCAAATCTTCTACAGCATCAAAAATAGGCTGAGGAGTAAGCACCATACCAGCTCCTCCGCCGTAAGGATAATCGTCTACACTATTATGCTTACTTGTTGTATAATCACGAAAGTTAACAACACGAAGGTTTACCGCTTCTTTTTCTTGTGCCTTCTTTAATATAGAAGATCCAAATACACCGGTAAACATGTCTGGGAACAACGTTAAAATATCAATTTTCATTATAGCAGCCCTTCCATTACATGAATGGTTACTAATTTATTTTCAATATTAACTTGAAGTACAACGTCATCGATATAAGGAATTAAGAGATCTTGACCCTTCGGGCGTTTAATTACCCAAACATCATTTGCACCAGGAGATAGAATCTCTTTGATTGTCCCTAGCGCTTCTCCTTCTTCCGTTACAACACTGCAACCAATAATTTCATGATAGTAGTATTCACCTTCAGCAAGTTCACCTAACTGCTCTTCTGGTACTTTTATTAAAGAACCTTTAAACTTCTCTACTTCATCTACATTGTTATATCCTTCAAATGTTAATAAATCGAATGTCTTATGTTGGCGATGAGAAGTTACCTTCACCGGAAGGTAGTCTGCGCCTTTCTCATTCGATATGTATAACGTGTTTCCTACTTTATATCGCTCTTCTGGAAAATCAGTACGAGAAATAACACGGATTTCTCCTCTTACGCCATGAGTATTTACAATTTTCCCTACGTTAAACCATTTTGTCATAAATAGTATGTCACCCCTGGTTTCTATATAAATTAAGCATCTCCATTTCACAGATGGAACATGCACTCTCTATTTAAATGTTAAAAAAGGGAGAGGAATAACTCCTCGCCCTTTTTTACGTTTATTGAATTTCCAGTGTTACTTTTTCATCATTATGATGTCCCACTGAATACAAGAGCATTCGAATCGCTTTCGCAACTCTCCCTTGCTTTCCAATGACTTTTCCAACATCCTCAGGATGTACAGTTAATCGATACTTTATCTCTCCGTTGCAAAGTTCCTGTGTAACTTTTACATCTTCAGGATAATCGACAAGAGGCTTGACAATCGTCTCGACTAACTTCTTCATAGTCATTGCCTCAATTACTTACCTTGTTTAGATAAGTGGAATTTCTCCATGATACCTTGGTTAGAGAATAAGTTACGAACTGTATCAGATGGTTTAGCACCATTTCCTAACCATTTTAATGCTGCTTCTTCGTTGATCTTAACTTCAGCTGGTTGAGCAACTGGATTGTAAGTTCCGATTTCCTCAATGAAACGTCCGTCACGAGGAGAACGAGAATCTGCAACAACTACACGATAGAAAGGAGTTTTTTTAGCTCCCATACGTTTTAAACGAATTTTAACTGCCATTTATAAAGCACCTCCGAATTTATTTCACACAGATAATTATATTAGCAAAAAGACTATTGCTTTGTAAAGTATTTTTTCTTAACAGAGCCATCTTTTTTTCCTTACATGAATGGAAACTTCAATCCACCTAGTCCTTTTTTCTTACCTTTTTGCATTCCCGTCATCGTCTTCATCATTTTTTTCATGTCATCGAATTGTTTAATTAGACGATTGATTTCTTGTACAGTTGTACCGCTACCTTTGGCAATGCGCTTTTTGCGACTAGCATTGATTATTTCCGGTTGTTCTCGTTCTAATTTAGTCATAGAACGAATAATTGCCTCAATATGCCCAATTTGTTTTTCATCAACTTGTGCATTTTTCAGCCCTTTAATTTTATTTGCACCAGGAAGCATTCCTAACAATTCATCAAGCGGCCCAAGTTGACGCACTTGTCCAAGTTGTTCTAGGAAATCGTCAAGCGTAAACGAAAGCGTACGCATTTTTTGCTCAAGTTCTTTCGCTTTCTCTTCATCAACTGTAGCTTGCGCTTTTTCAATCAATGTTAAGACATCGCCCATCCCTAAAATACGGGATGCCATACGCTCTGGATGGAACGCTTCAATTGCATCTAGTTTTTCACCCATACCAGCAAATTTAATCGGCGTGTTTGTTACAGCCTTAATAGATAATGCAGCACCACCGCGCGTATCACCATCTAATTTCGTTAATACAACACCTGTTAAACCTAACTGTTCATGGAAACTTTGCGCAACATTTACCGCGTCTTGTCCCGTCATCGCATCGACAACAAGGAAAATTTCATCCGGTTTCGCAACTTCTTTAACTTTCGCTAATTCATCCATTAGTTCTTCATCAATATGCAGGCGACCCGCTGTATCGATTAAAACATAATCGTGATGATCTTCTTTTGCTTTTGCAATCGCTTGTTTCGCAATTTCAACAGGACTTACTTGATCTCCTAAAGAGAATACAGGCATGTCCAATTGCTTCCCTAATGTTTCAAGCTGTTTAATCGCTGCTGGACGGTAAATATCCGCTGCAACAAGCATCGGTTTACGGTTATGCTTTTTACGAAGCAAATTCGCAAGCTTACCTGTCGTCGTTGTTTTACCCGCACCTTGCAGACCAACCATCATAATAACAGTCGGTGGCTTATTAGCAACAGCAATTTTGCTTTGCTCTCCGCCCATAAGTTCTGTAAGTTCTTCCTGTACAACTTTAATTACTTGTTGTCCAGGTGTCAAACTTTTCATTACATCTTGTCCGACAGCACGTTCAGACACACGCTTCACAAAATCTTTTACTACTTTAAAGTTAACATCTGCTTCTAAAAGAGCTAGACGAACTTCTCTCATCATTTCTTTCACATCGGCTTCAGAAACTTTTCCTTTGCCGCGGATTTTTTGCATTGTCTGTTGAAGTCGGTCGGCTAATCCTTCAAATGCCATATTGCCGCCCTCCTAATCTAATTTTTCGATAGCTTCAACAACTTGTTTCATTTCTTCATTTACATGCTCTTCTTCGCTGATTAGCTGTTTTAGCTTTGCAACAAGTCGCTGTCGCTCTTGAAACTTTTGAAGTAATACTAATTTTTCTTCATATTCTTCAAGCATCGCTTCAGTCCGTTTAATGTTATCATACACGGCTTGGCGACTTACATCAAATTCTTCCGCAATTTCACCAAGAGATAAATCATCTAGATAATAAAGCGACATATAACTTCTTTGTTTTTGCGTTAACAACGATTGATAAAAATCAAATAAATAGTTCATTCTCGTTGTTTTTTCGAGCATGTTGGATCATCCTTTGTTAAGTGATTTCCCTTTACATGAATTAGTTTACATGTAGTCCAAAAGAGTGTCAAGTTTTTTTCTTAACATCATATATTTTTTATAGAAAAAGAAGCGGAAATACCGCTCCTTTCACTTATACTTCTTCTGTTTCTACTAAGTTCGCAAATAAACCATACACATATTGTTCTGGATCAAACTGTTGCAAGTCATCCATTTGCTCTCCTAATCCAACAAACTTCACTGGTACATCCATTTCGTTACGAATCGCTAATACAATACCACCTTTAGCAGTTCCATCTAACTTCGTTAAAACAATACCAGTTACATTCGTTGCTTCACGGAATGTTTTCGCTTGGCTTAAACCGTTTTGTCCTGTTGTTGCATCAATAACAAGTAATACTTCATGAGGAGCACCTGGTACTTCACGCTCAATTACACGCTTCACCTTCTCTAATTCTTTCATTAAATTTACTTTATTTTGCAAGCGTCCTGCTGTGTCACATAGTAATACATCTACCTTACGTGCTTTCGCAGCTTGTACAGCGTCATACATAACCGCCGCTGGATCAGATCCAGATCCTTGTTTAATCACTTCTACACCAACGCGATCGCCCCATACTTCTAATTGTTCAATCGCTCCAGCACGGAATGTGTCTCCTGCCGCTAATAGGACTGACTTACCTTCTGATTTAAACTTATGCGCCAGTTTACCAATTGTCGTCGTTTTTCCTACACCATTAACACCAACAAATAAAACAACCGTTAATTGGTCCTCTTGCATATTAATTTCGTTACTAAAATCGCTGTCGCCTTTGTAAATTCCTACTAGTTTTTCTGAAATAACAGCTTGTACTTCTTTTGGATCTTGAATGTTACGACGTTGTACTTCTTCTTTCAATTGGTCAATTAATTCCATTACCGTCGCAACGCCAACGTCTGCACCGATTAAGATCTCTTCTAACTCTTCGAAAAAATCTTCGTCCACTTTACGGTAACGATAAACTAAATCATTCACTTTATCCGCAAATGAATTTCTCGTTTTTTCTAATCCTTGTTTAAATTTCTCTGTAACTGTATCCGTTTGTTTTGAAATTTTTTCTTTTAGTTTTTTAAAAAAACTCATACTTTCCCATCCTTCCTATTCACTTGCAATAAGTTCTTCTCCGGCGTCTAAACGAACCGAAACAAGTTTAGATACCCCTGATTCTTGCATTGTTACACCGTACAACACATCAGACTCTTCCATTGTACCTTTTCTATGTGTAATTACAATAAACTGCGTCTCATTACTGAATCTCTTTAAATACTGTGCAAAACGAGCTACATTCGCCTCATCAAGGGCTGCCTCTACCTCATCTAGTACACAGAATGGTACTGGGCGTACTTTTAAAATACCAAATAAAAGCGCAATTGCTGTTAAAGCACGCTCTCCACCTGAAAGTAAACCTAAGTTCTGCAGTTTCTTCCCTGGCGGTTGTGCTACAATATCAATACCCGTATTTAGTAAATCCTCTGGATTAGTCATTACTAAATCCGCTCTACCGCCTCCAAATAATTCAGAGAATACCGATTGAAACTCCATTCTAATGCCTTCAAACGTAGTAGAAAAGCGTTTTTTCATTTCTTCATCCATTTCGGTAATAAGCTGGTGCAATGTCGCTTTCGCTTCTTCTAGGTCGTCTCTCTGCTCTAGTAAGAATGTATGACGCTCCGCTACACGTTCATATTCATCAATTGCCCCTAGGTTCACTGTACCTAACTCTTCTATAGATAATTTGATTAATTTTACTTTCTTACGCGCATCTTCTACAGGCATTGTCATTGTATATTTTAGTTTTGCCGCTTCAAATGAAATCGTATATGTTTCACGTAAATGTTGTAATCTATTTTCCAACTCTACATCAAGTCGATTTATTCTCACTTCTTGATCTTTCAACATTTCAAGAATATATTTATGTTTACCTGTCGTTTCTTTCAAATTGCGCTCTAAATGTTCTACCCTCTCTTGCAACGATACACGTTGTTCACGACGAGAGCGAATTAATTCTGAAGTTTGATTACGATCATATGCTTTCTTCTCAATCATATTCGTAATTTGCTCTTCACCACTTGAATTAGATGTCATTTCTTGTTTTAAGAACGCTAAATCCTCTTTCGTTTTTACAAGTGTCGCATCCGTTTCTTCTTTTTCCTTCGTCAATCGTTCAACTTTTTCTTTTTGATTAAATAAGCGTTGTTGCTTTTCAGCTACCAGCACTTTTAACTCCGTCATTTCTTTTTGAACTTTTTCTTTCGAAGAATGTTGCTCACTTTTTTGTTTTGTTAAAGCTACAATTTTACTATCTAACTTAGTGATATCAGCTTGAAGATTCGTTAAAATCCCTTCTAACTCCTCTTTACGCCCTTGCATTTTTACTCGATCTTGTAAAAACCCTTCAATCTCTAAATCATAAATAGACAATCGATCATTAATACGATGTTCTTCTAATTCTAGACGATTAATCTCTTCTCTTAATTTCTGCTCATCTACACGATCTACTTCTACAGTTTGCCTTAGTTCGCGTATTTTCACTTCTTTTTCTTGAATCTCTTGTTTTACTGCTTTAACAAAGTTTTCTAACTTCATTGTTTTTTCTTCCATATCAGTTAACTTGCGAGTCCACTCTTCCAGTTCACGTTGGCGTCCTAATAAAGAAGATTTCGCTTGCTTTACCGCCCCACCAGTCATAGAACCGCCAGGATTCACTACATCACCTTCGATTGTTACAATGCGATAACGGTATTGCAGTTGTTTCGCCAACTCATTTGCTCCGCGTAAATCTTTCGCAACAATAACCGTACCTAATAAATTTGAAACTACATTTTCATATTTATTGTTGTACTGCACAAGTTCTGCCGCCACACCTACAAACGATGGGTGTTGATTTGCAATGCGTAATTGCTCAAATGATAAAGACCTGCTTTTAATAACAGCTTGCGGTAAAAACGTTGCACGTCCATGTTTATTTTGCTTTAAAAATGCTATCGCATTACGAGCATGCTCCTCTGTTTGTACAACAATATGCTGCATCGCTGCACCTAGAGCAATTTCCATTGCAACTTCGTATTCTTTCGGTACCGTTAACAGTTCCGCAACAGCACCCTCGATACCTTGCAACCTATTTTCTCTAGCTTTCAATACTTCACGTACACCTTGATAGAATCCAGAATAATCTTCTTGCATCTCTTCAAGCATTTCTTTTCGAGAACGTGCCTGTTGCACAAATTGATATGCTTGATACAGTTTTGTTTCATTTTCACTATACTGCGTCTTACATTTCCCAAGCGCCGCCTCTGTCTTCTGTATGTTTGAGAGAATGCCAGCTACTTTTTCTTTCGCTTGTTCGTAACTTTCTACAAGTTTCGTCTTTTTCGCTGTAATTTCCATACGCATTTCTACATATTTCGCATTCTCTTCATCTAGACGCTCGTTTTTAGACGTTTGCTGTTTAGATTGTTCTTCAATCATAGATAATTCATTACGATGACTAGCTTGTTGATTTAAAAGCTCAATATAGTCACCTTTTAAATTCTCAATCTGTTCCTCTAAATTGTCAGCAAAAGTAGCAAGCAGTTGCTCATTATCATGCAATTTTTGCTCCAACTCTTTTACTTCATTCACAAATTGCATTAAAGCTTCTGTACTTGACTCAATCTCACCATCGTAACTTTTAGTTTTCTCTGTTAATTCAACAATTAACTGCTCAAGTTGCGCACAATGCGTCGTAGCATTTTGCTTTCTCTCTTTTAACAACTCGCGCTGCCCTTCAAGTTTTTCTAGCTCTTTACTAGAAAGAAGAAGTACTTCTTGCAACGAGTCTACAGACTCATCTACCGCTTGTAATTGTCCTCGTAATTCCTCAAGCTCTTCTTCACTTTTTTGTAAATTCGTTGACATTTTAGCTTCTTCGTTTTTATTATGCCCAAACTGATTTCGAAGCGCTTCCCATTTCTCGTGCAATTCTTCAATTTCATGGACAATAAGCGCAGCTTCTACTTTCTCTAATTCTTCTTTATTCTCAAGATAATCTTTCGCAATAGAAGCTTGTCTTTCTAAAGGTTCTACTTGACTACTTAATTCATGAATTATATCTTGTACACGATTTAAGTTTTCTTGTGTTTCTGCTAATTTCCCTTCAGCTTTCTTTTTGCGAAGTTTGTATTTTAGTACGCCTGCCGCTTCTTCAAATACACCTCGACGCTCTTCTGACTTACTACTTAAAATCTCTTCCACTTTCCCCTGGCTAATAATTGAAAAAGCTTCTCTTCCCATACCAGAGTCCATAAATAAATCGATAATATCTTTCAATCTACATGATTGTTTATTAATATAAAAATCACTATCACCTGAACGAGATACACGACGTGTTACACACACCTCATTGTATTCAATTGGTAAACGTTGATCTTCATTATTTAAAGTTATTGTTACTTCAGCAACATTAACCGCTCTCCTCGTATCACTGCCTGCAAAAATAATATCCTCCATCTTTGCACCACGTAATGATTTTGCAGATTGTTCACCAAGTACCCAGCGAATTGCATCAGTAATATTACTTTTCCCGCTTCCATTAGGTCCTACTACAGAAGTTACACCTGGGACAAAATCAACAGATACACGCTCAGCAAAAGACTTAAACCCTGCTATTTCTAATCTTTTTAAAAACACGAAAGGCCTTCCTCCTATTCTCCGTCGTTATAAATGTTCTCTATACAAAAACAAGTATTATACGGATTTACCTTCTTTTTCATTATAAACAAAAAGAAAGTTTCATTCTATGCACAAGGAATCCCCCTCATTCAAAGGGGGATTCCTTATAGTTGTTCTTTTAATTTTTTCAATGCTTCTGCAGCAGCTTGTTGCTCTGCTTCTTTTTTCGACTTACCACTACCAAGACCTAAAGCTACGTTATTTAACGTAACACGTGACACAAATTCTCGATTGTGAGCTGGTCCTTTTTCTTGCAAAATTTGATACTCAACATTGCCACTGCCATCACGCTGAATCAATTCTTGCAACTGACTCTTATAATCCATCACATGAGAAAAAGCACCCTCATTAATTTTCGGATATACAATTTCTTTTAAGAATTCCCAAACTGTTTCTAGCCCTTGATCAAGATAAAGGGCACCAATAAACGCTTCAAAGACATCCGCTAATAAAGCTGGTCGTTCACGTCCACCTGTCATTTCTTCACCTTTTCCTAATAAAACAAGGCTACCAAATGACAATTCGTTCGCAAAACGAACAAGAGATGGCTCACATACAATAGCTGCACGTAGTTTTGTTAACTCTCCTTCGCTCATTGTCGGATATTTTTGAAACAGATACTGCGATACAGTCAGTTCCAATACTGCATCTCCAAGAAATTCAAGACGCTCATTATCTTCATGCGGTTTTTTTCGATGCTCATTCACATACGATGAATGCGTAAATGCTTGAATCAATAATTTTTCATCTGTAAACGTAATACCTATCTTTTCTTGAAACACTTTAAATGCTTCACGATATTTTGTTTCGTATTTTTTTTCTCTATATTTTCGGTACGGCATAGGTCCCTCCAGATATAAGCCAGAAAGCCCCGCTAAAAAACGGGACTTCACTTAAGCATTATAGATGACTCTCTATGTAAGTCACAGCATCGCCAACAGTAGCAATCTTTTCAGCATCTTCATCAGAAATTTCCATTTCGAATTCATCTTCTAATTGCATTACAAGTTCTACTACATCTAGGGAGTCTGCTCCTAAATCTTCCTTGAAGCTTGCAGCTGGTACTACCTCAGTCTCTTCTACTCCTAAACGATCAACGATGATTTTTGTTACGCGCTCTAAAACATCTGCCATTCCATTCACCTCCCCTCAAATATTATATTAAATATTGACCAAAAAAACTAGGTGAAATCGATTCTTTTATTACATTACCATACCGCCATCAACATTTAACGTTTGACCTGTAACATATTTGCTTTGATCAGAAGCAAAAAACGTTACAGCATTCGCGATATCTTTCGCTTCACCAAATTGAGCAGCTGGAATAACTTTTAACATTTCGGCTTTAATATTCTCATCTAGTACATCCGTCATATCAGTCGCAATAAAGCCCGGCGCAATTGCATTCACTGTAATATTTCGACTTGCTAACTCTTTTGCAGATGTTTTTGTTAATCCAATAACACCCGCTTTAGCAGCAACATAGTTAGCTTGTCCTGGGTTTCCTATAACACCAACAACCGAAGCGATGTTTATAATTCTACCGTGACGTTGACGCATCATATAACGAGATACTGCTTTTGTACATAAGAATACACCTTTTAAGTTTGTATTAATAACTGTATCCCATTCTTCTTCTTTCATACGCATTAATAAATTATCTTTCGTTACACCAGCATTATTTACAAGAATATCAACTTGTCCAAATGTATCTACTGTTTGTTTCACCATATTTGTAACATCATCAGCATTTGCAACATCTGCTCTTACCGCAATTGCATCAGAACCTAATTTTTTAATTTCATCTACTACTTCATTTGCTTTTTGTTCATTACCAGCATAATTTACTACTACATTTGCCCCTTGTTTCGCTAAATCAATCGCAATCGCGCGACCAATTCCACGTGAAGCGCCAGTTACTAATGCTACCTTCCCTTTTAACATCAGTTTTCTCCTCTCAAATTTGAAATGGTATCTTTTAATGTCTCTTCATCGTATATCGCATATGCTTTTACTGATGAATCAATTGACTTCATAAGTCCAGCAAGTACTTTTCCAGGTCCAATTTCAATAAATGTATCTACTCCCTGGTTCACCATATATTCAATAGACGGGTACCATAATACAGGCGAATAAAGCTGTTCGATTAACTTTTCTTGAATGTCTGCACCACGTGTAATAACTTCCGCCGTAACATTTGCAATAACAGGAATATTCGTGTCATGAATTGTAATTTCATTTAAAACACTTTGGAACTTCTCAGCTGCCGGCTTCATAAGTGAAGAATGGAATGGCCCACTTACTTTTAGTGGAATCGCTCTCTTTGCACCATTTTCTTTCGCTCTTTGAGAAGCAACCTCTACGCCTTGCTTCGTTCCAGAAATCACAATTTGCTTCGTACTATTCATATTAGCGATTTGCACTGCATATCCTTCACTTGTTACTTCTTCTGTAACTTGTTTCAGCATATGTGGGTCAGCACCTAATATAGCTGCCATTGCGCCTTCCCCGCCCGGAACAGCTTCTTCCATATATTCGCCACGTTTCCTTACAGCATATACAGCATCTTCAAAAGTTAATGCACCAGCTGCTACAAGAGCACTATATTCACCTAAACTATGACCAGCGACAAAGTCAGGTGTAATGTCATACTCTTTCAAAGCTGTCAAAATAGCAAAACTCGTTGTTAATAATGCAGGCTGCGCATTTGTTGTTAATGTAAGCTTTTCCTGCGGTCCTTCAAAAATCACTTCTGAAAGTGAATCTTCCAACACCTCATCTGCTTTTGCAAACACTTTTGCAACCTCTTTATTATTCTCTGCTAATTGTTTACCCATTCCAACTGCCTGTGAACCTTGGCCCGGAAAAAGAAATGCTATTTTTCCCATTTCAAATCCTCCTCTTATTGGAGTGACTCTTTCTCCATTACGCTTGAAATCGTAGGAATTACTTCTTTCGCTACCATTTCTCTCGTTTGACGAATCGCACTAAATATCGACTGGTCATTAGAAGAACCGTGAGCCTTAATGACAGGTGCTTTCAATCCAAATAATGCAGCTCCTCCATACTCCGAATAATCCATTTTATCTTTTAATACCATAAGTTTTGGCTTTAATACCGCCGCTGCTAATTTGCTCGTAAATGAACTCATTAACTGTTCTTTCAACATAGAGAATAGCGCAAGTGCTGTTCCCTCTAATGATTTCAACGCTACATTCCCTGTAAAACCATCACATACAACAACATCTGCTACACCTTGCAATAAATCTCTTGATTCAACGTTCCCCACGAAATTAATTGGCGCATCTTTAAGCATTGCAAATACTTGCTTTGAAAGCTCGTTTCCTTTTCCATCCTCTGTTCCAACGTTTAATAGTCCAACGCGAGGATTTTCAATTCCTCTTACCTTCTCAGCATAAACAGATCCCATTACTGCATATTGATATAAATGAATTGGTTTTGCATCAACATTTGCTCCAACATCTAACATAACAAAACCTTTTCCATCTACAGTTGGCATTGTAGGCGATAAAGCTGGTCGCTCAATTCCTTCCATACGACCGACTACAAATAATCCAGCTGCCATTAAAGCTCCTGTACTACCTGCGGATATACAAGCGTCTGCTTCTCCATCCTTTACTTGTTGTGCCGCAAGCACCATTGAAGCTTGTTTTTTTCGACGAACCGCCCTTACTGGTTCCTCCGTTGATTCTATTTTTTCGTCTGTATGAAGAATAGTAATTCGTTCATCACTCGTTAAGTATTGACGAATTTCCTCTTCTTTCCCTACTAACGTAATATGTAAATCAGAATATTCCTTAATAGCTTTCATTGCCCCTAATACTACAGCCTTTGGAGCGTAATCTCCGCCCATTGCATCTATTGCGATTTTCATAAGTTGTTACCTTCCTCACTATAATTACTAGATCGATACATTTCAAAAGTGCCTGTAAAAACAAGTTCTTCTCCAACGAAGCTACGCACTTTGACAACCGTCCGTCCTTTATCATTCTCTACATCTTCAACGCGCGCTTTTGCAACAACACGCTCTCCTAATTTTACAGGGCGAATGTATCGAATGGTAGACTTTGCAGTTAAAGCTAATTCTTCATCAATAACCGCAACAGCTAGTGAGTTTGCTTGCGCAAACAGATGATGCCCACGAGCGATTTGATTTCTTTTAAATACATGTTCTATCTTTACTTCAAAGATAGAGATTGCATGTCTATCTAATTCAATATCAATAATTTCTCCAACAACCTCTTCTAACGGTAAAGATTTCACATCTTCTTCATGTTGCTTTGTAGCTACATGTTTAATTCTCTCTCTTAATTCAGGAATAGACAATTCCATACGATCAAGTCGTACCGTTTGTATACTCACTTGAAATTTTTCCGCTAAATCTTCATCCGTAATAAAAGGATTTGATTCGATTGTTTGTTGTAATAACTCTTGTCTTTCTTTTTTACTTCTTCTTTTTTTCATACCGCACCATCCATTTTTATGACTAGGTACTAACAGTAGTATATAATCATTAAAAGTAGAATGCAACAAAAACTTTTGTTGACTCCCTTTAATCGAGCTTCTCTCCTTGGAACACACCTGTCCCATCAAGATACGTACGCAAGGCAGCATACTGATCATTGTGCCAAAACGCTTCTGAATCTACTAGTATCGCCGCATCTTGCCTTGCTGTTTCTAACGCTCGATAATCATGTACCATGTCAGCAACCTTAAATTCTGGTAAGCCACTTTGCTTACTCCCAAAGAAATCTCCAGGACCTCGTAATTCTAAATCTTTTTCTGACAATACAAATCCATCATTTGTTTCAGTCATTATGCGCATTCTTTCTTTCCCTGTTTCTGATTTAGGGTCTGCTATTAATAAACAATATGATTGTTCACTACCACGGCCGACACGCCCTCTAAGCTGATGAAGCTGCGATAAACCGAAACGTTCTGCATCATAAATAACCATTACAGTCGCATTCGGTACGTTCACACCTACTTCAACAACTGTTGTCGATACAAGAATTTGTACTTTATTTTCACTAAACTGTCCCATTATCTCTTCTTTTTCCTGAGACGATAATCTCCCATGCATCAATCCAACTTGGCATTTCCCTTGGTAATGATGCGTCAGCATACTATGTAAGTCGATAGCATTTTGCACATCAAGTTTCTCAGATTCTTCAATTAGAGGACAAATAACGTATGCCTGTCTTCCTTTTTTTATCTCCTTTTCAACGAAACCGAGAACGCGATCTAACATATCATGTTTTGCCCAGTATGTTTCAATCACCTTTCTACCTGCTGGCATCTCATCGATTATCGAAACATCCATCTCTCCAAATGCAGTAATTGCAAGCGTACGCGGAATTGGTGTCGCTGTCATAAATAATACATCTGGACTTTCACCTTTCTCCCGTAAAACTCGGCGCTGCGCTACACCAAATCGATGCTGTTCATCTGTAATAACGAGACCCAACCTATGAAATATAACTTCATCTTGAATTAAGGCATGCGTTCCAACAAGAATATCTATTTCTCCTTGTTCTAACTTCGCTAAAATTTCTCGACGTCTCGCCCCTTTAACAGAACTTGTTAACAGTTCCACCTTCATACCAAAATGCGAAAACGTTTCAGCAAGCGACTGATAATGTTGCTCAGCTAAAATTTCTGTAGGAACCATTAAAGCACCTTGATAATGAGCTAATTTCGATGCATAAAGGCCAATCGCAGCAACAACTGTTTTCCCAGAACCAACGTCACCTTGCAATAGTCGGTTCATCCGATAAGGAGATGTCATATCTTTCAAAATTTCATCTACAACTCGGCGCTGCGCACCCGTTAATGGAAAAGGCAGTGCATCGATAAATTCTTGTAATTCTGCTGACGGAATCTCTTTCTTCGTCCCTTTTGAATTTTCCCTCTCCATTTTCCGGAGCGTTTGCATTTTCAGCTGAAATAAGAAAAATTCTTCATATACAAAACGGCGACGCGCTTGCTTCAAATCTTCCTGTCCTACCGGAAAATGCAATGCCCTGAGCGCTTCATATCTTGGTAATAATTTATATCGCCCTAACAAACCATCCGGTAACACTTCGACTATAGAATCTCCATATTCCTTTAACGCTTGAGCAATAAAACGACGCATCTGTTTTACTGTAAGTTTCCCCTTTACTGAATAAACAGGTTCCACTTCTTGTTGACGTACAACCGGTCCAAAATGAAGTTCTGATACAGCAATTGTTTGACGATGTTGATCCCATTTACCAGTAATCGTTATCGTTTCATCTAACTTTAATTTTTGCTTATAGTAAGGCCTATTAAAACATACCGCCGTAATTAAATAACGACCGACGAGAACACGAACTGTTAAACGCGATTTCTTCTTACCATAATATTGCAGCAAAGGAGCACTATGAACCTTCCCTTCAACCGTTACACGTTCATCATGCTTTACTTCAGCAAGATCTTTCATCGCATAATCTTCATAACGGTACGGAAAATGTTCTAATAGATGAGAAACTGTATAAATACCCATCTCATGTAGTAACTCAGATGTTTCTCCTCCGATCCCCTTTACATCCGTAACAGGAACTTGTACAACATCATTCAAGATTCTCACACCCCGTCACATTATTTTCTTTATTGCATTTTATTTGAGTACCAATTAGCATCTGTAATCGCTCTCTTTCACCTTATATATTCTATCATAGGCATTCTAAGAGAAACTACTCAAATCCCTTATATAAAACAAGTAAAAAAGAGCCTCACTATTAGCAGCAAGGCTCTTTTCTCTCTTCAATATGCTAGCCTTTTGAATAAAAACTAGTAATAAACTTCATATTACTACTTCTTATCCATTAGCAAGTAAGTAATCCATTTATTTTCAAAACGAATCTTATCTTATTCTACAGAGAAGATGAAAGAATACACTGGTTGGTTTCCAGCATGTACTTCTACTTCTGCATCTTCAAATTTCTCTTCTACAAATTCAACTAACTCCGCTACTTCTTCATCAGTTGCATCTTCCCCTTGTAGAATCGTTACGATTTCAGAATCTTCATCAATAAGCGCTTCTAGTAATTGCTTCGCAGCTCCTACTTTTTCAGCATTTGTAGATACAATTTTCCCATCTGCAATACACATGAAATCATCTTTTTGAATTGCTACACCATCAATTTCCGTATCACGTACAGCATACGTAATTTGACCTGTTTTCACATGAGATAAAGCTTCTTGCATGTTTTCTTCATTCTCTTCTAACGTTCCAACTGGGTTAAATGCTAACATTGCTGCCATACCTTGAGGAACTGTTTTCGAACGAACAACAATAACTTCTTGATCTACAACTGATGCCGCTTGTTCTGCTGCCATTACAATATTTCCGTTATTCGGTAAAATAATGATTTTTTCAGCATTTGCTTCTTCAATTGCCTTCACGATATCCTCCGTACTTGGATTCATCGTTTGACCACCTTCGATAACTTTCGTTGCGCCGATGCTCTCAAATAAAGTTTTAATACCAGATCCCATAGCTACAGTTACGATACCATATGGTTGTTTTTCTTTCGATTGAGCTGGTTGCTCAGGAACCATAGTAGGTTCATCTAACAAAGCAGTATGCTGTTCACGCATATTTTCTACTTTAATCTTAATTAAACTACCGTATTTTTGCCCGTAGTTCATAGCGTCTCCAGGATGTTCTGCATGGATATGAACTTTTACAATTTCATCATCAGACACAACTAGTAGAGAATCACCATATACACTAATATCTTCACGGAATTTTTGTTCAGAGAAATTATGCTCTTTCACCTTTTCAGCCTCTAATTTCACCATGAACTCTGTACAATATCCATACTTAATATCTTCTGTACTCAATTGGCTTTGTACACTACGGTGATGTTCTGCGCGTACCATTTCATTCATAGATGGTTGCGTCGGTGCATCAGAAGAAATCGTTTCTCCTTTTAAGTCAGCTAAAAACCCTTCGTATACCACGACAAGACCTTTACCACCGCTATCTACAACGCCAACTTGTTTTAATACAGGTAATAAATCTGGCGTACGATTTAACGATGCGTTTGCTTCTTTCACAACGTCTTCCATAAACAAAACAAAGTCGCGCTGTTTTTTCGCAACTGTTACTGCATATTTACCCGTTTCTCTTGCAACCGTTAAAATCGTTCCTTCAATCGGTTTCATAACCGCTTTATAAGCCGCCTCTACTCCAGCTTCTAGTGCTGCAGCAAAATCAACTGTTGTTAATTCTTCTTTTTGTTCAATGGATTTAGAGAAACCACGGAACAACTGAGATAAAATAACTCCAGAGTTACCACGAGCTCCCATTAATAATCCTTTGGCTAAACTTACGCCGACTTTACCAGCATGCTGTGAAGGATTTGCTTTCACTTCACGCGCACCTGAAGTCATAGATAAGTTCATGTTTGTACCGGTATCGCCATCTGGAACTGGAAATACGTTTAATGCATCAACAAGCTGAACATTATTTGTTAAATTATTCGCTCCTTGCATGATCATTTGTGATAAACGTTTTCCATCAATTTTTTGAATTGACACAGATTTTCCTCCTTAATGCACATTACAAGTTTATTACTTTAACTCCTTGTACGTAGATGTTTACAGAATCTACTGCTAGTCCTACAGTTTGATCTAATGTATATTTCACTTTCGTCTGCACATTATGTGCCACTTCTGAAATTTTCGTACCATAGCTCACAATAATATACATATCAATATGTACTTCATCTTCATCTTTACGAACAATAACACCTCTAGTGAAGTTTTCTTTTCGTAAAATGTCTGTTAATCCATCTTTTAACTGATTTTTTGATGCCATACCTACGATACCGTAGCAATCTACCGCGGCACCTCCAGCAATTGTTGCAATTACATCTGTACTAATATCAATTTGACCGTACTTCGTTTTAATTTCAATTGACATCTCGTTTCCCCCTTCATAAATGGTGAAAGTGAGCTAGACTACTTTAGTTACTATCATATAATCTTTTTAAAGAAAATTCCATCGTTCTTTCTTTTCACTCTCATATTTTATGTTTTAAATTACACTTTTTTATGATGAGCAAAATAGTCCATTGTTATTATACAACATGTACCACTATAATATGTCAAGCAATTTTTATGGATTTCAACTTTTCTTCATTGATATATAGTGTCAAGTAAATTTTCTTGATTTCTTTTTTCTACGGTGTTGCATTCTCTTTTTAGTTGTGTTAAATTATAGTAGTGTTTTTAGCATCGCATAAAAGACTAACATTGAAAAATTACGTATGGTAAGGTATCAAGGGAGGGAAATATAAATGGCTCGTGTTTGTGCTATTACTGGAAGAAAAGCTCGTTCTGGTAACTCTCGTTCTCACGCAATGAACGCTACAAAACGTAAGTGGGGCGCTAACCTTCAAAAAGTTCGCGTACGCATCGACGGAAAAGTTCAACGTGTTTACGTTTCTGCTAGAGCATTAAAATCTGGCAAAATCGAACGTGTTTAATAATAAAAAAAAGAGCCGATAGGCTCTTTTTTTACTATAACAATGGAAAAAGCACCGGTGATAGGTGCTTTTTTTAATCTTTTTTGAAGGTATTTAACATTGCACGAACAATTCCACCAAGAAATTTAGGTAACTTAATTGTATAAAATCTCATGGTTTCCCTCCTAATCCCCATTACTCCACTTGGTCACTATATGATGTAAGGAGCAAAATTGTTTCTTCAATCAGTGCTTCTTATCAACATTAATATGCCAGAAGTAAATGAAAAAGTACCTTTTTCCTCAACGAGTTCGTTACTAATACAAAGTGTTGATCCCCACTCTATTGTTTTATTAGTAAGCGGGTACTTAAAACCAAACAATGTAATCCCTTCCACTATTTCAGTAACTGGTACAAAAGATACATAAGGAAAATTTTTATTTTCTTCAATTATATGTGTACCCACTTTTTTAACTGTTATTTCATTTTTATTGTCCACAATACACATTTCTATCTCTACTTCTAACCCTTTTAAAAGCATCTGTATATTTGCCAAACCGTGATCAAGCCTTCCACCGGTAGCACCAAAAATACGAATTAGTGCCGGCTTCTGTCCTAATGCCCAGTTAATTGCAATTTCTAAATCCGTTTGATCTTTTTCTCGCGGAACAATATGTAATTCGTTCGTTTGCTGTCCCATCCATACTAATTCTTCTTCGGTAACTGAATCGTAATCTCCAAACGCAACAGCCGGTGTAATCCCTTTCTTTAATAGACGGTATACTCCCCTATCAACCGCTGCCCACACTACTTCCTCATCCTCATATCGAGCAAAATCTGCACAATATTCCGAAGGTCCTCCTGCCAAAATATGAATAATCATTTTTTCTTCCCCTTCCATTGTAAAAAGGCAATCTGCCATTCGGTAGATTGCCTTTTTACATATTTTTACGCTATCCTATGAATACCTTACTAGGATAAAGTTCATCACTACCCACGAATTACGCGAATTGCTTCACCGCGGTCTTTTTGATTGTATACTGCTGATCCAGCTACAAGTACATTTGCTCCTGCTTCCACACAAAGTCTTGCTGTTTCAGCATTTACACCACCATCAACTTCAATTTCTACTTCTAGATTGCGCTCTTTCACCATGTCTGCAACTTGTTTAATTTTCGGTAATACAGAATGGATAAACTTCTGTCCACCAAATCCAGGGTTTACTGTCATAAGTAATACCATATCTATATCTTCTAATACATGCTCAATTACTGAAACTGGCGTATGTGGATTTAATACAACGCCCGCTTTAATACCATGAGATTTAATTAACTGAATTGTACGATGTAGATGTGGACACGCCTCTACGTGAACAGTAATAATATCCGCTCCCGCTTGTGCGAAAGTCGGGATATAGTTATCAGGATTTTCAATCATTAAATGTACATCTAATGGTAATGATGTAATTGGACGGATAGCTTCTACAATTAACGGTCCAATCGTAATATTTGGTACGAAATGTCCATCCATTACGTCAACGTGAATGTAATCCGCTCCGCCCTTTTCTACATCTTTAATCTCTTCCCCTAATTTTGAAAAATCTGCTGATAAAATCGATGGTGCAATTTTAATCATAACTAATACCTCGGCTTTCTCTCTCTAATTTCTTCTACGAATTGTTTATAGTTCTTATAGCGATATTCTGTAATCTTCCCTTCTTCAACCGCAGCTTTCACCGCACATTTCGGTTCAGAAAGATGTGTACACCCTCTAAATTTACAGTATTGGCTCGCTTCTTTCAACTCTGGAAAACAATATGTAAGATCTTCTACTTCTATATCAATGAAATCTAGTGAACTAAAACCCGGTGTATCTGCTACTAGTCCACTCCCAATTGCAATTAATTCTACGTGTCTTGTCGTATGCTTCCCGCGTCCTAAATGGGAGGAAATATCATTTGTTTTCAGCTCTAATTCTGGACGTAGCACATTAAGCATTGAAGATTTCCCCACACCAGATTGACCCGCAACGACAGAAACACAATTTTCTAAGTATGGTTTTAATATATCAATACTTTCTGACGTATTAATAGAAGTAAATAAAACATCATAACCCATCTCACGATAATCATTCGCATAAGCTTCAACAGTTGCTTTCATCTTTTCATCTACTAAATCCATCTTGCTAATACAAATAATTGGCTTAATGTTATGATATTCAATCAGCACTAAAAATCGATCTAACAGTCCAGGATTAAAATCTGGTTCTACTGCAGAGAACACAAGGATCGCTTGATCGACATTAGCAATAGGAGGTCTAACAAGTTCATTTTTTCGATCAAACACTTCAAGCACATAACCTTCAGTTGGATTATCTGCCTGAAAAACAACTTGGTCTCCTACAAGTGGTGTAATTTTATTTTTTCTAAATACACCTCGTCCACGACATTGCGTAACCCCTTCTTCATGCTGCACGTAATAAAACCCACTTAAAGCTTTTATAATTTTTCCTTCTGGCATAGAATTCTCCTTTTTTGTATAAGGTGATGCTGAATTTAAAAATGAATGGATTTAAATTTTCTAAATAACGATTTCAAAACCTACCATATATACTTTTGCTAATATACATTAAATTTCCCATTAAATGCAAAAAAATATTTACAGCTGCATCACTTTACTAGCTTTTTGAATCATATATTTTTGCCTGCTATACCGTCCACTTTGTAGACAGCATAACAGGCAATAATAATAAGTAGACTTTCACTATTATTGAGTTGGATATGGTACTTCTTTATCAATAATCGTTACTCCATCTCGTACAATTTTATAGTGTCCCTTTGAACCTTCTTGAATTACAAATTCTAAAGAAATAGTCGCTGATTCAGTAATTGTTCTCGTTTCAACCGGTCTATCCATTTTTTGCTGCATGTCTTCTTTATAAATTTCTATTGTTTGCGGCTTTTTTTCACCTGTTACAGCAGGCTCATATGGGATAGAGATATTGTCCAATTTTACCGTTTTAGTCACTTTAGGCTTTTGACCATCAGAGATAATAATAGTTACTTTATCTCCCTCTTTTAATGGTGTACCTGGTTTTGGAAATTGCGAAATTACAAGTCCTTTTTCGACTGTATCTGAATACTCTCGTTTTATATCTGACGTTAGTTTTCTCTCATTCAAATAACCAGTTACACTATTTTCAGTCCACCCCGAAAAGTCACCTGGTCTAATTTGATAAGGACCTTTACTTACCCAGATTTTCAGTTCTTGCTCCGCTTCTATAACCATTTGATCAGGCGTCGGAATTTGCTCTACAATTTCACCTTTCGGCTTATCATTTTCAATATAATTTACTGTAACTTGTTTATATTTTTCTTCTAACTCAGCTTTTACACTCTCAAAGTTTTGCCCTGTGAAATTCGCCATCTTACTTTTCTTTTTCCCACCTGATTGATAGATAGTAATTTTAGCGTTTTCTTTTACGACTCTTCCTGCTACAGGGTCCGTTTTTATTACATCCCCAACTTCAACATCATCTGTATATACAATATTAGGCTCCGTCACCTCAAAGCCCTTTTCTACTAATGTATTTACAGCTGTCGTGTATTTCATACCAGCCACATCAGGAACTTTCACATCTTTCGGAATAAATAATCCTGGAATAACCGTAAGCGCTAATGTTATTCCTATCGCTAAAAATAAAAATGTTGAAATTAAAACTTTAAGCCACTTGTTACTCCGTTTTTTCTTCTTATCTAACTCAGCTGCTTCTGCTCTTATCGGTTCTTCCACCTTACTCCCTTTTAAAACAATCGTTTCATCACTTACATTTTCAAATAATTGTTCTTGTTGAATAATCGGAATCGCTTTCGTCGCTTCCATATCTTCTGGTATGTAAAACGGTTGCTCATTTATCCTCTCTGGATATAGCGCAGTTTCAATATCTCGCTTCATCGCATTGGCAGATTGATATCGATGGAACGGATCTTTTGCAGTTGCTTTTAATATAATATTTTCAACACTTTGCGGAATATTTTCATTCCATCTTTTTGGTGATGGGATTTCACTTTGTAAATGTTTTAAAGCTATAGCAACAGCAGATTCGCCAGAAAACGGTTGTCTTCCTGTTAACAATTCAAACATAACTATCCCAAGAGAATAGATATCTGATTGTTTATTTGCTATTCCGCCACGTGCCTGTTCTGGTGATAAATAATGGACTGAACCGAGCACTGAATTTGTATGTGTAATTGTTGTTGCACTTGTAGCTGTCGCAATTCCAAAATCTGTTACTTTTATTATTCCATCAGCTCGAATTAAAATATTGTGCGGCTTTATATCACGATGCACAATTTCAAAATGATGGGCGTGTGCCATAGCGGATGTTAACTGCTCCATAATATCAAGAGCTTCTCCTATAGGTAACATCCCTCGCTCAATTATGTATTGCTTCAATGTTTGCCCTGGTACATATTCCATGACAAGATAGTATATACCATCTTCTTCTCCGACATCATACATATTCACAATATTTGGATGCGACAACGTTGTAACAGACTGCGCTTCTCGATGGAAACGTTTAATAAACTCTTCGTTATTTGAGTAGTCGAGTCTTAATATTTTTACCGCTACATCTCGGCCAAGTATATCATCATGAGCTAAATATACATTGGCCATTCCGCCACCACCAATCATTTTCAGCAGCTTATAACGGTCATTTAAGCGTTTTCCAATCAGCACGTTGCACTTCACCTACTTTCGTTTGTCGAACCCGCATAATCAATAAGAACAAGTGTGATATTATCTTCTCCACCGCGATCATTTGCCAATTGAATGAGACACTGCCCTTTACCTTCAAGCTGTTCATTTAACTGTAAAATTTGTCGCATATCATCAATAGAAACTTTGTTTGATAACCCATCAGAGCAAAGAAGTAATTGATCATCTTCCTCAATTACCAACGTTTTAACATCTAACCCAACTTTTTCTTCTGTTCCTAATGCTCTTAATAACACATTCTTTTTCGGATGATACTCTGCGTCTTCCTTTGAAATTTCACCATGTTTCACCAGCTCATTTACAAGTGAATGATCTTCCGTTACTAGCGTCATTTCTCCTTCTGATACCATATAGCAACGACTATCTCCTATATGCCCTATTGTCACAAAGTTTGGTGTACAAACAGCTATTATAAGCGTTGTTCCCATACCATTACATTCTGCATTTTGCTGAGCATATTCATATATACGCTCATTAATAATCCCAACACTAGTATGTAACCATTGTTCTACTTTTTTCGGCTCATTCATATTATGTGTTTGCTTCCAATAATCATGGAATAATTGAATGGCCATCGAGCTAGCTACATCACCAGCTCGATGACCTCCCATTCCATCTGCTACTACCGCTAATACATTTCCATCTAAATTGTGAAAAACTCCTGCACTATCTTCATTATGTTGACGAACTTTTCCTTTATCCGATAGAAATACGGCTTTCATCTCGTCACCTCGTCTCTTCTTTGCGCTCCTTCGCACGCAACTGACCGCAGGCTGCATCAATATCATGACCTTGTTCACGGCGAATCGTTACATTCACTCCACGATCTTTTAACGTTTTCTCGAACAAGAAAATTTGTTCACGTGGCGTACGTACATAATCACGTTCAGGTACGTAGTTTACCGGAATCAAGTTCACATGACATTTTACACCTTTTAAGAGCGCAGCAAGCTCTTCAGCATGCTCTACTTGGTCATTTTCTCCTCCAAATAATCCATATTCAAAAGTAATACGACGCCCCGTTCTATTTACATAGTATTTAATAGCTTCCATTAAATCTGGTAATTTATAAGCACGGTTAATCGGCATTAATTTTGAACGTAATTCTGAGTTTGGAGCATGCAATGAAATCGCAAAATTAATTTGTAGATCTTCTTCAGCAAACTTATAAATTTTCGGGATAATTCCACTCGTCGAAACAGTCATATGTCTCGCACCAATATGAAGTCCTTTTTCATGGTTAATGATGCGTAAGAATCCCATTAAATTATCATAGTTATCAAATGGTTCTCCAATCCCCATAACAACAAGAGAACTTACACGTTCTTCTGTTTCATCAAGCGCACGCTGAACTTCTACTACTTGCGCTACGATTTCTCCAGCTTCTAGGTTTCGCTTTAATCCACCAAGTGTCGAAGCACAGAACGTACACCCAATACGACAACCAACTTGCGTTGTTACACAAATGGAATTTCCATATTCGTGTCGCATTAATACCGTTTCAATAGAATATCCGTCATATAATTGGAATAAGAATTTAATTGTTCCATCCGAAGACGTTTGTTTTACTAACGTTTTTAAAGTAGTAATATCAAAGGAATTCGACAATTTATCACGCAATCCTTTAGAAAGGTTTGACATATCCTCATAATTTTTTACACGTTTTTTATATAACCAATCAAAAATTTGTCCAGCACGGAACTTCGGTTCTCCTTGTTCCTTTAACCAATCTTGCATTTCATGAAGTTGTAAAGAGTAAATTGATGGTTTCTTCGTTTCTAAATTTTTCTTTTGTTTTCTTACAGTCGTTTCCATGATGCTACACCTTCTTCCTTAAACAAGCAATATAAAAGCCATCCGTCGCAAAATAATGCGGTAAAATTTGCACTTGACCTTCATCAATATACGGAGTTAATTTTTCTGGCATACGCTCTTTAAGCGTAGTATCCCATTCAAATTCAGGATGTTCTTGTAAAAATTTCTCTATTACTTGTTCATTTTCTATTTTCTCAATTGTGCACGTACTATAAACAAGACGACCGCCTTGTTTTAATAATGGTGCTATTTTTTCTAGTATTGCAATTTGAATCGTCGATAATCTTTCACTATCGCCTTTATCTTTTCCTAACTTAATATCAGGTTTACGTCTAATTACACCAAATCCAGAACACGGTGCATCTACCAATATTTTATCAAACGTTTCATTTGCAAAGTGCTCTTGCACTTTTCTAGCATCTAGCGCTTTAGTTTCGACATTTTCTAGACCAAGTCGCTCTGCTTGCTGTTTAATTAAACGTACTTTGTGTGCATGTAAATCAAGGGACATGACCTTACCAGTTCCCTTTAATCGTTCCGCGATATGCGTTGTTTTTCCGCCTGGAGCAGCACAACTATCAAGAACTGCATCTCCCGTATTCGGTTCTAAAGCGCGTGCTACAAGCATAGAACTTTCATCTTGAATAGAAAGAAATCCTTTTTTAAACGCTTCTGTATGCGCTACATTTCCTCTTTCAATCTGAATAGCATCATCTGATAAGTCACCACGTTTTGCTTCTATACCTTCACTTGCTAACAACTCAATCGCTTCTTCTACAGTCACCTTATCAACATTCACACGCGCTGTTGGTACAGGGGGTAACATGTTTACTTCGCACATTTTTTCTGCAGTTTCTAAACCGTATTCTGAAGTCCACTCTTGGACAAGCCAAACTGGATGACTTGTTGTAATTGCAAGACGTTCTACTGGATCCTTGATTTCATCTACAGAAGGTACACCTTCTCTCTGAATCGAACGTAATACACCGTTCACCATACCAGCAATTCCTTTATGCCCGCGACGCTTTGCAATCTCAACCGCTTCATGAATAGCCGCTCTTTCTGGCACTCGGTCTAAATAAATCATTTGATATAAAGATAAGCGAAGCAATACTCTTACCCACGCCTCAACCTTCTTTTTTAAAAAAGGCTGTAAATAATAATCTAATGTGTCACGACGTTGAATCGTTCCATATACAATTTCAGTTAATAAACCAATATCTTTTCTATCAATTGCACTTTTTTCAATTAGATTATTTAAAAGTAAGTTGCTATATGCACCACTTTTTTCCACTTGAATTAAACCATCAAGAGCTAATTCACGAACATTTTGTCTCATGCATTTTCTCCTAACTTCGTTCCAATTTCAGGTTTTGTTCCACGTAAAAATTGTGAACAACTCATACGCTTTTTACCAGAAGGTTGCAATTCAGTAATTTTAACACCTGTTTCATTACTCGTTGCTACAACAAAACCATCTTCTTCGATTGCAACAATCGTACCTGCTTCAGCCGGTTCAGTTATAGGCACTTTTTCCCCCCACCATACTTTAACAACTTGTCCTGCTAAAGTTGTATAAGCAACTGGCCATGGATTCAATCCGCGAATGTGATTGTATACTTCTTCACCTGTTTTTGTCCAATCAATTTTCTCTTGCTCACGTTTTATATTGTACGCAAACGTTACTTCTTCTTCGTTTTGTTTAATCGGTTCTAACTTACCTTGAATTAATAAAGGCACTGTTTTAGATAGAAGGTGTGCTCCTGCTTCACTTAATTTATCAAATAATGAGCCTGTCGTTTCACGCTCTTCAATTTCAACTTCCACTTGCGTTAAGATATCACCAGCATCCAATTTTTCTACCATATACATAATTGTAATACCTGTTTTTTCTTTACCTTCCATAATTGCATAATGAATTGGTGCACCACCACGAAGTTCAGGAAGTAAAGAAGCGTGAACATTAATACACCCATACTTTGGTGCTTCTAAAATTTCATTTGGTACAATCTGCCCAAATGCAGCTGTTACAATTAAATCTGGCTCTAATGCCAATACTTTTTCATATTCATCTTTTTCACGAATTTTTAACGGCTGTAACACAGGGATACCATGTTTTTCCGCTTCAACTTTAACAGGTGTAGGTGTTAATACTTTTTTTCTACCTACTGGACGATCAGGTTGCGTCACAACACCTACTACCTCATAGCCATCTTCAATAAGACGACGAAGCACCGGCACTGAAAAGTCCGGTGTTCCCATAAACACTACTTTTATCATTTAAAAACCGCTCCTTTTAACACCTATTCTAGTTCGTTTTCTTCATAATATCTTGTCACTTTCGATGTAAATAAAACACCGTGTAAATGATCAATTTCATGTTGAATTGCACGCGCTAAAAATCCTTCCGCTTCTAATAAGAATACTTTCCCACGGCGATTTTGCGCTCTTACTTTAATATAATCGGCACGTTCTACTTCACCATAAAGTCCCGGGAAGCTTAAACAGCCTTCGGGACCTACTTGTTCACCACGTTTTTCTAATATTGATGGATTGATTAACTCGATTTTCCCAGTATCATCATCGACATCAACAACCGCTACTTGCAAGCTTACACCTACTTGAGGCGCAGCTAAACCGACTCCGTCCGCAATTAACATTGTTTCATGCATATCTTTCAACAATTTCACTAACTTTTTATCAAAGTTAATTACTCTTTCGCATGGTGTTTCTAACACTTCATTTGGATGCTTTATTATTTCTAAAACTGCCATATTTCCCTCCGCTACATTAACATTGTTGGATTAAAATCAATTGAGATTTGTAGCTCTTTTTGCATTTCTGCTTGATAATGTTCATTTACCATTTTGAGCACGTTCTTTAAGTTTGGTTCCCGTTTGTATTTTATCATGCATTGATAACGATATCTATCTTTTATCCTTGGAATCGCTGAAGCAACTGGTCCTAGCACCATTGTTTGCTGTGAGCAATGCGTTCGTAAATACGAGGCAATTTTTTCCGTCACTTGTACCGCTTTTAATAATTCTGGATGAGATACAGTTACGAGTACAACATAGTAATATGGGGGATATTGTCTTGTTCGTCTCATTTGCATTTCTTGGTCAAAAAACACATCATATTGTTGGTTCTTCGCTAACTCTATACTGTAATGTTCTGGCGTATACGTTTGAATCACAACTTCCCCTGGCAATTCATGTCTACCCGCTCGTCCACTTACTTGCGTCAATAACTGATATGTCTTTTCACTCGCCCGAAAATCAGGTAAGTGAAGCATCGTATCTGCAGTTAAAACCCCAACGAGCGTTACTTTCGGAAAATCTAATCCTTTAGCAATCATTTGTGTTCCAAGTAATATATCTGCTTTTTCTTCCCCAAACGCCTTTAATAATTTTTCATGCATTCCTTTTCGACTTGTCGTATCTACATCCATTCGAATGACTCGCGCCTCTGGAAATAGTTTTGTAATTTCTTCTTCTACCTTTTGTGTACCTGTACCAAAGAAACGAATGTATGTACTTTGACAAGCTGGACACTCAGTTGGCATATTCTCTTCGTAACTACAATAATGACATTTTAAACGATGATTCATTTTATGATATGTCAATGAAATATCACAATGCGGACATTGGACAACATACCCACAATCACGGCACATAACAAATGTAGAATGACCTCTTCTATTTAAAAAGAGTACCATTTGTTCTTTCTTTTCTAATCGATCTGCTATTTTTTCATGCAGCGCCTTAGAAAACATTGATCGATTCCCGTCACGAAGTTCTTCTCGCATGTCAACAATCTCTACCGTTGGTAAAGCTTGTTCATTCATACGTTTTTCCATTGTTAATAGTTCATAAACACCTTTTTTCGCCCTTGCAAACGATTCAAGTGTTGGTGTCGCACTACCAAGAACGATAGGACATTTATGATATTGTCCTCTCCAGACAGCTACATCTCTTGCATGATACCTCGGATTATCTTCTTGTTTGTAACTTGATTCATGCTCTTCATCAATAATAATAATCCCTAAATTCTCAAAAGGCGCAAAAACAGCTGAACGCGCACCAACTACAACTTTCACTTCTTTTCTTAAAATCTTACGCCACTCGTCATACTTTTCTCCAACAGACAACGCACTATGAAGAACTGCAACTTGCGAGCCAAACCTACCTTTAAAACGATCCACCATTTGGGGCGTTAGTGCAATTTCAGGAACAAGAACGATAGCTTCTTTTCCTTTCTTGAGCACTGCTGCTATAGATTGTAAATATACTTCTGTCTTTCCACTTCCTGTAACACCATATAGCAAAAATGGATTATAAGTTTCATTTGTAATTGATGATAAAATCGGTGTAATAACTTGTTTTTGTTCCTCCGTAAGTGGAAATGGTTTTGTTTGTTCAAAATCATCATCGTCATACGGATTTCGGTATACTTCCACATACTTTTCTGAAATGAATCCCTTTTTAACAAGTGCTTTTATTGGAGCATCTGTTATTTGTAACTCTTCTGTAATTACTTTCAACGGTGTACTTTTATAATTTTCCACAAAATAATAAAGTACATCTTGTTGTTTTTTACTTTTCAGTTCAAATGCCGCTAATTCCAATTTATCTTCTGGCAACTCCGGCTGAACCACTCTTTGCTTCTTCTTTTGTACTTTATCTTTCACTTGATAAACGACTTCAACCGTACCATTTTTAATTTCTTGTTGAATAGTTCGGTATAAATGTGGCTGTTGCTCGATTACTTCAAAATCAATTGCTTCTTTATCCTGAAATAAATATAGTATTTCAGGTGCTATTTCTTCCTGTTTACAAAGTTGTAGACGTTTTTTATACGTTGCTTTTATCGCAGTTGGAAGCATCACTTGAAAAGCTGAAATCATGTAGCATAACGTTTCACTTGTAAGCCAATATCCAAGCTTTAATAATTCATCATTTAAAACCGGTGTTACATCTAATATTTCATGGATTGTCTTTAACTTCTTACTTTCTACATCCACCGAATCTTTAATCCCAATAATAAAACCTTGCAATTTTCTTGGCCCAAACGGAACTACTACACGCATTCCTGTCTGTACAATATCTTCCCATTTTTTAGGAATAATGTAATCAAATGGTCGATCTGTCTGACGGGCAGGTACATCAACAATTACACTTGCAAATTTCATAAACGATCATCTTCTAACATCATTTCAATTTGCTTCAATATTTCACGAGCTACCTCTTTTTTCATTAAAAGTGGCAACTCAATAACTTTTCCATCTTTTCTATACATTGTTACAATATTCGTATCCGTGCCAAATCCAGCTCCTTGCGCTTTTACATCATTCGCGACAATCATATCTGCATTTTTCTCACGTAGTTTTTTCGTTGCATATTCCTCTACATTTGTCGTTTCAGCAGCAAAACCGATAAGTAACTGTTTATCCTTTTTCTGACCTAACGTTTTTAAAATATCCACCGTTCTTTCAAGTTCAATGACAGCATCACCATTTTGCTTTTTCATTTTATTCTCATGCACATATTTCGGACGATAATCTGCAACTGCTGCTGTTTTAATGACAACGTCTACGTTTTGATAATGTTGAAGAACTGCTTCTAACATATCTTGTGCAGATTCCACTTGCACTGTCGTTACATGTAACGGTGGATTTAATGCTGTCGGTCCTGAAACGAGTATAACATCAGCGCCTAAATTCGCTGCCACTTCCGCAATCGCATACCCCATTTTCCCAGAAGAAAAATTCGTCATAAAACGAACTGGATCAACCTTTTCACGTGTTGGGCCAGCAGTTATTAATATTCTTTTTCCCTGCAATGGTTTGTGTTCTGAGAAAGCTTCCTCTAACCGTGCAATAATTGCTTCAGGTTCTTCTAGTCGTCCCTTCGCTACATATCCACATGCTAAAAAGCCTTCCCCAGGCTCAATAAATGTATATCCTAGCGTTTTCAATGTCATCATATTTTTTTGAACTATTTTATTTTCATACATATGCACATTCATAGCAGGCGCAATCCATACCGGAGCTGTAGTAGCTAACAAAGTAGTTGTAATCATATCATCTGCAATACCACCAGCTAACTTTCCAATACAATTGGCAGTAGCAGGTGCGACAAGTACAACATCCGCCCAATCTGCTAAATCAATATGAGCAATAACAGCTGAGTCTTTCTCATCGAATGTATCCGTATATACATCATGGCGAGAAAGCGCTTGGAATGTAAGAGGCGTAACAAACTTCATTGCCGACTCACTCATCATTACTTTGACAATCGCGCCAGATTGTGTCAATTTACTCGTTAACGCAGCTGCTTTAAAAACCGCAATGCCTCCTGTTACACATAGAAGTATCTTTTTCCCTTTTAGCATATGACTCGTCCTCTTTCTTTTTCAAACTTATAATACTGAAATAGAATTCTCAGCTCGTCAGTACCGATATTTCATTCCTTTCGTAAAAAAATAACAACCTACTTGTAAATAGGTTGTTACCGTTACATAGAAAATTATAAAGTCTATGTTTTATTTTGTCGAAGGCAAAGGCTTATTCAGCTACTTTATCTTCACTTGGTACGTAGCTTAATGCTTCTGCATCGATTTCTTCTAATGCTTTACCTACACATTTATGAGAAACAGGTTTTTCTACAACACAGTTATTAGCAAGTTGCATTTCACGTGCGCGTTTTGCAGCCACTGTTACTAAAGTGTACTTAGAATCGATTTTTTGTAGTAATGAGTCAATTGATGGATTTAACATAATTATAGACCCTCCGTCATTTCTTTATAATATTTTGCTACCCTTTCGCGGCGGCAATGTTCGCCAACCACAATTGCTTTAATTCTATCACAAGCTAATTCAACTTGATCGTTTTCTACTACATAGTCGTAAGCGTCCATCATCTCGATTTCTTCTTTCGCTACAGTTAAACGATTTTCAATAACATCTTCAGTCTCTGTACCACGTCCGACAATACGGCTCTTTAGTTCAGATAAACTTGGAGGTGCTAAGAAAATAAATACACCTTCTGGGAAAGCTTTCTTAACTTGAATTGCTCCTTGCACTTCAATTTCTAAGAATACATCTTTTCCTTCTTGTAATGTTTTTTCAACATAGTCAATCGGTGTTCCGTAATAATTACCTACGAACTCAGCCCACTCAAGTAATTTTTCATTACGAATCATTTCCTCGAATTCTTCTCTTTCTTTAAAGAAATAATCCACACCATCTACTTCACCTTCACGCGGCTTACGTGTCGTTACTGAAATAGAGTACTGAAAACGTGTATCCTCATGGCTAAACAGCTCTTTACGAACCGTCCCTTTTCCAACCCCAGAAGGCCCTGAAAGAACGATGAGCAATCCTCTTCTACTTCTCATAAATATGTAAAACCTACCCTTCCTCACTTAAATCTTCTTTATTATTCAAACGATGTGCAATCGTCTCTGGTTGAATTGGACTTAATACAACATGCCCATCATCCATAACAATAACCGCCCTTGTTTTTCTCCCATACGTAGCATCAAGCAAAGCATTATGTTCACGTGCTTCTTGTACTGTTCGTTTAATAGGAGCTGACTCCGGACTTACAATAGCAATAATTCGATGAGCAGATACAATATTTCCGTATCCAATATTTAAAAACCGCATGGCCATAGTTTGCGCCTCCTAGTAAGTCTATCCGATTTCTCCACCACGTATAACTTTATATATTTTTTGAAAGCTACTCAATATTTTGTACTTGTTCACGAATTTTTTCAAGGTTATTTTTCATTTCTACAACATATTTTGAAATTGTTAAGTCATTTGCTTTAGAACCAATCGTATTAATTTCTCTATGCATCTCTTGCACGATGAAATCCATTTTCCTTCCAACAGGCTCTTCAATCTGCAATGTTTCACGAAATTGCTCTAAATGACTTTGCAAACGAACTAACTCTTCATGAATATCACAACGCTCTGCAAAAATTGCGACTTCTGTTAGCAATCTTTGTTCATCTAGATCTTGATTATGTAATTCTTTTAAGCGATTTTCTAATCGTTCACGATATTTTTGTGTAACAATTGGTGCATGTGGAATAATCGCATTTACACAATTGCTAATCTCTTGTAAACGATACTCTATATCTTTATGTAATCGTTCTCCTTCGCCATCTCTCATCGTTTTCAACATATGAGCAGCTTGACGAACAGCCTCATATAAACTGTTCTCAAAATGTTCATTTACATTTTCTATTTCTTCAATTGCTGTTACTTCTGGCATTGCCATTAATTGTTCGAGTGTAATAGAATCTTGTAATTGAAATTTCCCTTTTATATCTTCCATCATCGATTGGTACTGCTCAAGAAGTGACCAATTCACACTTAATTTTCTTTCAACAAGTCCTTCACCTGCTATACTAATAGACACTTCGATGCGTCCACGTCGAACTTGCTGTGCAATTATTTTACGAATTTTGTCCTCAAATACCATCATTTGCTTAGGAAGTCGAATACTCATCTCTAAAAAACGGTGGTTCACCGATTTCATTTCTACTGTAATTTGAAAAGTATCACTTTCTACTTTCGATCTTCCAAACCCTGTCATACTAGAAATCATTTTTATCACATCCAAGCCATAAAATAACTCAATGAAAAAGGTAATAGAGACAAGGCTCTACTACCTTCTGTAAATTATATCACATTTTCATAACATTGACTATTTCAAGTTTAATCCCTTCTTATATAACATCGGCTTTTTCTTCTTAGCCTTTTTCTCTGTTAATAAAGAACCTACTAGTAGGAAAGTCGGAATTGATGACAAACCTCCAATTAATAACCAATCTCTTGCTTGTATCGGCATTGTGCTAAAGATCGGTTGTAACGGTGGATAATATATAACCACTAGCATAAGTAGTAACGAAATAATAACCGCCCCTACTAAATACACGTTCCCAAATGGATTACGGTGAAAGACAGAATGCTCACTACGACAATCAAATACATGAATAAGCTGTGCAAGTACCAACGTCGCGAACGCTACAGTTTGTGCATATTTCAGTTCATTTGGATGTTGGTTATACGCAATAATAAACGCCACTAACGTCACTGCTCCAATTAAAAACCCTCGACTTATTATTTTCCACGCAAGCCCTCTAGCGAATACCCCTTCTTTCGGGTGACGCGGTGTTCTCTTCATCACATCTCCTTCAGCCTTATCCAAACCTAATGCCATCGCTGGTAAACCATCAGTAACTAAGTTCACCCATAAAATTTGAATAGGAACCATCGGCAGTGGTAATGCAAGTAACATCGCAAATAACATAACTAAAATTTCTCCAACATTTGACGCCAATAAGTAGCGAATGAACTTACGTATGTTCTCGTATATATTTCTTCCTTCTTTAATCGCTGACTTAATTGTAGCAAAATTATCATCTAGTAAAACAAGTGAAGAGGCTTCTTTTGCAACATCTGTCCCTGTAATCCCCATCGCTATCCCAATATCCGCTGTTTTTATAGCTGGAGCATCGTTCACTCCATCACCTGTCATCGCTACTATATGTCCTTGATTTTGCAATGCTTTAACAATTTTCAATTTATGCTCAGGTGATACACGAGCGAATACATACGTATCTTCTACAACATTTTCTAATTCCTCCACATCCATATTCGCGAGTTCTACTCCTTCAACAACGCGTCCATCTGGTGGTAAAACTCCTAATTGTTCAGCAATCGCCATTGCTGTCACTTTATGATCACCTGTAATCATTACTGTTCGAATACCAGCTTCTTTACACTCTTTTACCGCCTGCGCGACTTCTGGCCTTGGCGGGTCAATCATACCTTGTATTCCAACCAACATAAAATCTTTTTCAACGTCTCTTTCATGTTCAATAGAATCCGTTACTTTTAAAGGTTTAAACGCAACTGCAATTGTTCGAAGCGCTTGACTACCTAAGCTATGAATAGCCGCCTGTACTTCTTTTCTATATAGCTCACTTAACGGCTGCTGCTTATCCCCCCATAAGATTGTTTGACTCAGTTGCAAAAGAACATCCGGTGCTCCTTTCGTAACAATAAACTTTTTCCCCTCTCGATCTCGTACAATAACACTCATCATTTTTCGAGTTGAATCAAAGGGAAATTCACGAATAATTTCAAATTTCCCTTTCAATGCCTCACGTGTTATCCCAGCTTTCATTGCCGCAGCTACAAGCGCTCCCTCTGTTGGATCCCCATCTAATACGTACGCCTTTTTCTTTTGAATAATATTTGCATTGTTACATAGTGAACCAAATGTAAGTAGCTGATAAAGTGATTTTGTCTTAGCTGGATTCACTTCTTTTTCACCTTTCATAAAAGAGCCATTAGGTTCATATCCTTGCCCTGTCACTTTCCACAATTCTCCGCCTGACCACATATGTGTTACCATCATTTTGTTTTGTGTCATTGTTCCCGTTTTATCAGAGCATATAACAGAAGCGCAGCCTAACGTTTCTACGGCCGGTAACTTCCTTACAATTGCTCTCTTTTTTATCATACGCTGTACACCAAGTGATAAAGCTACTGTAACAATTGCTGGCAATCCTTCTGGAATAGCCGCAACAGCTAGCGATACGCCAGCTAAAAACATATGATATACTTCATTCCCTTGATACACACCAGCCAATACAACGAGCGCTGTCAAAATAAGAGCTACAATAATTAATATTTTTCCGAGCTGTTCTAACCTTCTTTGCAGTGGCGTTTCCATTTGCTCTGCATTTTGCAACATATTTGCAATTTGCCCCATCGCTGTATTCATACCAGTTGCTACAACGACTCCTGTACCAGATCCTCGCGTAATCATTGTCCCCATAAAAGCCATATTTTTTTGATCCCCAATTGCAACATCTTGCCCTTGCAGTGCTTCTACCTTCTTTTGTACAGGTACGGACTCCCCTGTCAAAGCAGACTCTTCAATATATAAACTTGATGCCTCAACAAGACGCACATCAGCCCCAATACGATCACCACTGGAAAACTTAATAATATCACCTAAAACAAGTGCTTTAGATGGTGCTTTTACCCACTTTCCATTCCGCATTACAGTAACTTGCGGGGCAGCTAGTTCCTTTAAAGCTTCCAATGATTTTTCAGCTTTTCTTTCTTGAAAAAAGCCGAGAATACCATTGATAATAACAATGGCAACAATAGCAATAGAATCAATGTATTCACCTAAAAACGCAGAAACAATTGTTGCTCCAAACAAAACGAGTACCATGAAATCTTTAAACTGTGCTAAAAATACCATTAGTGCAGAAGGCCTTTTTGCTTCTTCTAATTCATTAGTACCAAATTTCTTTACTCGCCCTTCTGCTTCTTTCTCTGTAAGTCCAACCTTTACATTCGTATTCGTTCTTTCTTCCACTTCATGTGCTCGCATTCCATACCAGTTCATCCTGCTATCGACCTCCTGATTCCAGACATACTCTATTGAAAGCTTATTCAGCCTCGTCCAAAAAAATGCTATAATTAACATTTAGTTAGAAAGGAGTGTTCATTTATGGCATTCGATGGATTATTTACAAGAGCGATTACACATGAAATTGAAAATTCTCTTTACACAGGAAGAATTTCCAAAATATATCAACCTTCAAAATACGAGATTTTATTACATATTCGAGCGAATGGAAAGAACCAAAAACTAATTCTTTCATCTCATCCTACATATGCGCGTATGCACTTAACGAATCAAAACTACGATTCGCCAGCAATACCGCCGATGTTCTGTATGCTTCTTCGCAAACATTTAGAAGGTGGATTTATTGAAAAAATTGAACAAATCGACTTAGAACGCATTATTCAAATTACAGTTCGCAGTCGTAATGAAATCGGAGACGAATCATTAAAAACATTAGTAATTGAAATAATGGGACGACATAGTAACATTATCTTATTAGATACGAAAACAAACGTGATTTTAGATAGCTTAAAACACGTTTCATTAGCCGTAAACCGTCACCGAACTGTATATGCTGGTGCTGAGTACGTCGCGCCACCAGCCCAACATAAAATCAATCCTCTGCAAATTGAAACCGCAGATGATTTTATTAGACCGCTAGACTTTCTATCTGGAAATATGGATAAACAACTCGTCGGTGCTTTCATGGGAATATCCCCATTATTTGCAAAAGAAGTAGTAAAGAAAGCCGGTATGGTAAACGAGAAAGCATTATCAGAAGCATTTTTCTCTATACAAACACCATTACTATCTCATGCATATACACCTACAATGATTACTGCAAATGGAAAAGAATTCTTTTATCTTTTCCCTCTTACACACTTGCAAGGAGAAGAAAAAACATTCTCATCAGTGAGCGAATTGTTAGATCGTTTCTTCTTTGGCAAAGCAGAACGTGATCGTGTAAAACAACAAGCTCATGATTTAGAACGCTTTATGCAAAACGAAAAAAATAAAAACGAGAAAAAACTCATTAAACTCGAAAAAACACTGCAAGATGCTGGAAAAGCAGATAAATATCAACTATTTGGAGAGCTACTTACAGCCAATATGTACGCTTTAAAAAAGGGCGATAAAGATATTGAGGTCGTTAATTATTACGATGAGGATGGTGGAACTGTAAAAATCACATTAGATCCTTTAAAAACACCATCTGAAAATGCACAACGCTATTTCCAAAAGTATCAAAAAGCAAAAAATTCGGTTGCTGTTGTAGAAGAACAAATCGAAAAAACAAATGAAGAAATTCTTTATTTTGATAGCTTACTTCAACAAATGGAAGCTGCTTCTTCAAAAGACATTGAAGAAATTCGTGAGGAATTAGCTGAAGAAGGTTATGTGCGCAATCGCAAAACGAAAAACGCAAAGAAAAAGCCTACTAAACCAGTATTAGATAAATATGTAGCAAGTGATGGCACAGAGATTTTCGTTGGTAAAAACAATAAACAAAATGATTATTTAACAACGAAGTTTGCCCGCCGTGATGAAATTTGGTTACATACGAAAGATATACCTGGCTCTCACGTTGTCATTCGTTCTTTAGAGCCTGCTGAAGAAACTTTACTAGAAGCCGCCAAAATTGCTGCCTATTACAGTAAAGCGAAAGAGTCTAGCTCTGTACCTGTTGATTTCACCAAAATACGCCATGTCAAAAAACCGAGTGGTGCAAAACTTGGTTTTGTTACGTACGACAATCAGCAAACCGTATATGTAACACCAGATGCTGATATTGTAATGAAATTAAAAGCATAAATAAAAAAATGCGTTGCTTGTATGCAGCGCATTTTTTATATGTTTTCAATTTCGTTGCTATATCCATTCAATATTGTCAAAAAAATTGACAGTATCATTTCACATTTGTATAAAATTTTTTACAGCATGTAAATAAAGTACAAGTGTAACTCCAATCATTTTTCCCCATCCCCCTGCTATTCATTGAAGCAATCTAGATTTTATGAACAAACCGTCTCCCACAAATTACGGGCTATTTTTTTATCTCCCCTAAAATATATGTTGTCCCTACTATCCTTTCTTCAAATATACATTTTGGCACGCTATTTGCTTTATTCAATACTATGAATAGGAGGAATTAACATGACTTTAAAAATTAATAAAATCCAAAATCAACTACAAAACTATGAAATTGAGGGGTTACTTATTACAAAAAAAGAAAACCGCCAATATGCAACAGGCTTTACAGGTAGTGCTGGCGTCGTCTTACTCTCTGCCGATCAAGCTGTTTTCATCACTGATTTCCGCTATGTAGATCAAGCGAAATCACAAATAAAAGATGCTGAAATTATTATGCATAAAGGAAATTTAGAAAAAGAAATTGCACATCAAGTATCGAAATTAAACATTCAAAAACTTGGAATTGAAGAAAACAACATGACATTGCAACAATATAAAAACTTGCAAAAATACGTACAGGCGGAAATGATTCAAGTGTGCGAAATTATCGAAAATATTCGTATCATTAAAGACACGCCTGAAATAGAAACAATGAAAATTGCAGCTAATATCGCGGACGAAGCATTTCATCACATTCTTACGTTTCTAAAACCAGGAATAAGTGAAAATGCTGTACGAGATGAATTAGAATTTTTCATGCGAAAAAAAGGTGCTACATCTTCATCATTTCAAATTATTGTAGCTTCTGGTGTTCGTTCTTCTCTTCCACATGGAGTTGCATCAAATAAAATAATTGAACGAGGCGACATCGTTACATTAGACTTTGGTGCACTTTACGACGGATATTGTTCCGATATAACACGTACCGTAGCAATAGGGGAACCATCGGAAGAATTCAAAAAAATATACAATGTTGTACGAGAAGCGTTAAAACGTGGGACTGAAGTGATTAAGCCTGGAGAAACTGCGAAAAGTATCGATGATGTAACAAGAAACTACATTACAGATTGTGGATATGGTCAATATTTTGGTCATTCTACTGGTCATGGTCTTGGCTTAGAAATACATGAACCTCTTCGCTTATCCCAAGAAAGTAAAGCTACATTAAAAGAAGGTATGGTTGTTACAGTTGAACCGGGCATTTACATACCGAACTGGGGCGGTTGTAGAATTGAAGATGATATCGTCATTACAAAAGACGGATATGAAGTTATTACAAAATCAAATAGAGAACTAATTGTAATCCCTTGTTAAAATCATGGCCTTTTTAAAAGGAGTTTTTTTCTACACATAGAATTCCTTCTCTGGAGTGTTCATTTAAAGAGGGGGAATTTAAATTGAATTTTGTAATTGATAAAATAGATGGTTTACAAGTTGAGTTTTCAAAACTTGTTTCCATGATGAATTACGCTCGTTATACAACAATGCAAGCAGTGGAAAGTTTAACAATTGAAGAACTTGATTATTTATATGATAAAGAAGCCAATTCAATTGGCATGCTGTTATATCACATGGCTGCTATTGAATTTTACTACCAAATCCATACCTTTGAGGATCGTGAACCGACGGAAGCTGAATTAGAACATTGGTTGCCAGCTATTGAGTTAGGGAATCTTGGACGAGAAAAAATAAAAGGAAACTCTTTAGAATTTTACATTAATACATTACAAGAAGTACGCTCTAAAACAATTGAAACATTTGAATCTTTACCTGATGAATGGCTATTTAAAACGACAGACTTTTGGTATGACAAACCAGCTAACAACTACTTTAAATGGTTTCACGTATTTGAAGATGAAATCAATCATCGCGGACAAATTCGCTTAATTAGGAAGATGCAAAAAGCTCATGCAGTAAAATAAGAAAGTGCCACCAGATAAGGTGGCACTTTCTTTTATTCATTTTTTAGGATTAACTGTATTGTAACATCCATTTATCGTTCTCATCATTACAGTACATGAAATTTTACTTTTTTCTTTTTCCTATACTCACATACTTTCACTGCTTTCATACAATAAACTACACGAATGCCTAAAGGATGTGAATGTTATGGGAGTTGAATTAACGCTATTACACGCTCTCTACATTATTTGTTTACTCACTATTATTACCTTTTTTATTCTCCGGAAAGATACGACTATCATTTGTATCGTTTTTATCTTTTTATTAGCATTAACTGCAACAAGTTCTATCCCTCTTGCCATTAGCGGGATTTTTCAAAGTTTCATTTACGCCATTACTGAGCTATTACCAACTATATTAATCATCTCCATTATCGTATCAATGAGCAATTTACTCGTTCATACTGGCATAAATGATACGATGATTTCACCATTTACAAAAATGATTCGTACACCTACACTCGCCTACTGGATTATCGGCCTTTTAATGATGACCATTTCTTTCTTCTTTTGGCCTTCTCCAGCTGTCGCCTTAATGGGAGCTATTTTATTACCGGTTGCTGTACGTGTCGGCCTTCCTCCAATTGGGGTTGCAATTGCTATGAACTTATTTGGACACGGCATCGCCTTATCTGGAGACTTCGTTATTCAAGGTGCACCGAAATTAACTGCAGACGCGGCTGGTCTCCCTGTTTCCAGCGTCGTATCTGCAAGTGTTCCACTCGTTATCGTTATGGGCGTTGTGACAACTTCCGTCGCTTTTTTCTTCTTACGAAAAGAGTTTCATACAGGCTTAGCTATACAAGAATCTATTCTATCAACTGAGTCTTCTAAAACGCTCACTTCATTATCTCCTCGCACAAAGAAATGGCTCGCTATTTGTATCCCTATCGTATATATCATTGATATCCTTTGCATGATTCAATTTAAACTACAAGGAAGCGACGCAACTGCACTTATCGGCGGAACAACTGTTATTATGATTATCATCATTTCTCTCATCGCCTACAAAGGTAATGGACTGAATAAAACAACCGATTATTTCATAGAAGGGCTCCAATTTGGCTTTAAAATTTTCGGACCAGTTATTCCTATCGCTGCACTCTTTTATTTAGGAGATAGTGGCTTTGTGAAAATTATCGGAGACTATTTACCGAAAGGTTCACACGGAATCATTAACGACTTAGGCATCGCTTTATCTCAAACTGTTCCTTTAAATCAATATGTATCGGCAGGGACATTAACCATCGTGGGTGTCATTACCGGCTTAGATGGATCAGGTTTTTCAGGTATATCACTTGCTGGTTCCATTGCCAATCTTTTTGGAACAGCACTTGGCCATGGAACAGCTACATTAACAGCACTCGGGCAAATTGCAGCTATATGGACCGGGGGCGGGACGTTAATTCCTTGGGCACTTATTCCTGCTGCTGCGATTTGTAAAGTCGATCCATTTGAACTTGCACGCCGAAACTTTTTACCGGTTGTTATCGGTTTAATTGTCACCACGATCGTTGCGATGTTTATCCTATAACGTAAGCAAGTGTTCTCTTGCTTACGTTTTTTGCTTGTAAAATTCATCATGAATTATCAGTTTTCAAGAGGGATTCGTTATTACTCAGCGAAATTATATTAGGAGAGTAATTATTTCAAAACGTTTACGAGAAACAGATTACTGCAATTAGAAAAGGGGACATACCTATGAATGAATTGATTTTCGTCTTATTAATTTGTCCATTATTTATCTTTATCGTATCTGTTATTGGAACACGCAAAACGAAAACGTATTACGTAATGCCGATTGTAACGTTTGCTAGTTTTTTAATAATAGGTGTTATCGCCTTTACTCCAAAATTTTTCTTTTGGGTCGGCATGTATAGCATTTTCTCATTTATTGTTTCTTATGTGACTCTATTGTTTGTAAAAAGATATAAGCTTGCAGAAAGCACTAAGTAGTTAAGGAGATTGTAATATGATTTTCTTTGATATTGATGGAACTTTACTTGAATTTTTAACAATAATATAAAAAAACGACCGCGTTCCCCCGCAGTCGTTTTTTTCGTGTTACGCTGTGATCCAAGCTTCGTTTGCTGGATTTTTACGCCACTCTTGTAATTTTTTCGTTTCAGCTTGTCCAATCATACCTTTTTCTGCTGCAACTTCAGTTAATGCACTGTAATCACTTAAAGAATATGATGCTACGTTAGCTGCTTCTAGTTTTTCTTTTCCTGCTTCTAACTCATATGTGAAGATTGATACGATTCCTAATACTTCACATCCAGCTTCGCGAAGTGCTTCTACACATGTAATTGCACTACCGCCAGTTGAAATTAAGTCTTCTACTACTACGACTTTTTGACCTTTTTCAGCTTTTCCTTCGATTTGGTTCCCTTTACCGTGACCTTTTGCTTTACTACGTACGTAGCACATTGGTAAATCCATACGATCGCTTACCCATGCAGCGTGCGCAATACCAGCAGTTGCTGTTCCTGCAATAATTTCTACAGTTGGGAAGTGCTCTTTAATTAACTCTTCTAATCCAGCTGCAATCGCTTGACGTACTTTTGGATAAGATAAAGTTAAACGGTTATCACAATAAATTGGTGATTTCATACCTGAAGACCAAGTGAATGGATCATTCGGTTGTAAAAATACTGCTCCAATTTCTAATAAATGCGATGCGATTTCTTTTTTCATACTGTTACACCTTCCCACTGTTGTTTTACTGTTTTATACGCTTCAAGCGGATTTTCTGCTTTTGTAATACTACGTCCAACTACGATGTAGCTTGAGCCAAGTTCCCTCGCACGTTTCGGTGTTGCTACGCGCACTTGGTCATTTACATCATCGCTTGCAAGACGAATCCCCGGTGTTACTGTTACAAATTCATTTCCGCATACTTCACGTAATTTTGGAACTTCAAGTGTTGAACAAACAACGCCATCAAGTCCACTTTCTTTCGTTAATTTTGCATAATGAGCAACCGCTTCTTCTAACGTTTTCTCAATGCCGATCTCTTTTTTCATCATAGCTTCCGAAGTGCTTGTTAGTTGTGTAACTGCAATACAAATCGGTCTCTCTTTTCCTTCTTGCTTACCTTCCTCTAATCCCTCAATCGCAGCTTTCATCATGCTGCTTCCCCCAGCAGCATGAACATTTACCATATCAACATCTAGACTAGCTAGGCTACGCATAGCGCTTTTTACTGTATTCGGAATATCATGAAGTTTTAAATCTAAGAATATCTTATGTCCCTTTTCTTTTAAGTACGTAATAATCGCAGGGCCTTCTTTGTAAAATAACTCCATACCTACTTTGACAAATAACTCTTCCCCTTCAAAGTGGTGTAAGAATTGTTCTACTTCTTGTTTCCCTGGAAAATCTAGTGCAACGATTAACGACTGTGACATGTTTGCTTCCAGCTCCTTCCTTGACATTCCGAAATGTGATCAAATCCTAATTCATCTAATAATGCTGGTAACTCTTCAATAATTGTCGGACATACGAACGGATCGATAAAGTTCGCTGTACCTACTGCAACTGCGCTTGCGCCAGCATAGAAGAATTCAATTACATCTTCAGCTGTTTCAATACCACCCATTCCGATAATTGGAATGTTAACCGCTTGGCTTACTTCATGTACCATGCGAATTGCTACTGGCTTAATCGCAGGACCTGATAATCCGCCTGTACGGTTTGCTAAAATTGGTTTAGCTGTTTTTAAATCTAGACGCATACCAAGCAATGTATTAATCATCGTTAAACCATCTGCACCTGCATTTTCAATCGCTTTTGCAATTTCTACTATGTTTGCCACGTTCGGTGACAATTTCACGTATACAGGTACTTCAGAAACCTCTTTTACTCGCTTCGTTAAATCAGCAGCAATTTCAGGATTTGTACCAAAGGCGATACCACCTGTTTTTACGTTCGGACAAGAAATGTTTAATTCTAGTGCATGGACATTAGGCGCTTTAGAAATTTCCTTCGCAACCGCTACGTAATCCTCAGCTTGTGAGCCTGCAACGTTTGCAATAATTGGAAGGTCAAATTGTTCTAACCATGGTAATTCCGAATTCATTACTTTGTCTAATCCCGGGTTTTGAAGTCCGATTGCATTTAGCATGCCCCCTGGTGTTTCAGCAACACGAGGCGTTGGATTTCCATAACGTGGTTGTTCTGTCGTTGCTTTAATCATGATTGATCCTAGTACACTTAAATCGTAAAACTGTGCATATTCACGACCAAACCCAAAGCATCCAGATGCCGGTATAATTGGATTTTTTAATGATAATCCTGGTAATTCAACTTGCAATCTGTTCATAGTACAACCTCCCCGATTGGAAATACTGGTCCGTCGCTACACACCTTCTTGTAAGAATGTCCACTTGGATCTTCTTGTAAGTGGCATACACATGCGAAACAAGCTCCAATACCACAGCCCATACGTTCTTCTAATGAAATATAGGCTTTTTTCTCTTTGTAACGTCCTTCTAGTGCACGAAGCATCGCTAGCGGACCACATGAATAAAGAATATCAAAGTCAATTCCGTAATTATCAATTACATCTGTGACAAATCCTTTTGTACCGTGTGTACCGTCTACTGTCGCAACGTACGTATCACCAAGTTCTGCAAATTTTTCTTCATAGAAAACTACATCTTTCGTTTGAAAGCCTAAGATGTGAATAACACGTACACCTTTTGCAACGAGGCGCTGTGATAATTCATAAAGTGGTGGTACACCAATTCCCCCACCTACTAGTAAAGCTGTTTGACCAGCTTCTGCTTCTTCTACAGGAAAACCGTGTCCTAATGGTCCTAGTACATCTACCATTTCACCTTGTTTTCTAGTTGCTAATGTTTTTGTCCCTTGTCCTTCGGCACGATATAGCATTGTAAATTCGTTCTTCTCTTGATCTACATTACAAATACTAATTGGGCGGCGCAGAAGGGGCGCAATGCCCTCTGCTACCTTAATGTGTACAAACTGCCCTGGTTCGTTCATTTGCTGTACTAACGTTCCTTGAAGCACTAATTCGTAAATATTTTTTGCGATTTCTTTTTGGTTAACGACGATCATATTTTGCTTTTGCATCATGCATGTACCACCTCGTGACGCTTTGTTTGCGTAATTTCTTTCATTGAATGAGCTGAGAATGTCATAGATTCTAATACTCGTAAGATTGCTCTTGTTGTATCAAGTGATGTTAAGCAAGCCACACCATTTTCTACTGATTCACGGCGAATGCGGAAACCATCACGCGCTGGTTGTTTACCTTTTGTTAATGTGTTAATTACAAACTGTGCTTTTCCTTGACGGATAATATCTAGTAAGTTGTAGTCTTCAGAATCAATTTTGTTTACAACTTGTACTGGGATATTTTGCTCTTCTAATGATTGTGCTGTTCCAGCTGTTGCTAATAAGTTATAGCCGATTTCGTGGAAACGTTTTGCAATTTCCATCGCCTCTTCTTTATCTTTATCCGCTACAGTAATGATTACTGAGCCGTGCGTTGGGATGTTAATTCCAGAAGCAACTAATCCTTTATATAATGCTTTTTCAAGCGTTAAGTCTTTACCCATTACTTCCCCTGTTGATTTCATTTCAGGTCCTAATGTTGTATCAACTGAGCGTAGTTTCGCGAATGAGAATACCGGAGCTTTTACATATACTTCTTTCTCTTCTGGGTGATAGCCAGTTCCGTATCCTTGCTCTACTAGGTCTTGCCCTAAAATAACTTTCGTTGCAACATTCGCCATCGGTACGCCTGTAATTTTACTTAAGAACGGTACTGTACGGCTTGCACGTGGATTTACTTCAATTACGTACACTTGATCTTTGAATACTACAAACTGGATATTTAGTAATCCAACAATGTTTAATCCTTTTCCAAGTGCAATTGTATGTTCAATGATTTGTTCTTTTAGTTTTTCAGATAAACTTTGTGGTGGATATACTCCAATTGAGTCACCAGAGTGAACTCCAGCGCGTTCAATATGTTCCATAATACCTGGAATAAATACATTCTCACCATCGGAAATTGCATCTACTTCAATTTCTTTACCAACCATGTAACGGTCGATTAATACTGGGTGATCTGCATGAACTTTAACTGCATTTTTCATGTAGTGCAGTAGTTCTTCTTGACGATATACGATTTCCATCGCACGTCCACCTAGTACGTAAGATGGTCTTACTAATACTGGGTAACCAATTTCTTCTGCGATTGCTACCGCTTGTTCTACAGTCGTTGCTGTTTTACCAACTGGTTGCGGGATGCCAAGTTTTGTTAAAGCAGCTTCGAATTTATCACGATCTTCTGCACGGTCTAAGTCTTCAAGTGATGTTCCTAAAATTTTCACACCGTGTTCTTCTAGTTTCGCTGCTAAGTTAATTGCCGTTTGTCCACCGAACTGAACGATAACACCTTCTGGTTTTTCTAAATCGATAATATGCATTACATCTTCAATCGTTAATGGTTCAAAGTATAATTTGTCAGAAATACTGAAGTCTGTTGAAACTGTTTCTGGGTTGTTGTTAATGATAATTGCTTCATATCCAGCTTCTTTAATTGCCCATACTGAGTGAACTGTTGCGTAATCAAACTCAACACCTTGACCAATACGGATCGGACCAGATCCTAGAACTACTACACTCTTACGATCTGTTACAATCGATTCATTTTCGTCCGCATATGTGCTGTAGTAATATGGCGTTGCAGATTCAAACTCTGCCGCACAAGTATCTACCATTTTGAATACTGGCATCATATTATTTTCTTTACGCATATCGTAAATTTCGCGCTCCGTTTTGTTCCAAGCTGCTGCAATGTAGTGATCGCTGAAGCCCATTTCTTTTGCAGTTTGTAGTACTTCCATATTTCCTACATTCGCTTTTACTTCACGTTCCATATTTACGATGTTTTCAACTTTTTGTAAGAAGAAGAAGTCCATTTCACACCATTCATTGATTTCTTCTTTCGTTACACCTTGGCGAATTGCTTCTGCTACAATAAACAGTCGTTCATCATCCGCTTTAATGATACGTTTTTTCATCGTTTCTTTATCAAGTTCTTTTAAGTGGTCTAATTCTAAGTGATAAATGCCAAGCTCTAAAGAACGAACTGCTTTTAGTAATGATTCTTCTAAGTTACGTCCGATTGACATAACTTCACCAGTTGCTTTCATTTGTGTTCCAAGCGTTCTGTTCGCTGATTCAAACTTATCAAACGGCCAACGTGGAATTTTTGAAACAACATAGTCTAACGCTGGCTCGAAGCAAGCGTAAGTTTTTTGTGTTACTGGGTTTACGATTTCATCTAACGTTAAGCCGACTGCAATTTTTGCTGCTAATTTCGCAATTGGATATCCAGTTGCTTTAGATGCTAGTGCAGATGAACGACTTACACGTGGATTTACTTCGATTACATAGTATTGGAAGCTATATGGATCTAGTGCAAGCTGAACGTTACATCCACCTTCAATTCCTAGTGCACGAATAATTCGTAATGACGTGTTACGTAACATTTGGTATTCACGGTCGCTTAGCGTTTGGCTCGGTGCTACAACGATTGAATCACCTGTATGAACACCAACTGGATCGATATTTTCCATGTTACACACTACAATCGCGTTATCATTTGAATCACGCATTACTTCGTATTCAATTTCTTTACAGCCAGCAATACTTTTCTCTAATAAACATTGTGTTACTGGGCTATGTTTTAAACCACTTGTTACGATTTCAATTAGCTCTTCTTCGTTATGACAAATTCCGCCGCCCGTTCCTCCTAATGTGAACGCTGGTCGAACGATTACTGGGTAACCAATTTCGTTTACAAATCCATATGCTTCATCAAGGTTATGAATAATTTCACTTGGTGGTGTTGGTTCATTTAAATCTTGCATTAATGTACGGAATAAATCACGATCTTCCGCTTGCTCGATTGCTGATAATTTTGTTCCTAAAATTTCAACTCCGCACTCGTCAAGTACGCCTGATTTTGCAAGTTCAACAGCCATGTTTAAACCTGTTTGACCACCTAATGTTGGTAGGATTGCATCAGGACGTTCTTTACGAATAATACGGCTTACGAATTCTAATGTTAATGGCTCGATGTATACTTTATCTGCTGTTGCAGTATCCGTCATAATTGTTGCTGGGTTAGAGTTAACAAGGATTACTTTGTAACCTTCCTCTTTAAGAGATTGACAAGCTTGTGTACCAGAGTAGTCAAACTCCGCTGCTTGCCCAATTACAATTGGTCCTGATCCGATTACTAAAATTGTGTTAATGTCTAGGCGTTTTGGCATAACTCTTCCCCTTCTTTCTTGAAGTTTTCAATCATTGTTAAGAAATCTTCGAATAAATCATTTGCATCTTCTGGTCCCGCTGAAGCTTCTGGATGGTATTGTACTGTAAATGCCGGGAACTTCTTATGACGAAGACCTTCTACCGTTCCATCGTTTAAAGCAACATGTGTAATTTCAAGATCTGTATTTTCAACTGTTTCTTCTTCTACTGCGTATCCGTGGTTTTGAGATGTAATTGCTACTTTTCCAGTTGCAAGATTTTTTACTGGATGGTTTAAACCACGGTGACCAAATTTCAACTTACTTGTATTTGCACCTGATGCTAGAGCGAACAATTGATGTCCTAGGCAAATTCCGAATAAAGGAACTTTACCGATAATGTCTTTTAACATTTCAATTGCTTCTGGTACATCTTTCGGATCTCCAGGTCCATTACTTAACATAATTCCATCTGGGCTAAGGCGTAAAATTTCTTCCGCTGTTGTGTTGTAAGGAACTACAATTACATCACAGTCACGCTTATTTAATTCTCGTAAAATACCATGTTTCATACCGAAGTCTACTAGTACAACTCGGTGACCACGACCTGGGCTTGGGTATGGATCTTTCGTTGATACGCGTTTTACATGATCTGTAAATACTGTCGCTTTTAATTGGCTTACAATGTACTCTACATCTGCATCCATGTTACAAAGGCGTCCACGTAATGTACCGTATTGACGAATTTTTCTCGTTAATTTTCTCGTATCAATCCCTGCTAATCCTGGGATATTTCTTTCTTTCAAGTAATCATTTAACGAAATTTCATTACGGAAGTTTGATGGGTGATCACAAATTTCGTTTACGATTAAACCATTTACAGATGGGTGAATGGATTCAAAATCGTCACGGTTAATGCCGTAGTTTCCGATTAATGGGTACGTGAATGTTACGATTTGACCGCAATATGATGGATCAGATAATGTTTCTTGATATCCAGTCATTCCTGTTGTAAATACAACCTCACCTGACTTTTCGATTTCGCCTCCGAAACCTGTTCCAATTAATACTGTTCCATCTTCTAAGATAAGTTGTCTTTTCATACTAATGCACTCTCCTTTTGCCATGCGATCTTACCACCAACGATTGTCATTACCGGCCATCCTTGGCATTTCCAACCTGCGAATGGTGTATTTTTTCCTTTTGATAAGAATGTTGTTGGGTCAATCTCTTCTTCTTGTTCTAAATCAATGATTGTAATATCAGCTTCTCTACCTTCTTTTAGGCGACCTGCTTCTAAGCCGAATGTATCAGCTGGCTTTTCTGTTAAGAATTGAATTAACTGTTCTAGCGTAATAACTCCCTTTTTCACAAGGTTTGTGTATAGAAGCGGGAATGCTGTTTCAAAACCAGTAATTCCAAACGGTGCTCTTTCAATTCCTTGTGCTTTCTCTTCCGCTGTATGCGGTGCATGGTCAGTTGCGATCATATCGATCGTTCCATCTAATAAACCTTCAATTAATGCTGCATGGTCTTCTTTTCCACGAAGCGGTGGGTTCATTTTAAAGTTAGGATCAGCTGATGGGATATCATCTTCACATAACACTAGGTGATGCGGTGTTACTTCTGCTGTTACTTTAATTCCAGCGCGTTTCGCATCACGGATTACACGTACAGAACCTTTCGTACTTACATGACATACGTGATAGTGGCAATCTGCTGCTTCAGCAAGCAGTATATCCCTTGCAATATGTACAGATTCACATACTGATGGGATACCGTTTAATCCGTGTTTCTCAGAAAACTTCCCTTCATGTACACAACCTTTATTAATAAGCGTATTCTCTTCACAGTGCGCAACTACTGCCATATCTAATTTTGCTGCACGTTTCATAGCCGCTAACATCATGCTCGCATCTTGTACGCCTACGCCGTCATCTGTGAAAGCAAATGCTCCAAGTTCTTTTAATGTTTCGAAATCTGTCATTTCAGAACCAGCTTGACGTACTGTAATTGCTCCGTATGGTAGTACGTTAACATGAGCTTTTTCTTCAATACGTTTTTGCAAGTCTTCCATATGTTCTCTGCAATCTGGTACCGGGCGTGTATTTGGCATTGCGCAAATTGTAGTGAATCCACCTTTTGCCGCTGCTAGTGTACCTGTTTCAATTGTTTCTTTATGTTCACCACCTGGTTCACGAAGATGTACGTGTACATCTACTAATCCAGGTGCGATTAACTTTCCGTTCACATCGATTACTTCAGCATTATCTGCCGTAATATTTTCTGCTACCTTAGCGATTTTACCGTCTTGTACGAGAAGATCCGTTGCTACGATTTTTCCTTCTTCATTCATATAACGACCATTTTTAAACAAATAATTCATGTTTCATTCCTCCTAATACATTTGGTAAGGCGCGTTTTAGTACAGCCATTCTTACGTAAACTCCATTTTCCATTTGTTTAAATATACGTGAACGCTCACACTCAACAAGTTCACTTGCAATTTCAACATCACGGTTTACAGGAGCTGGATGCATAATAATGCTTCCTTCTTTCATACGCTTTTCTCTTTCTACTGTTAATCCGTGTTTCTCATGATATTCTTTCATAATGTCTGTTTCATAATGATCATGACGCTCATGTTGTACACGGAGTAACATCATTACATCAACTTCTGGAACAAGTTCATCTAATGGTTTGTATGTTCCAAATGTGTTGTCTTCATCTTTCCACTCTTCTGGACTTGCAAAGTAAATTGTTGCACCAAGCTTCGTTAATGCTTCTGCATTAGAACGTGCTACTCGGCTATGACGAACATCTCCTACTATTGCAATCTTCAAACCTTCAAATCTTCCAAACTCTTGTTTAATTGTAAGAAGGTCCAGTAGGCACTGTGTTGGGTGGTTTCCGCATCCATCTCCAGCATTTAAGATTGGAATATTCACCTGATCTTTTAGTTCATCGAAGTAGCGATCTTGCTCGTGGCGGATGACCACTGCTTTTGTTCCGATTGATTCTAGTGTTCTTATCGTATCGTATAGAGTTTCTCCTTTTTGTACGCTAGATGCATCAGCTGAAAAGTTTAAAACATCAAGTCCTAATCTCTTCTCAGCAACTTCAAAGCTAAATCTCGTTCTCGTACTATTCTCAAAGAACAAGTTCGCAACAAAAGTTTGCTCTGTCGTTTTGCTCTCTTTTCCATTCGCAAAATCTTCTGCATCTTTTAGGATTTCTGAAATTTCTACTTCCGATAATTCACTCATCGTTAACAAATGGCTCATCGTCATCCCTCATCTTTCTGATTTTTATGTTACCACTTTTGAATTTTTATAACAACCTTTGCATAAAAATACCCTAATCGTGTGAGACTAGGGTGCAAGAAAGAAGCCACCCTTTCCGGTCTCACAGGACTGAATTAAAAGGTTATTATTATGAAGCAATCTGCTTAGATTGTTTTATTTGTTTCGTTTCCGGTAGTAGTAGATTTAACAGTACACCTACAATTGCTGCTAGTGCCATTCCTTCTACTTGGAATGATTCTCCTACATGAAGTACCGCTCCACCAATACCGATTACTAATATTACTGATGCAATCATTAAGTTTCGTTTGTCACTTAAATCTGTTTTATCATCTACCATCATGCGTAATCCGCTTGATGCGATTACACCGAATAGTAAGATTGATACACCACCCATAACTGGTGTTGGGATCGAATGAATCAGTGCAGAAATCTTACCGATAAATCCGAACATGATTGCAAATACTGCTGAACCGATGAATAAGTATACACTGTATGCTCTCGTAATTGCTAGCACACCGATGTTTTCACCATACGTTGTATTCGGTGGCCCACCGATTAGTGACGCGATTAATGTTGCTACTCCGTCACCGAAGATTGAACGGTGTAAACCTGGTTTTTCAATTAAATCTCTTTTAATAACATTTCCAAGAACAATTTGATGTCCGATATGTTCTGATATTGTTACTAGTGCAACTGGTACCATCAAGAGTACAATCTTCCATGAAAACTCTGGTGTGTATGTTACAAATGGTACTGTGAAATCTGGTACAACAAACCATTTTGCCTCAGCTACCGGCTTTAAGTCTACTAGCCCTTGGAAGTAAGCGAAGATATATCCGCCGATAATACCAAGTAACACTGGTATGATACTGAAAAATCCTCTTCCAAATATCGAGCATATAATTGTAATTGCTAATGTTACTAACGCTACTGAAAAGTGTGTAAAGCTATATTTGCCATCCGCACCGTTCATCGCCATGTTAACTGCTGTATGTGCTAAAGCTAGACCGATTACCATTACTACTGGACCAACTACGATTGGTGGTAGTAATTTCATAATCCACTCTGATCCTGATTTCTTAATTCCGAGTGAGATTAAGATGTACACAAGTCCTGCTAGCAAACCACCAAGCATTGCCGCTCCCGGTCCACCTGCCGTTTTCGCTGTTATAATCGGTGCGATAAAGGCGAATGATGATCCTAGATAAGCAGGTACTTGACCTTTCGTTATAAGAAGAAACGCTAACGTTCCTAATCCACTTGATATTAATGCTACTGATGGATTCAATCCTGTTAAAAACGGAACAAGCACTGTTGATCCAAACATCGCGAACAAATGTTGTATACTTAAAAATAACCATTTTCCCGGTTTCGGTACTTCATTAACGTCTAACACTGGCTTTTGTTCCATTGTTACATCCTCCTTCAGTTTAAATCTTTGCAATAAAAAAACTCTTTGTGCCTGTGCACAAAGAGTCCTACACTTTCGTATGCCAAATTTGACATATGAAAGCCAAGACCCTTTGGCAGCCTCACAGGACTACATTTAAAAGGGCTTTACTTATCGTATATGCTTACTCGATCTTGTTGATCTGTCTCTTGCAAATCAACTTCGATACGCTCTTCACTTGATGTTGGAATATTCTTCCCTACATAATCAGCGCGAATTGGTAATTCGCGATGACCTCTATCAACAAGAACCGCCAATTGGATTTGAGATGGTCTACCTAAATCCATAAGAGCATCCATTGCTGCTCGAACTGTTCTTCCTGTATATAATACGTCATCCACAAGGATAACTTTTTTCTTCGTAATATCTACAGGGATATCAGAACCTTTTACAAGTGGTTCTTTATTTTTCGATTGTAGTGTTAAATCATCACGATATAACGTAATGTCTAACTCTCCAACTTCCATTTCTTTTCCTTCAATTTGACCAATTCGTTCTGCCAAACGTTGTGCAATAAAAATTCCACGAGTTTTAATTCCGACAAGAACACAATTATCGACACCTTTATTTCGTTCCACGATTTCATGACTAATTCGTGTTAAAGCGCGGCGAATCATTTGGTCATCTAAAACGACAGCTTTCTCTTGCATGCTCTACACCTCCAAGCTTTTTTCTTGCGTGAGAGTAATGGTATAAAAAAAGTCCTCTCAGCGTGTGCGAGAGGACTTTTGAAAAAAGGGTACAACATACCCTAAGTATTTCAAACCGTTACCTTCTCAACCTCACGGGGCTGTGTTAAAGGATCATTATTTAACTGTTGTCAGTATCTCAGTTTTCTTATGATTTGTCAATACTATTTTCGTAAAATATTTAATGCGTCTTCAAACACTTCTGGAATCGGTGCCTCAAACTGAATATATTCACCAGTACGAGGATGATCAAAGCCTAAAATACCCGCATGAAGTGCTTGTCCATTCATATCTAACGTTTTCTTCGGACCATACTTCGGATCTCCTGCAAGTGGATAGCCAATATATTTCATATGAACACGAATTTGGTGCGTACGTCCCGTTTCTAAGCGACATTCTACAAGTGTAAAATCTTTAAAGCGTTCTAACACTTGGAAATGCGTAACAGCGTTCTTACCATTTTCATCAACTGTCATACTTTGACGCTCTTTCTTATCACGAGCAATCGGAGCATCAATCGTTCCCTTATCATGCGGAATCACACCGTGTACAATCGCTTTGTAACGTCTCGTTACTGTTTTTGCTACAAGCTGATTCACAAGCGATTCATGTGCCATATCATTTTTAGCAACCATTAATAGTCCAGATGTATCTTTATCAATACGATGCACGATACCTGGACGCATTACACCGTTAATGCCTGATAAGTCTGTACAATGATGCATAAGGCCATTTACAAGTGTACCACTTGTATGCCCTGGTGCTGGATGTACAACCATACCACGTGGCTTATTTACAACAAGCACATCTGCATCTTCATAATAAATTTCTAAATTTAAATCCTCTGGTTGAATATCTAACTCTTCTGGTTCAGGAATTGTTACTGTAATTTCATCTTCTTCTTTTACTTTATAATTCCCTTTTACCGCTTTCCCGTTTACTGTCACAGCGTCATCTTTAATCCATTGCTGCACTTGCGTACGTGACCATTCGTTATTTATCCCTGCAACGAATTTATCAATTCGCTCATTTTTTTGCTCTGCTGCAACTGTTACTTGTACTACTTCACTCATTCAATTACTCCTTCGCTTTCTTGCCTTCTAATAATGTTTGAATAATAATTAATACAACACCAATACATAATGCTGAATCAGCTATATTGAATACTGGATAGTTGTACGAGAAAATATACACGTGAATGAAATCCACTACTTCTTGTCTAAATACACGATCAATAAAGTTACCAATTGCCCCGCCCAAAATTAGGCCTAACGAAATACCTAGAAGCTTGTCTGTTTTCGCATACTTTTTCATATAAAATACAATAAACACTACAAAAACAACTGTAATAATGTAGAAGAACCACATTTTATTTTCTAAAATACCCCAAGCAGCGCCTCTATTTCGATGTGATGTTATGTATAATACATTGTCGATAATCGGAATACTCGTACCCAATTCCATGTTCTTTACAATTAACCACTTCGATATTTGATCGATAGCAATGACGAATAACGCTATTACATAATATATCATTTTCATTTCCCCCACAAAGACAGTGTACCTCAAAATTTTAGCATAGCTGCTACCTTTTCACAATGAACCTTTATAGAAGAATAAAATAAATTAAAAAAAGGTAATATAATATCGTTGTGCGTATTCATACATTTACCTTTTCATAAAAGAATTCATGAATCGTACGGGCAGTCGGCATTGTCTTCATTTGCTTTGTCGAAATTAATCTCCCCGTCTCTTCACAAATACCATACATGTCTATTTCCATTTTAAATAATGCGCGTTCTACATCCTTTAAATCCTCTTTTATATCATGTAATAGCAATTTTTTCTTTATCTCTTCCTTAATTTCATATCCAAGCTCTTGGCTGAACTCGACATCATATTTGTGCATTACTTCTTTAGCTAGTCTCTCTTGCAACTCTTTTCTCATCAATTGCAATTCTTCTTTTATTTCCATGTAAATTTCATTCACGTGTACATTCCTCCTAGCTGTAATGTACAGTTAGTGTGTCCGAAATTTATTTGCTTACCTCACACACATTTTTCCTTCACAGGAAAGAGTCTGAAAGTGATTTTGATATGCCATCAACAAAAAAACTGACTGCATCAATAGCAGTCAGCTTTTTTTATTATTTTACATAGTTTTCTTTAACAACTGTTGCACAACGCTCACATAATGTTTCATGTTCAGCATCTTTACCAATTGTTTCTGAAACTACCCAACAACGTTCACATGTTTCACCAGTTGCTTGAGCAACAACAACCGCTGTATGTTCATACTTCGGTGCATCTGCTGGCGCTTCATCCATCATACCACCAAGTTTATACTCAGAAACGATGAATAATTGCTTTAAGTCTTCGCTAATAGACTCTAACATAGCTTTCATTTCTGCAGTTGGATATAGCGTAATGCTTGCATTTAATGACTTACCGATTACTTTTTCATTACGAGCTACTTCTAGTGCTTTTAACACGTCATCACGTAATGTCATAAATGCATCCCATTTTGTTTTTAACGCTTCCGCGTCATCTAATTGTACAGCTTCTGGCATATCAGTTAATTGTACACTTTCTTCTGTTACGCCTGGAATGTATGGCCATACTTCATCAGCTGTATGCGGTAAGATTGGTGTTACAAGTTTCGTTAACGCAACAAGAACATCATATAATACAGTTTGAATCGCACGACGATCTTCGTGGTTTGCACCTTCAATATATAAAATGTCTTTTGCAAAGTCTAAATAGAATGAACTTAAATCAATTGTACAGAAGTTATGAATTGCATGATACACAGCAGCGAAGTCGTATGTCTCATATGCTTCTTTAACTTTTGTAATTAAGTCATTTAATTTCACTAACATGTAACGATCTACTTCACGAAGTTCAGCTACAGCTACTGCATTTTCACTTGGCTTAAAGTCGTCTAAGTTTCCTAATAAGAAACGGAATGTGTTACGGATTTTACGATACACTTCTGCTACTTGTTTTAAAATATCATCTGAAATACGTACGTCAGATTGATAGTCAACAGAAGATACCCATAAGCGTAAAATGTCTCCGCCTAATTGATCCATAATTTTCTTCGGTACGACAATGTTTCCAATCGACTTACTCATCTTACGTCCTTCACCATCTAGTACGAAACCGTGACTTAGTACGCCTTTATATGGAGCTTTACCTGTTACAGCAACTGCTGTTGATAATGAAGAGTTAAACCAACCACGATACTGGTCAGATCCTTCTAAATATAAATCAGCTGGACGCTGTAAATCTTCGCGCTCTTCTAATACCGCTTGGTGAGAAGAACCTGAATCGAACCATACATCCATGATGTCTGTTTCTTTACGGAATTCGCCATTTGGGCTACCTGGATGTGTAAATCCTTCTGGTAATAGATCTTTCGCTTCACGCTCGAACCATACGTTAGAACCGTGTTCACGGAATAAATCTGCTACATGGTTAATTGTTTCATCCGTAATAATTGGATCACCATTCTCAGCATAGAATACCGGAATTGGCACACCCCATGCACGCTGACGAGAAATACACCAGTCACCACGGTCACGAACCATATTATGAAGACGAGTTTCTCCCCATGCTGGTACCCATTTTGTTTCTGCTACAGCTTCTATTAATTCTTTACGGAATGCTTCAATAGATGCAAACCACTGTGCTGTCGCACGGAAAATAATTGGTTTTTTCGTTCTCCAATCATGTGGGTATGAATGTGTAATGAATGTTAGTTTCAGTAACGCGCCTACTTCTTCTAATTTTTCTGTAATTGGTTTATTAGCTTTATCATAGAATAAGCCTTCAAATCCAGGTGCCTCATTTGTTAATACACCTTTATCATCGACTGGGCAAAGTACTTCTAATCCATACTTTTTACCAACAACGAAGTCATCTTCCCCGTGTCCTGGTGCTGTATGAACACAACCTGTACCTGCATCTGTTGTTACGTGGTCTCCTAGCATAACTAATGAATCACGATCGTAGAATGGATGTTTTGCAACTGTGTACTCAAGTTCGCTACCTTTTACTGTTTTCACAACTTCAGCATTTTCCCACTCTAACGTTTTTGCAACTGTCTCAAACAGCTCAGAAGCAATGATATATTTCTCATCGTTTACTTTTACAATGCTATATTCAAGCTCTGGGTGAACAGAAATACCTAAGTTTGCAGGTAATGTCCAAGGTGTCGTTGTCCAAATGATGTACTTTTCATCACCTTCTAATACGTTCTTTCCATCTTTTACAGGGAATGCTACGTAAATAGATGCTGATTTTTTATCTTGATATTCAATTTCAGCTTCCGCTAAAGCAGATTCACTCGTTGGAGACCAGTAAACTGGTTTTTGACCTTTATAGATATAACCTTTTTTCGCCATGTCACCAAACACTTTGATTTGTTGTGCTTCATAAGCTGGCTCTAAAGTAATATATGGATTATCCCAATCTGCACGTACACCTAGACGCTTAAATTGTTCACGTTGACGTTCTACTTGTTCATATGCATACTCTGCACATAACTTACGGAACTCAGCAACTGTCATTTCTTTACGTTTTACACCTTTATTTGTTAAAGCTTGTTCAATTGGTAAACCGTGCGTATCCCATCCTGGAACATATGGCGCACTAAAACCAGTCATTGATTTATAACGAACAATAAAGTCTTTTAATACTTTATTTAATGCATGTCCCATATGAATGTCACCATTCGCATATGGAGGTCCATCATGCAATACAAATAAAGGACGTCCTTTTGTATGTTCTTGTACTTTTTCGTAAATATTCATTTCAGCCCATTTTTCTTGCATTGCAGGCTCACGTTTTGGTAAATTCCCACGCATTGGGAACTCTGTTTTTGGCATCAGTAATGTATTTTTGTACTCCATGCTCAATTCCTCCTTACATGTATAAAAGAAACACTTAAAAAACGGAATAAAAAAGAGACCTTCTCATCCCAAAAAGGGACGAGAAAGTCTCCCGCGGTACCACCCTAGTAGATCATATACATATGTATAGAATCCTCTTTATATTCTTAACGCGAATACACGCCTACGCTTACTCTATTTGTTCAGCGCGGAACTCCAGGGTGATATTCCCACTATCTCCTTATCCTGAGCTTACACCATCCTCAGTTCGCTATATAAGGTTTGAAAAGGTACTTATCCCTATCTTCGTTTTTCTTAATAAATATGTTGTTTAAAATTATATGTAATAATGAGAAAAACGTCAAGCTTACACTGTTTCTTCTTTTTTCAACAGTTCATCTACTTCGTCTTCTAATTCAATTAGTTTATCCCAATCATCGTTGTTTAACATCTCAAGCTGTGTTTCTAATAACATACGGAAACGAGTTCGGAATACTTTCGCTTGTTTCTTTAGCTCTTCAATATCAAAAGCAACTTTTCTTGATTTTACTAATGCTTCGTTAATAATACGATCAGCATTCTTTTCAGCTTCACGCACAATTAATTTCGCTTCTTTTTGCGCATTACGTTTTACTTCTTCCGCTGCTTCTTGTGCAACGACGATAGATTTGTTTAACGTATCTTCAATATTAGAGAAATGATCTAACTTCCCTTCTAACTGCGCAACTTTTTCTTCTAAAGCTTTTTTCTCACGAATGACCAATTCATAATCTTTGATAATTTGATCAAGAAACTCATTTACTTGATCTTCATCATAGCCACGGAATCCGCGACCAAATTCTTTGTTATGAATATCTAATGGTGTTAACGGCACAACGCCACCTCCAAGTAGTTATCTAAATTTCCTCTTTCAATTATATCTTTTCTTCGACAAAATAGGAGGATTTCCTTCTAAAAAACCAATCATTTTAGTATACCATACAAAATTCTCCATTTGTCGCGTTTTGTTCTACCTTCTACAGAAAATAATTTACTTCGGCCATATCCTCTAACAGAAAAAACATCTCCTGGATAGCATTCATAAGAAGTTTGCTCCACTGTTTTCCAATTGACTTTTACTAAACCATTTTTTATGAAAGGTTGTACTTTCTGTCTAGATAAATGTAACATTTCAGCTAACATAACATCTAAACGAAGTGAAGAAACCGTTCCAGATTTCTCTCCCCACGTTTCATCTATCTGTAGAATTTGTTCTCCTTGCACTGACGCTAAAGAGACTTTTACTTTCCCTATTGATTGTAAGTTCATCTCAATATACGATACAATTTCTTTCGCAACTACAATTTGGGCACGATTTTCTTGCAGCAAAATATCACCACATTTTTCTCTTGTTAAACCAAGAGACATAAATGTACCTAATATTTGCCTATGTTCTAGCGTATAAAACTTGGAAGGATAGTCAATTTCTAATACTTCTACTTGAAATTCTTCTTCATTTAATTCTAGATAGTCTGGATAAATAAGTGCTCTTTTACGCTCTGCATTAGGCGTTGCACCACCAAATTGTACAGCAACATCACCTTGTCCTATTACCATAGAAACAATTTGTTGTTGCCTAGGATCAAGAAAATCCGTTAACTTCACTTGATGGTACTCCGCCGCTCGCTTCCACTCTAGCACTTTATCCACAAAGACCTCCTCATCAGGCCTAAAATGTTCGTAGATGCTCATGTATTTACCTTCTTACTATAAGAAATAGCTTAATAAACTGAACAAACCAGTTTTAGCAAGTTTCAACGCAAAGATCGCAACGATTGGAGAAATATCAATCATTCCAAGCGGCGGAATAAAGCGGCGGAATGGTTCTAAATACGGTTCACAAATACGTGCCAGGAACTCTCCAAAAGATGATTCCTTTGCACCAGGAAACCATGATAGGAGAATGTAAATAATAAGTGCCCACGAGTAAATCTCGATAGCATAACTTAACACTATAAAAACTGTTGTCATGGCGTATTACCACCTCTTTATATTTGTTTCTTCTTCTTCACCGAATAACTCTGAAATCGCACCAACAATATCTACATTTTCAGGTGTACACATAAATGTTTTCGGCCCTATTTTTTGAATGTCCCCGCCTATAGCGTATACAGTACCACTTAAAAAGTCAACGATACGTACCGCTTGATCAGTAGACATTCTCTGCAAATTAATTACAACAGCTCGTCTACCTTTTAAGTGGTCCGCAATCCCTTGTGCTTCCGAATATGTGCGTGGTTCTAATAAAACAACTTTTGAAGATTGTTTTGCTGTTTCAATACTCACAACATTTTGCTTCGGTTGCGCTTTCGGAAACGTAACGTCTTGTTGTTCTGGTGGATCTTGCTGCTTTTTCATGTCTGTTTGCTCCTTTTCATAACCATATTGAGCTGCTTCTTTTTCTTCCGGTGTATCAAAAAAGAAGTATTTTACTTTTGACCAACTCATAATAAGATTCTCCTTCCTTTTACGCTTTTCCTACTAAAATCGTTCCCAAACGAATATATGTAGCCCCTTCTTCAATTGCAATTGTGTAATCGTTGGACATTCCCATTGATAATTCTTTACATGGCGCATGTAATAACTCTAGCTCCTGCACCTCTGTTTGCAGCATACGTAATTCCTTAAAACAGCGTCTGATTTCTTCCTCTTCTTCTGTAAATGGAGCCATCGTCATTAGTCCAACCACTTCAATTTTATCGAATTCTTGCAAACTTTGAATAAAAGAAACAACCTCTTCTATTGCCAATCCTTGCTTCGATTCTTCAGATGAGGTTTTCACTTGAATAAAGCATTTCACTTTCTTATCAGCACGTTTCTGAATTTCTTTCGCCAGCGAAAGACGATCTAACGAATGTAAATAATCAATTTCATTAATGATTTCTTTTACTTTTCTCGTTTGTAATGAGCCAATAAAGTGCCAATTAACTTTTGAACCGAAATGCTTGTATTTCTGTAAGAAACCTTCATTTCTATTTTCACCTAAATCGATAATTCCAGCTTCAATTACTTCGTTTGTTTTTTCAATCCCTACAGTTTTTGTAACTGCAACAAGTTTAATATCTTGCAACGAACGTCCAGCTCGAGCGCAAGATTCTTTAATAGCTTCATTTACAATTACTAAATTTTCTTGTACTGTCACTTGCTTCCTTCCTCCTTAAAACCTATGAAACTCAACATTCTTCCTGTCTTACCTTGATCACGACGATGAGAGAAAAATAGTTGCTCTTCACAGCTTGTACAAAGAGATGACATTACAATATGCTCTTCTTTTATGCCTGCTTGTACACATAATATACGATTAATTTCTTTTAAATTAATTGCGTACTGCCCGTCAGAAATTTTTTGATGAGGAACAGCACCGCTAACTACTTCCTGTGCTGCTGTTAATACACGATCATCCACAACATAACAACAAGATCCGATCGACGGCCCAATTGCAACATGAATTTCATCACTTGAAATACCTTCTGCATTCCACTTTTGAATCATTTCCTTTGCAATCTCTTGTACAGTGCCTTTCCATCCAGCATGCGCAAGTCCTATCATACCATGTGATGGTGCATAAAAATAGAGCGGAACACAATCCGCGTAACAAGACGTTAACAGAACATCTTCATTACTCGTATAAATGCCATCTGTTTTTGAAATGCCGTCCTCATATGAATAGACACCACTTCCCTTTTCCTGTTGCCCTACTTTTTCAACATGATGAGCATGAACTTGTTCAGAGCAAATCCAGTTTTCTAATGGTTTTTGTAACTTATTTGCTAAAATGCGTCTGTTTTCATGAACGTTCTCCACGATATCATTCACATGTAATCCTAAATTCATCGCATGAAAGGAGCCCGTACTTATCCCACCATCTTTTGTCGTAAATCCAGCAGTAATGTTTCCAAGTTCTTTCCACGCTTGTAAATACAGTATACCGTCCACATATTTAAATGGTTCTCTCATAATAAAGCGGCTCCTTTTAATTAAAATAACAGAAAAAAGCATGGTACTTCCTGTCTATTTTACCATACTTTTATTTTTTCATAATCCTAACAGAAAAAAAAGAGGAATTTGTAATATTCTTTATGAAATTGTCGGTGTTTGTATTGATTCTGTTACAGAATTAACAGGATTTACTCTTACAAGTATGACATCTTCCCCAATTTTCACAATTTCCTTCCAAGGAATTACAATCTCAACATCTTTTCCAAAAATACCTAGCATACGTGTCTGTTTGGAAATAATAACAGAACAAATTTTCCCTGTGTTCATATCAATTTCAATATCTCCAATATTCCCAATCCTTTTTCCATCTGAAATATTTATAACATCCTTCATCTGTAACTCTGAAATTCGTATCACCATTTTTATCCTCTCCCTTATATGACAAATTGGAAACTGTTTCTCATATTTACAGGAAGCCACCTATACGAAACACCATGCTAGTTTCATTATATGAACACTAATCCCCTACTATGAGCACAAACCATATTACATATAAAAAGGTCTCACCATAATTGGTGAGACCTTATCCTTGAATCGTTTTATTCATTTGTTTAATGGCTGACTTCTCTAAACGTGATACTTGCGCTTGGGAAATCCCAATTTCTTCTGCAACTTCCATCTGTGTCTTTCCTTGGAAGAAACGTTTTCTAATAATCATTTTCTCTCTATCATTTAAACGCTTCATTCCTTCTTTCAATGCTAATTCTTCAACCCACTGCTCGTCCTTTTGTTTTTCATCACTTAACTGATCCATAACAAAGATAGGATCTCCCCCATCATTATAAATCGGTTCAAATAATGAAACTGGATCTTGAATCGCATCTAAAGCAAATACTATCTCTTCATGAGTTACTTCTAGCACTTTTGCAATATCCATTGCTGTTGGTTCTTTTGAATTTTCTGCAATCAATTTTTCTCTTACTTGCAAAGCTTTATACGCAATATCTCGCAATGAGCGCGATACGCGAATCGGATTATTATCACGCAAATATCTGCGTATTTCCCCAATAATCATCGGCACAGCATACGTTGAAAATTTTACATTTTGGCCTAAATCAAAATTATCAATTGATTTCATAAGTCCGATGCAACCAACTTGAAATAAATCGTCAACATATTCTCCTCTGTTATTAAATCTTTGGATGACGCTCAGTACAAGACGTAAGTTTCCATTCACTAATTTTTCTCTTGCGCTTATCTCTCCACTTTGCATTTCACGAAATAATTTACGCATCTCTTCATTTTTTAATACTGGAAGTTTAGCTGTATCAACACCGCAAATTTCTACTTTGTTTCTCGTCAAAGTGTTCCCTCCTATCGGGAGTTGCTGTACAGTGTAAAGTATTTCCTTTGAAGGGGATTTTATGCATGTGGTTTTTTCACGATTTATTATTTAAATTATCTTTCCTAATACAACTAAATAGAATAAGACCAGCCTACATAACGGCTGGTCTTATTCTTTACACCATTTTATTAAATTCTTTTCGTAATCTTTTTATAATTCTTTTTTCTAAACGCGAAATGTATGACTGTGAAATCCCAAGCATATCAGCCACATCTTTTTGCGTCTTTTCCTCTCCTCCAGCAAGCCCAAACCGAAGTTCCATAATTTGTTTTTCACGATCATTTAATTGGTGTAATGCTTTCATTAAAAGGTGACGATCTACAGTAGCTTCTAAATCTTTTGTAATAATATCATCATCTGTACCTAACACGTCAGACAATAACAGTTCATTCCCATCCCAATCAATGTTTAGTGGTTCATCAAAAGAAACTTCCGAACGATTTTTGTTATTTCGACGTAAATGCATTAAAATTTCATTTTCTATACAACGCGATGCATATGTTGCTAATTTTATTTTCTTTTCTGGATTAAATGTATTTACCGCTTTAATAAGGCCGATTGTTCCTATACTAATCAAATCTTCAATATTTATCCCTGTATTTTCAAACTTTCTTGCTATATATACAACGAGCCTTAAGTTACGTTCAATAAGTAATGACCTTGCTGCCTGATCTCCTTTTGGCAATTTATTCAAAAGAACTTCCTCTTCTTCTTTTGTTAACGGTGGTGGCAACGCTTCACTTCCACCAATATAATAAATTTCATCGGTCTTAATTCCTAATTTCAGCAATACTTTATACCAAAGGTATACTAAATAAAATTTTAATTTCATCATATTATCCCGCCTCTCATTTATTAAGCGATCACCATTTTTTGCGAAATCAACATTTTTGGATGCACAATACATTGATACTCCCCATTAGTAGACAGCTGTTGTGTATTTAATCCAATTAATACTTTGTTTACAACAATAGAACTACCTTCATGGTCAACTTGCACACTGTCAGGCTTAATTGCCCACAAAAATTGACTCTCTACTCCTACTGCACGGAAAGGAATTAAGCGTAATTTGGTCGCCCAACCAGAATCATTTTCTGGTATTTGAGGAATTTCTGTTTTGGAATAAATTTGTTCTGTTAACCAAGATGGTAAGCAATGTTCTAATGATGAAACATGCATAATCATAACAGGTGTTTTTGTTAATGGGTCATAAAGTTGGTTCCCACTGTCAATAAGACCTGCGAGTTCTAGTTCTTCTTCGGCTAATTGAATTTTTACTTTCACAATTTGATCATAGTGTATTTTCGTGACCTCTACGCTTTCAATACGCTTTTTAGAAAAATAATAAATTACTGGAAAACCAAAAATAACAAATAACCAACTAATTGGATCACCGTAAGAAATTGACTGAGATTGAACCAATCCATTTACCATTTCATTCGTTTGCAAAAAGAAATGAGTTCCAATTAATCCTCCGCCAACCATAAAGGTTACAAAGTAAAAAGTAAAAACAGTTTGTGCATAATTTCTAAATGTCGTAAACCCAAATGCTGTATACACAATAAGTAACGAGTACAGTAGTTTCATAATTGGATGTGTCATCATAGAAGCAAAAGGAGTAAAGGCAAAAATAACAATAGTTGAACCTATAAATGCCCCTAACACAAGCCTCCATCTTTTGATTTTCTTTTTTAACACGGTAGCTGTTAATAAAAGCAAAAGAAAATCAATGCAGGCGTTTAACAACCAAACAACGTCGGCGTAAACAACCAAACAATTCACCTCTTTTTTCAAGTTGAGACTAGTATAATGCATATCCAATAGGAAAGTGTGTCAATTTGCGGAGGTGTTTTTTTGTTATTTTGTGATTTCTAGACATAATCTGTCGGTAAAAAATAAAAGTACAAATTCATAGAATGATATACTCTTATTTTCACAAACAAAATATATTGAAATATACGAAATAAAAAAAGACCTGCTTAGCAGGTCTTTTCCATAAAAAATAAAAAGGAGCATGAAAGCTCCTTTTTTTATCGTCTACGACGGTTACGTAAAAATGCTGGAATATCGATATCATCTGAATCTGAATGACGCTCATGTACAACTGGCTCTTCACGCTTCATTTCACGTTTTACTTCACGCTGTTTTGAAGGTTGAGCTACTGGTTGTTGCTGTTGTTGCGTGTGGTTCGCATTCGGACGAATAATTGGTTTTGGTGGTTGAGTTGCAATGCTATCATCAAAACCAGTTGCAATTACAGTTACAACGATATCATCTTTTAATCCTTCGTTAATAACAGAACCGAAGATCATATTTACTTCTGGATCTGAAGCTGAAGCTACGATGTCTGCCGCTTCTTGTACTTCATATAAGCTTAAGTTAGCGCCACCCGTAATGTTCATGATAACACCTTGAGCTCCATCAATAGATGTTTCTAGTAATGGGCTAGAAATCGCTTTTTTCGCAGCTTCTGCAGCACGATTTTCCCCATTACCAGAACCAATACCCATTAAAGCAGAACCTCTATTAGACATAATTGTCTTTACGTCTGCAAAGTCTAAGTTAATTAAACCTGGCGTTGCAATTAAATCCGAAATACCTTGAACACCTTGACGTAATACGTTATCAGCTTCACGGAATGCTTCTAACATTGGCGTATTTTTATCAACAATCTCTAATAAGCGATCGTTTGGAATTACAATAAGAGTATCTACATTTTCTTTAAATGCTGCAATACCAGATGCTGCTTGCGTCGCACGCTTACGTCCTTCAAAAGTAAATGGACGTGTTACAACACCTACTGTTAAAGCACCTAATTCTTTTGCAACTTGAGCAACAACTGGAGCTGCACCAGTTCCAGTTCCACCGCCCATACCGGCAGTTACGAAGACCATATCCGCACCACGAAGTGCTTCTTGGATCTGTTCTTTACTTTCTTCTGCAGCTTTTTTCCCTACTTCAGGGTTTGCGCCTGCACCAAGTCCACGCGTTAATTTTCCACCAATTTGCATTTTTGTTTCAGCTTTTGATAGATTTAATGCTTGTGCATCAGTGTTCACAGCGATAAAGTCTACACCTTGTACACCGTGTTCAATCATACGGTTTACAGCATTGTTTCCGCCACCGCCGACACCGATAACTTTTATATTCGCTAATTGATCTTGAGTAGTATCAAACTCTAACATGTCGAAATCCCCCTAGAACCTCATTTTTCGTGTCCAATTTTAATCCCATAAATAACGGAATACACGTTTTACTTTTGACATCATGCGGTCATCATTTTGATTATTATTGTTTTGATTACGAGTTTTTTGTTTCGTGGGTTGCTGTTGTACCGGCGTTGGTACTGGTGCTGGTACTGGTTCAAAATGCTCTTGCTTTTCCTGCACATTTTTCCCACGTAATTTAGCTTTTTGATAAGAATGTTTAATTAATCCAACTCCACTTGTATATTGGGGCTCACGCACACCAATATAATCAGGAGTTGCTACACGAACATTTTCATGTAAAATATCATATGCAAGATCAAGAACACCTGGCATAGAAGCAATTCCGCCAGTTAGTACATAACCAGAAGCCACTTGCTTTACTCCTAACTTACGCACTTCATCTTGAACAAACATTAAAATTTCCTCTACACGAGCCTCTATTATATCCGATAATTCCAACTGAGAATATTGTTCTGTTTGATCACTTCCCATAATAGGAACCGTAAACATCTCTTCTTCAGATGCTGTATCATAAAAAGCATGTCCATATTTCAACTTAATTTGATCTGCATTTTCTGTTGAAGTTTTCAACCCAATCGCAATATCTTTCGTTATATGGTCTCCACCTAATGGTAATACGCTTGTCGCTTGTAACTCTCCATCTTTAAAAATAGATAAAGTTGTAGATCCTCCCCCCATATCAACAAGGGCTACTCCTCTATTTTTTTCATCTGAAGATATTGCAACTGTTGCAGCCGCTAAAGGTTGAAGACAAATATCAACAATTTCAAGACCTGCTTTTTCTACACAACGAAGTAGGTTATGTAGTAAAGTTCTCGAGCCTGTAATAAGTGTACCTTCCATTTCTAATCTTACACCGATCATCCCGCGTGGATCGTTAATCTCGTCAAGACCGTCTACGATGAACTGTCGAGGTACCACATCAATAAACTCACGTTCTGGAGCAATTGACACAACTTGTGCTGCATCTAGAACGCGTAAGACATCTTCATTCCCGATTTCACGATCTTCATTTGAAACAGCGACTACTCCGTGACAAGGAAGTAGCTGTACCTGGTTTGCATTGACACCTACTACAACTTGCTCAATGTGGATTCCCACCATGCGCTCAGCTTGTTCAATTGCTTTTTTAATTGATCGAACAGTCTCGTCTATATCAACTATCGATCCCTTCTTTAAACCATTTGATTTTACATTTCCAACACCAATAATGTTTAAGCTGTCATTAACCATTTCACCAATGATGACTTTAACATTGGATGTACCGATGTCAAGACTAACATATATTTCATTGCTGTTCATTCTTTGGCACCTCCTTCTTTATTTATACCATACAACTCAATATATGGAACAACAATCGCAACTTTACTATTTATAAGAAAAATATTCAACGTCTTTATACGTTTCCCTTTTTTAACCCTATATTTTTCTTATTTTTATTTAGCATTCAATTAAGAATATCGCAGTAAACTATGAATAACTGCTTATCTTGAAATAATTCTATTTCGAGTGTAAAGTTTACCGCCAAGTATAAGTCTACACTAAGATGTACTCATAGAAAAGTGAAACTTGTACCAATACTAGTATGAATCTAAGAATTTTTACATATTTTTCATCAAATGAACCATTCTTCTAAATTCGTATACACATAACAGAACATTCGTTTCGTTTTTTCTGCTATAAGTAACGAAAACTACCATTCTATTCTTTTTTTTCTTCCGCACCTAATTCTTTCGTATATGCACCTACTTCTAAGTCAATTAATACCTTCTTACCTGGCTCAATTGTTTTTAAAATAAGCGGATAGGCTTCCATACGTTTTGCGAAATTTTGAATTGTAGTGCTCACTTCATAACCTTCATTCATATATAAAGTAAGATGATCTTCATTCGCATTCGTTGGTGAATAGCGAATCTCCGAAATAGATTTTAAAATAGCTGGTGTTAATTTTTCTAGTTCAGCGATTAACTCCTTCATTTTCTCTTCTTTAAAAGGTTCGAAAATCGGTGCTGCAACAGGAAGTTTTCCATTAGGTAGTACATCAAGCGTTTTTCCATTCTCTAATAACGGTTGTAATTTTCCCTCTTTATTTATATAACCAATCGTTAAATATTCTTCGATATGAATATCAATATTGTTTGGAAAACGTTTTTTTACATTTACTGCTTTAATTTCTTTTCGCTTCGTTAAGTTTTCTTCAGCTTTATGTGCTGTCACTCGGAAATAACTTGTATCATATGTCACGCCTGAATCCTTCATTACTTGTTCATCCGTCATATAGTGATTTCCAAACACACTAATCTTTTTTATATTACTAAGCGGAGACCGAAAATAAATTAAAAAGAGCACTAATAAAAATAAAATTGATATGTATAAAATCAATCGATGATTAACATTTTTTTTGTTTTTTTTCTTTTGATTTTTCAATTTTGGTACACGATCTTGTAGTTTAATCACTTTACTATTATTCATGTACGATCCCCCTATGTAACATAAAGAACGGCATGTTCCTCATGCCGTTCTTATCTTCTTATTATAACATAAATGATAATGAGCGGAACGAATAACCGTTATCTTCCAATGATTTCTACTTCTGTGTGCATATCTACATCAAATTTATCCTTAATTGTATGTTTTATTAATTCAATTAAAGACAATACATCTTGCGCTGAAGCTCCCCCAGTATTAACAATAAAATTGCCATGCATTTCAGAAATTTGAGCTCCACCAATCCTATAGCCACGAAGCCCTGCTTTTTCTACTAAATCTCCTGCAAAATGTGGGATTGGATTCCGAAATACACTTCCTGCACACGGGTGATTCCATGGTTGCGTTTCACGGCGGTAATCTTTATTATTTTGCATGCTACGTACAATTTCTTCACGTTTCCCCGCCTGTAATTGAAACACCGCCTCTAAAACAATACCAGGACGTTTCGTTTGCAATACAGATGCCCGATAAGAAAACTCCAATTCTTTATTCGTTAACCAGTCAATTGCACCGTCTTCAAACAGAATGAGAGCCTTCGATAATACACTCGATATATCCGATTTATGTGCACCTGCATTCATATATACTGCACCACCGACACTTCCTGGAATACCGCTTGCAAACTCCAATCCAGCTAACCCTTGACGACTAAGTAAAGTTGACAATTTAATAAGAGGATATCCACTACCAACTCTTACCTTATGTTTTTCGACCTCTAAGTGATCTAATCCTTCTCCTAAACGAATAACAACACCTTCTATGCCTTGATCAGATACAAGAAGGTTTGAACCGCGACCAATTACAGTCCACTTCGTTTTGTATTGCTTTACTAACTGTAATGTTTTTTCAATACCGGCTACATGCTTTGGCACAATTAAAATATCCGCTGGGCCACCTATTTTCATAGTTGTATAACGTGCTAACGGCTCGTTAACCAAAACACGACCAACGTCTGCTTCTATAAGCTCATTTACTAATTGTTCCATAGACAATCTCCCCCATATTAAGTCTCCTTATGACAATAATATGCAGGGCGTTCACCTAACGTTATCCCTCTATTTACGGGCAGTACAGCTCCTAAATCAAAATTAGGTGTTAACAAAGAAATTAGGCGGAATGAGGATACCAGTAAACATCCGATTAGTGAAAGGTAATAATCAAAGAGAGAGAATCACTCCCCACTGATTAAAGCCTCACTTTATTTTTTTACAAGTTTATTCATTACTTCATACAGCTTATTTGCTGCATCTGGAATACCTAGTTGCTTAGCAGCTAACTTCATATTTTGTAATGTTTGTGCATCTAATAAAATCTCATCAATATCACGAATAAGCGTTTCAGCTGTTAAATCTTTTTCAAGTAACATTTTTGCCGCTCCTTTATCAACAACTGAACGTGCATTCTTTTCCTGATGATTATTTGTTACATACGGACTCGGTATTAACACACTTGGTTTTCCTAACGCTGTTAATTCTGCAAGTGTTGTTGCCCCAGCCCTTGAAACAACAAGGTCTACACCAGTTAGTACCTCTGGCATATTATGAATGAACGGCTTAATAATAACATTGCTTGGGTTCCCTTTTTGCTTCACGGCTTCCATCACTTTGTCATAATGTACTTCACCTGTTACATATAGTATTTCGTAGCTTTTGTTCCCAAACTGTTCAATTGCTTCAACGAAGGCATCGTTAATCGGTCTAGCCCCACGACTTCCACCAAATATAAGTACAGACTTTTTAGGAAGAGAAAGCCCAACTGAACGTTTCCCCTTCATTCCATTTTGTTCCATTACCTCTGATGCTCGTGGATTACCTGTCATTACCACTTTTGACTCTGGAAAATGCTCTATAGCTGCTTCAAAACAAACAGCAACTTTATCAACATAACGGCTTAAAAACTTGTTCGTTACACCTGGTACACTATTTTGTTCATGTACAATAGTTGGAATACCTAATTTGGCTGCAGCGTATACAACTGGTCCACATACATATCCACCCGTTCCAATTACGATATCCGGATTAAAACGACGAATATATCGTTTACTATCCTGTACACCTTTTAGAAAACGCATTACTGTTTTCACATTATCTAATGATATTTTTCGTTTAAATCCACTTATAACAATAGATTGAAATGGTATACCTGCTTTTGGAACGATTGTACTCTCTAGTCCATTTTCCGTACCAATATATAAAAATCTTGCTTCTGGATTTAACTTTTTTATTTCTCTAATTAAAGCAAGAGCTGGATAAATATGACCACCAGTACCCCCACCACTCACTAATACACGCACTACTAACTCCTCCGCTTCTCTTTTCTTATTTCCATTATATTTATTTCTATATACATATTGCATTTTTACACACATACGAAAAACCCTGTCTTATAAACAGGGTTTAGTAGCGAGAATGGCGACTTATATTTAATAATACACCTACTGCCATTAACATTAATGTCAAACTTGATCCACCATAACTTAAAAACGGCAAGGTAATACCCGTAACAGGCATTAGTCCTGTTACAACACCAACATTAATCATTACTTGAATCGCAATCATCGCCACAATACCTACTGCTAAAAACGTACCATATAAATCTGGCGCTCCTAATGCGATACGAATCCCGCGCCATAATAATAGACTAAATAATAATAACACAAATGAACCACCAATAAAACCTAATTCCTCGGATAAGATCGCAAATATAAAGTCAGTTTGTGGTTCAGGTAAATAAAGAAATTTTTGTCTACTTTGTCCAAGTCCAAGCCCAAATAATCCACCAGGTCCAATTGCAAGTAATGATTGGATAATTTGAAATCCACTCCCGAGCGGATCTGACCACGGATCTAAATATGATGTAATGCGTTTCATTCGATACGGTGCTGATGCAATTAACCCTACAAATCCTGCTACACCAATCAAACCAAACATTGCAAAGTGAAAAACTCTCGCTCCCGAAATGAATATCATAATGATACATGTCCCAACCATTACCGTTCCTGTCCCAAGGTCTGGCTGTAACATAATCATCCCAAAAGCAAGAAACACAAAACTAAGAGCCGGTAATAAACCACGTTTAAAAGATGTAATCAATTTTTGCCGTTCTGCTAAAAACTTTGCCAAGAAAATAATCATCGCAAACTTCATAAATTCTGACGGCTGAATCGAAAATGCTCCGATTCCAATCCAACTTCGTGCTCCTCCTCGAACAAGACCTACTCCAGGAATAAGAACGAGAATAAGAAGAATGAAGCAAACTAGCAAAATCACTTTTGAATACGTACGCCACACCCAATAATCAATTTTCATAATAAAAAACATAGCTACTACACCAAGACCCGCAAACAGTAATTGTCTTTTTGCAAAAAAGAATGAGTCCCCCATTTTATAAGAGGCCCAAACTGCACTCGCACTATAAACCATAATCATTCCGATTGTCAACAATGAAAGTGTTACGATGATGAGAATAAAATCAGGCGTTTTCTTCATTACCCACAAACACCACCTCTTTAGGCAGAACCTTTTGCCTTATGTAACAAAACATCAGTAGGTGTTAGCCTACTGATGTTTTGATTTACTTTATATAAGTTTATGCACAGCTTGTATAAAAATGTCTCCTCTTTCTTCAAATGTTTTAAATTGATCCCAGCTTGCACACGCTGGAGAAAGAAGAACGACATCACCATCTTTAGAATGAGCATAAGCTTTCACCACTGCTTCATCTAAAGTATCGACACTTTCAATTATATCTAATCCCGCTTTTTCTGCCGCTCTTACTAGTTTAGGAGCTGTTTGTCCAAATGTTACAATCGCTTTTACATTTTTGAAATACGGAATTAAATCATCGAATTCATTTCCGCGATCAAGCCCACCTGCTAGTAACACAATCGGTTGTGTAAACGCAGATAGTGCTTTCTCAGTCGCTAACATATTCGTTGCTTTTGAATCATTATAAAACTTACGGTTGTTAATCGTTGTTACATATTCTAAACGATGTTTTACACCCGTAAAACGTTTTAACACGACCGTAATTGCTTCATTAGAAGTACCTAATAATTTCGCAATACTCATCGCAGCTAAAATATTTTCTAGATTATGTTGACCAGGTAAAACGATATCGCTTACTTCAATAACTTTTTCACCTTTGAAATAAAGAGCGTTATCTTTTATACACGCACCATCTTCAATTTCTTTCGTTGTCGAAAACAGGATTTTTTGACCTTTAGAATACGCAGACAAAGCCATCACATCTGCATCATCCGCATTTATTACACTATAATCATTTTCTGTTTGGTTTTTAAAAATATTTGCTTTTGCTAAACCATATTCTTTCTTCGTCCCATGATAATCTAAGTGGGCCTCAAATAAATTTAAAAACGCAGCAATTTTAGGTTGGAACAATTCTACTCCCATCAATTGAAACGATGAAAGTTCTGTAACTACAACTTCATTTTCTTTTGCATCCTGTGCTACTTCACACGCTACAGTTCCAATGTTCCCTGCAATTACAGGATGCTTTTGTCCTTCTTTTAGCATTTCAAATGTCAGCATTGTCGTCGTCGTTTTACCGTTAGACCCCGTAATCCCAACAAATGGTGCTTCTGAAATACGATATGCTAATTCAACTTCCGTAACAATCGGAATTTGCTTTTCTTTCGCAGCAACTAATATTGGATTAGAATACGGGATTCCTGGATTTTTTACTACAAGAGAAATATTTCTCTCTAATAATTCTAAAGGATGACCACCGCATACAACGTCCATTCCTTTTGCTTGTAATTCTGCAGCAAGTACATTCTCTGCTAAAGGCTTTCCGTCATTTACAATAACATTTGCCCCTAACTTTTGTAACAATGTAGCTGCTGCATAACCACTTTTTGCAATGCCCAATACAAGAATATTCTTATTTTGAAATTCAGTTACAGTTTTCAATTACATCCACACCCCGATATAAATTCCTAACACAGCTAATAAAAATCCTGCAGACCAAAACGTCACAACAACACGCCACTCTGACCAACCACATAATTCATAATGATGGTGTAATGGACTCATTTTAAAGACACGTTTTCCTGTTGTTTTAAATGAAATGACCTGAATGATAACCGATAAAGTTTCCATTACGAATACTCCGCCAATAATTACAAGTAGCAATTCTTGTTTTAATAAAATCGCTACAGCTGCAATGGCTCCACCTAAAGCTAATGAACCTGTATCTCCCATAAACACTTTTGCTGGATTCGCATTGAATACTAAAAATCCAAGTACAGCTCCCACAACTGCCATACAGAATATCGCTACTCCAAATTGCTCTTGTGCCACAGCAATAATACTAAATGCTCCAAATGCAATAGCAGCTGTTCCTGATAATAAACCATCTAACCCGTCAGTTAAGTTAACTGCATTTGATCCACCAATAAGCATAAATAGTACAAGTACGAAATACGCCCAACCTAATTCAAACTTAACATCCGTTCCCGGAATCATGATGTATGTGTGGAACGCTTGCCCTTTTCCAATTAAAAAGAATGCAATAGCAATAACAAGCTGACCTACTAATTTTTGCTTTGATGTTAAACCAAGATTTCTCTTCTTAACTACCTTTATGTAGTCATCTAAAAATCCAATCAATCCGTAACCAAACGTCACTAATAGTAATAACGAAACCTCTGCACCTAAATAATTAAACTTAATCGCCATAATAAGTGAAGTTACCATCATAGATACGTATATGACGATACCACCCATTGTCGGTGTCCCTGATTTTTTTTGATGTGACTTTGGTCCCTCATCACGAATACTCTGTCCGAACTTTAATTTTCTTAAAAATGGAATAAACAATGGCGAAAGGGCAACAGAAATTAAGAATGCTACCCCAGCCGTTACTAATAAACCTTGCTCAAGCACATGTAGTCCTCCTCTCACGTTGTTACTCTTCGTTGTTTAAACGCCCTGTAATTGCTTCTTTAGCAACTTCACGATCATCGAAATGATGAACTTCTTTACCAATAATTTGATACGTTTCATGCCCCTTACCAGCAATAATAATGATATCATCTGCTTTCGCTTTAGCGATTGCATGGTGTATTGCTTCTTTTCTATCAATGATCATTTCATAGTTTTTCCCGCTTGCACCATGTACCATATCATCTAAAATAGCCGCTGGATCTTCACTTCTTGGATTATCTGATGTATAAATTGCATGAGTTGCATATTTTGTTGCAACACTTGCCATTATCGGTCTCTTCGTTCGGTCCCTATCGCCACCACAACCAACGATACAATACACATCACCTTTTGCAAATTGTTTTGCAGTTTTTAATACATTTTCTAAACTATCTGGCGTATGTGCGTAATCAACAATAACTGTATAATTTTGCCCTCCATCAACAACTTCAAAACGTCCTGGAACCCCAGCTAAATCCTTTATAACAGCAATGATTGTTTCTAATTTCACACCCGAAACAAGTCCTGCTGCTGTTGCTGCAAGTACGTTATATACATTAAATTTACCTATTAATTTCATCGTAACATTTACACTTTCATATGGTGTGACAAGCGTAAATGTAGTCCCGCCACTCGTCATAACGATATTTTTTGCCATAATATCACTTGTTGTATCAATACCATATGTTACAACTGTTGCTGCAGTACTTCTCATATACTCTTCTGTTACATTATCATCGCTATTCAGCACAGCGTACTTTTCACGATTATGATTATAACTATTGCCAAGCTGTGCAAATAGTAACCCTTTTGCATGTTTATATTCTTCCATCGTTTTATGATAGTCTAAATGATCTTGTGTTAAATTCGTAAACACCGCTACATCGTAATCACATCCGTGTACACGACCAAGATTTAACGCATGTGACGAAACTTCCATTACCGTGCTGTCCACACCTTGTTCAACCATTTTTGAAAACGTCTGTTGAAGTGTTAGTGCATCTGGTGTTGTATTTTTCACCTCAAATGTTTCATCACCGATTTTCATATTAATCGTTCCAATTAGCCCTGTTTTATGACCATGTGCTCGCATAATCTCATCCATAATATGCGATGTTGTTGTCTTTCCATTTGTACCTGTAATTCCGATTAAATGTAACTTGTGTGTCGGTTGACCATAAAAATAATCAGCTAAAACCGCTAACGAACGAAAAGTATTTTTCACAAGTACAACTGGAACGTCAACATCAATTGGTCTTTCCGCAACAATAGCAGCCGCTCCTTGTGCCGCTGCTTGCTTAGCAAAATCATGGCTATCAACCGTATATCCTTTCATACATACAAATAAGCTTCCCTCTTTCACTTTACGTGAATCAGCTTCTATAGATGTGATTTCTGGATTTTCTTTTGGAACAACTGGAAAATCATGCAAACATGATACAAGTGTATGCAACTTCATTTCACTAAACCCTCTCTACATTGTTTATTTATCTTTTTTTCAGTAAGCAACACATTACCTCCTATATAAGGAGGTAAGTGCTACTGACCTATTTATGAATGAGACACTTACTGTCTCAAATTAAGTAACTGTTCTATAAAGAACTCACTTCCACCAATTGTACCATAAAACGTACTATGTTACCTTTAATTCCCGAAGTAAATTCTAATTTTTGAGCCTTCTTTTACTTTAGCTCCCGCTTCTGGTGATTGTTTAATTACTTTCTCTCCATCTCCACTTATATCAAGCTTCAAATCGACGAGTTGTGTTTGTAAGTCTTTCTTTTTCATTCCAATTAAATTCGGAACTTCCACAGTTGGTGTATCGCCCCATTTATATTCTTTCTCAACTTGTTCTTTTCTCGGTTTCACTCCCATAACAGGAAGCGCATCTCGAAGGATATTCCCGACAATCGGAGCTGCTACCACTCCACCAAACTGTGTAACCCCTTTTGGATTATCAACAGCAACATACACAACAATCTCTGGATCATCCGCTGGAGCAAATCCGATAAAAGATACTATATAATTATTCTCTAAATATTTACCATCTTTCACCTTTTGAGCAGTACCCGTTTTTCCACCTACACGATATCCATCAATATAAGCACCTTTACCAGAACCTTTCGCTACAACATTCTCTAATGCATAACGAACTTTTTCTGAAGTTTCCTTGGAAATAACTTTTCTTTTCTCAACAGGTGTCTTTTTACTAACAACTTGATTATTTTTCGGATCAATAAACTCCTTAGCTATATACGGCTGATACAATGTTCCACCATTTACAGCCGCCGCTACAGCTGCTACTTGTTGAATCGGTGTAACAGAAACCCCTTGGCCGAATGAAGTTGTTGCTTGCTCTACTGGACCAACTTTATCTAAATTAAATAAAATCCCACTGCCTTCACCTTGCAAGTCAATTCCAGTCTTCTGCCCAAAACCAAAATTACGAATGTATTTAAATAATCGGTCTTTACCAAGGCGATCACCAAGTTCAATAAATCCCGGGTTACATGAGTTTTGAACAACTTCTAAAAACGTTTGACTGCCATGACCTCCTGCTTTCCAGCATTTCAATCTAGCTCCACCTACTTCAGCTGCTCCATCATCATAAAACGTATCCTTCTCTAAGTCTACTAAATTTTCATTCAATGCTGCAGCTAATGTAATGATCTTAAATGTTGAACCAGGCTCATACGTACTCCATACAGGTAGATTTCTGTTATACACTTCTGGAGAGACACTTTGAAAATCCGCTGGGTCAAAACTCGGTCGACTAGACATACCTAAAATTTCACCATTTTTAGGATTCATTGCAATCGCAATCATACCGTCAGGATTATAAGTTGACTCCGCAATATTCATTTCTCTTTCCATAATCCTTGTAATACGCGCATCGATTGTTAATCCTAAATTTAAACCAGCTTCTGGCTTTTTGAAATCATCACCAACATTAGGCATCCTTTGTCCTTTCGCATCTGCAAAAAAACGCACATGACCTTTGTCCCCATTTAGCTCTTTATCATAATATTTTTCTAGTCCCATAAGACCTTGGTTATCGCTACCTGCAAAACCTAATACATGTGATAAAAAGTTTCCAAATGGATAGTACCGGATAGAATCCTCTGCGATATACACGCCCTTCAAACTTAATCCTCGTACTTCTTTCGCTTTGTCATGTGATATTTTCCTTCCGCCTTTATCTAACCTTACAATCGATTCTTTTTTTGTAATCCTTTTATAAATCTCATCTTTTTCCACACCTAATACTGCAGCTAACTTCTCTGCAGTCTCTGCTGGTTTTTCAATTTGCCTCGGTACAACAAAAACAGTTGGAGCACTTTTATTCGTGGCAAGTTCCACACCATTTCGGTCTAAAATTTTCCCACGTTCGGGTTCAAAAGTAATATTACGACTCCATGAATCTTTCGCACGATCCGTTAACATATTCCCAAGAAAAAATTGCACATATCCAAGACGAATATCGATAATAGTGAAAATAAGTATACCTGATATAAGTATAAAAATAAGTCGTTTTCTAACTGTTACATTTGATACACGCATATCGGAACAAGCCTCCCTTACGCCTAGCTTGTTCCAATATATGCTTGTACTTATTTAATTAGAACTTATTCTCTTTTACCATTACGGCTTTTCTGCTTCTTGCTGTGGTTCGAGTGGCGGTACGAGTGTGACACCTAATTCTGTACCAGGTTGTAATAATGTTCCTTCCGCCACACTTTGTTCTGTTACGTATCCTGTACCAGAAGGTTTCAAGTTAAGCTGTAATGTCTTCGCTAAATTCATAACATCACGCAGTGCCCATCCTTGTATATTTGGCATTGTAGGCTTATCTCCTACCAAGAAGACTCGGTCGCCTTTTAATGTTTGTTCAGTCGCTTTTGGTACTTGTTGCTGTACTTTCCCTTCACCTAGTACGATTGGACGAAGTTTTGCTTTATCAATCGCTTTCCCCGCTTCAGCCATCGTTTTACCAGTTACATCTGGAACAGTAGTTTGTTGTTCTTTCAGATGTTTTTTCGGATCTTTCACTTCATTTGGCTTAATCTTTAAATACTCTAAACTATTTTTTGTTACATATTTAAAAATATCAGCTAAAGGTTGTGCACCGTTCTCATCATCTTTTAATTTCGGCTGTTTAACAGCTACATACACGACAAGTTGTGGATCGTCCATTGGTGCCATACCTAAGAATGAGAATATATAATTCTGTCTTCCTGTCATATAGCCGCCTTTTCCATCCGGAATTTGCGCTGTACCTGTTTTACCACCAACTGAATATCCATCAATTTTATAAGCTGTCCCTGTACCTTTCGGAGATGTAACAACACGTTCTAATAACTGTCTTACTTGCGCTGCTGTTTCCTTTGTAACAGGTTTTCCTACTTCTTCTGGCTTATGTTCTAATTTTACTTTGTCTGTTATCGGATCTACAATTTTATCAATTGCATAAGGTTTCATCATTTTCCCATCATTTGCAATGGCCGTTGCAGCTTGTACAAGCTGAATTGGTGTTACAGTGGAACCTTGTCCAAAAGCTGTTGTCACTTGTTGTATTTGCTGATCAAATAAAATTGTATTCGATCCTTCACCTGATAAATCAATGTTCGTTTTTTCATCTAATCCAAAACTATGAATATATTTTCGGAAACGTTCTGGACCAAGTTTTTGATCTCCTAAAATTGCAAACGCTACGTTTGAAGAACGCTCTACCCCTTCATCAAACGTGATAGAGCCCCAACCAGCACCGCCATTATGATCTTTTATTTTCCTATTTCCGACTTGATATGTCCCGGATTGATAATAATCTTGTCCTTTGTACACACCTTCATTAATAGCTGCCGCTAACGTGAAAATTTTCATTGTTGATCCAGGTTCAAATGCATTGGCAATTGCGTCATTATAAAAGTATTTATTATTCTCTATGTTCGGATCATAACTAGGTTTACTAGACATTGCTAATATTTTCCCCGTTTTCGGATCCGCCACAATTCCAATTAAACTTTCCGGCTCATAATGTTGACTCGCCGATTTCATCGCGTCTTCTAAATAACTTTGAATACGTTGATCCATTGTCAAATATACATTATCTCCATTTTTAGGTGCCTTCACATTCACTTTCCCACCGTCAAGAGATACCCCCCTACGATCACCTGTATAAGCTACCTCTCCATTTGAAGCTCCTAAATATTTATCCAAACTTTTTTCTAATCCAAATTGACCTACTGCAATTCCATCTTCATTCGGTTTCGCATGCCCTATAACATAAGATGCGAAATCACCATTTGGATAAACTCTCGCATTTTCGGTAATAAAAGAAACCCCTGGCAATTTCAATGCTTCTATTTGTTCTTTCTTTTCTTTCGTCAAGCTCTTACCTATCTTCCCAAATTCCACTTGACTTTTATCTTTATTTAACGTCGCTAAAATATCCTCTTCGCCTTTTCCAAGTACTCCTGCAATTTTCTTTGCAGTATCTTCTTTATTCTCAACTGAGTTAGCACCTTTTAGTGCAGCTACCATTTTGTAAGAGTTTGCATCTTGCGCTAACACATGACCGTTTTGATCATAAATGGTTCCTCGGTTCGCTTCAAGAACTCCTTTTTTACTATGCTTTTGTTTAGCAAGTGCATCTAAATCCTGATTATGAACTGTTCCTGTTGATTGTATGTAAAAAAATCGGGCTAATAACAGCAAAAAGAGCAGGAGGAAAAATATCATAAAATAACCTGCTCCCTTATTGGTATGAAATTTAGTCATATTCTTCTTCATCGTTCCTTCACACCTATTGCCTTATTTGAGGCCTTTCACATTATTCGCATTAATTTCTAGCCCATGTTTTTTTGCAACTTCAGCGATTCGTTCATAGCGACTTAACTTCTCTACTTCAGCTTGTAATTCTTGATTTTCTTTTTGCTGCTGTACAATTTTTTCTTCTATCGTCGCTGCTTCTACATTAACTTGATAAAGGCCTGCTTTATTTCCAATAAACGCGACACAGGCATACAATAAAAAGCCAATAAACGCTACATACAACAGTTTTTCGATTCTTGTAATTTTCGCTTTAACCTTCGGCTCAGCCATCTGCTGTGGGGGCGTTTGAATTTGCACCTCTTCTTGCGCTTGTTGTTTGTACTTTACAGCTAAATTAGTCATACCTCTCTCTCCCTTTTATCGTTTTTCAGCGATTCTCAACTTCGCAGAACGCGCACGATTATTTTCTTCTAGCTCTATATCAGAAGGTAAAATCGGTTTTCTTGTAATAAGCTTTAATTTCGGCTTAAATTCATCAGGAATAATCGGTAATCCTGGCGGCAATTGTGGCGTTGTACTATTTCGCTTAAACGTTGTTTTACAAATACGATCTTCTAATGAATGGAATGTTATAACACTAACCCTTCCACCTGGCTTAACCATCTCAATAGCAGATTCCAATGCTTCTTCAAATACTTTTAATTCATCATTTACAGCTATACGAATTGCCTGAAACACTCGCTTAGCAGGATGCCCACCCGTTCTACGAGCAGGAGCCGGAATACCTTCTTTAATTAGCTCTACTAATTCTCCTGTCGTTTCAATAGCTTTATTCTCACGATAAGCTTCAATTTTTCTTGCAATTTGTTTTGAAAATTTCTCTTCACCGTATTGGAAGAAAATCCTTACAAGTTGTTCATATGACCAGCTATTTACAACATCGTACGCTGTTAATGGGGCATCTTGATCCATCCGCATATCTAGCGGTGCATCATGATGATAACTAAAGCCTCGTTCTGGTGTATCTAATTGTGGGGATGAAACACCTAAATCAAATAAAATACCGTCTACTTCTGTTATACCTATTTCCTGCAGTTTTTCAGCTAAATAACGGAAGTTACTCTTTACTGTTATAAACTGTTCACCGTATGAAGAGAACTTTTCTTTCGCGTTTTGAATCGCTATCTCATCTTGATCAAACGCTATTAATTTTCCACCTTCTGTTAATTGGGATAATAAATAAGAACTATGTCCTCCTCCCCCCAGTGTACAATCTACATATGTACCATCTGGCTTTATATCTAAGCCGTCTACTGTTTCCTTTAAAAGCACTGTTACGTGTTTAAACATTGTTGCACCTACTCTTTTTCCAATTAATTATGTTGAATGTATCCCTTCCTCTAAACACATATTTCACGCTTAGAGAAAGAAATAATACGAAAGAACGACTCATTTAACTTACCAACAAAGGCAACATACTATACAAATCGCTATTTTCTTTTATTATATACTAAATTTTATCATCTTTTGCGGGAATTTAAATAAAAAACTGTCGAAAAAGCGAATAATACGTTTACATTTTGTGCTATTTTGTCATATATTTAAGTATCCAACACAATTGCCATATTTAACACTTTTTTTGATTGATAATTCAGAAAAAAATCACTTCACAGTAAATTCAACGGAATAAAAATAAAATCCTGCTCCAAAGAGCAAGATTTTATAGTTTTATAACATGATGTTTTCCATCCCAAGAAAAAGGGTTTTCCATTACACGATCAACGAAATCCAAACCAAACTGATTTAAATAATAACATACATTCCACACACGTTCTTGCGGTGCACCTAATGGACGAAGTGCGAATTGTATACGGCGGAATTTATTTAGCTGAACCTCATACTTTTTCTCAACATTTCTTTTCAACATTCTTTCCAGCAGTTCAATTTGTTCATTAATTTTCAATTCGTTTTTCCCTGCAAACGCACCTAACCCTGGCTCTATTTTCTTTACAAATTGCTGTAAAGATGTATGAATATCGGCAATTTCTTTTTTCGCCTTTTCAAAATGATCATCAATCGGTTCCTCTATTTGATTAGACAACCAGTTTTCACGCAATTTATCGACATCATTTAAAAACGGATCACTTTCTCTCAATTGCAAATCAAATAAATCCGTCGCTATATCTCTCTCCACATAAGTAATTGTAAGACGAGGAACGACAGGTGGCATTTGAAAACCGACAGTATGGAATACTTGTTGTAATTCACTCCAATAAGCTAATTCTCCTGGACCTCCAATAAATGCGAGCGTAGGAAATACATACTCTTGCATAAGAGGACGTGTTACAACATTATTACTAAAACGTGCCGGATTTCTCTCCATCTCTTCAATCAACTCTTCGTATGAAAAGGAATGCGCCCCATCCTTTCCAACAAACTTACCTTGTTGATCTTCAAGCAATACTCGTTCATTATCTATTTCCATGAATATATGCACTGCATGAGACTTCGTTTCAATAATCGGTTTGTATCCTAGTTCTTTAATTACTTCTTGCTGATTACGAAGCCCCTCTTGTACCTCTTTATACTTACTTATAATTCGCTTGAAAAATGGAATTTCTAACTTTCTTAATTCAGGATGATGTGAATCAACAAGGATTAAACCAGAATTAGCAAAGATTTTCGTAATAAGATGAGCAAAGAAATCTACATACGTATTCGATTTTTTCAAAGCATCATCAACAAATTTTAATACATCCTTTGTAAAATTTGTTTCTGGGTATGTTTTAAAAATCTCTTCAATCCAATTTCTACAATCTTCAACAGAAAGTTCAGACTCAGAAGCACTCGCCTTTTTCGGATTACGGTCATAAAAAATAGTTTTTTTCATCTTTTTATTTTTCGCTACAAAAGTATGGTTAATCTCATCCATATCATGGTCTTCACCCGCAATCCAGAAGACAGGGACAACTTTAACTCCTAAACTTTCTTCCTTTTCCTTTGCAAGCTGTAAAATTGAAATAACTTTATGAATTGTATAAAGCGGTCCAGTTAATAACCCTGCTTGTTGTCCAGCTATAACAACATATGTATTTTCATCTCCAAGCGCTTTTACATTTTGAAGTGTAGATTCTCCCGCTTGTAATTTTGTATTATATTCTAATAAATGCGCTACTAAATCTTGGCGGAAAAACTCCCTTTCACGCAAATCATGTAAACGTTGTTTAAAAGCATCTTCTGTTAACATATAATCAAAACATGACTGTATCTCTTTTTTACCGTTCATATAGTCCGCTACAACACCTTGTTGCGGAACAGAGATTTCTTTTATCTCCATATAATTCTTCCTTTCGTATCCAGTTCTCTCACCAATCCACATTGTAGTCAATGTTTCACGTAAAAGCAAAGAATAACACTTATACTCTTGTTTCTAACCCTTTTATTGCATCGAACAAAAATTGAAGTGTCGGAACTGGTAGTTGCTGTTTCTTAGCTTCTTCTAATACATATCCAACAATCGCATTAATTTCCGTCTGTCTATTCGCTCTTACATCCGCTAACATAGAGGATGTATTACGAGACGTTCCTTCACACACATTTCGTACCATTTGCCATACCATTTCTTTTTCTCCTCTAATAAGAAATGCGACCTCCTGAAACACTTGCTCCATCATTTGATAAAAAAAACGATTCGTGATTAATTCACCATTCTTAACTCCCAATAGTGCTGTCAATGGATTGATACATACATTTACTACTAATTTTTTGTGCATAATCTCTTCCCAATCCGTTTCTATTTGAACTGGAAAATAAGTAACAGGAAAATAACGGAATATTTTCTTGAAATGTATAGATTGACCACAAACCACTCCAAATTTTGTTACCCCTATCCCAGTATGATGAACGATATGCCCTCCCTCTTTTTTCGCACCATGTTCTACAATACCAACAGCTATATTTTCACTCCCTATTTTCAGCATCTTTTGAAGATGCGACATTCCGTTTTGCAAAAAGATTAATGATGATGCCCCTTCCACAAACGGTAGTACGTCATCTATATGATATTGCTTCACAGAAATAAATATATAATCTAAATTTTGTGCTACCATACTTTCTATCGGTAAAACAGATGGATATACTGTTTCACATCTTCCATCTCTAATACAAGTTACACCTGTTTCATTCAACTCTTCAGCCTGCTTAGCCGTTCTTGTAAACAACGTAACATCTTGGTTACTTTTTTGTAAATAAAATGTATACAATAGACCAATAGCACCTGGTCCGACAATTCCAATTTTCATTTTCACACAAGGGATTCACATTAAGCGCCCTTGCCTCCCCTCCTTTTTATATCTTTTTAAAGTACATGAGCACGCCCTATAATTTCGTTGTCCTCTGTCAAACAAATACACTCTCTTTTTTCGCTATGTATAATACTGCCTATTAATACACTTATACTCTTAGTTTAGCAAATCCTCAAAAAAATAATAAAAGAAATATACTATCTTCTTCATAAAAATAAAAAAATGAGTTATAATATTATTGTAAATATTTTTACTTTTCTGCATTCAACAAGATAACAAAAGGATGTGATGTAATGGGATTCCCAAAAGTTGAGCGCTTGCTCATCAATTATAAAACGTTAGATGAATTCAAAAAATTTAAAGGGTGCGGAGCCCAAGAACTATCTATGCTGGAAGAATTGCAAGCAAACATTATTGAAAACGACAGCGAATCTCCATTTTATGGCATTTATTATGGTGGATCACTAATCGCACGTATGAGTCTATATATGAAAAGAAACGGCGGAGAACCATTCGAAATTACAGGTCCTTACCTAGAACTTTATAAACTTGAAGTATTACCAACTTTTCAAAAACAAGGATTCGGGCAAATGCTTGTAAATCATGCGAAACAAATGCAATTTCCCATTAAAACAATAGCACGTATTCATTCAGCTGGTTTTTGGGATAAATTAAATTTCAACCCCGTATCAGTAACTGATGGTGATTTTTATATTTGGCATCCAGAAACAAATTTGAATGCGGTTACAAACGAAGAATCGGCTTAAAAAATAAAAAAACAGCTGTATAACAGCTGTTTTTTATTTCTTAAGCTTCTCTAACTTCTCATTCGAGCGAGCATTGTTTCTTTCCGCTACCATTACACTTCTTTTTTGATCGATATAATCAAGTAATGTTCTATACTCTTCTTCATATACTGATAATCGCTCCAGAAGGCGCTCTCTTTCTGTTTGTAATGATTCAACTTGTTGTTGCAACACCGTTAAAGAGTTTTCATCTTTATAATTTTGCAAGAAATCAATAACATCATTCAACGTAATTGACGTAGGTTCTAACACCTTTGTCTCTTTCACTTCATAATGTTCTACTTTACGAAGTTGCTTTGCTTCCTCAATACGTTCTTTATATTGCTTTCTTACGTAAGAATTCCATCTAAACCCACATGCTGCTGGTGTACGAGATAAATTTTTTCCCACTTCCTTAAAGGCAGAAAGTTGTGTTCCACCTTCTCGAATATGCCGGAGTACTACTTCTGCCAGAAGCAAATCTTCATCATCAGTCCAAGCATCTTGTCTTGTTGTCGCCATCTCTCTAGTCCTCCCTATGCATTTTTTATTAAGCATATGCAGTTACTAGAAAAGATAGAATACAACAACTAAAGATTAAGACAAAAAAAATAAACGCAGAAGATATCTTCTGCGTTTATTTTCCCGCAATTACTTGCTGATTACTTCTTTACCTTTGTAAGTACCGCATGCTTTACATACACGGTGAGCTAATTTCGCTTCACCACAGCTTGGGCACTCTACCATACCAGGTACTGATAATTTGAAATGCGTACGACGCTTTCTTTTTACTGTTTTAGAAGTTCTTCTAAAAGGTACAGCCATTCTTCCCACCTCCTTAAAAGAAATAGTTATTTTCATATGAAGGCCTGAACCAGTCTTCCGATTATTTGTCAAAAAACTTTGCAAGTCCTGCCAATCTTGGATCAACAGTCTTTTCTTTGTCTTCTTCCGAAATCACTTGCCAGTCTTGACCTTGCGTCGGTGCTCCACCAGAAACATCATCACTGAAAATTTGCATTGGAATCTCCAAAAGTATATTTTCCTTGATTACGGGCAGTAAGTCAAGTACTTCTCCTTCTAAAGAATGAATTTCAGCTTCAGTTTCAAATTCTTCTTGTGAAGTTTGGAACACCTCAGTTGTTTTAATGTCAAATGGTAATGTCACATCTACTAAAGAGCGAGAACATGGTAAAACCATGCTTCCAGTTATATGTAGATGAAACGTAAACTTACCGGAGCCAAAATCAACTCTTCCCGTTACATGAACAGGATTAATTTCACGAATATCTTTCTCGACCTCTTTTAGCTCACTTACATCTACCATCTCATCCAATGTCAATCCTTTATTTCTCAATTTATTCAATTGATGGATGGACCATTTCATATCATATCACCTCAAGGCAACAAACAAAATTATAGCTAGCCATTTTATATTTGTCAATGTTTTTTCTTTACACTATAATGAAGTCATCATAGTAAATAATATATAGAGTATCACGTTTTTCAAAAAGATGCTACATCGAAAGGAGAGATTACCATAAAAGCTGGTGGTATTGTTGTTGAATATAACCCTTTTCATAACGGTCATCTTTATCATGTGCAACAGACAAAAAAGTTAACACAATCCGATATAATAATTGCCGTTATGAGTGGTCCTTTTTTACAGCGTGGTGAGCCCGCACTCATTTCCAAATGGTATCGCACTAAAATGGCCTTAGCAAACGGCGTAGACCTTGTTGTAGAGCTTCCATACGTCTTCGCAACACAAAAGGCTGAAACCTTCGCAAATGGTGCTATTTCCATTTTAAATGCCCTGCGTGTTTCCGAAATTTGTTTCGGTAGTGAGGATGGACAAATCGAAAATTTTTATAATACCATCTCCATACAAAAAAACGAAGAAGAGACTTTTAACTGCCTTGTAAAACAATTCATGGACGCTGGTAATAGTTATGCAAAAGCAACATCGGATGCTTTCTCACACATTTTAACATCTGAAAAAAACATAGATATGTCACAACCAAATAATATTTTAGGCTTCCAATATATGAAAGCAATTCTGTCACAAAATAGCTCTATACAAGCTCAAACTATAAAAAGATTTGCCTCTCATTATCATGATGAAACATTTAATGACCAACATATTGCAAGCGCGACAAGCATCCGAAAACAACTCTTTAGCGAAGAAGGATCATTTACAACAATTGAACCTTTTCTCCCACAGGCAACCACTTCGCTTTTAGCAAATTACAAACAAAACTACGGGATATTACATAATTGGGAACAATACTTTTCATTTTTTAAATATAGACTCATGACGATGTCTCCAGAGGACTTACGACATATATATGAAATAGAAGAAGGTTTAGAGCATCGTATTTTATCAAAAATACAAAACAGTTCCTCCTTCTATTCATTCATGGAAGCATTAAAAACAAAACGTTATACATGGACTAGATTACAAAGAGCTTGTACACACATTTTAACAAACACAACAAAAGAGGATATACGTAGCGCAAATATAGAACAACACGCACCATATATTCGCCTGCTAGGCATGTCACAAAAAGGACAAACTTACCTTTCAAAAAATAAGAAAAAAATCGAACTTTCAATCCTTACTCATACAAAAACATTCGACCATGCCGCTTTAGATATAGAGAAAAAAGCAAACTCTGTATATTTCTCCATCATGCACGAACCGTTACGCACACAACTATTAAAACAGGATATAACACACCATCCTATTCGCTATGATGAAACAACTACAAAATTCCTATAAAAAACCTCTCTATTTCAGAGAGGTTTTTTCCTTATCCATCTTTTCTAAATATGTTAACGCATCATCCAGCGTATCCACTGGTACAATTTTCATTTTTGTTTTAATATCCTTTGCAGTCTCAAGTGCATCTTTATAGTTCGATTTCTCCGCACCTTTTTCATTTGGCGCAAAGAACACTTCAGCCCCAGCATCGCTAGCAGCCACCACTTTTTGATTTATACCACCAATCGGGCCCACTTCTCCTTTTTCATTAATTGTACCTGTTCCAGCTATTTCATGTCCTTTCGTTAAGTCTTCTTCCACAAGTTGATTATATATTTCTAATGTGAACATTAAACCTGCGGATGGTCCACCAATTTCATGAGAATTAATTTTCACTTTCGGATCGACCACTAATTCTCTTTCCGTAACGATAGAAACACCTATACCGACACGTCCATTCCCATTAGGAATCGTCTTTACATTTAAATTCTCTTTCAATTGTTTTCCATTTCTCATGTACTCAATACTTACAGCATCATTTTCTTTTTTCCCTGTCATATATTCAATAAATTGCTCCGTCTTTTCAAATGTTTTTCCGTCAACAGCTATAATAACATCACCAAGCTTAAGCTTTCCTTCTGACGGCATTCCTTTTACCACACCAGCAACTAATACACCTTTATTTTCAAAAGATACTGAGCGATTTGCACGTTTATATGCATTATAAATCGCTGCATTTTGCGAATCTTTCATCGCATAATTTTGGCGAAATTGATATTCTTCATCACTCTCACCTTTTTGCAATATTTCTTCCGCTTTCGAAATATGTGTATATTTATTAAACTGTGCCGCTATTAAATTCACCACATTTGCTGGTCCCATTGAAACCGTAACAAGCATAAAATCACCAGATTCTTTCGTTCCACCCTCAACTTGAACATAAGGCTCTAATTTGGCAGCCATTCCTGGTTTTGTTATATAATACGGTAAACGTACGTAAACAAGTAACATCGCCAATATAACCCCTATTAAGATTGCATATATAAACCGAAAACGCTTAAACATTATGTTTCTCCTTCCACTGCTCAATTAATAAATAAATATTTGAAATATGTTTTTCTGCTTCTACTTCTCCAACTCGAATAATGTCTTCAATGTTTGTAAAAGCACGTGAACTAAATTGCTCTACAGCTGGTCGCATCATTAAATCCGATGCAATTTGCCGATTCATTACAAGCTCATGCTGCATAATTTCAATACTTTGCATGATTACGTCATAAATGGACGTAACATCGCCATTTACCTTAATTGGAGATACATCAACAGCGATAACAATATCGGCCCCTAACTCTTTCACAACCGATACTGGGATGCGATCAATGACTCCACCATCCACTAATAATCTTCCATCTATTTTTTCTGGTACAAACACTCCAGGAACAGATATGCTAGCCCTCACCGCATCTGCAACTGGCCCACTTGTAAAAACCACTTTTTCCCCCTTCAATATGTCAGTAGCCACAACAGCCGTCGGGATATCTAACTCTTCTAAATTTTTATTATATGTAAACATTTTAATCATATCTTTGACACGTTTTCCAGCAATAAATCCCATTTTCGGTACCGTGAAATCTAAATAATACTTCCGCTTAAAAACAGATGCTAATTTATACAATCTTTCAACGTTACTACTTGCCGCATAAAACGTACCTATTAGCGCCCCCATACTACTTCCTGCAATCATGTGAATAGGGATACCCGCTTCCCTTAAAACCTTTATTACACCAATATGAGCAAACCCTTTCGCTCCTCCAGACCCAAGTGCTAAACCAATCTTTGGTTCTTTCATTTTTCTCACCCTTTAATTTTTTTCATTCCTTTTTCATACTTATGGTCTAAATTCACTACGTATCCACGTATACTGAAATGAACGTTTTTTGGGACAAAGGGGGATTTACTTACATGTATGAAAAATGGAAAACCGCTTTCCTTACCATATCAATGCTATTTTTAACCTTTTCTCTTGTACTCCACCCCCAAGCCGCTTTGCAAGCTTCTATTCGCGGGTTAAATATATGGTGGGAAGTTGTATTCCCTTCACTACTACCGTTTTTCATCATTGCGGAACTTCTAATTAGTATCGGTGTTGTAAAATTTATTGGCGTTATATTAGAACCACTCATGCGCCCACTTTTTCGCGTTCCAGGGATAGGCGGATTTGTTTGGGCGATGGGAATGGCTTCTGGTTTCCCTGCAGGCGCCAAATTAAGCGCTAGACTACGAAAAAGCAATCTTTTAACTCAGATTGAAGCAGAGCGCCTCGTTTCTTTCACAAATTCTTCTAATCCACTTTTTATTTTCGGTGCTGTGTCTATCGGTTTTTTTAATAATCCGAAATTAGGAATTATATTAGCCGCTGCCCATTATTTCAGTAACTTTGCTGTCGGATTAATTATGCGTTTTTACGGCGATAATACCGCTTACAAAATTAATACACACACTACAAAAAAACGTCGCTTTCAAAACCCTTTTTTAATCCTTCACGAGACACGCTTACAAGAAAAAAGACCAATTGGTAAATTACTTGGGGATGCCATTGTTTCTTCTATTCAAACATTACTTATGATTGGCGGATTTATTATTTTATTCTCTGTGTTAAATAAAATGATTACTGTATTTCACATTACAGCAGCTCTTTCTTTTATTATGCAACATATTTTATCATTCTTCCAACTAAGTACAGATTTTAGTATACCTATATTATCAGGTATTTTCGAAATGACACTCGGAAGCCAAATGATTAGTCAAATAAATGAAACACCGCTCTTACAACAAGCTATGGTAACAAGCTTCATTTTAGCATTTAGTGGTCTTTCTATTCAGGCACAAGTTGCTAGCATATTAGCTGAAACAGATATCCGATTTAAACCCTATTTTTTCGCACGAATTATTCAAAGTATTCTTGCCCCTATTTTTACATTTGTATTTTGGACACCATTTTATGAGAAAGTGAGTTCTTTCTCGCCTATACCAAAAGATATTCCTGTATTTTTATCCGAACATCCTTCTATACTACATGAAATTTGGACATCTTTTATACATTATGGACCAATTTTCACATTATTTTGTCTATACTTATATGTTATTTTATTATTTTTGCGCACATATAAAGAAAAACCCCGTTCACTTTAACGGGGTTTGAAACTTTTCTTTTAAAGCACGTTCTACAATAGGAGGTACAAGATCTACTACACTTCCTCCATACCTCGCAACTTCTTTTACAATACTCGAGCTTAAAAATGAATATTGATTGTTTGTCATAATAAAAAATGTTTCAATATTTTCATCTAATTTTCGATTCATAGAAGTAATTTGCATCTCATATTCAAAATCAGAAACTGCTCGTAAACCACGTAATATTGCATTTGCATTACGCATTTTTGCATACTCTACTAATAGCCCACTATGTGAATCTACTTTTACATTCGGGATATCCTTTGTCGCTTCTCGAATTAATTCTAATCGCTCTTCAACTGAAAAGAATGGTTTTTTTGATGAATTGTTTAAAACGACTACGTACACCTCATCAAATACTTTTGCTCCCCTTTTAATAATATCCAGATGCCCAAGGGTAATTGGATCAAAACTTCCTGAAGAAATAGCTATACTTGTCATTCTGTCCCCTCACCTTCATACTTATAAATCGATATTGCAGTAATCCCATAATTCTCAGCTCGTACTTTTACAAGCCTTCCTATTGAATTAGGTAAAACTACATCATTACCATGCTCTGCCATAATTAATCCATCACTATGTAGCAATCCATGTTGATCCATTATACTAATTAAAGATACAATTTTTTGCTCTTTATATGGAGGATCTATCAATATAAGATCGAATGACATTTCACGTTTTATTAGCGCCTTTACTGCACGTTCAGCATCATTTCGATATACTTCAGCTTGTTCCTGTACTCTACAACTTTCTAAATTTTGATGAATTACTTTTATCGCTTTACTATCCCGATCAACAAAAATTGCTTTATCAATCCCTCTGCTCAAAGCCTCAATTCCAAGACCACCACTACCACCAAATAAATCAAGGGCGATACCACCATCAAAATAAGGACCTATCATATTAAAAATAGATTCTTTTACTTTATCTGTCGTTGGACGTGTTGTATTACCAGGAACCGCTTTAAGTGGGTGTCCTTTACATTTTCCTGAAACTACTCTCATCTGTTGTCACTACCTTTATTTCAATCTATCGAGCGATTATAGAAAGCCATTCCCACTTCGGTAACCGTTAACAAACCACATTCACCTAACTATAGGAAAACTCGGCCTCAAATAACCTCTCGTTATTTTTATGTATTCATCTCATCATTCACTAATATGAACCCAATATGTATATTAGTTCCACTTTATCTTTTTTATCCTATCACAAAATAAAAAAAAGAAAAATAAAAAGCCCAACATAAAATTTAATTTCATTATGTATATCTTCATTTAGATTGGACATAAATAATTATAACAACATCACCTTCGATGTTGTTGCCAACCGCGGAGAAGACTTACGTTTCCCCATAAGTTCTTCCTCCGGTTTCTCCTCTCCCTTTGCCTTCTTACTAGTACATGCTAGTATAAGAAGGGCCCTGCTATGCAGGGTTTTTTTTCTTTGTGTGCTTTTCATTTAAAAAGTGAAATGGTACAGTAAAAGAAAGAGGAGGAAAAGATATGATTCAACGCTTTATAGAACTTGGAGAAGGCTACTCTGATTTATATGAATTACTTGAAATTGCCAAAACAAATCAAGAACGTATAGCACATATGTTACAATTTGAAACGATAAAAAACGATAAAAAAGTATGTTCGCTTGTTGTAATATTAAAACCAACTACTACTGGTGATTTCCAACCATTATACATATGTCGTGAAGGCATTCCTGTATTTGAAAATAAAAAAAGTAAACGTGTCATTTTATTTGAAGAAACGGCAGAACAACTCGGAAAAAAAGTGGCTACCTTTACTGTAAAACCATCTACAACTTTCCCAGAAAAAGAACTATTTTTTAATCATTTAATTGGTATTTTACGAATGAACAATTTCATTCCTCCGATGAAATAACACGTTATTTCAAGTGAAAAATCCCCGGCTAAATTTAGCCGGGGATTTTTTCTATTAGCTATAATCGTATTCTTTTGCTCGATCAGGACGGGAATTTTCAAATTCCGTTTTTAAATACGGGCGATACGACTGTTCTATCTTTTTCACAAAAGGAAGTTTGTTCAACTTATGCATCATATGCTCAATTTGTTCCATATCACAATATACTACAGCATATTTTAATCGTTTTGATATGTAATGTATGTTACCATATTTCCTTAAAATCTTGGCATGTTTCAATGAATGTAAATAAACAATCATACTTTGTCGTTGCCCGAACATAATCTTCTCCATCTTCTCCTTTTAAAAACATATATTTTATATTCTATGAAAACCAATCAGAAATTTATAACATTACAGGACAAACTCTGTATACGTTTTCTTCCAACTTCTAAAAAACGGGGTACATCACCCCGTTTTTTTACAACCACAACCTCCGCCAGTACCACAACCTCCACCACAGCCACCAGCATCAAAGAATGGATTTCCTGTTGGCACTTTAATGGAAGAAGACACTTCCGAACCGATTGCTACACTAACTTCGTCTAATAACTTCTGCAAAGCAGTTTCTGCTCTTTTAAAAGCTGCAACCTTATCATGTAAGTCCACAGAACGCTTTAATTCTCTCGTTTTCATTGACACGGTAGTATAGTCAGGATGGTATTTTCCAAAACGCTGTACTTCCTCATACCGTTCTTTCATCGCTGTAAATTGCTGAATGAGCGTCTGAAGTTCCATATCTTCATGTAATTCTCTATAATACTTACGATAATCTTCTGCTATATCTGAACAGATAATCGCTTTTGCAAGCTGCTCTGCCTTATCTAATATTAATACGCTTTCTAGCGTCGCTACAATCATGAGAGACACCTCCGAGTATCCATCATACCACATTTAGATTAGAACTACTAATTGAAGTGACTTACTCAAAAGAAAGATATAATGAAACTATTTTTACACTATATCCGTACACACTTATACATTAATATGTTCCGCTATATTATATTTAAGAACATCCCACTTTCCACTATTTTGTTTCATATAACTAATACACGCATTTTTTAATGGTGTCTTAAATGTAATTTCATCTGGTTCAATGGCATGTAAAATCGCTTTTATCGCGTGTGAGTGAGCAACAATAATAATACGTTTGCCAAAATGAGTTGTCGCAACATCTTCTAAAGCAGCAAAGCAACGAGCTACAATCTCTTCATCTCGCTCCATACCTTCTACTTTACCTTCAGCAATCAACTCTCTAACAGCCGCAACCGGCTTCCCTGAAGCTTCTCCAAAATTCCGTTCAACAAATCGCTCATCTAATAAAATCGATTGTAATCCAACTGTCTTTGCAATTTCATTAGCCGTTTCTTGCGCTCTAATTAACGGGCTACTTATAATGATATCCCACGTTTCTTCTTGTAAAGCAGCTGCACTCTGACTCGCTTGCTTCTTACCAACTTCATTAAGCGGAATATCTTCTCGCCCCTGAATAATTTCTTGAAAATTCCAATCAGTTTGTCCATGTCGTACTAAACAAATTTCCGTCATGCTGCAACTCCTTTTTAAATAATCAACCTCTATTGTAACAAAAGTTCTGCATGACGGACATATTTTTCACTTCCAATTAGGTTGCATTTTGTTGCTTCATATACTGAAACATATCAATCATGATCGAAGCAACGGCCAATTGATTTTGAAACTTTTCCACTTTATCTGGTATTGTTTTTTTGAAATGTTGCATCGCCGCTAACTCAAAAGCCTCTTTTTCTTCAGGATTTCGTGTTAATTTTCTATACCAGTACGGTTGCTCTCTAATATAGCGAGATAAATCCTCATCAGCCTTTATAAACTCCATAATTTCTGCTCTCATCATCTTTCCCCCTAATCCTTTTGAAAGAAAAATGGGTTATTTTCTGAAGTACTTTGCTCTTGCTGCGTACGGTTACCTTGAAATTGCTGAATAACTTGTTGCACGCTCCCGATTGCACTCGTCACATTGGCTAAATGGTTCTGCATTTGTTCCACGTCCAACTTTTTAAAAAAAGAAAGCATTTGCCCCATCACATCAGCAGTTTTTTCCTCTTCAGTTCGATTATCTTTTTCTTTTTTATTTTCTTTTACCGAAGAAAACGCAGGCGCTCCATCCGGTCTATAAGTTGCCCATATTGGATCTTCTTCACCAAGTAAGTACCATTCTTCATAAAATTGTTGCCATGTTTTATGACCACTTCTAACCTCATGAACCATTTTAGGGTGATGGTTTACAAATTCTTTAAACTGTTGAACCGATGGATGTAACGGTCCTTTTGTTGTTGGCATAATCCTCACCTCTCCATGTATATCTACTATATAGTAAGAAAAAAAAGGCGCATGGTTCGCCTATTTTTAGACGATTCATGCACCTTTTTTTCTGCTATTTGCATACGGTCAGATTCCCACCTACAATTCAGTGAATACGAAGTAACTAATTTGGTGATGTTAACACCCCACCGCTTACAATTTCACTTTATTTTCGAATAAAGTTTTGTGTATAAAATTTATCGTATACACCAACACCTAATCCTGTAAATTGTTCATTTAATAAATTCTTTCTATGCCCCTCACTATTTAACCAACCTTGCACTGCCGCAATTCCATCACTATGTTGCGCCGCTATGTTCTCACCAGCAAGTTGAAATCCTACTTTCCCGCGCTGCAAACGATCTCCTAGTGTACCTAATGTAGGTGAGTCATGAGAAAAATAATTATTGTCTTTCATATCTTTACTGTGACCAACAGCAACATCTGCTGTTTCCTGATCCCATGTTAATAATGGTAATTTATGACGACTTCGAATGATATTTGTTAAATCAAAAATTTGTTGCATATTCCCATTTTCTACTTGTTTTATTTTTTCTGGAGTCAATGGTTGTTCTGCTATTAATTCACCTGAATAAACGAGCTGATACGGTCTTTGGCGTAATAAAGTTTCATCATCCATATAACGAACACCAATAAGCTCATGTGTAAATTGATCAAAATACAATTGCGCCCATCCATCTTCTACAGGTATTAACGGTTGTTCCATGACTTCGGTATCAGATAGCTCAAATTGATAACTATTTTTCCCTCTTTTTAATGAAATTTCATGCGAAAGCGGACTTTTTTTATATACTTCTTCATATTTTTCATTTATATAATAAGGTGGAACCTTAACTTGTTCACCAGCTGCGTATGCCGTTACAACTTTACGTTCAGAAACTCCAAATTGAACATACTGAGTTAAATCCTGGTTGTATACCCACCATTCATATCCGTATGCAGATGGCTCTATTCGAGAGGGTTCTCCCCACTTCGCTAATAAGTTTTCAGAGTCTTCACCAATCATATTTAAAACAGTGTCTGAGGAGTCTTCCTTAATTTGCTTTTTCTTTTTCACAATTTTATTTTCTTGCTTTGATTGAGATGGGGTTAATATATATTGTGAAACGAGTAATTTCCCGTATAAATCAACAGCTAAAATTAAAAATGTAATCATTACGATACGCAATAATTTCTTCAAACGATATACCTCCTGAACAAAACATAAAATTGAGATATACACAAATCCTTTTCTTTCTTTTTGTGTGTACCGTACTCTTTTCACTATATCATATTTTTGTGAAAAAAGTCTGGATTATCCCTTTTCTCTCAATATGAATTGCACTTTCTTATTATTCATACTATTATAAAAATAATGGTGTAACATTAAAAAAGGAGGTATTATATGCAATTTACAAATACGCAATTTAATGGAGCCGTCGTTGAATTAACTCTTTTAACTGAAATCATGGAAAACAACCACTTCGTACTTGCCGGACAGTGGGATTATGAGCGAGTTACATACGATTATAAATTTGAAATATTAAAGGATGTTTATTATTTACGAGTGCAAGGAGTTGCTGTTGAAGGTGACATTGGCAGTAGACACGCTGAAGTAAAACTACTTCCCCCCTTATTAGGAAAACATTATTATCCTCACGGCGTTGAATATGGTGATGATGAGACTTTCCCAACGAATGTACTTCAAAAAAGCGAACAACTCCTACAAAATGTCGAAAAAGAGTTAAAAGAATTTCAAATTATTGATTAACAAAAACAAGCGCATCAATATGATGCGCTTGTTTTATTTCCCTTCCCTAAGAATGAATCGTTTTTTTTACTGGATATCCATAAATAGATCCATCTTTTACTTTAATCTCATCTTCCCAAGGAACCTTATATTTACCTTCAGCTAAATCTTTTACAAACGTATATGGATTTTCTTTCACCCCACCAGGAGTTGCTACATATCCTCTTGAACCTAGATTATATATATTATTTTCCAATCCCCATCCTAATCTAGCCTGATCTGCTAGTTCTGGATATACTTCAGCAGTAACAATCTCCCAAGGATTTCGATGTCCCTGTACTAAAGTAGTCCCATCAAAATTACATACTTGTCCTTCACCAAAGTAATAAAATACGCCATCATAACCCGCTAAGTTTACCGACAATGTATACATTAAATTCTGCCATGCATTTGAACGATTGGTTAGCATCCATTGTTCACTAACTTGTGTACTATATCCAGAAATACGAATTAAGACATTTGCACCTTTATAGGCCGCTTCACGAGCTACTTCAGGGAACATGCCATCATGACAAATACAAACAGCTAATTTACTTCCTCCAGGTCCATCACAAACAGGTAAGCCTAAATCTCCAGCTTTCCAAGGCTCGACTGGCACCCAAGGATTTAGCTTACGATACTTCAAAATCATTTCACCTTGTGGATCAATAATAACTGCTGTATTATATGGCTCTCCACCATCAGGATTTTTCTCCATTATTGAAAAAACACCATATACTTTAGATTCTTTACATGCCTCAGCAAATAAGTCTGTTTCTGGCCCAGGCACTGTACATAAAAATTCTTCTGTAGTCCATTTTTTTGTATTGAGCCCTTGTGTACTATATTCAGGAAATACTATCAATTCTAAACCAGGGTAACCTGATTTGGTCGAATGAATTGTTTTTATGATTTGTTGAATTTGTTTATCAATGTCTGCACGCGATTCTACTACTGGTACTGGATATTGAATTAGTGCTGTCAAAAAACCACTAATCGGCTTTACCATACTTCCACTACTACCCATTTAAACTCCCCCTTAAAATAGTTCGTGTTTATTAAAGATAACAATATATATTTGTAACTCTCTAAAAAACTTGCACTACATATGGAATTATTACGCATGAAAGCTAGTAGTAAATTTTATCTCCACTTTTAGTACACGCCTACACTAACTTAACATAAAAAATTAGAAAATTCAATCTTTTAAGGTAGCTAAAACTAAAAAGAAAAAGCGCATGGAATCCCATACACTTTTTTTACTTAGTCTGTAAATACGGCGGCAATTGTTGCAACTGCTCCTTATCCTTTTCACGTTCTCTACGTGCCCATCTAAAGAATACATAGCCTATAATTGTACCGTACACTATTTCCTGGACAATTTTCATTATGATACCACCAGTTTGCTGGTCTTGTACGACTGGCATCCAGTGCAAAAATTCTGGTCCCGTTATATTTAAATCTGATAAAGTGCCCGCTGGTACACATAGTTCCATCGCTTTCATCCAAGCAGCCGGATCCGTATACGTTGCAAATAACGGGGCTGTCGCAAAAATGATTAACGCACAAGCAGGCGTTAATAATATGCCATTAGCAAACATATAACCAAGTTTCTTTATATCACTTAATGTTTGATATTCTGGTAATGGATTTAACATCGGCCACCACATCATGATTGCTGTAAAAAACAATATAGCGAGACAAATAGGATGAGCTATTTGACTTTGTTTTACCGTATCAAAAACAACTGGTAAATGATAAAAAGAAAACAGGCCGTTAAATACAAATAACGCAATAAGCGGTTTAGCAAATACCTTTAATATAATTTGAACAAACTTAAAAGAAGTAATGTAACGATATAACCAAATTGGTATACCAAGCAACAGTAACGGTGGAACTGCAATATACATGACTGCCATTTCAAACATATGAGCACTAAATATAATATGGCCAATTAAATCAATAGGCCCTCCCTTTACAAAATACAAAAGAACAATACCAGTCGTAAAATAAAAAATTTGCTTCTTACTTACCTTCGTCGCATTTTCAAATCGCATTCTATATGGCCCAATAATTAAGAAGTACCCAATAAGAATCGAAAGCATAAATAATAAAAAGATTGGACTCCATAAAGCCTGAAAACCAAATATCCACAAGTTACTCATTTTCACACCTACCTTCGTAAGGTTATCTCATAATATGAAGAGGGAGCTGTGACAACACAAGCTCCCTTATTTTTCACTTTTCAAATCCACACGATTGTCATAAAAGCTAAAATTGTAATTAACCCTATTAGCAGACCAGAGTAAAGAAAGAAACTTGCTGCTTCATGTCCTTTATGACTCATATGCATAAAATAATACAATTGAAAAATTACTTGTACCACTGCTAATAGTAAAATAAACGGTACAGAGAAAATCGGACTAAAAGTTTTTGGATACGCCACCGCTACAAATGCAACTAATGTTAAAAAAATCATTAATGCAAACGTAATAACTTGATGCCTCATTTCCTCCGCACTTTTTCTCTTCCGATAAACAAGATCAACTTTAGAATTATTCGTTTGCTTTATCGCCATTGTTTATCCCACCATTCCCATTAAATATACTACAGTGAAAATAAACACCCAAACTACGTCAATAAAGTGCCAATAAATCGATGCAACATAAAACTTCGGTGCATTGTATAAATTTAGACCTCTCTTCGCATTTCTAAAGATTAATGTTAGAATCCAACATAACCCAAACAATACGTGGAGTCCATGTGTACCAACAAGAGCATAAAACGCAGAGCCAAACGCACTACTTCTCATAGTATGCTTAAATTCATGTGTATAATGATAAAACTCATATATCTCAAACCCTAAAAACCCTAAACCTAGCAATACTGTTACTAGTAACCAAAGCTGCATTTTCTTAAAGTTAAAGTTTTTCATGTGATACATCGCATATACACTCGTTAAGCTACTCGTTAATAAAAGCATCGTCATAATGAAAACGAGTGGCATTTGGAACATCTCTTGAGATGTTGGTCCACCATTTGTAGAATTCTTTAACGCTAAATATGTTCCGAATAAGGAAGCGAACAACACTGTTTCGCCTCCAAGAAATAACCAAAAACCGACAAACTTATTTTTCCCTTCAAGGGTTGCTTTTTCAGGCTCTGCTGGAAATGTTTCATTCGTTAATTTTTCATCTACATGCATTATGCCTTGCCCCCCTTATCCTCTAAATCTTCTTTATGAATATGATACCCATGATCATCAATTACTGAACGTAGGAACATTGCGCCAAATGTAATGATTAAACCAATAATTGCTACTAATAACCAGAACTTATCTTTTCCGCCCTGCATATACATCGCACCAAATGCCGCTATAAACAATCCGAAAGAAATGACAAATGGTGAAAACGAAGGATTTGGCATATGAATATCACCAACTGGTTCCGCTGCTGTCATCTCTTTATTACCTTCACGTTTTTCAATCCAAAACGGATCTAATCCGCGAACAAATGGTAATTGTTTAAAGTTATATTCTGGTGTCGGTGCTGGCATTGTCCATTCTAATGTACGTGCATCCCACGGATCACGACCAGCTTTTTCTTTTGATACTGTCGTTTTAATTACATTGAATAGAAGAACAATCGTTCCAAGAGCCATAAACACCGCTCCGATGGAACTAATCATATTCCCCATTTCCAACCCTTGCCCTTCAAGATATGTGTAGTAACGGCGTGGCATACCAATCAAGCCAAGGAAATGCTGAATAAAGAACGTTAAATGGAAGCCGATAAAGAATAGCCAGAACGTTATCTTTCCTAATGTTTCATTTAATACTTTATTAAACATCAGTGGCCAATAATAATGAGCTCCTGCAAGTAAACCAAATACAACACCGCCAACGATTACATAATGAAAATGCGCTACTACGAAATAGTTATCATGAAATTGATAATCAGCTGGTGCAGATGCTAGCATAACCCCTGTAACTCCACCCATTACGAATGATGGAATGAAAGCTACTGCCCACATCATTGGTGTCGTAAAACGAATACTTCCGCCCCACATTGTAAAGAGCCAGTTGAATATTTTGATACCAGTTGGAACCGCAATCGCCATTGTTGCGACCGAGAAAATAGCATTAGCAACTGGACCAAGTCCAACAGTAAACATATGGTGCGCCCATACCATAAATCCTAAAAATCCAATTAATACAGTCGCAAACACCATCGATGAATAACCAAACAATCGTTTTTTCGAAAATGTCGCGAAGATTTCTGAGAATATTCCGAAAGCTGGGAGTATAAGAATGTATACTTCTGGATGACCGAAAATCCAGAATAAATGCTCCCATATAATTGTATTCCCGCCCAATGCCGGATTAAAGAAACTTGTTCCAAATAAACGATCTAACATTAAAAGTCCTAATCCTACAGTTAACGGCGGAAAAGCGAATAATATAAGCGAAGATGTTACAAATGTCGTCCATGTAAACATCGGCATACGCATGTACGTCATTCCTGGCGCCCGCATATTAATAATGGTTACAAGGAAGTTAATACCTCCAATTAATGTACCAATACCTGAGATTTGCAAGCCGAGTACATAGAAATCAACACCATGACCTTTAGAGGCTAAAGCTAAAGATGCATAAGATGTCCATCCTGCATCAGGTGCTCCACCTAAAAACCAACTTAAATTTAAAAATACTCCACCAAAGAAAAATAACCAAAATCCGAGTGAATTCAAAAACGGGAACGCTACATCACGTGCACCAATTTGAAGTGGTACAGCGGCGTTCATAAATGCAAACACGAGTGGCATAGCTGCGAGGAAAATCATTGTTGTACCGTGCATCGTTAATACTTGATTATAAGCATCCCCAACAAGAAAAGCGTTGTTAGGAATCGCTAATTGAAGGCGAATAAATAGAGCTTCTATTCCGCCTATTACAAAAAACAATCCACCTGCAATTAAATAGAGAATGGCAATCTTTTTATGGTCTACTGTCGTTAAATAATCCCATATGACAGCACCCATCCCCTGTTTTTTTGCTACAGAACTCACGTTTTCAACCTCCCCTTCGCGAATAATCCCTCTTTACTTTTCAACTTTTAACGTTTGTAAGTATGCATTTAATGCATCAATTTGATCATCCGTTAAGTTGCCATATTTGCCAGTCATTTTGTTTCCTGGCTTCATATTTTCAGGATCTTTCAGCCATTTTTTTAAGTTTTCTTCATTGTTTTCGGCAATACCGGCAACCATATCGCGATCCGCAAAGTTTGCTAAGTTTGGTGCGATACGAGCGGAAGGTGGTCTACTATCATTAGATCCAACTGCATGACAACCAATACAGCTTTTATTAAATATTTCTTGGCCCTCTTGCGCCTTTGTTGAAGCTACTTCTTTCTTCCCATCAATCTTCTTCATATCAGCAAGCCATTTTTTGTACTCGCTTTCATCTAAAGCTTTCACTTTAAATTGCATTAAAGAATGTGATGGGCCGCAAAATTCTGTACAAAAACCATTATAAGTGCCCGATTTATCTGCCTTTAACCACATTTTGTTCACATTGTCTGTATTTGTATCCATTTTCCCTGCTAAAGATGGAACCCAAAATGAGTGTTTAATATCGGCACCCTTCAAATTTAAATACACTTTCTTACCTGTGGGGATGACCAAATCTTGCGAAGTTACTATCTTTTCTGATTTATAAGAAAATTCCCACCAATAAAGATTCGCTGTTACATCAACAACGATAGTATCTTTATCAATATTCTTTTTCTCCATCGCACTTACATCAGCAAGTTTGAATGTATATGTAACTGTTGGAACAGCTAAGATTAGTAAAAGAATAATCGGAATAACTGTCCATATAATTTCTAGCTTGTGATTCCCTTCAACTTGCTCTGGAATATAATCTTCCTGACCTTTCTTTTGTCGGAAACGCACAATTACATATAAGAAAATAATAGTAACTACTAGTACTACTCCTACCATGATTGCACTCGCCAGTAGAAGTAAATCATATTGCATTTTTGCTACTTCTCCTTGCGGAATTAAAGTAGATTGAAAGGCTTTACCGCATCCCCCTAACAGTAAAGCCAGCAGTGAAACGAACGAAAGCAGTCGCCACTGTTTCTTCATACAAACAACCCCCACTTTCCTTGTGAATTAGATTGTACTTTATAGTTAAGTAAAGTAAATCTCAACGTAAAGAAATCCAATTATGTCGTTGTCTTAGAAGAATGTAACTACAATCATTGATACAAATAAGATTGTTAAATAATTTAGGGAATAAACAAACATTTGCACGGACCATTTGATGTCATCTTTCTTACGGAAGCCATAAAATCCTAAAACGATCCATCCGATGTTAAGCAGTGTTGCAATTACCATAAATGTTATCCCTAGTCCACTCATATAAAATGGTAGTGGTAATAAACATACTGTCCAAATCATAATTTGGCGTTTCGTAATTTCAAATCCATGAACTACAGGAAGCATTGGAATTCCTGCATTTCGATATTCATCAACACGTTTCATTGCTAATGCAAGGAAATGTGGGATTTGCCAAATAAACATAATTAAAAATAACATCCAAGCAATTGGATGGCCTAAAGATGGATCGATTGCTGCCCATCCAATTAAAGGAGGAACTGCACCAGATATACTACCTACAACAGTATTTAGTGTATACTTTCTCTTTGTCCATAAACTATATAGAACAACATATGTGAAAGCACCAATAAATCCCATTAAGACTGCCATTGGTGTTGTTAATAATAAAAATACAAAACCAAGAAGTAATATGACTAGTCCAAATGTAAGTGCAAATCCTGGTTTATACTTTCCAGTAACCGTTGGACGGGTCTTTGTTCTTTCCATTAATGGATCGATGTCTCGATCAATGTAGTTGTTTAAACAACATACCCCTGCCATAACTAATCCAGAACCAACGATTGTAAAGAATAACTTATCCAGATTGTCCATTACACTTAATCCATTAAAGTGTAATGCCAACCAAAATCCTGTAAATACAGTAAGTGTATTTGAGTTTACAATCCCCATTTTAACGAGTGCTTTTAAATCTTGTAACCGAGTTGTTTCCGGTACACTTGTAACAGCGGACTCATCATGCAGCTCACTTGTTGCATGGTTCATCACTCTAACCCCCTCTTAAAACTTTCATCTTTCTTTTTGCGCATATTTCAAATGAAATAATTCGCTTCTATATAGCAATATTATTACAGTAGAAACATTGTTAACCCATTCTACTACTAATCTACGCCCATACTCCAATATATTAAATCATATTTCCCGAACATTTTGTGAAGAAAACATGAACTTTTTGTGTCGAATATAAAAAACTTCATTCTGACTTGTCCTTATCATAACATGATGTTACCTTCTATAATAAACTATTTTGTCTTATTTAACACGTATTCTCCCCATTTCTTTTCAAAATAGCCTATTTTCCACCTAAAATTTTCCTTAGGAACCCTGTTTTTACACCTATTTTCTCCCCCTTTCCTTCCCCCTCCATTTCTTTGCTATTTTATTATTTTTTATATATCATAGGAACTAGCGCGTTTTATTCTATACATAATGGAATGAAAATATTTCGCAATAACTTCATAGCAGAAAGATGGTGAAAGAGATTGCAACGCTTTATTAAATGGTTAGCAGTCATTACAAGCCTTGATTTATTAATAGTTTTATTAGGAGGCGCTTTAGTTACAAAAACAGGTTCTGGTCAAGGTTGTGGTAAATCATGGCCACTTTGTAACGGTGAATTTGTTCCATCTAATTTATCAATGGAAACTATTATTGAACTTAGCCACCGATTAACATCCGGATCAGCTGGAATTCTTGTCACTCTCCTTTGTATTTTGTCCTGGAAATATTATAAACATGTGCGTGAAACAAAAACGTTAGCAATTTTATCCTTCGTATTTTTAGTTGCACAAGCATTAATGGGAGCAGCAGCAGTTGTTTGGGGCCAAATGCCAGCTGTACTTGCTATCCACTTCGGTATTTCCTTAATTTCATTTGCTTCTGTCATTTTATTAACGTGTCTTATCTTTGAAATTGACCAAAAATTTGATGCACGTTCACTTATTATGGACAAAAAAATGAAAATTCATATTTATGGTGTAACAATTTACAGTTATATCGTCGTCTACACAGGTGCTTTAGTACGTCACGAACGAGCTAGCTTAGCCTGTCCAGACTTTCCTTTATGTAGCAAAAACAGACCTATGCCAACTCAACTACATGAATGGGTTCAAATGGGCCATAGAGTTGCAGCAATGTTAATTTTCGCTTGGATACTATACGCGATGATTCTCGCTATTCGCCATTACAAACAGCAACCTGTCGTATATTGGGGATGGATCATTTCATTTATCCTTGTTACACTTCAAGCTGTAGTAGGAGTTTTAGTTGTATTTACAAACGCTAGTTTAGCAATGGCATTGTTACATTCTCTATTCATTTCTTGCTTGTTTGCCGTACTATGCTATTTAGTTATGTTAGGAACAAGAAGTAAAGTGAATGCAAAAGAAGCCGAATTAACTTCTAAACAAACAAAATAATTTAAAACTAAAATCCCTTGCCGAATTGGCAAGGGATTTTTTGCAATAAAAAAAGAGCTGTATTTTACACAGCTCTTTTTTTATTTTAGTGATCTAATTCAATAAGTAAATCACCCGTTTGAATTGCATCACCATCGTTAACATATACTTTCTTCACTTTACCATTGAACGGCGCTTGAACTGTCGTTTCCATTTTCATCGCTTCTGTAATTGCCATAGAATCGCCTTTTTTCACTTCATCGCCTTCTTTTACAACTACTTTAATTACCGTTCCTGGCATCGTTGCACTAATATGATTTGGATTCTCACGGTTTCCTTTCACACGTTGTGCAACTGTTGCTTTTACACTCTCGTCTTTCACGATAATTTCACGTGGTTGACCGTTAAATTCCAAGTAAAGGACACGATTTCCATCCGGCTGAGGTTCTCCAATTGATACTAGTTTAACCATCAATGTTTTACCCTGTTCAATTTCTACATCAATTTCTTCACCTAGTCTCATACCATAGAAGAACGTCGGTGTATCAAGTACAGATACATTTCCATAAAGCTCAGCAACTTTTTCATAATCCATAAATACTTTTGGATATAAAGCATATGCAACTACATCAAAAATCGTTACTTCGCGTCCAAGTTTATGGAATAATTCTTCTTTTAATGCTTCGAAATCTACTGGCTCTAGTAATTCACCTGGTCTTACTGTTAACGGCTCTTTCCCTTTTAAAATAATCTTTTGTAATTCTTTCGGGAAACCACCATACGGTTGACCTAAATCACCAGAGAACATTTCAACAACAGACCCTGGGAAGTCCATCGCATGTCCACGCTCTAAAACATCTTGTTCTGTCAGATGGTTTTGAACCATAAATAATGCCATATCACCAACAACTTTTGATGATGGCGTTACTTTTACAATATCTCCAAACATGTCATTCACACGGCGGTACATTACTTTCACTTCATCGAAGCGATCTCCTAAACCAACCGCCTTCGCTTGTTGCTGAAGATTACTATACTGCCCACCCGGCATTTCATGCATATATACCTCTGTATGCGGCGCATTCATACCACTTTCAAATGGTGCATAGTATTTGCGTACATCTTCCCAATAATGAGATAGTTTTTCTAAAGAATCTATATTAACATCTGGTTGTCTTTCGTTTCCACCTAATGCATAGTATAGCGTGTTCGCACTTGGTTGTGACGTTTGACCAGCCATAGAACTCACTGCTACATCGACGATATCAACACCCGCTTCAATTGCCTTCGTATACGTTAATATACCATTTCCACTCGTATCGTGCGTGTGCAGATGAATTGGAATCGACACTGTCTCTTTTAATGCAGAAACTAAATCATATGCTGCATTTGGTTTTAATAAGCCCGCCATATCTTTAATACCTAAAATGTGAGCTCCTGATGCTTCTAACTCTTTTGCTAAATTTTTATAGTAATTTAAATCATATTTACTACGCAGTGGATCATGGATATCCCCTGTGTAGCACATTGTTGCTTCTGCAATTTTACCAGTGTCTCGTACAGCGTCAATTGCAACTCTCATGCCTTCCACCCAGTTTAAGCTATCAAAAATACGGAATACATCAATGCCTGCTTGAGCAGAACATTCCACAAATTTTTGAATTAAATTATCTGGATAGTTTTTGTATCCAACTGCGTTTGAAGAACGAAGTAACATTTGGAATAAAACGTTCGGCATTTTTTCACGAAGATCTAGTAATCGTTCCCATGGATCTTCTTTTAAGAAACGATACGCAACGTCAAACGTTGCACCGCCCCACATTTCCGCTGAGAATAGGTTCGGTAACATTCTCGCTGTTGGCTCCGCAATTTGATGTAAATCTTTTGTACGAATACGAGTTGCAAGTAATGACTGGTGTGCATCACGGAATGTTGTATCCGTTAAAAGTACACGTTTTTGATCCTGTACCCATTTTACTAATCCGTCCGCTCCACGCTCGTCCAAAATTTGTTTCGTTCCATTTTGGATTGGCTCTGAATGTTTTAAACATGGAATACGAGCATCTGGGAATATTGGTTTTTCTTTTTTACCTACTCCTGGGAAACCATTTACTGTTACTGTACCAATGTAATTTAACATTTTCGTTCCACGGTCTTTACGTTTCGGGAACAAGAACAATTCAGGTGACGCATCGATAAATGAAGTATCATATTCTCCTGATAAGAAGTTTTTATGTTTTACTACATTCTCTAGGAATGGAATATTTGTTTTAATACCACGAATACGGAATTCTTTTAAGTTACGTTCCATTTTTGCAGCAGCTTGCTCAAAAGTAAGTGCCCAAGTTGTAACTTTTACAAGTAAAGAATCGTAGTACGGTGTAATAACTGCACCTTGGAAGCTATTTCCTGTATCAAGACGTACACCAAAACCACCGCCTGATCGATACGCCATAATTTTTCCTGTATCCGGCATAAAATTATTTAGCGGATCTTCAGTTGTTACACGAGATTGAATTGCAAATCCATGTACAACTACTTCCTCTTGCTTCGGAACACCTACCATTTTGCTATGTAATGAATGTCCATCAGCTATTAAAATTTGTGATTGAACAATATCTACTCCCGTAATCATTTCTGTAATCGTATGTTCTACTTGAACACGTGGATTTACTTCAATAAAGTAAAACTCATCATCTTTTACAAGGAATTCTACTGTTCCTGCATTTAAATAATTTACATTTTTCGTTAACTTCACAGCAGCATCACAAATACGCTGACGCAGATCATCTGAAAGTGATACACTCGGTGCAATTTCTACAACTTTTTGATGACGACGTTGTACAGAACAGTCACGCTCGTATAAATGAACAACATTGCCTTCTTCATCTGCTAAAATTTGTACTTCTATATGTTTAGGTTTTTCAACGAATTTTTCGACGTAAACTTCATCATTACCAAAGGCTGCTTTCGCTTCTGATTTCGCTCGATTATATGATTCTCCTAATTCCTCACTAGTACGCACAATACGCATACCACGACCGCCACCCCCAAGGGATGCTTTAATAATAATCGGGTAATCATACTTTTCAGCAAATTTTTCGACTTCTTCTAATGAATTTACTGGACCATCACTACCAGGTATAACTGGAATTTGTGCTAGCTGCGCTTGTGTTCTTGCTTTCACTTTATCTCCAAACATATCTAAATGCTTACTTTTCGGACCGATAAAGATAATTCCTTCTTCTTCACAACGTTTAGCGAATTGAATATTTTCTGACAAGAAACCATATCCAGGGTGGATTGCATCTACATGATTACTTTTTGCAATCTCAATAATGCCTTCAATATCTAGATAAGCATCAATTGGTTTTTTTCCTTCCCCAACTAAATAGGACTCATCGGCTTTATAGCGATGATAAGAACCACTATCCTCTTTAGAATAGATTGCAACTGTTTTTAATCCAAGTTCCGAACAAGCTCGAAACACACGAATTGCAATCTCTCCACGGTTAGCTACCAATACTTTTTGAATACGTTGCAGCTTTGTCATGATTTTCCCCCTCTACTTTCCTACCACTCTAGAGATAAAATATATACACACCTTAAAAAGCGTGAAGTTCTTCACTTTCCACATTATATTATACTTAGAAAGCTTCACTTTATTTTTATCCATCATACCTTATTTTTTAACAAATGATAAGTTTTCTGTGCAATTTGTTTCACAAAAATAGTATAGCATACCTCTTCCTTTTCTAACAACTTAATTGTATATCACATTTAACTTAATGTGATATATCTTTTAACTGAAAGAGAAATTAGTACATCATATTTAAAACTACTTAAAAATAAAAACACATCATGCTCTAAAGCACAATGTGTTTTTATTTTACAACTACAAGATGTGGTCCATTTTGTTCTTTTTCTTTCATTAATCCATTCTGTTGTTTCTCTTGTCGTTTCACGTGACTAGCAATATTGAGTAGTATCCCCATCGCAAGTAGATTAGCTAATAAAGAACTACCACCGTAACTGACAAACGGTAATGGTACTCCGGTAAGTGGTATTACTCCAGACATACCACCAACATTAATAAACGTTTGAACTCCAAACAAGCTTGCAATTCCGATAGCTATTAAACTTCCAAATGGATCTGTACACTTTTGTGCGACTCTAAATGATCGAATAATTATAAGCAATAAACAAATCAAAATGATTGCTACGCCTATAAAACCAAGTTCTTCCGATATAATTGCCATAATAAAATCCGTTTGTGGTTCTGGTAAATAACCATACTTTTGCACACTATTTCCTAATCCCCTACCATTAAGCCCTCCAGAAGCAATTCCAATAAATGAATTCACCAATTGGAATCCATCCTTTTGAGGATCATTAAACGGATCAAGGAAAACAGAAAAACGTGCCTTTTGATATGGATTTAATGCATAATTGCCAAGAAGATATAGTGCCGGAATCCATACTATAGAAGTTAAAGCAATTCGTTTAATCCATAAGTTAACCTGTACTCCCGAACAAAGGAACATAATTCCTACTGTTCCTGCAATTAACAAATCAGTACCTAAATCATTTTGCTTTAATATTAAAAACATGATTATACCAACACCAATAAGTACTGGACCTGACCCTTTGGAAACAGGTGTATTCGTTTCTTGTCTTTTGGCAAAGAAATGAGCTAAGACGAGAATAACTGTTATCTTAACAAATTCTGCAGGCTGTATTCCAAATATCCACCCGTTTGCACCGTTTACTTTCTTAGTGAAAAAGGCAGCTGCTGCTAATAATGCAACACTAATTCCATAACTCCCCAATAAAAAGATTCGTTTTCTCCACACTTTATATGGGATAATAGCAAGAATTATTAATAACACTGTTCCAGCAGCTAAAGTAATTAATTGTCTTTTAAAAAAGAAATTTGCTGGTTTATCAAATCGCGAAATCGCAACAATGGAACTAGAACTATATACCATTATTACTCCCAGCACACATAAGATAACAAGAGGAAGTAACAATGAATAATCCATTGATTTCCATACTTTTTTCATTTCATTTCCTCTTTCTGTTTCAATTTAATTATTGTTGTATTCCATATGTATATTGATTCTTCCTGCTTTATTATACAAATAAAAAGCTCAAACTAATTTAGTTTGAGCCCCCTTATTTGAACCCGTTATTGTTGTTTGTTTGTAAATGCTTCATGAAGTGCAGACAACTCACGTTCGAGCTCACCTAACATTGCTTTCCCTTGTTCTTCTGCAATAAGACCAAGGCGAACTGCAAAATCGACCTCGCGGGATAGTCCAAACATTTGTGTGTCTAACACTTCTTCATATAATGGACATTGCGGCATTGTAAGATGGTCCATTTGCACCTTAATAAGTCTTAAAATCTTCTCTGCATCCGCTTGTAGAAGGGCTAGTGCCTTTTCCTGATGATTTGCTACTGTCTCAGACGCCAAATTGATTCCCTCCGTTTCCGTCCTACTCTCCTCTATCCTATCTATTAATATTAGCGATAGTTTTAATAAATTGCAATAGAAACATTTTTTGTGACAACAGTGTCTAATGCTATTATACTGAAAAGTGGGAGTATAACACAAATGGGGGAACAACAATGAGCGAAATTTTATTTATTAACGGAAAAGTACGTTTTCCAATCACTATTGATCCAACTGTTTGGATCTTTGATGATCGAAAAGTAGATTTGACAACTTACTTTGATGAAACTAGAGAAAACACGTCTGAACTAGAAACTTATTTAAAAAACACTTCAGAACATTGGGATCGTGAAATTCGTGATGGTGCTGCCTTCCCACCGATACAACAAAGTGTAAAGAAATATAAAAAAGAACAGCTGATTACTGGAACATTTGGTATACCATTTCATCCATTCCTTGCTAACGCTGAAATTTTAGAGGACGCTACGCAAGTTGAAATTGAAACGGTAGATCATACAATGACACTTCCATTAGAAACTGTCAAAAATGCTATACTAGGCTTTTCAAAAGAAGGAAAACCATTAAAAGAAGACGGGCCTGTTCATCTCTATTTCAATGATGGATCTAATCAACAAAATCCAATCCGTAACATCCGTAAATTTACAATTATTTAAAGAAAAGGAGTGAGCTTAAGCTCACTCCTTTTTACAATAAATCTGCTGCTAGTTGAGCTAAATTAGATCGCTCCCCTTTAACAAACTTCACATGACCACTAATACGCTGTTCTTTAAACTTCTCTACAACATACGTTAAGCCATTATTATATTCATCTAAATATGGGTGATCAATTTGCTGAGGATCTCCCATCAATACAATCTTACTCTTTTCCCCTACCCTAGTTAATATCGTCTTCACTTCATGCTTTGTTAAATTTTGTGCTTCGTCAATGATAATGAACTGATCTGGAATACTTCTCCCGCGTATATAAGTAAGGGCTTCTACTTCAATCGAACCCATTCCAGCTAAAATAGCATCTAACTCTCCTGGCTTTTTCGTATTAAATAAATACTCTAGGTTATCAAAAATTGGCTGCATCCATGGTCTTAATTTTTCTTCTTTTTCTCCTGGTAAATAACCGATATCTTTTCCGACTGGAACAATTGGTCTTGCCACAAGTAATTTTTTATATAACCCTAAGTCTTCTGTTTGCATAAGTCCCGAAGCTAACGCAAGTAACGTTTTTCCTGTGCCGGCTTTCCCCGTTAACGTTACAAGCGGAATATCTTCACGAAGCAACAATTCTAATCCCATAATTTGCTGCACGTTTCGTGGTCGTATCCCCCACACTTGTTCATTGTGAAAAATAAGTTTCTTTACCTTCTTCCCTAAGTGATCCACAATGCCAAGCGCAGAACTAGAGCCCCCTAATGCATCTTTCATTACTACAAATTGATTTGGGTAAAAAGGATGATTCGCAATTTCAGATAGAGGCAATTCACCTTTCTCATAAAAATAATCCAATTGTTCTTTTGATATATATCCTTCTAAAAAACCAGAATATATATTTTCTACTTCAATTACGCGATCACTTAAATAATCTTCAGCCTTCAAACCAATTGCATCAGCTTTTACCCTTACGAGTACATCTTTACTTACTAAAATAACAGACTTCCCGTCCTCTTTTTCCTGTTCTTCTAAAGATAGATTTTTTGCTACAGCTAAAATTCGATTATCATTTGTTTTTTCTACAAAAATATCTTGTAGTTGCACAAATGAACGATGGTTCAATTCAATACGAAATGTTCCGCCGTTTTCTAGCGGGATACTTTCATGCAGCTTTCCTATTTCACGAAATTTATCTATTAACTTAGATACATAACGAGCGTTTCTTCCTACTTCATCCATATAACGTTTTTTCGAATCAACCTCTTCTAATACAACTGCTGGAATCACTACTTCATTGGTTTCAAATGAAAAAATAGATAAAGGATCCTGCAAAAGTACATTCGTATCTAACACATAAATTTTATCCAACCTGTTACCCCCTGACTCCACTTTTAAATTTGTAGAACAAGGGTTTCATCCATAAAATATGGACGAACCATTGTTATAATTATATGTACCGTGTAAACGAGGTAGAATCGAAAATCATAGTCATTAAACCTTTTATTTATTCTTTATTCATTTCTATTCAATATATTACTTTTTATTATAATTATTAACGTTAAATCACAATAACCGACTACAAAAGTGAATAAACGAATTTCTTATTTAGCATCTTTATAATTCTCTTATCCCTACTAACACTTCGTTATCCAGCTTTTTCGCTGCCCGAAGATCATATGTTTTTTCATATGTTGGTTCAATTGCAAGTTTCGCTCCATAAAACATAACATCACGCACTTCTTGCACCTTTACTTCTATTACAGTTAATTTTAGAGAAATACCTTCCATTCTATCTGTCAAAATTTCACCTGCACCACTTATAGAAAATACGGATTCATTCGCCATTATAGTCAATACCACACCTGTATTATGACGTATATTTTCCACAATACGTGAACGTTGATCTACTGCAAATCGAATACTAGTTTCACTCACTGCATACACCCAAGAAATAGCACTTACGTTAGGAACTTGTTTTTCGAAATCTGTCGTTGCTATCATAACAATACACTCTTTACGCAACGTTTGTACTAAATCCTCTGTTAAGGTAGGCTCTACTACATTCGCCATATTTTCACCTCCAAATATACTTGGTATATCCTTATCATAACTTATTTTTTGAATTGCGAAAATATTATTTTTTCCCACTATTATTCAAAAACATTATACTTCCATGATATACTTATACTGATAGAATTCGTATTGAGGTGACGAAATGAGAGTCAAATGTATGATTTGTGATAAAAAAGATATGTTAGATGATGAAAATCCTATGGCAAAAAAACTGCGTAATCGCCCTATTCATACATATATGTGCATGGAATGTTCGGAACGAATTGCAGAGCGTACAATGGAACGTCATGCAAGTGGTAATTTCCGATTATATCGTGATAAAAAAATCGAAGATGATTGGTAAAATGTAAATAAGTCCTTACTCATATAGATAAGGACTTATTTATATTTTTCTGGTTCACGATTCATCTGATCCAAAAAACAATCAATGGCTTCTAACGGAAACCTTGCAGATTTCCGTTCTCCATTTATTTCATATGTAATTAAATACATTTCCTCGTTCTTTTCGACTTCCACATTTCTTAATTTATGTTCTTCATATACCATATTTTGAAATAACAAATATGTTTCTTTTGCAGCACTATCATCTGGACGTGCTTCCGCAACTGTTTTAATTGTTAACCAATTATATAGTGCATCTTGTACTGAACGCATGAAAACTCCCCTTTCTTATCCTGCTTTTTGTTGTTTCGCTTGACGCAAACGCAGTCTATAAATTCCAAGTACAATTGCCGCTACAACAAGTCCTTCTCCAACAGGTAAAAACACAGCAAAAAAGGTTAATACTGTGCATCCAATTGCTAATGATATGTATATCACAATATTTTTTAGTACAGACAACTTTCTAGCAAACCCTAAATTATAAACGAGAGCACTTAATATAATAATCGTCCCATAAAGTAACCACATTCCTAACTCTGGATTTTCATCTACCTTACACAATTTTGCAAAAAAAGACATCCTTTCTAACACACTCTTCCCCCCCTAGCAGTAAAATGCAATTTTCTTTATACACTTAATACAAGAGTAACTCGCAAAAAAAATACTGTCCACAAAAAAGAGTAAATATTCTAAAAAATAAACAAAATAAAAAAACAACGCCCTTTATAAAGGGCGTTGTTTTTTTATTTTTACGCTTCAACAGATTTCTTTTTCTTAGCAGCTCTTTCGCGCTCACTCTTATCCAGAATCTTTTTACGTAGACGAATTGATTCTGGAGTTACTTCACAGAACTCGTCATCGTTTAAGTACTCTAATGATTCTTCTAAAGTCATTAGGCGTGGTTTCTTCATTGTTGAAGTTTGATCTTTCGTCGCAGAACGAATGTTAGTTTGTTGTTTCATTTTCACAACGTTAACTGTTAAGTCGTTCTCACGAGTGTGTTCTCCGACAATCATACCAGCATATACTTCTGTACCTGGTTCAACGAAGATTACACCACGGTCTTCAACTTGCATAATACCGTATTGTGATGCTTTTCCTGTTTCAAGTGAAACTAGAACACCTTGGCGACGTCCACCAACTTGTCCAGCGTGTACTGGTTGGTAGCAATCGAATGTATGGTTTAAAATACCGTAACCACGAGTTAATGTTAAGAATTCTGTTGTGTAACCAATTAAACCACGTGCTGGAACCATGAAAGTAAGGCGAACTTGACCGTTTCCGTTATTCACCATATCTAACATTTCACCTTTACGTGCACCCATAGATTCCATAATAGAACCAGTGTATTCTTCAGGTACATCGATTTGTACGCGCTCTACAGGCTCACATCTTACGCCATCAACTTCTTTAATGATTACTTCTGGCTTAGATACTTGTAATTCATAACCTTCACGACGCATGTTTTCAATTAAGATAGATAAATGTAGTTCCCCACGTCCAGATACGATCCACGCATCAGGAGAATCTGTATTATCTACACGTAAACTTACATCTGTTTCTAATTGTGAACGAAGACGCTCTTCAATTTTACGAGATGTAATGTATTTACCTTCACGACCTGCAAATGGGCTGTTATTTACAAGGAACGTCATTTGTAGTGTTGGCTCATCAATACGTAATAATGGTAACGCATCTTGATGTTCAACTGGACATACTGTTTCACCTACGTTAATGTCTTCCATACCAGAAACGGCTACTAAGTCCCCTGCTTTTGCTTCTTCAATTTCTTGACGTTTTAATCCCATGTAACCGAATAATTTCGTTACGCGGAATTGCTTCACGCTTCCGTCTACTTTCATTAAAGCAACTTGTTGTCCAACCTTCATTGTACCGCGGAATACGCGACCAACTCCAATACGTCCAACGTAGTCGTTGTAATCAAGAAGTGCTACTTGGAATTGAAGTGGCTCTTCGCTGTTATCAATTGGTGCTGGAATATGTTCGATAATTGTATCGAATAATGATTTCATATTCTCTTCTTGATTTGCTGGATTTGAATCTAAGCTTGCTGTTCCGTTCATTGCTGATGCAAATACAACTGGGAACTCTAATTGATCTTCGTTTGCACCAAGCTCAATGAATAAGTCGATTACTTCATCAACTACTTCATCTGGACGAGCAAAGTCACGGTCAATTTTGTTTACAACTACGATTGGAGTTAAGTTTTGCTCAAGAGCTTTCTTTAAAACAAATCGTGTTTGTGGCATACAACCTTCATATGCATCAACAACAAGTAAAACACCATCAACCATTTTCATGATACGTTCTACTTCTCCACCGAAGTCAGCGTGACCAGGTGTATCTAAAATGTTAATTCTTTTATCTTCATAGTGAATCGCTGTATTTTTCGCTAAAATTGTAATACCGCGTTCTCTTTCTAGATCATTTGAATCCATTGCGCGTTCTTCAACGTGTTCGTTCGCACGGAAAGTCCCCGCTTGACGTAATAACTGGTCAACAAGTGTTGTTTTACCATGGTCAACGTGGGCAATAATTGCTATATTACGTAAATCTTGTCGTTTTTTCAACATGTCCAACTCCTAATGTCTTTTTAATCCTTCTCTATTATAAGAGCGAAGGGGATACAATAGCAATTAAAATAAAAGCAAGAATGAAAATATAGTTGTATTCTTACTTTTGTGAAAGTAAAATGAGATTGGAGGGTGAAGAAATGGAACACATTCAATATCGCTTTTTATTAACTGCAATTATCGGTGTTATTTTCTTAATCGGTATCGGCATTATGATTGCTGAAAATAGTCCAATCGGTATTATTATTTGCATTATCGGCACATTTGTTACAGTTGGATACGGTTTTGTAACAAAAAGAAAAATGCGCAAATCACAATAACGCTAAAAAGTAAGAAGCTTATACACAGCCTCTTACTTTTTTTGTTGCTCTCATATAAACGATAACACTTCTTCATACACTCCTGGTTTTGCAACTAACACACTGCTCTTCTCTATGATAGAAAGTGGCGCTCCAGAGAATGTCGTCACCTTACCTCCAACTTCTTCTACAATTATCTGCCCTCCGCCAAAATCCCATGGTGATAATCTCGGCGTTACATATGCATCTATTCTTCCTGTTGCAACGTATACCATCTCTAATGCTGCACAGCCATATGACCTTGTGCCCCTTGCTTTCTTAACAAGTGCCATCATACTTTCCATATTAAGCAATGGATTATCTGTAAGCCATATCGCATTTAAAGCTACAATACCTTGCTCTACAGTTCCTTTTTCCAATGGAGGAATTGATATATCATTACAAAAAGCTCCAGATCCCTTGACTGCATGATATAGCTCATCATGCACTGGATCATATATAAGTCCAATCTTTCCGATACCGTTCTCATAAATCCCAATTGAAATCGCAAAATTTCTTTTTTGATGAACAAAGTTCATCGTGCCGTCAATTGGATCAATTAACCAAACAACCCCGTCAGAAGACGTTATCTCGTCTCCATAACCCTCTTCTCCTAAAATATTATGATTCGGGAATGTTTCTTTAATTTTCCCAATTAAAAACTGTTCTATCTCTCGGTCCATATTTGTAACTAAGTCAGCTGCATTTGATTTTGTTTCTATAATAAGTGCTTTTTTCATTGATGCCATTAAATGCTCTCCTGCATCCCGAATCCACCGTTTGGCGTGTGCATCGATGTCTTTCCATACTTCTTGCATGTTTAAACACTCCGATCTATACTGTTCACAGAAAAAACGAACCCTTTATAAGGTTCGCACCAACTAATTTTTTATACATATACTATTATTACGCTTCTAAGCGAATCATTTCAAGTCTTAATACTTCTAACTTTTGTACACACTCTTCTTTTTTCTGGTTATCATCTTCCATCATCGCATCATATAAAGTTGCTAATTCATAATCTAGCTCCAAACGTAGCACCGGTATTCTCTTTTCAGCATCTGTTCTCTTTAACGCATTAATCACCTGTCTCATATTATTTGCCTCCTCCCAATATTCGTCTGCCCTCGGACTAGAATTAATTCAATTTTCTGATTTTTTGTTTTATACTATACTATGTTGGATAAATCATCTATGCAACAAAATTATATTTTTTTATTTAAATTTTTTTGTGCTGTTTTTTTTATGAATAGTACAAGCTATGCTAAAATAAAAGCAAAATAGGAGTTGGAGGAACAATCATGACAATACAAACATTCAAGTCAACTGATTTTGATGTCTTTACAGTTGATGGTCTCGAAGAACGAATGAGTGCAATTAAAACGAACATTCATCCTAAGCTAGAAGCTTTAGGGGAACAATTTGCAGAATACTTATCCAAACAAACTGATGAGAACTTTTTTTATCATGTTGCAAAACACGCACGCCGCAAAGTCAATCCACCAAACGATACTTGGGTTGCTTTTTCAACAAATAAACGAGGATATAAAATGCTACCGCATTTCCAAATCGGCTTATGGGGTACTCATGCCTTCATATACTTTGGTTTAATCTATGAGTGTCCACAAAAAGTTGAGACGGCTCATGCCTTCTTAGAACATTTAAATGATTTAAAAACAAATATTCCAAATGACTTCGTTTGGTCCATTGACCATACTAAACCAAGTGTGAAATTACATAAAACACTTGAAACCGAAGACTTACAAAAGATGATTGAACGATTAGCTACTGTAAAAAAAGCAGAATTATTAGTTGGTATTCATATATCACCAGAGGAGTTTTCAGCAATGACCAACGAACAATTCCTTGCTAAGATTGAATCTACGATGCAATCACTCCTTCCTTTATATGCACTTTGTAATCGATAGTAGAAAACGGACAATTTATATTGTCCGTTTTTAGTTGTTATCACATTATATCACTTCAGTTTTTATTTTTCAAAATATTTTTTACATTTTTACAAGCTTTTGTTCTTCGACTTCTTTTGCCCTTTGAATAGCACGATATATAGAGTATCCACTTACCTCTTGAAATTCTTTATCAATTTTCTTTTCTTCTGCTTTCGATGGAACAATCTCTTTAAAACGACGATATAAACCCATTAACTCTTCTCTTATAATTCCTTTTTCATAAGCTTTCTCAATCGCTTCATAAAACTTCACCATTGTAACCATTTCCTCATTTGACCAATCATAATCTAACGGATATTGATATTCCATTTTGCACCTCATTTATCATTTCTTCTTGTTTCATTATGCTATCTTAAAGAGAATATTTTATTCTTCATTATAGCCACTCTGCATTATACACTATTTATTCATTTTAATGGAATTGTCTTCCTCTATTCATTAGTTGAGGCTAACTATTAAACATACTCACCTTAAAAATATTTTTTTCTATACATCTATAATTATTGGTGATATAATGCTTTTGTTTTATAGAAAATAAAGTGAAGCTACCATCTCAAAAACGATTTTTTGAATGGCAGAAAAACAAGCCTTATTCTAAAAAGGGCTACACTTTTTTAGAGCAGGATTATATAAAACAAATTACACTAAATATTATGAAGAAGAAGGGGTGTATAGATTGTCCCAATACGAAACACCATTGTTTACCGCTTTAGTTGAGCACAGTAAGCGAAATCCAATTCAATTCCATATTCCTGGTCATAAAAAAGGACAGGGCATGGATCCTACATTTCGCGAATTTATTGGGCATAATGCATTAGCAATTGATTTAATTAATATTGCGCCACTCGATGATTTACATCATCCAAAAGGTATGATTAAAGAAGCACAAGATTTAGCAGCAGCCGCATTCGGTGCAGATCATACTTTCTTTTCTATTCAAGGTACAAGTGGCGCTATTATGACAATGGTGATGAGCGTTTGCGGTCCTGGTGACAAAATCCTAGTACCACGAAACGTGCATAAATCAGTAATGTCAGCTATTATTTTCTCAGGTGCAAAACCGATTTTCATGCATCCTGAAATCGATCCGAAGCTCGGTATTTCTCATGGAATCACAATTCAATCTGTCAAAAAAGCACTTGAAGAGCACTCAGATGCAAAGGGCTTACTTGTTATTAACCCAACGTACTTTGGGTTTGCTGCAGACTTAGAACAGATTGTACAATTAGCACATTCTTATGACATCCCTGTACTAGTCGACGAAGCTCATGGTGTTCATATTCATTTTCACGATGAATTACCTATGTCAGCGATGCAAGCTGGTGCGGATATGGCAGCAACAAGTGTTCACAAATTAGGAGGCTCTTTAACTCAAAGTTCTATTCTTAATGTGAAAGAAGGCTTAGTGAATGTAAAGCATGTCCAATCTATTATTAGCATGCTTACAACTACATCAACTTCTTACATCTTGTTAGCATCCCTTGATGTTGCGAGAAAACGTCTTGCTACAGAAGGAACAGCACTCATAGAACAAACAATACAATTAGCTGAGCATGTTCGTGATGCTATAAATTCTATTGAGCATCTTTACTGTCCTGGAAAAGAAATGTTAGGTACAGATGCTACCTTTAACTATGATCCTACAAAGATAATTGTATCTGTAAAAGATTTAGGTATTACCGGCCACCAAGCTGAAGTATGGCTTAGAGAGCAATATAACATTGAAGTAGAACTCTCAGATCTATACAACATACTATGTCTTATCACTTTGGGAGATACAGAAAGTGATACAAATACACTTATTGCAGCATTACAAGATTTAGCAGCAACATTTAGAAATAGGGCAGATAAAGGTGTTCAAGTACAAGTAGAGATTCCAGAAATTCCAGTGCTAGCACTTTCTCCTCGAGATGCTTTTTATTCGGAAACAGAAGTCATTCCATTTGAAAATGCAGCGGGTCGTATTATAGCTGATTTTGTTATGGTTTATCCGCCAGGGATTCCAATCTTTACTCCGGGGGAAATTATTACACAAGAAAACTTAGAGTATATTCGTAAAAACTTAGAAGCAGGTTTACCTGTACAAGGTCCTGAAGATATGACATTACAAACATTACGTGTTATTAAAGAGTACAAGCCTATCAGTTGATAGGCTTTTTTTTCACCTTTTTTCCTTTTCTTCATACGATACTTAAGAATGTAACGTATAGGTGGGGATACTATTATGATTGTAATAGGCCGTTCTATTGTACATCCTTATATTACAAATGAATACGAGCCATTTGCAGCAGAGAAACAACAAATTTTATCAATAATGGCAGGAAATCAAGAAGTTTATTCCTTCCGAACAGCTGATGAACTCAGCTTTGATCTCAATTTACGAGTTAATATTATTATCTCTGCACTAGAGCTTTTTCAAAGTGGATTTCAGTTTCGTACATTTCAACAATCCTTTTGCAACCCCCAGTATTGGAAAAGAACGTCTCTTGGAGGATTCGAGCTTCTTCCAAACATACCACCTTCTATTGCCATACAGGATATTTTCAAAAACGGAAAACTATATGGAACTGAATGCGCAACCGCTATGATCATTATTTTTTATAAAGCTTTACTATCATTGTATGAGGAAGAAACTTTCAATCGTCTATTTGCAAACCTTTTACTTTATACATGGGACTACGACCAAGATCTAAGGCTCATAACAAAAAACGGTGGCGATCTTGTTCCAGGTGACCTCGTTTACTTTAAAAACCCACAAGTAAATCCAGCTACGATTGAATGGCAAGGAGAAAATACAATCTATTTAGGAAATTTCTTTTTTTACGGGCATGGCGTAGGTGTAAAAACAAAAGAAGAAATTATTTATTCATTAAATGAACGACGAGTCCCTTACGCTTTTATTTCAGCTTTCTTGACCGATACTATTACCCGTATCGATAGTCGTATAATGAGCCAATACGCTTCTTCTAGTACACCACAGACCTCCATAAGCTTTATTCCGATTAGGGATGATGCAATCGTTGCAACAGTTGGTCATACAACTACAATTTATTAAAAAAGCGCCTACACATGTAGGCGCTTTTTCTTATTATTAAGCTTTTGTATGTTCTTTATGGTCACATTCGCAATGAGATCCACATTTCCCGTATAGTACTGTTGATTTTTCATCTTCAAAATGTCCAATTGTTCCTTCACATACTTGGCATACGATTGTTCCCATTTTCATTTCCCCCTGAGTTTTAATAGTAATCTATTTATTTATCATTAAGCTTTCGCATTATCTTTTCTAGCACAGTCACAATTTGTTCCACATTTTCCGTAAAGTACCGTCGTTTTCTCATCTTCAAAATGTCCGATTGTTCCTTCACATACTTGGCATACGATTGTTCCCATTTTCATTTCCCCCTAAGTTTATGGTCCTAAAAACTTTTAGCTGTCCATTTCCTATCAATTATTGGGCTTTTGTATGCTCTGTGTGATCACATCCGCAAGATCCACATTTCCCGTAAAGTACCGTTACTTTCTCATCTTCGAAGTGTGCAATTGTACCTTCACAATCTTGACATACGATTGTTCCCATTTTTCATTTCCCCCTAAGTTTATAATCCCAAAAACTTTTTGTAACCGCTTAACTTTCTGCCTTTATTTTAATATGTTATACTTTTTACGTCAATAGGTTTTTAGTATAACACATTAAATATTTTTAATTTAAATTAGTATGCGATATTAAAATAAAAAAACAGCCATATTTATAAGTACGACTGTTTCACATTAATTATTCTTCATATTCCGCATGTAAAGAAGTTGACGGAACTAGAAATTTGAAAAACTGAGCTAACTCCTTTGCTTCCTCTTCTGATCCTAATTTAAAAATCTCCTGTATATATTGAACATTCTCTACATCATCTCGTCCGAGTAAAGTAGACCTTCCTGTTTGCATACAAACAATGAGCGGCTTTCCAAAAAACATATTTGTATAAATAACACCAAAATCATAACGTGTATCATGTGTCATAAACCCTAAAAATCGTACCTTCACACTTTCATGCTCATCATACAATTTTTCAAACATTGGTTTCCACCTTTCTACATCACGTTTCATTAATAGTATATTAAACAAAACATGTAATACTCCTTTTAATTGTCAAAAAATTCAGTAGGATGTAGAATGATAGTATTCTACTAAGCTAGGGGGAACTTATATGCAACACGCCTTTATTACGCTTGTACCGAAATCCAACCAACAATCAGTTTCAATAGATGATATAAAACAACTTTTTCATTATTATAAAACAGTTACTTCTAAAACTGGTGCCCAAATTAATTACACGTATACAAATACCGCTTTTCCTTATGAAATTTTAGATACATCTACAACAACATTAAAACTTCAATCCACTCACGACCGGTATGACTCAATTTATATTGGTGTTGGTATAGAAAATGAACAATCTTTCATCCAAGTTTCTTTACCACCTAATGCAACATTTGGTGACAAAGGGAAAGCAAATGAATTTTGCCGTTTTTTAGCGAAGAAATTAGAAGGAGAGTTACAATTATTTAATGGAAGAACAATGTATTTTTATAAACGCTAATTTAAAAAATAGATAATATGATTAAAAATAATATACAATTCGAACATGTAAGAAATAAAGCTTGCTTTCTTACGTGCAATACAAAATATGCTATTACATAGGCTAAATATAGAAATACGAAAAAAAGAATAACTTTATAATGAAACTTATCACCATTCGATAATGTTAATACAGTGGAAAAGCCACTCCATAGTAGTAAATGATAAAATATAACATGTAATATTTTCATGGAACCTTCTCCTTTGACATGCTCTATTTTATTAATATATGGGGGTAAGTTTGAATCAATTACATATTATAGGATGATATATATTACCTTCGAAGTAAGTTAAGCCTGAATCATTTGTTAAAGTATTATATATTCATTCGACAAGTACGTTTAAAGACCTTGCAAGTCATTTGATGAAAATAAAAATAGCCCCTCTCTTACAATAAGAGAAGGGCTATTTACATTACTTAAATTATTTTACAATGTGAATTGGCATTCCAAGAGCAACTTCAGCTGCTTCCATTGTGATTTCACCTAATGTTGGGTGAGCATGGATTGTTTGAGCGATATCTTCAGCTGTCATTCCAGCTTCGATAGCTAAACCAATCTCAGAAATAATATCAGAAGCACCTGCACCTGCAACTTGAGCACCTACAAGAAGACCATCTTCTTTACGTGTTACAAGTTGTAGGAAACCGTCAGTGCTGTTTAATGATAATGCACGACCGTTAGCAGCGAATGGGAACTTAGATACAGTTACAGTCATTCCAGCTTCTTCAGCTTGTTTTTTAGTGTAACCAACAGATGCTAGTTCTGGATCAGTGAAGCATACTGCAGGAATTCCGATGTAATCGATAGCTGATGCATGGCCACTAATTGCTTCTACAGCTACTTTACCTTCGTAAGAAGCTTTGTGAGCTAATGGTGGTCCAGGAACGATATCACCGATTGCATAGATGTTTGGTACATTTGTACGACATTGCTCATCGATTTCGATGATGCCGCGGTCAGTCATTTTAACTCCAACTTGCTCAAGACCGATTTCTTGAGTGTTTGGACGACGACCTACAGTTACTAATACGTAATCTGCTTCTACAGTTTGGATTTCACCTTTAACTTCAAAGCTAACTTTTACGCCAGTTTCTGTTTCTTCAACGCCTTTAGCCATAGCTTTTGTATGGATATTTACGTTACCTTTTTTCTGTAGAGCACGTTTAACAACAGAGCTCATAGCTTTTTCGAAACCAGCTAAGATTTCGTCGCCAGCTTCTACTACAGTAACTTCTGTACCGAAGTTAGCATATGCAGTACCTAATTCCATACCGATGTAACCGCCGCCGATTACAACAAGTTTTTTAGGAATTTCAGGTAAGCTTAAAGCACCTGTAGAGTTGATAACACGTTTAGAGTATTTGAATCCTGGAATTTCGATTGGTGTAGAACCAGTTGCAAGAACAGCATTTTTAAACGTATAAGTTTGAGCTGCATCTTCAGTCATAACGCGTAATGTATTAGCATCTACGAAGTAAGCTTCACCGCGAATGATTTCAACTTTGTTACCTTTAAGAAGGCCTTCAACACCGCCAGTTAATTTCTTAACTACGCCGTTTTTCCATTCTTGAACTTTTGTAAAGTCAACTTTTACGTTTTCTGCAGTAATACCCATGTCATCAGAATGCATTGCATTCTCATAACGATGACCTGCATTGATTAACGCTTTTGAAGGAATACATCCAACGTTTAAGCATACGCCACCAAGGTTAGCTTTTTCAATGATTGCTACCTTTTGACCTAATTGTGCTGCACGAATTGCCGCAACGTATCCACCAGGACCTGCACCAACAACGACTGTATCTAATTCAATTGGGAAATCTCCTACTACCATTGTTATTACGCCTCCATTACTAATAATTGTGGGTCATTCAATAGACGTTTAATTTGGTTTAACGCTTTTTGAGCAGTTGCACCGTCAATTAAACGATGGTCAAAGCTTAGAGATAATGCTAATACTGGAGCTGCAACGATCTCACCGTTTTTCACAACTGGTTTTTCAGCGATACGGCCGATACCAAGGATTGCTACTTCTGGGTGGTTGATAACTGGAGTGAACCATTGTCCACCTGCAGAACCAATGTTTGTAATTGTGCAAGAAGCACCTTTCATTTCAGCTGGAGCTAGACGACCTTCACGTGCTTTACCAGCAAGATCATTGATCTCGTTAGAGATTGTGAAGATAGACTTACGATCTGTATCTTTAACAACTGGTACTAATAGACCTTTGTCTGTATCAGCTGCGATACCGATGTTGAAGTAATGTTTATGAACTACTTCTTGAGATGCATCGTCTAAAGAAGTGTTTAACATTGGGTATTCACGTAATGCAGATGTTAAAGCTTTAACAACGTACGGAAGGTAAGTTAATTTAATACCTTTGTCAGCCGCTACTGCTTTGAACTTCTTACGGTGAGCAACAAGTTCTGTTACATCTACTTCGTCCATTAATGTTACGTGAGGAGCTGTGTGTTTAGAGTTAACCATTGCTTTCGCAATCGCTTTACGGATACCACTCATTTTCTCACGAGTTTCTGGATATTCACCAGCTGGGATTGGTTGTGCTTTTGGTGCTTCTTCTTTCGCTGCTGCTGGAGTAGCTTCTACTGCTGCTGGAGCCTCAGTTGCTGCTACAGTTTGTCCACCATTTGCAAATGCATCGATGTCAGCTTTTACGATACGGCCATTCTTACCAGTACCAGCTACTTTATGAATGTCTACACCTTTTTCACGAGCGTATTTACGAACAGATGGCATAGCAATTACGCGCTCATTTACTACTTCTGCAGTTGCTGCTGGAGTAGCTTCCGCTGCTGGAGCTTCTACTGCTGCTTCTTCAGCTTTTGGAGCTTCATCATGATCGTCACCTTTAAATTTAAGGTTTTCGTATCCAGGAGCATCAAATTTAATTAATGTATCTCCTACGATTGCAACTGTTCCTTCTTCTACAAGTACTTCAAGTACTTTACCTTTAACAGGAGAAGGGATTTCTACTACTGCTTTATCATTTTGTACTTCAAGAAGTACATCGTCTTCGTTTACTTCATCGCCTGGTTTAATAAACCATTTTACGATTTCACCTTCGTGGATACCTTCACCGATATCTGGTAGTTTAAATTCAAATGCCACGGAATTCAGCCCCCTGATTCATTTCATTATTATGGAATATGTACAAAAGAAACCAGCATGTGCTGATTTCTTTTGCACATGAAAAGCTAAAAATTAGAAGTTCATTACTTTGTTTACAGCTTCAACAATATCTTTGTGGTTTGGTAACCATACGCTCTCTGCTTGAGAGAATGGGAATACTGTATCAGCAGCTGCAACACGTACAACTGGAGCTTCTAAGTTTAAGATTGCACGGTCGTTAATTTCCGCTACAACGTTAGCTGCAATACCAGCTTGTTTTTGAGCTTCTTGAACTACAACTACGCGACCTGTTTTTTCAACAGAAGCGATGATTGTTTCGATATCTAATGGTTGAACTGTACGTAAGTCAACAACCTCTAAAGAGATACCTTCTTTTTCAAGTTCTTCAGCAGCTTTTAATGCAGCGTGAACCATAGCACCGTAAGCGATAACAGATACATCTGTACCTTCACGTTTGATATCAGCTTTACCTAAATCAATTGTGTAATCACCTTCTGGTACCTCTTGACGGAATGAACGGTACAATTTCATATGCTCTAAGTAGATAACTGGATCGTTGTCACGAATCGCAGAGATTAAAAGACCTTTAGCATCGTATGGAGTAGATGGAATAACAACTTTTAGACCAGGTTGTTGAGCCACTAATCCTTCTAAGCTATCAGCATGAAGTTCAGGAGTATGAACACCACCACCGAATGGAGAACGAACTGTTACTGGAGCAGTCCAACGTCCACCAGAACGGTAACGCATACGAGCTAATTGACCAGAAATTGAATCCATTACTTCATAAACGAAACCGAAGAATTGGATTTCTGGAACTGGACGGAATCCTTCAAGTGCAAGACCAACTGCAAGTCCACCAATACCAGACTCTGCAAGTGGAGTATCCATTACACGATCTTCACCAAATTCAGCTTGTAAACCTTCAGTAGCACGGAATACACCGCCGTTTACACCAACGTCTTCACCAAATACAAGTACGTTAGGGTCATTTTTCATTTCAACGCGTAAAGCATCAGTGATTGCTTGAATCATTGTCATTTGAGCCATGGCTTACTTCGACTCCTTTTCTTTGTAGATTTCATATTGTTCAGCTAAGTTGTAAGGCATTTTTTCGTACATGATTTCCATTAAATCAGTTACTTTTTGTTTTGGAGCTTGGTCAGCCTTAGCAATTGCTTGTTTGATATCTTCTTTTGCTTCTTCGATTACTGTCTCTTCAACTTCTTGAGACCATAGGCCTTTAGCTTCTAAGAACTTACGGAAGCGTACGATTGGGTCTTTTTGTTCCCATTCGTTTTCGATATCTTTTGTACGGTAACGAGTTGGGTCATCACCAGCCATTGTATGTGGACCGTAACGGAATGTTAAAGTCTCGATTAAAGTAGGGCCTTCGCCATTTACTGCGCGCTCACGAGCGAAAGCAGTTGCTGCGTATACAGCTAATGGATCCATACCGTCTACTTGAATTCCGTAAATACCTGCTGCTACTGCTTTTTGTGCTACAGTTTTAGCTGCAGATTGCTTTTCTACTGGAGTAGAGATTGCATAACGGTTGTTTTGAACAACGAAGATTGCTGGAGCTTTGAATGCACCTGCAAAGTTCATACCTTCGTAGAAGTCACCTTGTGAAGCACCACCGTCACCAGTGTAAGTAATTGCAACAGATTTTTTACCACGTAGTTTCATACCTAACGCAACACCAGCAGTTTGGATGATTTGCGCACCGATAATGATCTGTGGAGCTAATGCATTTACATTCTCAGGCATTTGGTTACCCATGAAGTGTCCACGAGAGAATAAGAATGCTTGGTATAATGGTAATCCGTGCCATACTAATTGTGGTACATCACGGTATCCTGGTAAGATGAAGTCTTCTGCTTCAAGTGCGAAATGACTTGCTAATTGAGAAGCTTCTTGTCCAGCTGTAGGTGCGTAGAAACCTAAACGTCCTTGACGGTTTAAAGAAATAGAACGTTGATCTAATACGCGAGTATACACCATACGACGCATTAATTCTTTTAATTGATCATCAGATAATTCAGGCATAGCTGCTTCATTCACAACTTCACCGTTTTCATTTAAAATTTGTAATGTTTCAAATTGAGCTGCGATAGCTTTCATTTGCTCATCAACATTAAATAGGGTCTTTTTTGTTTTAGTACCCATTCCGTTCACCTCTTCCTCTCTTGAACCATATTCTGAAACGCTTTCACTGGCTATTTTCCAGTTTAAAAAGCGCAACGATGTAAACCAACATGTTTGTATGTCGGTTGAGAATAATTTTGTGTACCTAACAATCTGTACTAATGTTTTTTCAGAAACATATTAATACAATCTTGATCACGTTTTTTAGTTTACAACTATTCTAATTACGATGTCAATTACTTTGAATACGTTTTTTTATAAATAATATGCAGGTTTCTACTACACAAACGTGTTTTTATTTTTTACATCTGTATTAGTAAGCATTGACCTACTGTTATATTATTCCCTTTTTCACTTATTTTTTCTCTTAGAATAATATGTAAACGATTTAATTCTCTTTAGTTTTTCTCTCTTCGTAACAAAAATATACAAACTACTCTTCCTTTTTTAGGTAAATACCTATACATTTCTACCCTCTCTTCCATACATTATAGTAACCGCAGTATTAGCGGGAAATGATAAAGGAGGTCATCTCATGTACGGATACTCATATTGCTATCCAACTTGTTCATATCCTTCCTACGGTTATGGCGGTTCTTGTGGCGGGTCTGGACGCGGCTTCGCCTTAATCGTTGTGTTGTTTATTCTTTTAATTATCGTTGGTGCTGCTTGCATTCGCTAATTGTAAAACGAAACAACTATGGAAAGAAAAAGACGGCTTTGCCGTCTTTTTCTGTTTATCACATACATAACTACTCTATAATAGAACGATTTCCAAAATGCCTTCCCTTTCTTGCCGATGACTTTTTCTATCTCCTTTGGTAGACTAAAGAGGAAAGGAGAGATTACATATGCTTACAATGAAAGATGTTATTCGCGAAGGAGATCCTATTTTGCGCAACGTTGCAGAAGAGGTGTCCTTACCGGCAAGCGAAGAAGATACAACTACCTTAAAAGAAATGATTGAATTCGTAATAAATAGCCAAGATCCTGAAATGGCTGAAAAATATAGTTTACGCCCTGGAATCGGATTAGCGGCTCCGCAAATCGGTGTTTCAAAAAAAATGATTGCAGTTCATGTAACCGATGCGGATGGTACATTATATAGCCATGCATTATTCAATCCAAAAATCATTAGCCATTCTGTTGAACGTACATATTTACAGGGTGGTGAAGGCTGTCTATCTGTAGACCGCGAAGTACCTGGTTATGTTCCTCGTTATACAAGAATTACAGTAAAAGCAACTTCTATTAACGGAGAAGAAGTAAAATTACGTTTAAAAGGTTTACCAGCAATCGTATTCCAACACGAGATTGATCATTTAAATGGCGTTATGTTCTATGACCATATCAATAAAGAAAATCCTTTTGCCGCTCCTGATGATTCCAAACCTCTAGAGCGATAATAATAAAAAGGCGGAAGTTAATCTTCCGCCTTTTTATTATGAAATGGGTTCCATATTCACTTATAGCAATCCAGCCCACTTTAGTCCATGATATATACCGTCTTCATTAACATCCTTTGTCACATGATTTGCAAGTTTTTTCAAGTCTTCATGGCCATTTCCCATCACAATACCTGTGCCAACGGCTTCGATCATTTCTAAATCATTTAAGCCATCTCCAAATGCATACACTTGATCACGATTAAAACCTAACTTTTCAATGTATTTCTCAATTCCTTTTGCCTTAGAACCACCATTCGGAATGATATCCATTGAATATGCATGCCAACGAATAAAATGGAAATCTGGATAATGATTAATAAACTTTTCCTCTTCATTTACTTCACAAAAAAGTAGTGTTTGATAAATATTACGTTCCTCATAAAAATTAGGCTCATATGCTGGATGCTCAAAGTTTAAGCTTCCAAAGCCTTCTTTCACATAATCATGATATTCCACTGATGCTCTCATATCTTGATGGTCAAGATATACAAGTGGATATCCTTCTTGTTTTGCAAACTGAGTAAACTTATGTAAAGCATCTGGATGTAACGGATTATTAAATATTACCTCATCTTCAAAGACAACATATTGTCCATTAAAACTAACATAATTATGTATATCAAGTTCCTTACGAATATCTTCGAACATAAATGGCGCGCGCCCTGTCGCAATTGCTACATGTACACCTTTTTCTTGTAACTGTTTTACTGCATCTCGTGTAGATTGCGGAATTTTTTTATCATGATCTAATAATGTTCCATCAATATCAAAAAAGACAATTTTATCATTCATTTGTCAAAATCCTTTCTGGGACTCTATATTCCTATTTTGAATATCACTTTTCAAATTCTAAAAAAAAGTATAACATATTAAACATCTGTGAAGAAAGCGTTCCCTTTCTGACCTTATTTGTAAACTTTGCATATATATATTAGTAAAACATGTAGATACTTGTTCGGATGAATTTTCTTTTCCATTCTTCCTCATACTATACCAATAACTAACGGCTACTGATCGTTACTATAGAATAACTTTCACTGTATGGGAAAGGACAAGATTCACCATTCACTTTTGTCCTATCTCTTATATCAGAGATAGAGTTTTCACTAGTAATAGGCATGTTTAAAATAAGGAAAGGAAGGAGTAATCATGCTGAAGAAGCTGAAGAAAAAGCTCAAGCGTTATTTAAATGGTCTAGTCCGTAAAAAGACAGTCGCTTAAATTGTGCCCATTTCGGGCTTTTTCTTCATTCTCATTCGAAAAAACATGAAAATCGTGACTGTTTGCTTTATAATAAGTAACAGATAATGCAAAACATAGACAAGGAGAGGTTTTCCAAATGATTTTTAAAGTATTTTATCAAGAAAAATTAACTGAGGTTCCAGTACGTGAAAATACAAAAGTTTTATATTTAGAGGCTACGTCTGAAAAGGATGTTCGTACAAAATTAAATAAGTTCGCATATAATATCGAGTTTGTTCAGTCTGTTACTGGCGCTCATCTTGAATATGAAAAAGAAAACGCTGATTTAACATTAGCGGAAATCGTATAGCGATATGAAATTTCTAAAAAACGACCAAGTTGCTGTATTTGCTCTCGGTGGGCTTGGTGAAATCGGTAAAAATACATACGCTGTTCAATTTCAAGATGAAATTATTATAATTGATGCTGGAATTAAATTTCCAGAGGACGAACTTCTCGGAATCGATTATGTAATACCAGACTACACTTATTTTGTGCGAAACGAAGATAAAATTAAAGGGTTATTCATTACACATGGTCACGAAGATCATATCGGCGGAATCCCTTACCTATTACGTCAAGTGAACATTCCAATTTACGGCGGAAAATTAGCAATTGCACTCATCAAAAACAAATTAGAAGAACACGGCTTACTTCGTAAAGCAAAACTTTACGAGATTCAAGAAGATGACGTTATTAAATTCAAAAAAACGTCTGTATCCTTCTTCCGTACAACTCACAGTATTCCAGATTCGTACGGCGTTGTTGTGAAAACACCTCAAGGTCAAGTTGTTCATACAGGTGACTTCAAATTTGACTTCACACCAGTTGGTGAACCAGCTGATTTAACAAAAATGGCTGAAATCGGTAAAGATGGCGTACTATGTCTATTATCTGATAGTACGAACAGTGAAGTTCCAAACTTTACTATGTCTGAGCGTCGCGTTGGTGATAGCATTCAAGACATTTTCCGTAAAGTAGAAGGACGGATTATATTCGCAACCTTTGCATCAAATATTCACCGCTTACAACAAGTTGTTGAAGCTGCTGTTGAAAACAACCGTAAAGTAGCTGTGTTTGGTCGAAGTATGGAAGCAGCGATTGAAATTGGACAAAACCTTGGTTATATTCGTTGCCCGAAAGATACATTCATAGATGCATCTCAACTAAACCGCTTACCAGCTAATAAAGTTGTTATTTTATGTACAGGTAGTCAAGGTGAACCGATGGCAGCACTTTCACGTATTGCAAACGGTACACACCGCCAAATTCAAATTATTCCTGGAGATACAGTTGTTTTCTCTTCTTCACCAATTCCAGGAAATACAATTAGCGTAAGTCGTACAATTAACATGTTGTACCGCGCTGGCGCTGATGTAATTCATGGGAAACTTTCAAATATCCATACAAGTGGACACGGTGGACAAGAAGAACAAAAGTTAATGTTACGTCTAATTAAACCGAAGTACTTCATGCCAATTCATGGTGAATATCGTATGCAGCGTATGCACATGAACATAGCAAATGATTGTGGCATCCCTGAAGAAAATTGCTTCATTATGGATAATGGCGATGTTCTTGCTTTACGTTCGGATGAAGCTAGCGTAGCTGGAAAAATCCCATCTGGTTCGGTCTACATTGATGGGAACGGTATTGGAGATATTGGCAATATCGTATTACGCGATCGTCGTATCCTTTCTGAAGAAGGACTTGTAATTGTAGTTGTAAGCATTGATATGAAAGAATTTAAAGTTGCAGCAGGACCTGATATCATCTCACGCGGTTTCGTTTACATGCGTGAAAGTAGCGATTTAATCAATGATGCACAAACATTAATTACAACTCATTTAGAAAAAGTAATGGAGCGTAAAACAACACAATGGTCTGAAATTAAAAATGAAATTACAGACACATTAGCTCCATTCCTATATGAGAAAACGAAACGTCGTCCAATGATTTTACCAATCATTATGGAAATATAAGAAAAAGGACAATGCCATGAAGGCATTGTCCTTTTCTTTTCTCTTATCTTAAAAAGTGTTTAAATCGATCCACTTCATCGTCATGACCAATGACAATTAATATATCTCCTGCTTGAATATTCTCCGTAGCTCGAGGGGATACGATAACTTCTTTGCCTCGTTTAATTGCTACAATATTCAATCCAAACTTCGCACGAATATCTAATTCAATTAAAGAGTGCCCATCAATTTTTTTATTCGCAATAATCTCTACAATACTATGCTCATCTGAAAGCTCAAGGTAGTCTAGCACATTGCTTGATGCAATATTATTAGCAATCCTTTTTCCCATATCACGTTCTGGATGCACAATATGATCTGCACCTATTTTACTTAATACTTTTTCATGATAATCATTTTGAGCTTTTACAGTAATATTTTTTACACCCAACTCTTTCAAAATCAAAGTCGTTAAAATACTTGAATTTAAATTATCTCCAATAGCAACGACTACGTGATCAAAATTTCGAATACCAAGGCTTTTTAATACCATCTCATCTGTTGAATCTGCAATTACAGCATGCGAAGCTATATTTGCAAATTCATTAATTTTATCCTCATCTGAATCGATTGCCATTACTTCCATTCCTAATTGAGCTAGTTCTCGGCAAATACTTCCACCAAAGCGACCAAGTCCAATGACAGCAAATTCTTTTTCTTTCTCACCCACGGGAATTCCTCCAATAACTTCAAGTACTATTTATTTTCAGTGTAACACACTTTATATGCGTCACAAAAACTGTAATTAGCTCTTATTTTTGTTTTTGTATATAAAAATATTGTTGCAAGTAAAAAGCGATACCAACAAGTAGCATAGCAAATACAAATATATTTCCAAAAGAACTAAATGTTTCAAAAACGAATAATAATGTTTCTTGACCAAAAAAGGCAAATAGAAGCTGTGTGAATGCAAATAACAACGCCCATATGTAATGATGTTGATGGAATAAATAATGCGTTGCACCTAAAAAAGCAATAAACGAAAAGATAAAGATCCACCAATTTTCTAAAAATAGTTGCCAATTAGAAAATTGATATCCATTTACTAATATCGCAATAAGCGCGATAACTACCATCGTCGGCACACTCCAAAATAATGCCCGTCCTCTAAAGAAACGAGTGCCTTTAACATCTCCTTTTTCATGTGCAATATATGTTAGTACTACTGTGCTTATATACAAAACAGAAAGAATTGTTAAAACGATAATAAGCCAAAAATGTAATTGATAATATTCATGCTCTATATTTGTCACGATTGCAGCTAACATGCACGGAATTAACATTCCCGTCCAACCATCTACTTTTCTTTCATTCCAAAAGACCGTATTACCAATCCTTATTCCTAACAACATAAAAATAATGATACCCAATACAAATAACGTAGTTTTATTCCCTACTAAACTCGTTGAGAAAGCAATTAATCCAATAAATAAAAAGAGCACAAACCCATTCATAATTTCTAGTACAGGTGATAAATATCTCTTCACCCATTTGTATGTTTCGTCATATTCATTATTATCTACTAGACGATAGGCATAAAAACTTATCCCAAAATAAACCGCCGCAATAATAACATACGCATATAAGACGAAACATAAAATCGCACTGCTAATTTGCACGTAATTCCCCACCCTTTTTTCTATGTTTCACATTGATTTTACACACTTTTCATACTAAAAGTAAACATATATAAGTTAGTCAAATAATTAATAATGAGCAGTGGCTAAACCCCCTGCTCATTATTAAAACAGTACAATTAACTTTAATTCTTCCATTTGTATGTAAATGTCTAAAATCAATCTATACGAGCGTTACTTACACCTCAGAACAAAAAGTTTTTTGGAACCTTCAAGAAAGTGGAAGTTTTATTTTCTATTCCCTTTCCACTTTACATATTGGCTTAAAAATGTAATTGCCTTTTCAATCACTTCTTCGTCTGGTTTTAATTTTGCATGATGTAAACCATATTCTGAATTTACTCCAAGCCAAAACATAAATCCAGGGATTTCTCGAAGCATATAACCAAAATCTTCACCCGTCATTGCCTCAGTACATGTAATAACATTCATATCAGTTTGTTTATGTACAAATTCCATAAACTCTCTCGTTAACTCTTCATGGTTATATACTTGATGATACATTGCTCCGTAATCTATAATCGCCTCACACTGGAAAGAAGCTTCGATGCCTGCAACAATTGACTCAATTCTGCTTTTCACACGCTTCATTGATTCCACTGATAATGTTCGAATCGTTCCTTCTAAACGAGATTTTTCTGCAATAATATTTTGAACCGTACCACCAGTAATTTTCCCGATTGTAATTACTGCACTATCAAGAGGATTTACATTGCGACTAATAACGGATTGAAGCTGTGTAACAAGATGACTCGCTGCAACAATCATGTCATTTGCAGTATGCGGATAGGCAGCATGGCCACCTTTCCCTTTTAAATCAATATATAATTCTGAAGTATTGGCAAATAACAGTCCTTCTTTCGTTGCAATTGTCCCCACAGCGTATTCTGGTGCAATATGAAGACCAAGAATTATATTCGGTTTCCATTCTTTTAACTCTTCACTTTCTAACATAGGAAGAGCACCGCCTGGTCCTTCTTCTGCTGGCTGGAATAGAAATACAAGGTCATCATCTATTCTTTCGCTCACAGCTTTCGTTAGAAGGCCTAAACCGATTGTTGTATGTACATCATGGCCACATGCATGCATCATTCCTTCATGAATAGAAGCAAACTCGTATCCAGTTTCCTCTGTAATTGGTAAACCGTCTATATCTGCACGATAACCTATTATTTTTTCGGGATTTTTTCCATTTACTTTAACGATTACACCCGTTTTCCATGTCTTCACTTCCACAAATTCATGAGAAAGTGTTCCTATATAATCTAAAATATACTGTTGTGTTTTCCATTCCTTAAATCCGATTTCTGGAATTCTATGTAGATCTCTACGAATTTGGACAAATTTGCTTACTGTCATTTTTGCACCTCTATCTATAAAAAGCGTAAGAGCCCATTTACGCTCTTACGCTTTTACGCTTTTTTTACTTTTTATTTCTCTGGGTTTAATTGACGAAGCTCTTGTTTAATTTCTGTTTTTGCTTTTGTCTTCTCATCAATTTCTTTAATTACACGTGCTGGAGTACCTGCAACAACTGTGTATGGAGGCACATCTTCTGTTACAACAGCTCCCGCTGCTACAACTGCACCTTTACCTACTGTAACACCCTCTAAAACAACTACATTTGCACCGATTACTACATCATCTTCAACGATAACTGGTTTTGCAGAAGGTGGCTCAATAACACCTGCAAGTACAGCACCTGCACCTACGTGACAGTTTTTACCGACTGTTGCACGTCCACCAAGTACTGCGTTCATGTCGATCATAGAACCTTCACCAATTACAGCACCAATGTTAATTGTTGCATTCATCATAATTACAGCGTTGTCACCAATTTCAACATGGTCACGAATAATAGCACCTGGCTCGATGCGAGCTTTAATACCTTTTAAATCAAGCATTGGGATTGCAGAATTACGACGATCGTTTTCTACAACGTAGTCAACGATGTGCTTATTATTCTCATCAAGAATTGTCTTAATTTCAGACCATTCTCCGAATAATACACCTGATTTTTTATTCACAAATGCTTGTACTGTTTCAGGGAATGTTACTTCTTTTAAATCCCCTTTTATGTATACCTTTACAGGAGTTTTCTTTTCACTTTTTTGAATAAACGAAATAATTTCGTTAGCGTCCATCATTTTCATTCTTGTTGCCTCCTAAATCCATTTATAATGTTACTCTACCAAACGAAAGAGCGAGTAGCAAGATAATAATCTTATTTTTCCCTTTGAATTTCTTCTATAATTTCTAAAAATGCTTGTACTTGCTTCAACTGCCTTGCCGAGTCACTTGTTAACAACCATGTTTCTCTCGTCAGTTGAACAGGTGTTTTATACATATTTTCCTGTACTTCCTTTAAAACAGTAGAAGGTAAAAGGGCATAACCTATACCATTTAAAACAAGTTGTTTACATGTTTCAATTTGGTCAACTACAATCGTTCGCTTAGGCGGATTAGAAAATAAACCATACCACCAATTTTGTATTTGTCCATAATAAGTCGAGTCACTTTTAAATTGAATGAACGGCCTATTTGTTTCTTTTAACATCGAAATATCTTTTATTTCTTTATCAACTAAATACAGTTCATCTTCAAATAATTGTTGCTTCTGACCTTTATATTCTTGTGTTCCCCTCAGTATAGCAACATGCACGTCTCCTTCATAAAACTGCTTTTGCACTTCACTACTCCATCCAGTAAACAGCGATATCTTTACAGAAGGATATTTATGCACAAACTTTTTCAAAACAGGAGGGAGCCAATATTGACCAATAACTGATGCAACAGCTATTTTTAACGTTCCATGAGTTTCCGTTCTGAAAACAGCCAGCTCACTTTTTATATCTTCTTCCCTTTGCAACATTTCTTTGGCATAATTTGCAACTTTTTCCCCTTCAGGTGTAATTGTCAATCCTTTTTGTGAGCGAATAAAAAACTTCATTCCCCATTGTTTCTCCATAGATTGTAATCGTTGACTCAGCGCAGGTTGGGAAACAAATAAACGTTCCGCCGCTTTTCTCATATTTGATTCCTGAGCTAACACAACCATCATTTGAAAATCATCAATTTGCAACTTTCTCCCTCTTTCCTTAGCTTCCATACACCTTATTTCAATAAGCTTTTCATCCTTAATTTACCCGAATGCTTTCATTCAGAAAATACAATTGTCCAGCGCAAACTTTCCTTATGTTTTATGTCTTTTTAAATATAATACATACACAAGTGATATGCACGAAAAAAAAGTGACTTCTTCGTTTCTATGAAGTCACTTTTTTCACTTTATCGATTATGTTGCCTTACTTTCTTATTCAACAATTTTAAAATAGCTCGACGTGTTAAAATCCCCTCAAAATAGCCTTCTTCATTAACAGCGCAAATAAAAGGATGATCAATTGTCATTTCTAAAGCTTTTGCAAATGAATCGTCTAATTTAAGAACAGGTATATCTTCTTTCATCACCTGCTCTACTTTCATATCATCGAGCCTTTCAAACTCAATACGTTCTAATCCTAACATACCATCTAATATCATGGCAGTACTAATCAAACCATGTAGTTTATACATTGGATCTAAGACAGGTATCGCTGAATATCCAGATTTTACAAGAACGAGTAAAGCATGTTCTAAACTATTTCCAATTTGGACATGAGCTACTTTTTCCGATGAAATCATTAAATCCTTCACAAGAATTTGTTGAAATTCGTCTTTCGGAATACTAATCATATTACATCCCCCATTTTCCCTTTTTCCTGCTTATGTTCACAACTCTATTCACATTTTATGACAGCGTTTTCATATTATTATTTTGTCCTAAATTTATTTCAATAAAAATACAATCACACAGCTATTTTAGCATACCGCACAAAAAAAAGACTACCATTCCGGTAGCGCTTAATACCCTTTATTTTTTAATCTGTAAAATAACCTTGTGATTTTTTTATATTGCATCACATCGGTCTGTTTCAAACCATTCTCAATATCTGTAAGTTCCACAGCTAAAATTTCACTTGCGTAATTTTGCTGAAATAAAATATCTAGTAGTAAACTTTCTTCTTCCTTCGTTAAAACAACTTCCCTTTGCATATACCCCTCTCCTTACACTCGCATCGTTACTCTTATTATATAAAAAATTCAACCTATTTAATAGATGTAATATTCAGTTTTTATTAAAAGATATGTAACAATCGTACACATATAAAAAAATCATTTCGTATATCGATTTGCATAGCTAAACGCCGCATAAGCATCCGGCTTAATTTTTGCAGTTAATCCCATCGCTCGAATTTTTTCTGTCATATCTAAAATAAATTCTTTTGTTAAGCCATCATTCCCAATGTCTAAATGAATTTCCATTATGAATCCAGCCCCATCTTGAGCATAAGGATGCAATAACTCCCATATTGTTTGTATATGAGTAGGCGTAAATAGACATGCGATTTCTTGACTAAACTGCGTTTCTAAATATATTTTCTCACGTAAGGTCGCTGGCTTATCTTTTACTGATCTATGGTGTAAACAACCCCAGGCACCTTTTCCAACACGATGAATATGGATTGCTGTAATAAACCTCGTATCCTTTTGATGCGCTTGCGAGTCTGTCCCAATGGATAATCGATACAAATTTCGCGGATCCTTTTCAATGAAACTACAAATACGGTTAAAGACCATATCAAAATTTAAATGTCTCTCTGAAACATTGTAAAATTTATGTGCACCGTCCACAGAGTCACGTCCTTTCAATTAGACAGACTTTTCGTATTCTCATTGTATGGGACAAAAACTAAAATTATAACTTCCTATCCTTTATTCGTTTCAATATTTCGAATTACAAAGTGACAAACTTGGCACGTATAAATTACATTTTGATTAGATTGAGCCGTTAATACATGAATAATCTCAGCAGAACTTTGACAATTAGGACAAATCACAACTGGTAAACGTTCCATACGATAACCTCCTAGTTATATTTCTCCCGCTATTTGCAAAACCCAGCGATAGTGAGAAGTTTAGCTTCACATATTCACCCGGTTGACGGGACTAATTATCCACATGGATAAGCAAACTTGCACGGATTAAATTTTCATTTTAATACCATTGTAGGAAAAATAAAAAACTTCTATACATTATGCTAGAAAGTAATAGAACTAAAAAAGGTACTGCCATGTGGCAGTACCTTTTTTATATGTATCAAGAAATGATATCGTAAATCTCAATTGCAACCATGTCGATATTATCGAATTGATATACTTGAGGTTTTTCACCTTGTTGATACACTTCTAACTCATACATTTCACTTTTATCGAAAAATTTCACGCTACATTTGCGCTCACCGTTCACTTCAAAATAGCGTTGTGCTACTTCACCGCTTTCAGCTTGTTCTTGTAGACTAACAAGTCGAGTTAAAATTCCTTGGAGTAGAGACATGAAATCTCTCCTTTCTCTGATCTTCCTACCAATAGGTTTTACAGCTATACTCATTCTATCCGTCATAACAGAAAAAATGTTCCACACTCTAGGATAAAGGTTATTGGCCAGAAACTCAACTAAAAATTTGTCGAAATGCGAAGGAAAAAACAGAAAGAACATATTTCTCCTTCATTATTGCGGTTTTTATACTGGAAGAATATAATAAAAAACAGAAAAAAAGGAGGAATTACAATGAAAAAAATTGAGGTTTATACACAACCCGATTGTCCGCCATGTGTTATTGTAAAAGAATTTTTGAAGCATAATAACGTTGCATATGAAGAATTTGACGTAAAAAAAGACGCTGCTGCTCGCAATCGTCTTTTATACGACTATGATTCTTATTCAACTCCAACAGTCGTAATTGATGGCGAAGTAGTTGCAGGTTTTCAAATTGAAAAGTTACAACAACTACTCAATATAGAATAGGAATAGGTAAATACCTATTCCTATTCTTATCCCGCTATTTGTAGGTAGTAAAACTCCCACCCACTGATTAAAAGTTTCACTTTATAATTGTTGCAACCTTTTTATTTCAGTTAAAAGTTCCTGACTTTCATGATATCCTGCTAACTTCCATTTATCTTGATCCCTTTTCAATGTTACAATTTGATATTGTCCACTTTTTGTCCGCTCATATACATATAAATTTTTATGTTCTTCATCATACGACATTTTCGTTTCTGAATTAAAAGAAAACGGCGCTTCTTTTGCCGGAAGTAAATATTCACCACTTTGTTTATCACTTCTGCTATTTTCATCTGTAAATACTTGAAGGAAATTATCTGTAAAATACGGTGATAACGTCTCTATCATCTTATTCATCGGCAAATGCTTCCCACGAATTGAAAACTGGGTTTCATAGCCTTTTTGTATCGTTGTAAATACTTCTTTCCGATCGACTTCCACTTCCTCTTTTCCTAAAACAGTCGTAACACTATAACCAACTAGAAAGGCAACACATACAAATAGAACAAGCCATATTCCATATTTCCTCATTTTTTCACCTTCCTTTTAAAAGAACTTGTCTTTGTAGTATTCATTGTAACAATGATTATGCAAAGAAAGGACAGATTTCGTTCGTAAAATCTTTACAACGATAGACAGCATTTTCATCACCATTTTCACTATTACCAATTTATGATAAAAACAAACAAAAAATGCACGAATCTCTTCGTGCATTAAAATAAAACATCTTCTTCATATAAATATTCATAAGATAAATCTATAAATAAAAAGTTGTCATCATCAATCGGGAAAGAAAATGTTCGTACCATTTCTCCCGTTTCAATATCTGCATATAAATCTGAAAGCCTCGCCTTATTCTCAAAACGCATTTTCATTATATTCTCGAGAAAATACGGGCGCCAGCTCCAGTTCTTCATATAATAATCCGGCATCACAATCCATTCTCCATCTTTTTTCATAACATTTCCTGATTGTTGGAAACCATCTTCATTACAAATAAATATACGAAAACTACACTGTGATACACTTTGACTAAATTGTAATAACCAATCATTTATATCTTCATTCTTTTTTTGTTTTGATAAAACATCGCCAATGCGATCGCGTAACATCTCTGTTAAATTATAAATTTTTTGTAACTTCTTCTTTTCATGCTGAATAAACTGATGACATTCATTACCTAGTCGCTCTTTCAAAACATTCGTTTCAATAAAATCAGGTAAACATTCTTTTAAATAATTACCTTGATAATATCTTCCGCCGTTCTTCCAAGCATATTGCAGTTGATAAAAAGCATCTATTTCTTCATATAATAAAGTTGCACCAATTCTTCTAGCAAGTAATGATAAAGAATATAAAATATCTTGATAAGATTGTAAAAGTGCTGTTTGCCTTAAGTTTGTTAAATCTACTTTTAAAATATCAGGTGCTAACACGCTAATACGCTCTAAATTACTTGTACCCGTTCCGACTTTATTAATCGAAATTTGAATACCATATGTACGATAATACATAAGCAAATGATTAAATTGCTCTATATCTTCTTTACATTCATGCTCTGTAATCTCTAAAACAATTTGTTTTAAATTTAAACCTTGTTCTTCATACCTCAATAAAAGTTGAAGCAAGCTTTCATCATCATCATTCATTAATACATTAGCATTCCGATGTATAAATAATAATAATTTTTGATCGCTTTCTAAATAACGATTTAAAGCTTTTTCTACTATAATATTATCCGCTTCCAGTTGAAATTCACTTGGAATCGAATCATCGTGAAAGAAAGAAGCTAAACTTTGTATGCCCTCTTCTGTTTGAATACGTCCTACTACTTCATATCCAATTACAGTATGCTCATCAGCACTAAAAATAGCTTGATAATAAGGAAGGACTTTATCCAAGTTACTCATTACATCTAATGCATCTATCAACGTGCTTCCCTCCCTTTACTTTTCAAAAATTATAACATGATATTTACGGAAAAATAATAAAAAATCCCTTCAGTTTTCCTGAAGGGATTAGAGGGGTAAAATGCTAAGGGGAATTAGCAATTCTACTATGAAGAAAAAAGAGGTCTTAAATATAACGTATATATGACCTCTTGTAAACACTTTTCTTTCATATGTCACAATTCCGTCACATTTAACCGTAAAAAAATGAATCAAACATTCATTTTTTTATCCCTTTTAAAATGGATATTGATGTAAATGTTGTCCTCCATCCATTGTCATGCAAGTTCCATTTATGTACGCAGCTTCATCTGAGCATAAATAATAAGCTAAACCAGCGATTTCTTCTGGCGTACCCAGCCTTCCAAGCGGAACACTTTGTATCGTACGCTTAGCCATTTCTTCTGAAATCCATAATTTATCAGCACCGCCCGTACGTTCAATTGGTCCTGGAGCGATAGCGTTAACTCGTATTCCATATTTACGTCCCCACTCAACAGCGAGCGTCTTCGTCATCGCTAATACTCCTGCCTTCGCTGCAGCCGAATGAATAACTCCTGGACCTGCATCCCATGCATATGTTGCTACCATGTTAATGATATTCCCTTTTATACCTTTTTCAATCCAATATTTTCCGACAGCATGGCTACAGTAAAATGTACCGTTTAATACAATATTAATGACCGAATTCCAGCCATTCACGGATAAATCTTCTGCTGGACAAATAAAGTTTCCAGCTGCATTATTTATTAAAACATCAATTCGACCAAACTTCTCATCAATCTGTTCAATCATTTTCTGAATGTCATCCGTATTTCTTACATCCATTTGTACAGGTAATACTTGCCCTGGAAATTGTTCAATTTCCAACTTTGTTTCCTCTAGTTTTTCTTTTGTACGTCCTGTAATAACAACTCGTGCCCCTTCTTTTGCAAAGCGAGTCGCCATTCCTTTTCCCATTCCACTCGATCCACCTGTTATAATAACTACCTTTTCTTTCACATACATCCCCTCCAAAAAATGAATACACATTCATTTTATCACTTTATTTAATAGAAATCTTTATATTTTTAAACTTTTCTGATATTTTAATGTAAAGAACTTTCTTTTTATTCATTTTTTTCGTAATCTATACTAATTTTTTATTATGTAAAGTATATTTTTAAATAAACTGAAAGGAGATTTGAGTAGCCTGTAAATGGAATAAAAACATTGAGGAATACTCATATTTTTATGACGCACATTACAAGAAGAAATTTTTTAAAAATTGGTATGCGTACTTGTCTCTATTCATTTATAACCAGTGGCATCGGATACTACTATGCTAAATATATAGAACCCCATTTCATTTCTTTTACACAGCACACATTAAAATCACAACTCATCCCAAAAAGTTTTCATGGTATGAAAATTCTTCAATTCAGCGATTTACATCTCGGATACTATTTCTCGCTTCAACATTTATCTCAAGTTGTTTCTAAAATTAATGCTGTAAATCCAGATATTGTCCTTTTTACCGGAGATCTCATTGATAATTATCAAACGTATACTGACACTCCTTTTGTCGCATCCATTTTAAAAAATATACAAGCCCCCTTCGGTAAATTCGCTATTTATGGTAACCATGATCACGGTGGATATGGAACTGAATACTATGAGCACATCATGCGTGAATCAGGATTTGAACTATTGCTAAATAGTGAAAAAAGAATTCGTCTAATGGATAATAGTGAAATTTCTATTTTCGGTCTCGATGATATACTACTAGGCAAACCAAAAATAGAGAAAACATTACAACATGCACGGCAAAATACTTATAACATCGTTCTTGTTCACGAGCCAGATATCGCGCCGCAAATTTCCAAATATCCAATCAACTTGCAACTTTCTGGTCATAGCCATGGCGGACAAGTACAAATTCCTTTTTTAGGGGCTATTATTACACCATCACTCGCCAAAGACTATATTGAAGGCTTCTATACGATGCAAGATTTAACTCTCTATGTCAATCGAGGTCTTGGAAGAACACGTGTCCCATTTCGTTTCATGTCAAAACCTGAAATCACAATTTTCACACTCCAACATTCGTAATAATTCGCCTATTTTCTTACATATCCTTTCTTGTACGCGCTCATCCATGTTTCGTTTACCATATGATAAAAGTGAGTCCAATAAAGGAGGTATGTTCATGTATCCATATTATCAACCAATTCCAGTCCGTTCAGCACCTATTGGTCCAGTAGGCGACTCACGCTTCTTCCCGTTTTTTGGCGTTCCCTTTCTAGCTGGAATTGCTGGTGGATTGCTCGGCGGAGCATTAGCTTTCGGCCCTCGACCATTTTATCCACCTTATCCACCACCTTTCCCGCCGCCAGCACCTTATCCTTGTTACGGTGGACCGTGTCAGCAACCCTACTATTACTAGGTTAAAGTAACGATTCTTTCAAATATTATTCTCTCAACGAGCCATCTCATTACACGCTTATAATAAAACTATTGTTTCTACTCATCCTTCTATTTTTGGAGCATATGAGTAGAAAAAAGTAAAAACCTCTTATGGACATAAGAGGTTTTTACTTTTTTTCATTATTCAGCGTCTGTATTTTGATACGCCATCTTAAACAACTTCACTTGGCTATCAATTTCTTCTGTACTACCATTAATAACATAATAGTAATCACCATCTTTATTTTGTTCACGTGTTTTCACATTATCAGCTAATGTAAGCTGTAAAATCGCCTTAATTCGTGCCTTCATTTCAATATCTAATATCGGGAAAGATATTTCCACTCGCTTCTCCATATTTCGCGTCATCAAATCAGCTGAAGATAAATATATTTTCTCCTCCCCATTATGATGGAAATAATAAATACGGCTATGTTCTAAATATCTTCCAACAACACTAACTACACGAATATTTTCACTTACATTTGGAATACCAGGTCGTAGGCAACATGTTCCTCGAACAATGAGCTCTACCTTTACTCCAGCTTGTGATGCTTCGTACATTTTTTTTATTAACGGTTTATCTGTTAATGAATTCATCTTAGCGATAATATATCCATTTCCATATTGCCTATGATAACGGATTTCTTCATCTATTAAATCCATAAATTGCTCTCTTATATCAAATGGAGCAACCGATAAATGATGAAAATGTGGCTTTGTTGTATAACCACTTAAATAATTAAAGAAATTGGTTGCATCGACCCCAAAATCTTTTCTTGATGTAATATATCCAAAATCAGTATATAACTTCGCTGTTGCATCATTATAGTTCCCAGTTCCGAGATGTACGAACCTTTCGATTTTTCCGTTTTTTCTCCTTGCAACTAGCGTAATTTTACTATGTGTTTTCAAGTGACTGACACCGTAAATAACATGACAGCCTGCCTGTTCCAATTCTTTAGCCCAGTGAACATTGTTTTCTTCATCAAACCTTGCCTTTAATTCAACTAATACCGTCACTTGTTTTCCCTTTTCAGCCGCTATCTTTAACGCCTGAATAATCGGTGAATCACCACTTACACGATATAACGTTTGTTTAATCGCAAGTACATTCGGATCGTCTGCCGCATCACGGACAAAATCAACTACCGGCTGAAATGATTCAAAAGGATGATGTAATAAAATATCATGCTCAATTGCTTTTTCAAATACATCTTCTTCATCACCTAAATCTTGAGGCGGTTGCGGAATAAGAGCTGGATATACAAGATGTTCATATAAAGGAGCTAGTTTTTTATATAAAGAAAACAAACATGTTAAATCTAATGGGCCATCCATTATATATACATCTTCATCTTTTACTTCCAGAACCTCATATAATAACGCTAATACTCTTTCATCAATGTGTTCTTTCCCAACTTCTAAACGTACAGCAGCCCCCCACTTACGCTTTTTTAATTCTTTTTCAATTACCTTTAATAAATCTCTCGCACCTTCTTCATGAATCGTTAAATCTGCATTGCGTGTAATACGGAAACGAGTAACAGATGATACTGTATATCCCGTAAATAATTTATGAGTAAAGCTACTAATTACGTCTTCTAATAAAATAAATTTATGCTTTTGCCCTTCACTCGGTAAAATTATGAAGCGCTCAAGTAATGAAGGAACTTGTACAATCCCTAACTTCGTCCTGTTTTCTTCTTCCGCTTGCTTCTCATCATATAAAAGAGTAGCCAAATTCAAACTTTTGTTTAATAACATTGGAAATGGGCGATATGCATCAATAGCTACAGGAGTTAACACCGGAAAAATTTGCTCGTCAAAATACTCTTCTATAAATTCTCGCTGCTCTTTCGTCAAATCATTGAATGTTAAACGTTCAATTCCCTCTAACTCAAGCGCTGGTAATACATAATTTTTAAATGTATCATATTGTACTGTCATTAGTGCATGGGCTTTTATCGCAATTTTATTTAATTGCTTTTTCGGTGTTAAGCCAGCTTTATTTTCTGGTTGATTAAATCCAGCACTCACTTGATCCTTTAATCCCGCTACACGTACCATAAAAAATTCATCTAAATTCGAACTAAAAATACTAATAAATTTCAATCTTTCCAAAAGTGGATTATTTGCATCTTGCGCTTCTTGTAAGACACGTTCATTAAATGCTAACCAACTTAACTCTCGATTATTGTAATAAGCTGTATCATTTAAATTTACTGCATTCCCCTTCAATAATTCCATTCTCTTCACACTTCCCCTTGAAACTTTTTTACTATAATTTAGTTAATTTCATTTTATCAAATTACAATATTACAAAGTGTAAATTTTTCGTAAAGACATCCGTACAACCCTAATGTTTTAGTTCAAATAATAAATTAATATTCGTTTTTAATACTCTTTCTAACTGTTTTTTTTGTTTTTCAGCTTGTACTTTTTCTGCTAATGCCGATTGTTCACATAAAACTTTAAACGTTAATCCCTCTTCGCTTTCTGTTATAGATATGGTATCAATAAGCGATCGTTGCCTTACATTTAAAGTAGCTGAAAATTGTAAAACAGCTCCTAACAGGCGGATTTTTTTTTGTTCGCTTTTATCAAACCAACCTTCAAATGGAGATAAATGTTGTTTAAATAACATTTTTGATTTATACGATGCAATAAGCGCTAGCCTTACTCGATCTTTATGCATCATGCCATCAATTGTCTTATTCGCTAATAAATAAAACGTATGTAAACGGCTCGCTTCTTCGTCTATATATTTGCCTATATTAAATACTTTCGCAGCTTGATGGAACACTTCCCAGTCTTTTACTGACATAGAAATAAGCCCTATTTCCTCAAGTTGTTTGCAAATTAGTCTTCCATGTTTAATAAGTTGAATAACAAATTCCATGTCCATTTCGTATTCATGTGATAGTAAATGCAAACTTTCTTCAACTACGTTCGGATAATATGAAATCCCCAAATCTTTTGTCAACTCTTCATAGAAAACACCTTCTCTTAACCCTTTTCTACTTAATACAAATGCCGGTGCCTCTATAACATGAACAAGTGTATGAAATACTTCAACCGCTGGAATAATCGTATCTGCTCGATCTTTTGCTAATCCTTCCAATTTCTGAAGTTCTATGAACGACAATTTTTCCAATTCCTCTTTTACACTTTCAACATCTTCTTCTTTCATCTTGTATAAATGTAATCCTGCTATAGGATAACATATTAAATTTTGATGGATTTTTACTAAGTTCCTAGCACTACCACCAATTGCAATAAGAGGCAATTTCTTATTGATTAACCATGGTAACGTTCGAAATTGAAACTCTAAATACTGTTGCATTCCCTCTAACTCATCTTTAGTAGGAATATCACCTTTAATAAATTGTTGCTTTAAAGAAAGTGCCCCAAAAGGAAAACTATGGTACTCTAAAATCTCTCTATTTCTAAAGTATGTAACTTCCGTACTTCCCCCACCAATATCTACCGTTATTCCTTCTGAAAACGATGTAGAATTCATAACCGCCAGGTATCCGTAACGCGCTTCCTCATACTCTGATAATACTCTAAGAGTAAAGTCCGTTTGTCCTTCAACAAGCTTTTTAATTTCCTCTTGATTCTCCGACTGTCTAATTGTTGCTGTTGCAACACAAAGTACATGATGCAACTGATGGAATCTTGTACTTTCTTGAAATTGAAATAATGTCTGTAATAATACTTCTATTCCCTCTTCATTCAATACACCATCAATTAAGTAATTCCTTAACCTAGCAACAACTTTCGTATTTTCAATCTCTTTATAAAAACCTCCATTTTGCTTTTCATAAATAACTAAACGCATTGTATTAGATCCAATATCTATAATGGCATACTGTTGTTTTAATATTTCTTTCAAACTTCTCACTCTTTCATTATCAAATTTCAAAAACATATTCTATTACTATTATACAAAATAGTTGTTTTTTGTAACAATATTGCTTTAATATTGAAAATATATACAATCACTTTTTGCGTATAATAAATACCTATTTTATTTATGGTATAATAATGAAAAATTGAAAGGAGATTCAATATGAAACCTTCACAACCACAATCTCAATTACAAAACCAACATTCTATTAATCGACTAGCTCAATCTATTTTCGTTGTGAATCGTCATGCTAAAGCAGCTACTAATCCTAAATATTTATACTGGTTAAAAAAGACAGCTTTAGAACGTTTGATTGCTGAAAAAAAAGCAATTAAAGAAGGATTGCATTTTTCTAGAAACCCACGTTTTAGCCAACAACAATCTGATGTCCTTATACGTTTAGGCGATTATTTTTTCCACATCCCTCCTACGAAAGAAGATTTTCGAATTCTACCGCATCTTGGTCATCTTGAATCCTCCTATCGAAATCCGAAAACAACCTTATCTTTAACAGTAGCAAAAAAAACACTTCAAGATTATATTGGTCCTGAAGCATTAAAACAAGAAAAAAAATTAAGTGAGCCTGTTCCATGGTATAGTCGTACTTATACAAAAAAATAAAACAGTTTGGCCAAGTGTAGGCCAAACTGTTTTATTTTTTCTCTTCTTTAATTTTAATATTTGCTTGTTTATAAAAAGCTACTTTTTCTGTATTATAAGACTTTGTAAATTCATTAAATTTATCTTTTTCTGACTCAATATCCTTATAAGATTGATTTACTACTTTTACTTTTTCACTAATATCTTTTAATTTAGTACCTTTATCTTGTAACATTGTATATAACTCTTTTTCTTGTTTTAAAGATTTGTTATAGCTGTCATACATTTTATTAAATGAATCGTGGCGTTTCTCATACGTGCTTTTCACTTTATCAGCTTGATCTTTCAATTTCTTATCTTCAATTTTCTTCACATACTTATCAGCTGACTTCACTTCTTCTTGCGCTTTATTTAAAACTTCTTTTTCTTTTGTAAGCACTTTTTCTCGTTCAGTTGTATTTTTCACTGCTTGATTCAGTTTTTCTTTAACAGTTTGATTATTATCTTTTCCTTCTTGAACAATCTGGTTATATAATTCTTGTCCTTCTTTCTCTAAAGTCTCAAGTTTTTTTGCATCTTCAAACATTGTTTTTTCTTGTTTAGCAGCGTTTTCAAACGCTACATATAATTCTTCTTCTGGTTTCGGACCGAAACAACCGGCTAATAAAATCATTGATAATGTAGTTACAATTGCTAATTTACTATATTTCAACATCTCTTCCTCCTACTTATAAACGACCATCGTGTAATATAAAAAAGTTATAAAATATGTAATTGTTCTATACACTCGCATCTTTTTTACGAAGATCATTAATATTGTTTGTACAAATTATTACTTGATATTACATTATTCTTTTTGAATTATTTAGCAATTCCATATCCATCTTTAAGTATACTACTTCGTGTTTTTTAAGGCCTGTTCACACTATGTATTACTTTAATATCCACGGAATTTCACCTCAGTCTTAATAAGACTATAATAGTTCACCTGATAAAAGGTGATCGCTCCGCTCTCACGTCTATCATTCCCTTTCCAGCTTTCTATCAATTAATCTCTTTGTTCATTTTACACAGTACAATCGATATCTCGCAACAACTTACAAATATTCTTTTCATTTCCTAAAAAGGAAAAGTGTAGAGCTTGCTTTCCTCTACACTTTTAAAATAAAACACACTGTGCAAATTGCATTGGCACTACCATCATAATTATATGCTTATTTCATATATTTTTAAAGACTTTTATTACAAACGTGGCGTTTTTTGTAATAAAAGTCAAAAAAATGTTACAAATAAAACATCTTCCTATCATATATCTTCAAATCAAAGCTTCACTCATTTTCTTGCAAATTTCTATACTGGTACAATTGATTTTGCGACTTTCTCAACAGTTCTTCAAACGTTTTTCCTTCTACTGGATAGCTAGCTGCTCCAAATAAAAGAGTGACACTGAGTAAATCACCTTCTATTTCACTTTCAATATTTTTCATTAATCGTTTTGTTATTGTTGATGTTTCATGACCATTATCAATTGCTACAATAACGTACTTATTTTCATCCCACTTTGTAACAACATCGCCCTTCCGAATTGTCTTTACAATGGTACTCTCTAATTTTTGTACTAACACTCCCAACTTTTTTTCTTGCAACGTGTCTTTTAACCCTTCCCATTCTTTTACAGAAAGAATGTACACTGTAATATTACGAGAATCTCTTTCAGATAAAGCAGCTACTTTCCCAAAAAAATCAACAACAAAATCATTGCTTGCCATTCCTCCTACTTCCATACCCATACGCTCGTTTGTTCTTTTATCGTACCAATGTCCAAAATAATAACTTAGTATCATTTGCAATATATAAATAATAAAGACGGTATAAAATGATCGTGAATCCAGTTTTGCAATTACATCCTGAAGTGCAATCCATTCTGTAACTGCCACAGTATTGCCAAGCAATAATCCACTAATTTTTCCTTTATGTTTCATACTTTTCCCCCTTTTATACCAATATATGTTTCTATATCAATAATGTTTTTCTACAAAATAAAAAATGTACATATGCAATGTACATTTCTGCTTAAGCTTGTATACCTTTTCTACTCTATTTCATATATATAATATATAACTTTTATAGAAAGGAGTAATCTATATGCTACAAAAAGAGAATCTATCAGATGCTATGCGTTTGCTAGCTGGTTTTCTATTATCATTAAAATTATTATTTACCTCTTTCGGGATACACTTTATTACAAACGATCAAATCGACGCTATTGTTAATGTTGTTTCATTTTTATTTATTCTATACTTTGGCTACAAAAATAACTATGTAGGAAAAAAAGGAATGGAGCAAAAGAAAATACTCAAAAAACACAACCTTCACTAAAAAAGGAACCTTTTGTACAGGTTCCTTTTTATCATTGACGCACAACAACTTCATTTGTTTGCAGTGGGCCATATGATATCTCTTTATCTTGAAATGTATATGTAGCCTGAAAGAATGTTTGTTTAAGAGCTTTATCTTTATTAGCTTTTATTTTACAACGTAGTTCCACCTTCTCATTCGGTAACAAATCATCAATTCGCCATCTAACAAGCTGGAATAAAAACTCACTTATCCCCTTATCAACTTTTAAAGAATTAGGAATATAAGCAAAGTAATCTCGAATCATATGACTTACAACAACTCTCGAAATCATTTCTACCCCTTTATTTTCCACTTCAATTCTCATAATAAGTATGTCGTTTACATCGTAGGTCAATTCATACGAAAATTGTTCTGTATACATACTACCAATTTGTAATGTAACGGCTACTTGAGGAAATTCGTTTTCCTTTTTCGATCCGTCAATCCACAATACTGGTTGTAGCGGTATTGAATACTTTCCTGTATCCGAAATTCGTCCCCATATTTTCATAATATATATTCACCTCATTTCAGATGTAACATACACACAATGAATTCCCCAAATTCCTAAAGCTTGCTACAAGCAATGTTTAATATTTCTCTTCCTTTTATCCTATTCGACAATATGAAGAAAAAACCATTTTTCATCTATTAACAGAAGGTGTTCTTTATGAAATTTTTTTACAATTTACTTCATTCCCTTCATAGCAATATTCGTATGGCTCACTCGTTCTCTACTCATACGAAAGAATATTTTGACGGAAGAAAAAATTTGCCTTATAGTCAAATTTGACTATAATATTCTTTATGGCATATAAGTGCACTTATGGAAAAGAAATTAACATCAACTATACATTTAAATTTTTTATCCACTGCACTCAAAATTTAATATAGTTTACTTATTTCTAAAGGAGGGTTATATTTGGAAACTCAACCATTAAAAAAAGAAGCCAACAAGACAAAATTTGTTGTTGCTGGTTTACTGCTTGGTATATTAATGGCCGCAATGGATAATACAATCGTTGCAACCGCAATGGCAACAATCGTTGGAGACCTGGGAGGATTTGATAAGTTTGTTTGGGTCACATCAGCTTATATGGTAGCAACAATGGCAGGGATGCCTATCTTCGGGAAACTTTCTGATATGTACGGGCGGAAACGTTTTTATATTGGTGGCCTCATTCTTTTCTTATTCGGTTCTGCGCTCTGCGGAACAGCTTCAAGCATTGAGCAATTAAGTATTTATAGAGCTATTCAAGGGATCGGTGGTGGTGCCCTTATGCCTATCGCCTTCACAATTATGTACGATATCTTCCCACCAGAAAAACGCGGGAAGATGACAGGACTATTCGGTGCTGTTTTCGGGACATCTAGTGTATTCGGTCCTTTATTAGGTGCTTATATTACAGACTATATAAGTTGGCATTGGGTCTTCTATATCAATATTCCATTAGGACTTATCTCCTTTTTCTTCATTACTAAATACTACAGTGAGTCTCTAGAATTTAGAAAACAAAAAATTGATTGGGCTGGTGCTATTACACTTGTCATAAGTATCGTTTGCTTAATGTTCGTATTAGAACTTGGTGGTAAGGAATATGCCTGGAATTCTACTGTAATTATTGGCTTATTTACAACAGTAGTTATTACGCTTATTATTTTCTTCTTTGTAGAACGAAAAGCAACCGAGCCTATTATTTCATTCCATCTATTTAAAAAACCTTTATTCGCAGCTAGTCAAGGAGTTGCCTTTTTCTATGGTGCCGCTTTCATTATCTGTACAGTTTATATTCCAATCTTCATTCAAGGCGTCCTTGGAGGTTCCGCCTCTAATGCTGGATTAATTTTAACACCAATGATGGTTGGTTCTGTAATTGGAAGTCAAACGGGAGGACAATTAGCTTCTCGAACAAGCTATCGTAACATTATGATGGTATCTGGTGTCTTCTTCGTTCTTGGTATTTATTTATTAAGTACTTTAACAATGGACACACCTCGTTTACTCGTAACACTATTTATGATTCTCGCTGGGCTTGGTGTTGGTTTCTCATTCTCAGTATTAAGTATGTCTTCTATTCACAAGTTGGAAATGCGGGACCGTGGTTCGGCGACATCAACAAACTCATTCTTCCGATCACTCGGTATGACTCTTGGTGTAACGATTTTTGGTACAATTCAAAATCATATTTTTACAGATAAACTAAACTCTGTATTCCCCCCTGAACTAGCAAAATTAGCTCCAAAAGGCGGAGACACAAGTTTCTTATTATCACCAGGCGCTACCGCAAAAATTCCTGCTGAAATATTAGCGGGTATTAAGGAAGCTCTCGCTACATCTATTGCGAACACATTCTTCTGGGCACTCATCCCGGCTGTACTAAGTATTATTTGTATTTTACTTATGGGAAATGAACGCCTCTTTACAGGCCCTAAAAAGAAAGAAAAACAAAAGCAAGTTAGTTAATATAAAAAAGAAGCGGCATATCCCTTTATGAAAAAGGATATGCCGTTTATAATATGTATAAAGTTTTTATATACAGGAGTTGAGACAGCATGAGCATGAAATTAGTCATTCTCGGCTTACTACTCGAAGGAGATAAACATCCATATGAAGTGCAGCATATTATGAAAGAACGACAAATGGATTGTTACATTAAATATGCTAAAGGATCACTTTATTACGCCTTCGAGCAATTAGAAAAGCAAGGGGCAATTCATATTACAAATGTAATTAGAGACACAAATCGACCTGACAAAACGATTTTTCATATAACAGAAGAAGGCAAAAAACTATTCCACACTTTACTATTAAAACAATTCGAAGCCAAAAACCAAATATATAAACCTATTTATTCAGCCTTATCTTTCGCTCACTTTAGCAATGATCACGAATTAGTTCCTATTTTAGAAAAAAAGAAAAACGATACTCTTCAATATTTACATACTATGCAAACGATATATGATTGTAATAAAGGAAAGGTTCCACGTGCACAACTATATATTTTGCAAAGTGTAATTGAGCATATTACAGTTGAATTACAATGGCTAAACACCCTCCTTAAAGATGCTATAGCAGGCCAACTTTCAGAAGTTGCTATAGATGAAGATTGAGCTATGAAAGAAGACATCCCTACTTCTTTCATAGCTCAATTTCTCTTTTCATACTGTAATATTATTAGTTACTCCAGAATATGAAAAGTCAGAATACTAAGAAATAAAAACTTTAGAATTTTCTTATTTTAAAACAGTAGACAAAATTCCAAAAATTATGTTAAAATTTGTTTCAATATCATATCGCTTGTTAAATTCCTTTCAAAAGGAAAATAGGTACACGAAAGTTTCGTTTCGTGTTTAAAAGGGAAGCTTGGTGAAACTCCAACACGGTCCCGCCACTGTAAATGCTGAGATTTCTTTTTGGTGCCACTGTGAAAACGGGAAGGTGAAAGAAATTATATGAAGCATAAGTCAGGAGACCTGCCTGTTTTAACAACACTGATAGATTCACGGATGATGATGAGGTGTTAAAACAAAAAGGAAGGCTTATTTTCTATGTCTTTGTACTTTTTGTTATAGGTATTTCCTAGTAAACGGAAATGCTTACTTTCAATTAGGGAGGAATTTAAAATGGCAATTCAAACAAGTAACTTAGGTTATCCACGTATCGGACTACAACGAGAGTGGAAAAAAACATTGGAAGCTTTTTGGTCCAATAAAATCGATGAAGAACAATTTTTAACAACAATGAAAGAAATTCGCCTTCAACACGTAAAAGTACAGCAAGAAAAAGGGATTGAACTCATTCCAATTGGCGACTTTACATATTATGATCACGTTTTGGATACTGCCTATATGCTAGGATTTATTCCATCACGTTTTTCTGAGTTTACATCTTACCTTGATGTATATTTCGCAATGGCGCGTGGCTCTAAAGATCACGTAGCTTCCGAAATGACAAAATGGTTTAACACAAACTATCACTATATCGTTCCTGAATATGAAGAGGGATTACAAATCTCTTTAAAAGATAATCGTCCACTTCGCTTATACGAAGAGGCAAAACAAGAATTAGGAGTAGATGGAAAGCCTGTTATTTTAGGACCATATACTTTCTTAAAATTAGCTAAAGGTTATACACAAGAACAATTTCCTACCATTTTAAAACAGTTAGTTGCACCTTACGTACAACTGCTTTCAGAACTACATGCAGCTGGTGCACCAGCCATTCAAGTTGATGAACCGATTTTCGCTTCTTTAACTAAAAAAGAAGTTCAACAAGCAAAAGAAATTTATGAAGCTATTCGTAAAGAAGTTCCAAATGCGACTCTTCTTTTACAAACATATTTTGATAGCGTAGAAGAAAACTATGAAGAAATTATTACATTCCCGGTATCCGGTATTGGATTAGATTTCATTCATGGTAAAGAAGGTAATCTAAATGCTATTTCAAAATATGGATTCCCAGCTGATAAAACTTTAGCTGTCGGTTGTATAGATGGCCGTAACATTTGGAGAGCTGACCTTGATGAAGTTCTTGATTTATTTACAACGTTACAAAAACAAGTCCAAACGAAAGATATCATCGTTCAGCCTTCTTGTAGCTTATTGCATACACCAATCGATAAAACAGAAGAAACTCACTTATCGACTGAGCTGTTTGATGCGTTAGCATTTGCAAATCAAAAATTAGAAGAATTAGTTCTTATTCATTCCGCTCTCACTCAAGGTACAGAAAGCATTAGTAATGAGCTGGAAACATATCGAAACGTACATCATACAATTCGTTCATCTGCTGCACGTAACCGAGAAGATGTCAAAGCAGCACGAACAGCACTAAAAGAAGAAGATTTTTCACGTCCTCTTCCATTTGAAAAACGATACGAATTACAACAAGTTGCTCTAGAGTTACCGCTATTACCAACAACGACTATTGGTAGCTTCCCGCAAACAACTGAAGTTCGTCAAACGCGAAAAGAATGGCGTAACGGTGTTATTTCAAATGAACAATATGAACAATTTATTGAAAAAGAGACAGAAAAATGGATTCGTTACCAAGAAGAAATTGGGCTTGATGTCCTTGTACATGGTGAATTTGAAAGAACTGACATGGTCGAATATTTTGGTGAGCGCCTTGCTGGTTTCTCATTCACTAAAAACGGTTGGGTACAATCATACGGTTCCCGCTGCGTAAAACCACCTGTTATTTATGGTGATGTAGCCTTTATTAACGGCATGACTATTAAGGAAACAGTTTATGCGCAAAGCTTAACAGAGAAAGTTGTAAAAGGAATGTTAACCGGACCTGTTACAATTTTAAATTGGTCCTTCGTTCGAAATGATATTCCAAGAAAAGAAGTTTCGTATCAAATTGCACTAGCTCTTCGTCACGAAATTGAACTACTTGAATCTTCCGGAATTAGAGTAATCCAAGTCGATGAGCCCGCACTTCGTGAAGGAATGCCACTAAAAGAAAAAGATTGGGATGCTTATATTACATGGGCAGTACAATCCTTCCTTTTAGCAACTTCTTCTGTAGCAAATGAAACACAAATTCATACTCATATGTGTTACAGTAACTTCGAAGATATTGTTGACGCGATTCGCGCATTAGATGCAGATGTAATTTCTATCGAAACATCAAGAAGTCACGGAGAATTTATTGATACATTAAAACATACAACATATGAAAAAGGCATCGGCCTAGGTGTATATGATATTCATAGCCCACGTGTACCGAGTAAAGATGAAATGTATAAAATCGTAGAACAATCTTTAGAAGTATGTGATCCTAAATATTTCTGGATTAATCCTGATTGTGGTTTAAAAACGAGAAGAACAGAAGAAGTTATTCCAGCTTTAGAACATATGGTGCAAGCAGCGAAAGATGCTCGTTCCCTTTTAAAAACAAACGCATAACAAAAATGGGTTATCCTTTTCTCAGGATAACCCATTTTTTATTCTTTACTTTCAAAAAAGAATTCATATTGTATTTTATATAATTCATCATCCGTTGGCTCTTCAAGAGGAATTGCTTGTAATACAACTGTATACTCACCATTTGGAATAGGTATTTGAAATTTATTAGAAAGAATACTCGTTATAACGATACTTTCATTTTCAACTGTAAAAGGAACCGTAATCGTTCTAACTACTTCTTCTTTTTCAATATGTTTCCCTGGGGTCACTTTCACTTCACAAGTATAATCAGAAAGTGCTTCAAAAATAACAGTTCCATCTGCCTTAGCATAACCTCTTTCAAAATCTTCATCAGTCCAATCTACATAAGGCTGCTCACCGTCATAGTTCATCAACATTAATTGCGAATAAGAAATCGTTAACTCCATAGTTCCCCTTCTCCTTCATTATGAAATATACAACTACTACTTCACTTCAAATTTTACTCGCGTACCATCTGGGTATTTATCTAACTTATTCCCTACCCAAGAACCTGCTCCGCGGTTATCCGCCGGACTTATATATTCAATATGTGCTCCTTTTCCGCCTTCCTTGCACATCGCCATTGGCCATTCATCACGATCATACCCTTTTTTTGATGGATATGGTGCTAACGACAATTTCCTTCTATCTGCAGCACCACCACGATCGATTGTACAAACTTCTGAATGCCCTTCTTTTATAGCATCCGTAATATGTTTTCCTGTCTCTGGATAACGTTCTTTTGGAAATTCTAACACTTGATCATACGTATTCGTTTTCTTTACACTTGTTTCCTCTGGCACAAGTACTTCATAAACTGCTACTAAAATAGACAGAATTGCGATAATTGAAATGATAATACCTTTTAATTGCTTCATGTATACCTCCATGTTTCTACCAGTTTCTTTTCCTCCGTTATTATAACAAACTTCTCCTGTATATGTTTTCAGACATTATTTTAGTTATTCCTTGCCATTCCGCCAAAAATTTTCATTTTTTCACTAATGCTGTAGAAAACTAATAGCCTTCCGACATTCTTTTTCAAAGGAAGTCCTCATAAAAGATTGAAATGATATATACGATACTTTTTGGGGAGGAAATATGATGGAAGCTACCTATAAAACGAAAGATGTCACGAATAAAACAGGCATCCCAAAACATATAGTTCGCAAATATAGTCAACTGTTAGAAGAACATGGTTATATGATTTCCAAAACAGCTGATGCTCGTATTTATAAACTTGATGATTTAAAATTATTGAAATCTATACACGAAAGAGCTGCTACATTACAAGAAGATATTTCAGAAACGATACCGATTATTTTAAAAGAAAAAGAGGCCCCACCTGTACCAGTTATACAAGATAAGCAAGAGATACAAACGAAAGAAAAAGAAGATGGGCGTAACTTTGAGGAGTTCATGTTAAAACTTGAAATGCTAGCTCAATTAAATGAGGCAATTATTCATCAAAATTCTACTTTAATTACACAAAATCGTTTAAAGGATGAGAAACTAGACGAATTGATGCAACAAGTTTATGTAAAAGAAGGCTCTCAAGAAAAAATGCTTCAAGAGTTAGTCGATCACGCCGCTCAAACAGATGCACTGCAAAAAGAAAAGATGGACTTATTAATGAATCATATGTATAAACGAGAATCCAAACAGGAAGAAAAAATGAATAAACTTGTTAGTCAAATTTATAATAAAGACAGTAACCGTGATGCACAGCTTATGCAAGTTATTCGAGAAATTCAAGAAACAAAAAGAATGGTTGCTGCCTCAAAAGAGCAAAGCTTCTTTCAATCATTTAAAAGTTTATTTAGCCGAGCAAAACAAGAAAAAACAAATGAATAAACAATATAAAATAAAAAGTTACCTTTCATCGGTAACTTTTATTCCTTATTTTGTACAGCTGGTAATATAATAATTGCTTCAGTGCCTTTTCCACTTTCACTCTTATATTCCAATGTACCATTATGCGCTTGTAAAATACTAAATGTTACCATAAGTCCTAATCCTGTCCCTTTTTCTTTTAAAGAATAATATGGTTGCCCAAGCCTTGCTAACTGTTCATTCGTCATACCAACACCACTATCTTTAACTCTTATTATGATTGTTTCGTCTTTTTGAATAGCTGTTACTTTTAAATATCCTTTATTTCCTTGAATTGCTTCAATACCATTTTTAACAACATTCATAATAGCTTGCTTCAATTTTGTCTTATCACCAATCGTATAAAGACTTTCTGAAATTTCAACTTGTAAATATACACCTTGCATCGCTGCAAATGACGACATGAGAGTGGTCATTTCTATTAATTGGGCTGATAAACAAATGTGTTCTTTTTTCTCAATTTGCGGCCTTGCTAAATTTAAGTAATCTGAAATAATTTGTTCCGCCCGATCCAATTCAGCTAATACGAGACGCATATAATCCTTATTCTTCACATCTTCCGTACTTTCTAGCAATTGGATAAATCCACGAACAACAGTTAGTGGATTTCGAACTTCATGTGCCACACTTGCTGCTAACTCACTTACAATATTAAGCTTTTCTGATTTTTGCATCTCTGTACGTAGCAATGCATTTTCATTTAAATATTCAGTTAAATACACCTGAAATACCATTGTCATGACCATGATAAGCGAGGCAAATATAAATCCGCTATATATTTGCGAAATATACGGTGTAAATCCTGTTTCCAAAAGAACAATAATCATGCCTAATACTAAAGAAACAAGCACATAAAATGATGAAATCATAAATGCTAAAATTAATTTCTTATCCCTTGAAAAAAGAGACCATTTCTTTGATAAAAATAGCGGAACTATCAATAAAAATATTACTTCTAAAACTGGAAGAAAGCTCATTCCCTTTAGTAACCATTCATATGCAACAAAAATAACCGCTGGGATTAAACCAACAATCCCACCATATAAAAAACCACTGACAATTGGAATGGGGTGAAAGTTATACCCACACACATTGCCAAAACAAATAGAGTATGTCATGGAGAGAACGAGCGTAACGCTAGATAAAAACATAATAAAGTAACGATTTGGCTTCGGAGGCATTTCTTGATAGCGATTTAAACGAATCGCTTCATATAAAAATAGTGGCAAAATTATGATGGCAATTTGAATCAATAAATCACGGATAAGCTCCATAACCTCTCATCCCCTATATGTATTTTGATATGATTATATCATTTTATAGGTGTATTTGTTTTAAAATTTTGATTTTTCTTAACATATTTGTTAATTCTTTGTTAACAACTCATAATAATTGTTACAGATTTTCGAAATGATTGTAAACCCTGTACCAAATTTCCTTCGTGCAGTATACAATGAATACGGATTACAAAGAAAATATAAAAATACTTTTTTAGACGGACAACTATAGCAAAATACAGCATATAATCCATACTATCTATGTTTACAAATAAGTGATCATTACTTTAGTAGGAGGAAGATAAATATGGCGGGTACTACGCTTGTTTTAAAAGAAGAAAATTTGGTTGTTCTAGAAAATGTTGAAAAATCAGTATATGAAGAGTTACAGCATAAAGCGGGAGATGAAAACTGCACATGTGCTGTGAACCAATCAGTCGTTCACCTTGGCAAGGTATCCTCTGTACTCTGGAATGAAGATGAAATAGATTGGGAATACGGATATTAAAAAGTCGCTTATAGCGGCTTTTTTTCTCTTTTCTCTCTCTTTCTAAATAACATATACAAAGCGTAATCATAGAAAATATGATAAAATGAACTTAATTTTCAAACGGAAGAAAGGGAGATACAATGGAACAATTCATTAACCCTAGAGTGAAGGACATCCAAATTTCTGGAATCCGTCAATTCTCTAACATGATTCAAAACTATGATAATTTGATTTCTTTAACAATTGGACAACCCGATTTCCCTACACCTTCTCTCGTAAAAGAAGCGGCAAAACGGGCGATTACAGAAAACTATACAAGCTATACACATAACGCTGGTTTACTAGAATTACGTAAGGCAGCTTGTAACTTTGTAAAAGATAACTACGATTTACATTACTCACCTGAAAACGAAACCATCGTTACAATCGGTGCTAGCGAAGCAATTGATGTTGCATTCCGAACGATTTTAGAGCCAGGAACAGAAGTAATTTTACCTGCTCCTATTTATCCAGGTTACGAACCCATTATTCGATTATGCGGTGCAACGCCTGTTTTTGTAGATGTTCGTGAAACTGGATTTCGTTTAACAGCTGAAGCGCTTAAAAATGCTATTACAGAAAAAACAAGATGTATCGTACTACCGTATCCTTCTAATCCAACTGGTGTAACTTTATCAACAGAAGAGCTAAAAGATATTGTAGATGTTTTAAAAGATAAAAATATTTTCGTCCTTTCAGATGAAATTTATAGCGAGCTTGTATATGAACAAAAGCATACATCTATCGCTCATTTCCCAGAAATGCGTGAAAAGACAATTGTCATTAACGGTTTATCTAAATCACATTCTATGACTGGCTGGCGTGTTGGACTTTTATTTGCACCAAGCTATTTAGCAGGACACATATTAAAAGTTCATCAATACAATGTAACGTGTGCTACTTCAATCGCTCAATACGCTGCAATTGAAGCATTAACAGCAGCTAAAGACGCACCAAAAATGATGCGCCACCAATATAAAAAACGCCGTGATTACGTATATAATAGACTCACTCAAATGGGATTAACAGTTGAAAAGCCAACAGGTGCATTTTACTTATTCCCATATGTTGGTCATTTGACATCTTCATCATTTGATTTTGCACTTGATCTTGTCAAAGAAGCGGGACTAGCTGTAGTTCCTGGAACAGCATTCTCTGAATACGGTGAAGGCTACCTTCGCTTGTCCTATGCGTATAGTATCGAAACTTTAAAAGAAGGCTGCGACCGATTAGAAGCCTTTCTAATGAAAAAAGCTAAGAGTTAAACTCTTAGCTTTTTTATGCATAATGATCACAAGTTTGACGTTTTAGTAATTTATGAGGAATAATGATACACTTTGCAGTGGATTCTGCATTCTCTACTTTATCAACTAAAGCTTTTGCCGCCTCATATCCTAGCTGATAAATATTCACATCAACTGTCGAAAGTGGAGGGCTCGCAATTTCCGATAATAAAGCATTATTAAAGCTTACAATAGAAACATCTTTCGGTACAAAAAATCCTTTTTTAGAAAGAGCACTTAACACACCAAGTCCAATTAAGTCATCCGTTGCCATAATTGCCGTTGGCGGTTGCTGCAGTCCCATTAATTCCTCAACAGCTTGTTGACCACTTTCCCTCGAAAAATCAAAATGTAAAATATATTCTTTTGGTAATACAATGTCTGCTAATTTCAAGGCATCACTCATACCAGCTAAACGATCTCTCGTTACAAGTAAATCTGATCCACCACCAATGAACGCGATTTGTTTATGCCCTAATGAAATTAAATATTCTGCCACTTCTCTTGCAGCTGTATAATTGTCATTATCTACATATGTAATTTCATCTTTTCGATCATATGGTTTTCCTATTAAAACAAACGGGAAATTTTGTTCATGTAAATATTGAATAATCCGATCATTCTCCCTTGAATATAAAAGAATAATGCCACCAATTTGGCGTCCTTGTACCATCTTTACGACACCATTAAAAATTTCTTCTTCCGTTTCACCTGTCGACATGTAAAGCGCATAACCTTCTACGTGTGCAAATGAACTAATCCCTCTTATAACTTCTGGGAAAAATGGATTTTGAAAAGCTTTACTTGCAGAACTTGGCATAACAAGACCAAGTGTTTTCGTCGTTTGGTTCGCAAGATTTCTCGCATTTAAATTGGGATGATACCCTAATTCACTCATCACTTTCCTAACACGGCGCTTTGTCTTTTCACTTATACTTGGATTATCAGCAATTACACGAGAAACTGTTGATGGTGCAACATTCGCTTGCTTCGCCACATCTTTAATTGTAACTGTCATAAAAATCCCCCTCCTCTCATTTCTCTGCCATTTTTCATATATTTTATCTCGCACTCATTGCAAGTCATAAACTTTCATTTCTTATATCTTGCAAAACTAATCCTATTCTCCCTCTTCATGTATTGTAAGGGATATAGCTATTTTTTCCTATACTATAATATACTATTTATTTCACTTCTTTTCACATGTGATGTCAAATCTCTTTTCATCTCCCTATAAACTTATTTATAGGGAGATGAAAAGAAAAATGGGACGTAATGTCCCATTTTTCATCCTTTTGTACCTCCAGCTGTTAAACCAGAAATAAAGTATTTTTGTAGTGATAGGAATAAAATTGAAATTGGGATCGCAATTAACACAGAACCCGCTGCAAACGTTGTAAATTCATTACCGAATTTCTTCGCAACCATTTCATATAATCCAACTGCTAAAGTATAATTTTCTGGTGTTCGCAAAATAATACTCGCTAAAATGAAATCTGTAAATGGACCAATGAAAGTAAATAACGCTACAACCGCTACGATTGGCTTTGCAAGTGGCATAATGATTTGCCAAAAAATACGAAAATGCCCTGCTCCATCCATTCGAGCTGATTCATCTAGTTCTTTCGGAATCGTATCAAAATACCCTTTCATAAGCCATGTATTCATCGGAATAGCTCCGCCTACATAAATTAAAATTAATGCAAGGTGTGTATCAATTAATCCTGTTAATTGAGCTAATACGTATAAAGCAATTAACGCTGCAAAGTTTGGAATCATTTGCAGAATTAAAAATGTTAATAAACCATTTTTTCTTCCAACAAAACGATATCTCGAAAATGCATAAGCAGTAAAGCTAATTGCTAACACTGAGAAAATCATCGTTAAAACACTTACTTTTAATGTGTTTTTATACCATAGTAAGTAATTACTATTCTCTAGATCTAATAACTTACGATAATGATCTAACGTTGCATTTTGTGGAATAATACTTGATCCAGATAAACTATCACCCGGATTAAACGATGAGCCAATAATCCATAATAACGGATAGAAAATGATGGCACACATTACGAAAATAACTAAATAACTTAATGAGAGACGTAACATCTTCTGTCTTTTAATATTCATTTACATCATATCCTCTTCTTGGAATGATTTTGTTCTCTTAAATTGCCATAACGCAACTGTAATAACGATTAACGATAATATCATTGTAAGAGCTGCTGCTTTTCCGTACTGCGCTGAAGTCATCGTTAACTTATAAATCCATGAAATTAAAATATCCGTTCCACCTGCGTCTTGTCCAGCTACAGCAGGACCTCCACCGTTAAATAGATAGATGATACTAAAGTTATTAAAGTTAAACGTATATTGCGTAATTAATATTGGTGCTGTTGCATATAACACAAGTGGCAATGTAATTTTACGAAACTGTTGCCAAGCTGTCGCTCCATCTACTGTAGCCGCTTCATATAATTCTCCCGGAATCGATTGCAGTATACCCGTTGTCATCGCAAAGATAAACGGGAACCCAAGCCACGTTTGAATCATAATTAAAGCAATCTTCGCCCAAAATGGATCTGTCATCCAAGCAATTTTTTCAATTCCGAATAAAGCTAATACTTGATTGTTAATCGCTCCGAATGTTTCATTAAACATACCAGAGAAAACAAGAATAGATACGAATGCTGGAACCGCCCACGGTAAAATGAAGATTGTTCGAATAATTGCCTTTCCTTTAATACCGGGCTGATTTACGATAATCGCTAAGAAAATACCAAGCGCAACTTGTAATGTTGTTGCAACGAATGTCCAAATGACAGTCCAAGAGAATACACTTACAAATGTCTCTCTCCACATCGGTAAAGTGAAAATATCAATAAAGTTTTTAAAGCCCACCCAATCTACTAATTTTGCTGGAGGAGAATGATATAAATCATAGTTTGTAAATCCAATTAAAATTACGAAGATGATTGGAAATACGACAACAAAGATGAGTAGTAGAAAACCTGGTGAAACCATTAAATAAGGAAAACCTTGATCTAACAAATTACGGTATTGCTCTTTTACAGAATTTAACGGTGTTCCGATATCACGTTTCTTTCCATTTTGGTATGCATCGTATAAGTTAAATGCATATATGCCGAGCCCAAAAGCGATAACGATAAGGGCCAAGATTCCTTCTACTAATAGAAAGACAGAATGGTCACGTGGAACTTCTGTACCAAGCGTTACAATACCCCATAATCCCATATTTAATAAATCAGCAAAGGCTACAATAAATGAACCTGTTAATACTAGAAAAATAAGACCTTTTACAAATTGTTTATTATACATTTGGCCCACGCCTGGAATGATTGATAACATGGTTGCCATTTTTCTATGCTTTGAATGGTTTAACCCATTTGCTGGTTCCATAGATGTTTGCATGTTCCTTCCCCCTTTTTTCTTCCTACATGGAAGGGAGAGAATTCGTGCCTCTCATATTCGAGGCACGAATTTCACCTTATTTTTTCTTGTTATGATTTGCCTCAATATTACCTTTAATTTGTTTCACTGCACTATCAAGCGCCGCTTTTGGTGCCTCTTTATCTGTAACAACTAATTGAAGCGCATCTCCAGCTGGTTTCCAAACTTCTTGCATTTCTGGAATGTTTGGCATTGGAATTCCATTTTCAGATTGCGTTGCAACTGCTTTTGCAGCTTCGTTATCTTTAATAATTGGATCTTCCATTACTGATTTTACTGGAGGAATTTCTTTTGTTTTCTCAAATCGAATTTTTGCGTTTTCTTCATTTGTTACCCACTCAGTGAATTTTGTAGCTAAATCATTTTGTTTAGAGAAACTTGTTACATGCCATCCTTTAACCCCAACAAACGTTTTCATTGGTTGACCATTTAGTAATTTCGGCATTGGAGCAACGCCATAATCAATCCCGTTCTTTTCCATTGCTTGGAACGCCCATGGGCCATTCATGATAGAAGCTGCTTTTCCTTCATTGAATAGTCCATCAGCAGCAGGCCCACCTGATTCACCGATAATACCTTTTGGGAATAATTTTTCCTTGTACCATTTTTGAAGATATTCAGCACCTTGTACTGCTCCGCTATTATTTAATCCAACATCACTTGCATTTGGCTTTCCATCTTTTTCACCAAATACATAACCGCCCATACCTGCCATGAATGCATTAGCAAAGTAGAAGTTATCTCCTAATGCTAAAAATCCGTACTTGCCATCTTTCGTAAATTCTTTTGAGAAGTTAAACAGCTCGTCCATCGTTTCTGGCGCTTTTGGCATTAGTTTTTTATTGTAAATAAAGACTGGTGTCTCAATTGCTTTTGGTAAACCATATAATTTTCCATTATATGTCTGTGCTTCTATTGATGAATTAGTAAATTTACTCTTTACAGCATCATCTGCTTTCACTTCAGAAAGTAAACCTTCTGTTACTGCATTTCCGATTTGATCGTGTGGCAATGTTACAACATCTGGTCCAGTCCCCGCTGGTCCATCAAGGCGTAACTTCTTCACTTGATCTGTCATTTGCATTTCAACAACTTTTACTTTTACTTTATATTTTTCCTCAAAGCTTTTCACTGCTGGTTCTAAACCAACACCTTTTTTATCATCTTCCCAAACAAGAAGATCATAGTCTTTTTTCGCTTTACTTTCCTCTTTTTTCCCTGAATCTTTCGGTCCACATGCAGATAACATACCAATAGATAATGCTGAAACCGTTAATAATGATAATGCTTTCTTCATCCCAAAAACCTCCCTAAATTGTCTATGTACCTCAGTAACTGAAAACGTTTGCATTTAATAGTTTAATTGAAGCGCAAACAATATCTCAATCTATGAAAACGTTTGCGCTATTTGTCTATCATTATACATTCTTTTATTCATTTTGCAAATATTAATTTAAAAATTATGTCATTATACTCTTTATACATTGACTTTATATGAAATGAATACTACTCTTATAAGCAATATTAAAGCTACGAGAAAGGCAATCGTTTGCAATATAGGCTTTATTATTACACTTAAGGGAATACTATGTATAGAGATATTGAAGGGGGATTTTCTATATGTTTAAAGAAGCTATTTATCATAGGCCGAAAGATAATTATGCATACGCTTATGATGAACAAACAATTCACATCCGAGTACGTACTAAGAGAGATGATATTCAAAGCGCCGATCTTATTTACGGTGATCCTTACGAATGGAAAGACGGGAAATGGATATCAGCAAGTACACCCATGAAAAAAACGGGTTCTACTGCATTATTTGATTATTGGTCCATTTCAATCGAACCAAAATTTAAGCGCTTACGTTATGGGTTTGAATTAAAATCTGAAACAGACACTCTTATTTATGCAGAGCGAGGATTCTTTTCTAGCATTCCAAATGATGATGTTGGTAACTTTTTCTGTTTTCCATTTATTCATGCAGATGATGTATTCAAAGCACCATCTTGGATTAAAGACACCATTTGGTATCAGATTTTCCCTGAGCGATTCGCTAATGGCGATAGTACGCTGAATCCAGAAAACACCCTTCCTTGGGGAAGTGCGAATCCAACTCCAACTAATTTTTTCGGCGGAGATTTTTCTGGTGTTATTCAAAACCTTGATTACCTTGTTAAGCTTGGCATTTCCGGAATATATTTCACACCTATTTTCAAAGCTCATTCAAACCATAAATATGACACAATTGACTATATGGAAATTGACCCACAATTTGGGACGAAAGAAACTTTTAAAGAGCTCGTTGAAGAATGTCATAAGCACGGTATAAAAGTAATGCTCGATGCTGTGTTTAATCATAGTGGATACTTTTTCGAGAAATTTCAAGACGTACTAGAGAATGGTGAGAAGTCCGCATATAAAGAGTGGTTCCACATTCATGAATTTCCGATTATAACCGAACCACTTCCAAATTATGATACTTTCGCCTTTACACCGTATATGCCTAAATTAAATACAGCTCATCCAGATGTAAAAGAATACTTACTTGAAGTAGGACGTTATTGGGTACGAGAATTCAATATAGATGGCTGGCGCCTTGATGTCGCCAATGAAGTCGATCACAACTTTTGGAGAGAATTCCGAACTGAAATAAAGACACTAAATCCTGAAGTATATATTTTGGGAGAAATTTGGCACGATGCCCTTCCGTGGCTACAAGGCGATCAATTTGATGCTGTCATGAGCTATCCTGTTACAAACGCTCTACTTTCTTACTTTGCTAACGATTCCATTAAAGCAAGTGAATTCATGAAGCAAATTACAGAATCTCTACATTCCTACTCTATGAATGTAAATGAAGCAGCATTTCATTTATTAGATAGCCATGATACTCCAAGAATTTTAACAACATGCAACGGAGATAAAAATAAGTTGAAATTGCTCTATGTATTCCATCTTTCTTTCATCGGCTCTCCTTGTATTTATTACGGAGATGAAATTGGTATGGATGGCGGCATGGACCCTGATTGCCGTAAATGTATGATTTGGGATACTAAAGAACAAGATCATGCATTATTTACCCATATACAAACATTGATTTTATTACGGAAACAACATAAAGCATTTGGAGGACATGGTACTTTTCAATTCATCGAAGCAAATGATGAACATAATTATATTTCTTATACGAAAACATATGAGGATGAAACTATCTTTTTCGTTTTAAACCCTACTAATAGTGAAGTTACAGTTTCACTCCCTCTTCATGTTACTGGTAAGAAAATAATTAACATTTATACAAACGAAGAATTTTCAGCAGAAGCAAGTGTATTACAAGTTACACTTCCTCCATATGGATTCTCCATATTAAAATGGTAATCCAAAAAAGCCTTATGCCAAGTTTGAAGTGGCATAAGGCTTTTTCTTATTTCAATTTGAACACTATCGCTTCATACGGACGTAATGGAATGTTATCTATTGATCCGATTTCTACATCGTAATTGTGTATAAATAACTCTGATTCACTATAACTAATATCCTTAGGCATTTCAAATACACTTTCATCCGCAGTAAAGTTTGCAATGACAAGTAGTTTTTCATCTCCATATGTTCTTACATAAGCAAAAATAGAAGGGTCATTATTTAATATTAAATCATATGATCCATACACAACTATTTCATTATTTTTGCGTAGTTCAATTAATTTCTTATAGTAATAAAAAATTGAACCTTCATCTTGGATTGCTTGTTTCACATTAATCTCTTTATAGTTAGGATTTACAGTAATCCAAGGTTCACCTTTTGTAAATCCAGCGTGATTCTGATCATTCCACTGCATCGGAGTTCTAGCATTATCACGACCCTTTATATAAATAGATTCCATTACTTTTTCTATATCTTCACCATGGTCTATCACTTTTTCTTTATACATATTTAACGTTTCAATATCTCGATATTCATCAATTGACTCAAATCGGACGTTCGTCATTCCGATTTCCTCTCCTTGATAAATATATGGCGTTCCTTTCATCATATGAAGAACTGTCGCTAACATTTTTGCTGATTCAATGCGATACATTCCATCATTACCAAAACGAGATACAACGCGAGGCTGATCATGATTATTCCAATAAAGGCTATTCCATCCGGTATGCTCTAATGCTTTTTGCCACTTTGTTAAATTCTCTTTTAAAGTAAGAAGTGAGCATGGTTTTACATCCCACTTTCCACCTTCTCCTGAATCTAAATCCATATGTTCAAATTGGAATACCATTTGCAATTCTTTTCGTTCTTCTCCAGTATACAATTTCGCTTCTTCTGTCGTTACACCAGGCATTTCACCAACCGTCATAATATCATAATGCGATAATACTTCCTCATTCATTTCATGTAAATATTTATGAATGTTTGGACCGTTCATAAAATGCTTATGACCTGAAACATACCCCTCTTCTTCTGTTTCAACAGCTGGTAATCCCTCTTCTTTAGAAATAAAATTAATAACATCCATACGGAAACCATCAATTCCTTTTTCTAACCAAAACTTCATCATTTCATAAACATCTTGTCTTACCTTTTCATTATCCCAATTTAAATCTGGCTGTTTTTTAGAAAACAGATGTAAATAATATTCATCTGTCATTTCATCATACTGCCATGCTGATCCACTAAACGCTGCTCCCCAGTTGTTCGGTTCTTTTCCTTCTTTTCCAGGGCGCCATATATAGTAATCTCTATATTTATTATCTTTTGATTTACGTGATTCAATAAACCAATTATGTTCATCAGATGTATGATTAACAACTAAATCCATCATCAATTTCATATTACGTTCATGCATTTCATGTAATAGCTCATCCCAATCTTCCATTGTTCCGAACTCGTTCATAATTTTACAATAATCGCTTATATCATAACCATTATCATCATTTGGAGATTCATAGACTGGTGATAACCAAATCACATCAATCCCTAACTCTTTTAAGTAATCTAGCTTTGAAATAATCCCTTGAAGATCTCCTATACCATCACCATTACTATCCATAAAGCTACGAGGATAAATTTGATATACTACACTTTCTTTCCACCATTGTTTTTCCATTATGCTACCCCATTTCATTCATCATTCATTTTTCTCTTTTTTAAGGCGCAAACGTTTTCATTAATGAATGATAACAGATTCTATCTCAATTTAAAATAGCGCTTACAATTTTTATTGTATTTTTCTAAGAAAACATATGAAAACCACTAATAAATCTCCAATAAATGAAAACGTTTTATTTTTTTATTTATTTTTTGAATCTATTCGTTTATAATGAACTCAAAGAAAACGTTTGCATAATTATTTCTAGGGGGAAATACCATGGCAGAACTTAAATTAGAAAACATTTATAAAATATATGATAATAACGTAACAGCTGTAACTGATTTTAATTTACACATTCAAGATAAAGAATTTATTGTATTTGTCGGTCCTTCTGGATGCGGAAAATCTACAACATTACGAATGGTAGCTGGACTTGAAGATATTTCAAAAGGCGAGTTTTCAATTGATGGTAAACTAATGAATGATGTTCCTCCAAAAGATCGAGATATCGCTATGGTATTCCAAAACTACGCTCTTTATCCACATATGAGTGTATATGATAATATGGCATTTGGATTAAAACTTCGAAAAATACCAAAAGATGAAATCGATCGTCGTGTGAAAGATGCAGCAAAAATTTTAGGACTTGAACAATATTTAGATAGAAAACCGAAAGCATTATCAGGTGGACAGCGCCAACGTGTTGCGTTAGGTAGAGCAATCGTTCGAGATGCAAAAGTTTTCTTAATGGATGAACCATTATCAAACTTAGATGCTAAACTCCGTGTTGCAATGCGCTCAGAAATTTCTAAGCTACATCATCGTCTTGGAACAACAACAATTTATGTAACACATGATCAAACAGAAGCAATGACTATGGCTTCGCGTCTTGTCGTTATGAAGGATGGAAAAATCCAACAAATTGGAACTCCAAAAGAAGTATATGAAACACCAGAAAACATCTTCGTGGGTGGATTTATCGGCTCACCAGCTATGAACTTCTTCCGTGGTAAATTGACTGAAACCGATTTCGTTATAGACAATACTATAAAAATTAAAGTATCTGAAGGAAAAATGAAGATGCTACGTGAACAAGGCTATGTAAATAAGGAAATTGTTTTAGGTATTCGTCCAGAGGACATTCATGATGAACTACTATTTTTAGAAGCTTCACAATCTACTGCCTTCACAACAAAAATTGAAGTCGCTGAGTTATTAGGTGCTGAATCCATTTTATATATGAAACTTGGGAATCAAGATTTTGCGGCACGTGTAGATGCAAGACATACGTTTTCACCTGGTGACCAAATTAAATTAGCATTTGATATGAATAAAGCGCATTTCTTTGATAACCAAACTGAACAACGTATTCGCTAAAAAATTTATCATTACTATACACATATAAAAAACCGTCCACATATATTGAGGGCGGTTTTCATTATTATACTAGGGCTTCTACTGTATGAAATGATTGTCCTTTCGTGCCAATAATACCGAAAATCGGTAAATCACTAAGCACCACTTCTTCTTGCTGTTTCATAAAAGATGACGTTAATTGTTTTATCTCTATCCAAACGTCATTAATACAAAGTACATTGGAATCGTTCTCTTGTTGGCGAGAAAAAATAGAATCTATTTTATATAAACCAGCATTTTGAAAAAGCATGTCAATGCGACTGAATGCATTCAAAGTAATGCTAATAACGCGTTGCCAATCTCCTTGCTTTTCCATATCATAGAATACAAAAAGGGCTTCTCCGCCTAGATTCGTAATTTCCTCCACTGTTGCTTGTCCACTCTCTTGATCAATGTCCGTCACAATAACTTTTGCGCCTTGTTTAGCCAACAAAAGAGCTGTATTACGTCCAATACCGATGCCACCGCCAGTTACGATAGCAACTTTTCCTGCAAGCTTCATTTTCATTACCCCTTCTATAAGTCTTACCGTCATTCAGTATACTCCTTTATGAGATTATTCTGCAAGCAAGAAAAATTGCCATTCGATTTGTAAACGTTTACTTTTTATCCTTCTTTTTTCTTACTCTTACGCTGATCAAGAACTAGACCGATAAAAATGAGAATGCCCCAAAAAATTATGCTACCTCCTGTCATCTCAACTTCCCCCTTATTATATAAAGTAAAACTTTAATCAGCCCCAAATGGTGAGATAAAGATATTATTTTTAATCATTATACCATTATCTTAATTTTCAATCTATTATAAATAGAAATGACACATTTTAGTTTTTCCTTACTGTAAATATTCACAATATACTTATAAAATAAAAAAAGACCCTTTTATATATAAAAGGGTCTTTTTTTATTTTATTATACAAGACTTATTATTTTCGTCTTTGTAATTAAGTCCTGAAAACCGCAATTGTCTTTGCGGAACAACATCATATATACGTTACATATTAATGGAATTCCTAATAGCAATACGTTCGGTAATAACACTACAAAAAATCTTATAATTAATGTTTGCAACGTTAGCTTTTCACTCTTCAATGAAATTAATTTTATTCTCGTTACCTTTTTGCCAAGTGTAACACCGTTCCAAATAAAGGGTAATACAATAAAATATATCGCCATTAATATGAAAACTACTGCGAAATCATATCTAAAATCACCTAAGCTTATATTAAAGCGCTTAAACATAGCACTATAGTTTCCGGTCATAATAGCTACTACTGCACCATACATAACCGAGATTAAAAACATGTCAATTAGGGAAGCACCTATGCGATTCATTACAAGCGCTGGACGATGCATCTTTAACTTCATTTTATGTCGACTCCTTCATATCCTTCTTTACCCGTCTCATCGTACCACTTCTAAAAAACATTGTAAACTAGCGTTTCTCTTACTTTTCTTGTACAATTTGTTACAATAGCATTATAAAGGAGGTTCCCATATTGAAAAAATGGATAATCCTATTCGTCGCCTTCCTATTAACTGGTTGTGCAGGAAACACAAGTCACTTAACTTATACGGTTAACGATGAATACGAACTCATACGTACTTCTGGAAATGCATTTGAACTTTTCCCCTCGCAAGATGCTGTATATGCCACACAATACATCCCTGCAAAAATTACAGACATTGCTTGGGATGATAAATACATTATTGCAAAACAAACTGAGGAAAAATCAGATCCAAATAACCCTGACGCAGCAATTGCGAATAAAAAAAGTGAACATTATTGGATTATTGATGTAAAGCACAATAAACGTTTCGGTCCCTACAATGAAAAGCAATTTAATGAACAAAAAGATGCGTTTAAAATTAAGGTGCCTTTTCAAAATGTAGATTCATACATAAAAGAAATAAAAAAACAGTCAGCATAATATTTGTATGCTGACTGTTTTGTCTTACATTATTTTAGTGAGATGTTAAACGTTTGTGGCTCTTTTACAACATCTTGTGTTTCTGAATCTCCTGCAAGTAAATCATCAGTTGTAAACTGAATATCCTTTACCTTGTCTTTTCCATCGTCAAGTATTAAACCAATAATACCATCTCTTATTTCACCAGGCTTATAGTCTTCTCTTGATACATTTTTTGTACCAACTAACGTATCTTCGTCATATAAAAAGTTTTGAGTGGCTACTTTAAAATGTTGCTTACCATTAATCATAACATCATTCATAGAGAAAAATTGCATATTTTTATTTCCGCTATTCTCCACTTTATATGTAATCTCAACGTAACGAATTGTATTACTAATCTCTGTTCCACTTAGCGATGCATATAATTCTGCATCTTCTTGGCTTACTTTATCCCCTAATCTACGTTTTACTTCTTCAGGAGTTAGTGCCGTGTATACTTTCAATGTATTTTTTGCCTTTTCACTCATTTGTGATAAAGAGATTACTTTCACATCTTGTACGTGAATTTTCATTGGCGCTACTTCAAATGTTTGATTCACAGAATGCATCTGCTCTAACTTGAAAGTACCCCATCCTGTTTCTTTCACTTTTTGTCCTACTTTTTTCAGCTCACGCCCACCATATTCTTTCGTTTCAGGAATAGATTCTTTCTTCTTCGGTTCAGCTTTCTTTTCTTCTTGATGGAAGCAACCACTTAACATAAGAAGAAAACTACATAAAACAAAAATACTTTTCCATGCTTTCATCATTTCATTTCTCCTAACGCTATCATTCATGAATATAAAATTAGTCCCTTGCTTTGTAAACTATAGAAACAATGACAATTCCACAAAATGAACTTGTCAGTCCAGATACTATTATACCTCCAATTTGGAAAATATGAAAATAGGGATCTAGGAACGCATGCACGATAAATATAAAAGCTGTCACAATGATTATCGAAACCCAATACTTTCTTTTTTCTAAAGCTACAATCATATCTTTCCCTGTTTCATCTTTATACTTCCATAGTACGTATAATAGCAATAATAAGCCAACACATGTACTCCCATGTTGCATATATTTATACAATGGAATACTGCGTAATTCAATTTGTAACAATGCTATTTTCATAACGAAATAGCCTGTATTATGAGTAAATGCATCCCAAACGACATGCGTGAGCATACCGAATAATGCAGAATAGCAAAATACAAAGAATTCTTTCCAGGTATGTAGCCCCCACCTCTCATCTATTGCATATGAATAATAACCAGCAAACGGTTTAGGCAAATGCGTTATAAACGGCTTTTTTAAAATGTAATGATATATGTATGCGATTAGAAATACAAGCGGTAAATTTAAATATAAGAACCCAAGCCATGTATGGCCAATAACACCATAGGGTCTAAAGTGCAAAAAATATTCAAAGTCAGGCGCCATACTACCTAATATAAGAGCCGTTACTGAAATATGTTTAGAGTGCTTTTTCGCAAAAGGAAGAACTGCTGCTGGATGTGCAAATGTAAACGGCATACTTTAACTCCTTCTCACATTTTCAATAGAATACCATATATCATAACGAGAGAATGGATCTTCATGCAATATTTATTTTCACATTGGAATATGATAGTTTAAATGATATAATCCACATAAAATATTCAGAAAACAAGAAGGGATTCAGGTGTCATTAACACTTGTATTTGCTGCCTTTTTAAATTCAAAATCCGTTATGAATTGAGGTTTATATATTGATTGACGTACCCTTTTTACAAAATGTCACATTAAAAAAAGAAAATATCCCTAGTTTTTCCGCATATCCTTACTGTTTACCCGCTATTCGAACATTACAATCACTAGCTTTCCATCCAAATGTAACATTCATTATTGGAGAAAACGGAACAGGTAAATCAACATTACTTGAAGGAATTGCAATTGCGTTAGGTTTTAATGCAGAAGGTGGAACGAAGAACTTCCGCTTTAGCACAAACGATTCCCATTCATCTTTACATGAATACCTTCGAATTTCAAAAAGTTTCAATACACCAAACGACGGTTTCTTTCTTCGCGCTGAATCATTTTATAACGTCGCTTCTTATATTGATGAAATAGATGCTGATAGAGAAGCACGTGGGAATCCGGTTATCAACTCTTATGGTGGTATCTCACTACACAAACAATCACACGGTGAATCATTCTTCTCATTATTTATGAACCGTTTTTCAGGACAAGGTTTATACATTTTAGATGAGCCTGAGGCAGCTTTATCACCAATGAGACAACTTTCCATGCTCATTCGAATGCACGAACTAGCTGAACAAGGTTCACAATTTGTTATCGCGACGCATTCTCCTATTTTAATGGCTTATCCTGAATCCACTATATATTCTTTAACACAAGAGGGAATTCACGAATCCACATTAGAAGAAACTGAGCATTACCAAACGACGAAACTTTTCTTTGAAAATCGCGATCGATTATTCCAGCATCTATTTGAGTCGTAAAAAAAGAAGCAGCAATAGCTGCTTCTTTTTTATAGTGCTTCTATAAATAAGGCAACCCCGATACCGCCACCGACGCATAAAGAGGCAATTCCTTTTTCTAACCCACGTCTTTTTAATTCGTGAATTAAACTTACTGTAATACGAGCCCCTGTACAACCAATTGGATGCCCAAGTCCTACGCCACTACCGTTTACGTTCACTTTTTCACGGTCTAAGCCTAACTCTTTCTCTACAGCTAAATATTGAGCCGCGAAAGCTTCATTAATTTCAAGTAAATCTGCATCTTCCAATGACCAATCTACTTTTTCTAAACCTTTACGAATTGCTGGTGCTGGTCCAATACCCATAATTTTTGGATCTACTCCAGCTACTGAATATCCAACAATTCTAGCTAACGGTTGTAAACCTTTTTCTTTCGCTTTTTCTTCGCTCATTAATACTAGAACTGCACTCCCGTCATTAAGGCCAGATGCATTTCCAGCAGTCACTGATCCATCTTTACGGAACGCCGGCTTCAATCCAGCTAATTTTTCAGCTGTAATATCTGCACGTGGATGTTCATCCTTCGAAAATACAACTTCTTTTCTACGCTCTTTTATTGTAATAGGAACAATTTGATCGTCAAAGTATCCAGACTCGATTGCCTTCAGTGCCAATGTATGACTGCGAAGAGCAACTTCATCTTGTTCCTCTCTTGTAATTTCATATTGTTCAACTAAATTTTCCGCTGTTTCACCCATCATAATATGGTGAATCGGATCTTCTAACACTTCCCACACCGTATCACGAATTTCTCCGTGCTGTAGACGTTGTCCCCAGCGGTGCTGTTTCAATGCATAAGGGCTCGAACTCATCGCTTCTACCCCACCTGCAACAACAACATCACTTACACCTAATTGGATTTGCATTGCAGCTGACATAATTGCTTGCATACCTGAAGAACATTGACGTTGGATTGTATATCCCGTAACTGTGTCAGGAAATCCTGCCGCTAATGCAGCTGTTCTCGCCGTATTTGCTTCATCAGTTCTTTGAATACAATGACCTAAAATTACTTCATCAACTTCATGTGGTTCTACCCCGCCTCGTTTTACAGCTTCCTGAAGTACAGGAACAGCTAATTCTACTGGCGTTACATTTTTTAGCGCTCCTCCAAAAGTTCCAATTGGCGAACGAACTGCAGCTGTAATAACAACATTATGCATTTTGCACTTGCCCCTCTCTTATGTACCCTAGTCAGTTTTTAGGTGAAATTCCATAAGATGTATATCTATAACTATCATACTATAAACATACTAAAAAATCAAAATATTTAATATAATAAAAATAGAAGGAATTAACCTTCTATTCTGTCAGCGCATATAAAAACTTTTGTAAAATTTTCTCTGTCGTTTCATTCAATTTTGGCAACTTATCTACTGGAAAATATTGAAGTTTTAACCCTTCATGATCGAGCTTTAATTCCCCGCTCACATGATGTGCCTGATACAGATGAATAACATTGAAAATTTCATCGCCATTCGGATAACGGAAATATACTTCTTTTCCTGATAGAACACCAAGAAATTGCATTATTTTTGCAGTTAACCCCGTTTCCTCAAATAACTCTCTACGTGCAGTTTCTTCTGTCGTTTCGCCCAGTTCCATCGCCCCACCAGGTACACCCCAATCATATGTATCTGAACGATATTGAAGCAATACTTCTTGATTATCGTTTAATATAATAATTGCTGATCCTACGAGAATAAGCGGCCTTGTACCAACGACTTTTCGTAACTCTTCAATATACCCCATATGTAAATTCCCCTTTCCCTAACCTCCCTTATCATAACAAAATTTTTCTCTTTTTGTTCATGTAATTTTAAAGAAAAAAAGAAGCTTTCGCCTCCTTTTTTTCACCTTTATTTCTTAAAACTTTCATATTTTACAGCTTCAAAAGCTTCCTCAATTTCATCATTACGATAATGGACATATGTAAAACGCCCCAATTCTACTAATCTTGCTATTTCCTGTAACGCTTTATGCTGCTCATATGTTTCTTTCAGCTTAATATGTACATAAAACTTCATTAACGGATGTTCATATAAAGGTTCTCCCACCTCTACATATACATCTTCCACCCCTTGTACAACTCTTACATAACTTGCAAATTGATAAAGAGCTTCTCTGTCTGAAACGATTTTTAATGTATACATATATTCTCCCCCTTTTCTTTACTATATCAAAAAGATGATCACACTACGTTATAGAACTATGAAATTTTTTCGACTTGTCATCTATATATTCAATAAAGAAGGCGTTTATCCATACATGACATCTTTTCCCCACATATATTATAGGAAGAACTTTTTTTCAGTTGAGGTGTTCCTTATGGATCCATACGTCAATATATGTATTTGTATTACTCCCGGCGCCGATATTTCTGATGACCGCATCGCAAAAGATTTAGCTGTTGCAGAATCAATTTGGCACCCCATTACATTTCAAATTCAAGAAGTAATTGTATTAAATGAACTTTTCCGTTTTTTTGACCGTGAAATCAGTTATAAAAATTCCATTCAAAGTCAAGAAAAGCTGGCATCCTTTTTCCAAACATGTGTAAATGAAGCTCCTGAATGCGACCTTTATATTTGTTATATTGGCAGTGATTATTTCAAAGAAACAGCAGTAATTGCCTGCGCTTATTCTTTAGCAAAACAACAGCAACTTACTGGCTATATCGTTTTAACAAATTCGGCTGCTCCTATGAAAAATATATATACGCTCGCTCACGAAATTGGTCATATTTTATTTACAAGACGTGTTCACGGAAAACTTACTCACGCAGATCCTCATTCTCCAACCGGCTCCGAGCACCACCCTTCTCCAACCAATCTTATGTATCCGATAGTCCCGCGCCCTGAAAATGTTCCTATTCAGTCTCTATTGACGAACGAACAAAAAACACTCTCTTTACAAAGCTCTTTATTGCAAAGAAAAAAACAGTAACCCTCATGTTACTGTTTAAAACAACTTATTCCAATCAACAAAACAAATCCCGGCTGCTAGAAATAAAAATAGACAACTAAATGTAAATGTAATCCCTCTAAAAATCCCTATATAATATTTCTTTGGAAATAATTTTTGGTATATCCAGAGCAGCCTTTTTCCTATTAAACTAAAAAGATAGATATAAACTTATCACCTAATAAAATATTAAAATAGGCATCATGTATTTCTTTTGATAAAAACAGTATGGTTGATCTGAGAAATCCCCTCCTCATATACATAACTCTCCTACTTGTTTATTTGTATACTTCTCTTTTTTCTAATTTTATCTGAATTTGTAAAAGCATATAAATAGCAATGAAAAGAATTATTTGTTGTACATACATTCCGATAACGCTTGATACATCTATCATTCCAAATGCATATTCTAATGCAATTGGAACTAGTAAATATGACAAAGTAAACCAACCACCAAATTTAATATTTATAACAGCCGCTAAAAGAACTACTCCACCAACAAGGATGAAACTTTCTGTACTAGTAAACTTAATAAATGTTGTACCATAAAACTTATTTAATAATGCAATACTAAAAATTGATAAGAACCATACCGCACCACTTATATATATAATTAAAAATTCAATTCTTTTACGCTTAAATGATGCTGTTCTCATCCCCCATATTAATACAATAATTCCTGCAAAAATCATAATCGGATAGCCAATTAACTCAATTAAAGAATAAGACAAACGATGGTCGGTTTCACTAAAGAATACGCTCTTCATCATCGTAAAAGCCAATAAATTTACAATAAAGTAAAGCAATAATTTATAATTACCTTTTCTATCTATACCCATCTCTTTTGCAAGTTGATTAGCATACTCTTTTGGCGAATCACCAAATATATCACTTACCGTTTTTCCTTCTTTCTCACCTTCAATTAAATGAAGTTCTGCATCTTCTAAAAAAGCGTCAACATCTTCTTCTTTAATTCCTTTCGTTATTAAATACACTTTCGTATCAATTAAAAACTTTTCTCCTTCTTTAGAAATCATCATGATAATCCCTCCCTTATTAAACCGTCTCTCTTCTATTCGTCTTCATCATAATTTCAAGGAAAATTAAAATAAACAAACTTCCGTATAAACATATAATTTGAAATAACATTGGAACAAGGTCTTCCGTTGTAAATGTTTTAAACACTAACATAATTGAAAGTGGAATGATTAAATATAAGTTTTTAAACCATCCTTCAAAATATATATTTATAGCTACTGTGATGATAAAAATCCCACCAGCCACTATATAACTTTGCACTTCGGTGAATGTGAGCATTTTTGTCGGATATATCACGTCTAATATCGTAACAGCTCCTAATAAAAACATTGGAGCGATCATAACTAAAGACCACATAGAAAACCATGTTTTTGTAAAACTTGTTACGAAGGCCATTTTGCGAAGTAGAAAATTAGGACCTATAACAACTAAAATCAATGAAAAACTATAACCGATACACTGAATAAGTGAAATCTGTAACATTCCATGATTCACTATTAAGATAGAAGCAATAATCCAAAACGATACGATATTCATTACTGTAAAACCAATTTGCTTCCACGTTTCCTGTCTATCTCTTTCCATTACTTTGACAAGTTCATTTGCATATTCTTTCGGTGAGCTTCCGAAAATATCTTCTACACTTTTCCCATCACTCTCACCCTCAATTAAATGGAGTTCCGCATCTTCTATAAAATTTTCAATATCGCTTTCTTTCACACTCTTTGCCGTCAAAAATAATCTCATATCTAACAAAAACTTTCGCGCTTCACTTGATAGCATTATTTTCTCCTTCCCTTCCCTTCAAGTAGACGTTCTACACTACTTTGCATCGTTTCCCAGCGATCCATAAATTCATCAAGTGCTTCCTCGCCTTTTTCTGTTAATGTATAATATTTTCTCTTTGGACCAGATGGAGATTCCTTCATTACGCTTGTTATTAGTCCTTCTTTTTGCATTCGTATTAATAACGGATAAATACTTCCCTCACTCGCCATTGTAAAACCATACTTCGCTAGCTTTTCACTCATTTCATAACCGTATATTTCGCCTTCAGAAATAATAGCAAGTAAGCATCCTTCTAAAATCCCTTTCAGCATTTGACTTGTCGACATAATTCAAATCCTCCTACTATCTTGCTTTACAAGATAGATAAGCGTAAGTATCTTGCTTTACAAAATAGTATAGCAAAGACTATTTTGCAAAACAAGATAGCTAACGATATTTTTTCCAAATGTTTGCAGGAATTTCATTATAGCTTCTCTAAATAGAGCACTATGAAAACTTTATTATGAAGGGATGTTTTTCATCATGGTTACAAATCGAGTTGTCTTTTTAACAGGTGCTGCAAGTGGCATTGGTTATGAAATGGGAAAGGCTTTTGCAAAAGAAGGTGCAAAAGTTGTGATTACCGATCGGCTTGAAGAACGTGCAAAAGAAGCTGCTGAACAATTACAAAATGAAGGTTTTCAAGCTATCGGTTTAAAATGTGACGTTACATCTGAAGAGGAAATTACAGCAGCAATTTCTCAAACAGTTGATCATTTCGGTTCATTACATATATTAATTAACAACGCAGGAATGCAACACGTTTCACCCATTGAAGACTTTCCAACTGAAAAGTTCGAGCTACTAATTCAAATTATGCAAATTGCTCCGTTTATTGCAATTAAGCATGCCTTTCCGATTATGAAACAACAAAAATATGGTCGTATTATTAATGTCGCTTCTATTAACGGCCTTGTCGGGTTTGCTGGAAAAGCTGCCTACAATAGTGCAAAACATGGCGTAATTGGATTAACAAAAGTTGCCGCTTTAGAAGGTGCTACGCATGGTATTACTGTTAATGCCCTTTGCCCTGGTTATGTTGATACCCCCCTTGTACGTAATCAACTACAAGACTTAGCTACTACACGAAATGTACCACTTGAAAATGTTTTAGAAGATGTTATTTATCCACTCGTTCCACAAAAGCGCTTATTACAAGTACAAGAAATTGCAGATTATGCGATGTTTTTAGCGAGTGAAAAAGCTAAAGGTATAACTGGTCAAGCTGTCGTTATCGATGGTGGTTATACCGCTCAATAAAAATAAAGTTTGCTCAAGAAGAGCAAACTTTATTTTTTATCCCGAGGATCTTCGTACTTTAGTAATTGCCGCGGGAGCTTCTCAATTGCAACAATTACCCCCTCTAATTTACTTTCAATACGGTGGAGTAAATATAATGTTACAACAATCGGAAACCCTACATTACCTATCATCTTGATCCACTCTTCCACCCTCTTCCCCTCCTTTCATTATATAAGTAAGAGAAAACACTGCATTTAGGCATAAAAAAACAAGCTATTATGTATTAGCTTGTTTTTCAAATAATGATGCAATTTCTCGTTTATAGTCCCCGCGTATAATACCTTTCTCAGTAATAATTCCTGTAATTAATTCATTCGGCGTTATGTCAAATGCTGGATTATAAACATCCGTTCCAATTGGTGCTACTTGTTTTCCAAAGATTTTCGTAACTTCTGTTTCATCTCTTTCTTCAATAATAATTTCGGCTCCAGTTTCTTTCGTAACATCAAATGTTGACAGTGGCGCAGCAACGTAAAATGGGATATTAAAGTACTTTGCTAAAATAGCTAAATTCATTGTCCCTATTTTATTGGCTGTATCTCCATTTGCGACAATTCGATCCGCCCCCACAATAATTGCGTTTATTTCTTTCGTTTGAATAGCATGAGCTGCAGTATTATCTGTTATAAGGGTCACATCAATATTTGCTTGCTTCAATTCCCACGTCGTTAAGCGACCACCTTGTAAAACTGGTCTCGTTTCACACGCATATGCATGTAAACGCACACCTTTCTCTTTTCCAATATAAAAGGGAGCTAATGCAGTTCCATATCTGGCAGTTGCGATACTTCCAGCGTTACAGATTGTTAAAATATTATCGCCATCTTTAAAACATGTTAACGCATATTCCCCAATATTTCGACACACCTCTTCATCTTCCTGTTGAATGCGAAGCGCTTCTTCTTCTAATATTTTTTGTGCTTCTTTTATTGTAGTAATCTCTCGAATAGATTCTCTCATACGATCAATTGCCCAAAATAAATTTACTGCCGTTGGGCGTGATGTCCCTAAATAGTTACAGTCTCTATTAAACTTCTTTTGAAATTCTTCGATATGTAAAGTATTATATTTTTTCGCTGCAAGCGCCAAGCCAAATGCAGCTACAATTCCAATTGCAGGCGCTCCGCGTACTTCTAACATTATGATACTTTTCCAAACCTCTTCAATAGTCGTTAATGTTTTGTATTCTGTGCTATGTGGCAATTTCGTTTGATTTAATACCGCAATTGCATCCCCTTTCCAACTTACAGATCTCGGAACAGTAACGATTGTACTCATGCTTTTACACCCCTTGAAACTGTCTGTTGAAATAATGTTCGAAACAGTTGAATATCAGCACTTTTAGATTCATATTTTATTAGTTCTTTTCCTAAGGATAGCGCTTGTTTCTTAGCTTGAATTCTTGTTTCTTTATTTTCTATTTCATCTAAATCTGCTACATGAGCTAAACCAATTGTTCTACGAATTAGTTCACATCCGGCAAATCCAACAGCATCAGTAAAGATATTTTGCAAAATAATTGGTAACCATTGTTTTTCTTTCGTATATGCTTCTACACCTTCTCCAATCCATAACTTTGTAAAAGTCTCTACAAAATAACTCCACGTCTTTTCTATATGGAAAAATAGTACACTTCTCTTTTCTTCTTCTCTAGATAACGCATTTAATAATAGATTTGCAATAAATTGACCTATGTCAAACCCAAATGGGCCATATGTCGCAAATTCTGGATCAATCACTTTCGTTTCAGAAGGTGACGAAAAAATACTACCAGTATGTAAATCACCATGAATAAGAGTTTCTTTTCTTGTTAAGAACTTATATTTATATTGTGCTACTTTTAGTTTTAAAGTTTTATCACTCCAAAGTTCATCAACCACGAGCTGTAAATCTGGCTCATAATCATTTGTATCATAATGCCCAAACGGATCTGTAAACACTAAATCCTCTGTAATTTTACATAGGTCCGGATTTACAAAGGTACCTTCTAGTATCCTCTTCTCTTCTGACTGTAAACCAAAATCTGAAGTGTAAAATAAAACATGTGCTAGAAAACGACCAATATGCTGGGATAAAAGCGGATATTCTTCTCCGTCTATTAATCCTTTTCTTGTAATTGTTAGTCTTGATAAGTCTTCTATTACCGTTATCGCTAACTCTTCGTCATGACTGTACACTACTGGAACATAATCCGGTACATACTGCGCAAAAATTTGTAATGCCTTGCTTTCAATCGTTGCTCTTTTTATAGACAATGGCCAGCTTTCACCAACTACTTTCGCATAAGGCAGTGCTTGTTTTATTATAATGGATTTCTCTCCATCATCTAATTTGAACACGTAATTTAAGTTTCCATCTCCAATTTCATGACAAATGACATTTGCCTTCTCTTCAAAATAGCCATGATCTTTCGCATATTGTACAGCTGTTATTTCTGTTAATGAATAATATCCCATCTTCTTCTCCCCCTTTTTAAATTCAGAGGTTTTTCTAACATAGAAAAACCTCTTTCCACTAAGAAAGAGGTTTGAAGTTTATCTTCTCCCCTCTTATCTGCCAGAAAGTTTTACTTTCTGCTGGAATTAGCACCGTGCCTTTTGGCGTAATAAACGCCCCATTTCACAATGGTATTACGGTCGGTTGCTGGGCTTCATCGGGCCAAATCCCTCCACCTGCTCTTGATAAGAGTTGTATAATTTTTTGAATTTTTAACTTTATGTTGAAGACTATACCAAGAATAAAAATCACTTGTCAACATTTTATTTGTATAATTCTGGACGGCGATCCGCAAAAACTGGAATTCCTTTACGTACTTCTTTAATTTTCTCGAATTCAAGCTCTCCAAATAAAATTGATTCCTCTTCATTCGCCTCTACTACAACTTCACCCCAAGGATCCACAATTAAAGAATGACCTGCAAACACATTATTCGGATCCTTCCCTGCTCTATTACACGCAACAACATAACACTGATTTTCAACTGCTCTTGCTTGCAATAGCAAACGCCAATGTGCTAAACGAACTAATGGCCATTCAGCTACAACAAATAATACTTTTGCCCCTTTAGCAGTATGAACACGCATCCACTCTGGAAAACGAATATCATAACAAATTGTTCCAGCGCATTCAACATCATCTAGCTTAAATTCGCCCGTACCATTACCAGCTATTAAATATTTATGTTCATCCATAAGCTGAAATAAATGTACTTTACTATATTCGTTGACTAACTGTCCTTCATTATTTACAACATACATCGTATTTGTAACGCCTTGCTCTGTTTGCTTTGCTATGGACCCACCAACAATATGTACATCATATCGCTTCGCCCATTCTATTAACTTTTCTTTCATTTCCACTCCATCCCTATCTGCAATTTCAGAAAGTCTCGTTAAATCATATCCTGTTGTCCATAGTTCTGGTAAGACGATAACATCTGGCCTTTCCTTCATAGCTTCACTTATTTTATTTTTAGCATTCTCAATATTTTTTTCTACATCTCCAAAAACAATATCCATTTGAATACATGCGACTTTCATTTTTTCAGCCCCATTCTTATTTTTCTCTTTACAAAATACTGGAAAGATTATATCATTTGTCACTAGAATTGTAACAACTTTCAAAAGAGGTGGAAAGTATGAAATTATTTCAACCTTCTGAGATAGTAACATCATTGCCAACACAATTTTTCGCTTCACTTGTTGCAAAAGTTAACAAAGTCGTTGCAGCTGGTCACGATGTTATTAATCTAGGTCAAGGTAATCCAGATCAACCAACACCGCAGCATATCGTAAAAGCTTTACAAGATGCTGCCGAAAAGACCATTCATCATAAATATCCGCCATTTCGCGGACATGAAAGCTTAAAGGAAGCCGTGGCTACATTCTATAAACGTGAATATGGCGTCGAATTAAACCCAAAAACTGAAGTTGCTATTTTATTTGGTGGGAAGGCTGGACTAGTAGAATTACCGATTTGTTTTACAAATCCTGGTGATACGATTCTCGTTCCGGATCCAGGTTATCCAGATTATTTATCCGGGGTTGCTTTAGCAAAAGCACACTTTGAAAGAATGCCACTTATTGCAGAAAATAACTTTTTACCAGATTATACGAACATTGATGACTCTATTGCAGAGCGTGCAAAATTAATGTTTTTAAACTATCCAAATAATCCTACCGGTGCTACTGCATCAAAAGATTTTTTTGATGAAACCATTCACTTTGCTAATAAACATAATATATTAGTTGTTCACGATTTTGCTTATGGCGCTATCGGATTTGATGGTCAAAAACCTGTTAGTTTCTTGCAAGCAGATGGTGCGAAAGATATAGGAATTGAAATTTACACATTATCAAAAACTTTCAATATGGCTGGCTGGCGCATCGCTTTTGCTGTAGGGAATGAAAGTGTGATTGAAACAATTAACCTATTACAAGATCATATGTATGTTAGTATATTCGGTGCAGTTCAAGATGCTGCTCGAGAAGCGCTATTAAGTTCACAGTCTTGTGTAATAGACCTTGTAAATAGTTACGAATCTCGAAGAAACGCTCTTATTTCAGCCTGTCACTCAATTGGTTGGAATGTAGACATTCCAACAGGATCATTCTTTGCATGGCTTCCCGTTCCAAAAGGATATACCTCTGAGCAATTTTCTAATATTTTACTAGAAAAAGCACATGTCGCAGTTGCTCCTGGTGTTGGATTTGGTGAGCATGGCGAAGGGTATGTCCGTGTTGGTCTCTTACATACAGAAGATAGATTACGAGAAGCCATTAATCGAATTGATAAATTAAATTTTTTCAAAAAGTAATTGACAACACGAAAAATATCTGACAAAATTCAGTTATCTTAAAAATTTAAACATTTCTAAATACTTCTTATCAAGAGCAGGTGGAGGGACGAGCCCGACGAAACCCGGCAACCGATCTACAATTGTAGACACGGTGCTAATTCTCGCAGCATTATGCTGACAGATAAGGAGCTGGTTGTAAAAAAACCTCTCCTTAGCTGAGAGGTTTTTTTATTTAACTAGGAGGTTATAACAATGAGCGGAATAATAGCGACGTATTTGATCCATGACGGTTCACATAACTTAGAAAAAAAAGCTGAGCAAATTGCACTTGGTTTAACAATTGGCTCTTGGACTCATTTGCCACACTTATTACAAGAACAATTAAAACAGCATAAAGGCAATGTCATTCATGTTGAGGAATTAGCTGAACATGAACATACCAATTCGTATTTACGTAAAAAAGTAAAACGCGGAATTATTAAAATCGAATATCCGTTATTAAACTTCAGTCCAGATTTACCAGCAATTTTAACGACTACATTTGGAAAACTATCCCTTGATGGCGAAGTAAAATTAATTGACTTAACTTTTTCAGACGAGTTAAAAAAACATTTTCCTGGTCCAAAATTCGGGATAGATGGTATTCGAAACCTTTTACAAGTGCATGATCGTCCCCTTTTAATGAGTATTTTTAAAGGAATGATTGGACGAAATATTGGGTATTTAAAAACGCAATTACGCGATCAAGCAATTGGTGGTGTAGATATAGTAAAAGATGATGAAATATTATTTGAAAATGCATTAACACCACTTACGAAACGCATTGTATCTGGAAAAGAAGTTTTACAATCCGTATATGAAACATACGGACATAAAACGTTATATGCCGTAAATTTAACAGGACGAACTTTTGATTTAAAAGAAAATGCTAAACGTGCAGTGCAAGCTGGAGCTGATATTCTATTATTTAACGTATTTGCTTACGGACTAGATGTACTACAATCACTTGCAGAAGATGATGAAATCCCAGTTCCTATTATGGCACATCCTGCTGTAAGTGGTGCTTATTCAGCATCCAAGTTATATGGAGTTTCATCTCCATTATTACTTGGAAAGCTACTACGTTATGCTGGGGCTGACTTTTCATTATTCCCATCTCCATACGGAAGTGTTGCGCTAGAAAAAGAGGAGGCTCTTGCTATCTCAAAATATTTAACTGAAGACGATGCATCTTTCAAGAAGAGCTTTTCTGTTCCGTCTGCTGGTATTCATCCTGGTTTCGTTCCCTTTATTGTACGAGATTTCGGTAAAGATGTTGTTATTAATGCTGGCGGCGGGATACACGGACATCCAAATGGAGCGCAAGGCGGCGGTAAAGCTTTCCGTACTGCAATTGATGCTACTTTGCAAAATAAACCACTCCATGAAGTAGACGACATAAATTTGCATAGTGCACTACAAATATGGGGAAATCCCTCTTATGAGGTGAAATTATGAGTATTCAAGTATTTTGTGATTTCGATGGCACGATTACAAATAATGATAACATTATGTCCATTATGGAAAAATTCGCACCACCAGAAGCCGAAGAAGTAAAGAATAAAATTTTATCACAAGAACTATCCATTCAAGAAGGTGTTTCTCAATTATTTCAATTAATACCTACTAATCTGCACGATGATATTATTCAATTTTTAATAGAAACTGCTGAAATCCGTAGTGGTTTTCATGAGTTTATACAATTCGTAAAGGAAAATAACATTTCTTTTTACGTGATATCAGGTGGAATGGATTTCTTCGTCTATCCACTCTTACAAGGAATCATTCCAAAAGAGCAAATTTATTGTAATGAAACAGACTTTTCAGCAGAGTTTATTACAGTTAAATGGCCTCATTCTTGTGATGATCATTGTCAAAATCATTGCGGATTATGTAAATCATCATTAATCCGTAAATTAAGTGATACAGATGACTTTCATATTGTAATTGGAGATTCTATTACTGATTTACAAGCCGCGAAACAAGCTGATAAAGTATTCGCTCGCGATTTTCTTATTACAAAGTGTGAAGAAAATCATATTGCTTATACACCGTTTGAAACATTTCAAGATGTGCAAGCTGAATTAAAACTTTTGTTGGAGGTGAAGGCATGAAACAACTTTTTCGTCAATGGTATGACTTAAGCGAGATAAAACAAGAGTTAACAACACGAAATTGGTTCCCAGCAACAAGTGGTAATATTTCTATAAAGGTTAGTCATGAACCACTTACTTTTCTTATTACGGCAAGCGGTAAAGATAAAACAAAAACCACTCCAGATGATTTTCTATTAGTAGATCATGTAGGAGTTCCCGTTTTAGAGACTGAATTACGCCCTTCAGCAGAAACAATATTGCATACACACATTTATAACAATACGAATGCCGGTTGCGTACTTCATGTTCATACAACCGATAATAATGTCATCACAAATTTATATAGTGATGCAGTCACCCTTCAAAATCAAGAAATTATTAAAGCTCTCGATATTTGGGAAGAAGGTGCAACCATTCACATTCCTATTATCGAAAACCATGCCCATATCCCAACACTTGGAGAAAACTTCCGAAAGCATATACAAGGAGATTCGGGTGCAGTATTAATCCGTAACCACGGTATTACCGTATGGGGCCGAGATAGCTTTGATGCAAAGAAGAGATTAGAAGCTTATGAGTTTTTATTCCAATTTCATATAAAACTATTATCAATTCAAGGAGGCGTTTCTAATGGCGCAAATTCGTATTCATGAAGTAAATACTCGTATTGAAAATGAAGTGGAAGTATCTAAATTTCTACAAGAGGAAGGCGTTTTATATGAGAAATGGAATATTTCTAAACTTCCTACTCATTTAAATGAAAATTATTCGTTAACGGATGAAAACAAAGCTGAAATATTAGCTATTTTTTCAAAAGAAATCGCTGATGTTTCAGCACGTCGAGGTTATAAAGCACATGATGTAATCTCACTTTCAAGTAGCACACCTAACCTTGACGAATTATTAATTAATTTCCAAAAGGAACACCATCATACAGATGACGAAGTTCGCTTTATCGTCAGTGGTCACGGCATTTTCGCTATTGAAGGTAAAGATGGGAAATTCTTTGATGTTGAACTTGAGCCAGGCGATTTAATATCTGTTCCTGAAAATGCAAGACATTATTTTACCTTGCAAGATGATCGCCAAGTTGTAGCTATTCGTATTTTTGTGACAACTGAAGGCTGGGTTCCAATCTATTAAGGTAGTTAGTTGAATAAAAGGACTTGGACCCCCTTTTCCAAACTTTTATTCACTCTACATATATACATCCTCCTATGGAACAGGCTTATTTCATTTTGAAATAAGTCTGATTTTTTATTTACTTGAAAGTACCATTTCATCACAAATTTACACCTTAATTTTTCAAGTGCATTTTTCGAACATTTTTTGAACATTTATTGAATTTTTTCTGAAAATTCTGTTTTATATGTGATATACTACAATTAACTTAGAAGGAAAATAATATCGCAAACAGAGGGGGATAATCATGAGCTTACTTATCGCACTTATACTTGGAGTTACATGTGGAGCATTTCCTGTTATTTTAGGAGCTATTATGGAAGAGTTAGAAATTGGTGTTTTAGGATTTGTCGCATCTTGTGTAAGCGCTTTATTATTTGGTTTATTCGGCGCTATTCCTGTTTCAATTCTGTGTGCTTTTTATATAATACGCCATGCTCGTACAAAACAATTTGGTCCTAATCACATCGCACAAATTATCCCGTTCCCGGTTGAACGATGCCGACGCGCTTCTAACTTATAATTATAAAAATTAAAGATGACTAAATAAATAAAAGTCCTCAAATGAGGACTTTTATTTATTTTCTTCTAGAAATTGAAACAATTCTTGTAGATGTAGGGCATCTTCACCATAGCTAACAGATACATGAAATATACCATCAATCTCAGCTTGCATATAAAGATCCACTCCATCACGATCATATTTCAATGCCAAATAAAACTCCATTTCTTCTAACATCTTTTTTGAGGTTCGAATTACATAATGTCCCTTCTCATCTCTTCCATATTCAAATTCTGGTTCAAAATCATATTTTTGTTTAAAAGCTTCTTTTTGTTTTTCATTAATTTGCATACAAGTAGCTCGCTGTACAGTATCAATCATCTCATCAAACTTTTGAAGGTCCACCTCGTTTACCCCCTTATATATTTTTTATATAGTACTTGTGTTCCACTATTTTCTTCGCCATCCTTAATTAACTCTTCATACAATTCTTTCGCCAAACTTAAGCCTGGGACTGGTAATTGTAATTTTTCTGCTTCCTCTAAAGCAATTTTCATATCTTTCATAAAATGCTTTACATAAAATCCTGGCTCAAAGTCTCCTTTTAACATTCGAGGAGCTAAATTACTTAATGACCAGCTACCTGCCGCCCCTGTTGAAATACTCTCTAACACTTTATCTGGATTCAGTCCAGCCTTCTTCGCGTAAGCAACAGCTTCACATACTCCAATCATATTGGAAGCAATCGCAATTTGATTGCACATTTTTGTATGTTGTCCACTCCCAGCTGGTCCTTGTAATTGAATGTTTGTTCCTAACTTTTCAAGTAAAGGTAAGCATCTATCATATATTTCTTTCTCCCCACCTACCATAATTGCGAGTTTTGCTTCTTTCGCACCAACATCTCCTCCTGAGACAGGTGCATCTAACGTATATATATTTTTGCTTTTTGCAACTTCATTAATCCGTTTTGCTAAAGTAGGTGTAGATGTCGTAAAGTCAATTGCTATCATACCTTCTTTTGCATGTTCTATAATTCCTTCTATACCAAAATACACTTCTTCTACATCATGTGGATATCCAACCATTGTCATTACAATATCAACTTGCTTTACTAACTCTTTTGGCGTATTACACCAATTTGCACCATCTTGCACTAAAGAATCTGTTTTTGCTTTCGTTCTATTATATACATATACTTTGTGACCATCTTGCATTAAGTGATAAACCATACTTTTTCCCATTACGCCAATACCAATGAAACCTATTGATAAAGTTTTATGTTCCATTTTCTCATCCCCTTTGTTCTAATAAATCATTTACCATCTTTCGGAACTCTTTATTAAAGTCATCATCCATACTATTTTTCACATTTGAAAATAAAATAACAAAAGTTCCTTTTTCTTTATTAAAATTATTGAAAGTGTTCCAACCAGATAATACACCATGATTATGAAAATAATCTGGATATATATAAAAACTAAATGCATATTTCCGTTCTGCTGAAGGTGAAAACATTGCTTGTATACTTTGTTCAGAAAGAAGTTTTCCATTTATAATTGCTTCGTCTAATTTCTTCATATCTCCAACTGTCGTATACATCTCACCACAACCATATAGCCAATCCATGCCTAACTTCTGCGCTGGTACAAGCTCTTGATCTTTTTTCACATAACCCTTTGTAAAATTTTTATCTCCAGGTACCATATTTCCCATACCGGATTCATGCATATCTGCTTTTACAAATATGTTTTCTTTTATGTAATCTCCTAAAGGTTTTTTCGATATATGTTCTATTATATAAGCAAGCACCATATAATTATAATCTGTATATCTCCAACCTGTTCCTGCAGGAAATTCTAAATTTTGACGTCCAATCCAATTAATTAATTGTAAGCGGGAAGCCGCATTAATATTGCCTTTTGCGTGTTCAGGTAAACCAGAGGTATGCGTTAATAAATGATATAGCGTAATATTTTTATTCTCCGGAAATGAAGGAATATATTTATTTACATTATCTTGAATATTCAATTTCCCTTGTTCTTGCAGCTGTAAAATAGATGTGGCAACGACTGTTTTCGTAATAGAACCGATACGATATTTTGTTTGAGGCGTATTTTCTATTTTATTTTGAACATCAGCATACCCATATCCTTTATTCAATATAACATGCTCTTTATCTGTTACCAAAACTGTTCCATTGAATTGCTTTCCGACTAAATATTGATCTAATTTTTGAGATATGCTAGCATAATCAATTTGTTGCTCTTCTTTTTCTTCTATATTCCCTTGTACTTCCGATTCAATAGTAGGATTCACTTTAGTTGTTAATACAGTGTTTTCCTTTATATTGGGGCTAACAAGAAAATAGTATACTCCGCCGCCAACTATAGCAGACAGTGAAGCCACCACCATTACTTTTTTTATCATATTGATCCTCCATAATTCCTTCGCTAAAAATTGTCCCCCTATTCTATTATCAAACAATAAAAAAAAATCGCAACAATTTGTTGCGAAAAATCACATTTTTTCTTTTCTATACACACATACTTGATTCTTTCCATTTTTTTTCGCTTCATATAATGCAATATCCGCTCGTTGCATTAATTCTTCTCTTGTAGTTCCTTGTTCATATAACGCAACCCCAAAGCTAGCTGTTAACTTCGAAATTCCAGTGAATTGCTTTGTTTCAATGAAGAATCGTAATGATTCCGCAACTTGAAATGCTTCCTTTTCTACTGTATTTGTCACTAATATAATGAATTCTTCCCCTCCCCATCTTGCAAATACATGTTGCTGCTCCACTTTAGATTTCATAAGCTCTGCAAGTTGTATTAATGCCAAATCGCCAAAATCATGACCATATGTGTCATTAACTGTTTTAAAATTATCTATATCAAATAAAATAATTGCTATTTTCTCATCATTACGTATTACCTTTTCCCATTCTACCTCTAGTATTTGTTGAAACTTTAAACGATTATAAATCTCTGTCAATGAATCTATCATAGCAAGTCTTTCTTGTTCTTGATAGATTTCATCTAATTCTGTAATTTCCGTGCACTTTACAATAAATCTTGATAAATCTTCTGGCAATGGTGTCGCACGTAATAGAAAAGTAGATACTGCCCCTTCATAATTTGACATCTTAATTCTTCTACCGCTTGATAAAGTATCGTCTAGCCATGTTATATCATGCGTCGTCGAGTAGTATCCATTTTCTCTAATAAAATGTTCAGCAAATACTAAATGTTGCTCGCGATAGGCAAACAAATTTTCATATCCGAAAAACGTTAAAAAATTTGTATTACAATCAACAATTTCATCATCTTCTACTATAAATAATAAATCATTTTGAAAATCAAACATCGTTTGAAGCAGTTCCTGTTGTAAACTAACTTGCCTTACTAAAGAAAGTTGATACAAACTCTTATTCACTTCTTCTAACACTGCTTGCGGAGTTACAGGGGCTATTACAATATTACGTATTCCTAATGCAAGTACATCTGTAAATTCCTTTGTTATTTGTTGATCCCAAATGACAATGAATGTACTTTGCGAGGTATACATATTCTTTATATATTTTATTTGAGAATAATCTGTTACATACATAATTATAATGTGCGGTTTCGTTCTTTGAAATAATAGTTCGCCCTCTTCAAAACTATTTGCTATAAACATACATTTTGGATGGATATTTTCTATCGTTTGTTGATGTTTACATCCATTTTCTATATAAAGGACATTTAACTGCAGATCTTGTAACACATTTTGGAAAACCGTATTCTCTAATAAAAAATGTAGTATGTTCATCACTAGTCTTCACTCACTTCATATATCTTGTTCTACTGAATTCCTCACAAACATTTTTAAAAGACTGTTCTCCAATAAACTTTAATTTGTGAGAAATACATATTAACAAGCTAATTGAGAATGTTATCTTCCCTTTTCACTCTATAAATTCCTTTTTTAGTGTATGATTATAGGAATTATATCGTTTGTATGAATGCCCTAGCTTATTTCTTAAAACTTGACAATTAAAATAAAGATATTATATTCTTAAATTCGATAACTTACAAAATGTAAGTAATATACATTGCGTTTTCCCGATAATTTTATATACAATTTGGAGGATATATTATGACAAACGACAACTTTTTTAACGTTCTATATGAACGCACATCTACACGTGCATTCAACCCAAATAAAGAAATCTCATCTACAGAATTACATGAGATTTTAAAAGCAGCAGCACAAGCACCTTCCGCTTGGAACTTACAACACTGGAAATTCCTTGTTTTTCAAGGTGAAGATGTACAAAAACGATTACACCCAATAGCTTATAACCAACAACAAATTCTTGATGCTTCTGCAGTAGTCGCTATTTTAGGTGATTTAGAAGCTTATAAAAATGTTGAGCCAGTATATGGTCCAATTGTAGAACAAGGATTTATGAAAGAAGAAGCAAAAGAACGCTTAGCTAAAAATATTGAATCTGCATATGCTCGTGAACAATTCCCAAGAGATGCTGCCTTTTCAAATGCATCTTTAGCAGCAATGCAACTTATGCTTGCAGCTAAAGCAACTGGTTGGGATACTTGTGCTATTGGTGGCTTCAATCCACAAGCACTGACAGACGAATTTAACGTTTCATCTCGTTACGTTCCAATTATGCTTATTACAATTGGTGAATCAACTTTAAAAGGCCACCCTGCACCTCGCATGAGCGTAGAGCAAGTAAGCGAGTGGGCAAAATAATAAAAAACGAAGGCAACTACATTGCCTTCGTTTTTTTATTCCCTGTCATACTTTTGTAATATTACTACAAATCATTCGACATTTATACTTATGGAAAAGTATATTCTATTCCCTTCTCATAAATAAACGTGACGTTTCATGTCGAATTTTGTTAAGGCGTTGAAATATACCCGTGTATTTTTGTTACAATTGTGATACAATGATAACAAATAGATAACAAGAGAGGGATTTTCATTGAGTTCATACGGAAGCTTTATCGCACTTTTATGTTACATAGTAACTGTACTGCTTCTATATTTTATTGGTGATGCCGCAAACATCTCCATTTTACAATTTCCAAAAGAAGAAGCATTCCAATTAGAATCAGAAAAACATACTGCACGATCCATTGTACCACTACTCCTAGCTCTTCCTGTATATATCATCGTTTTATATAAAAGTAAAAAAGTGTAAAGGCTACCCATTTCATTTATTTCGGTGGTTTTTACATTTTTTTGTTATATTCCACCTATTTTAAACATCATTCCATACTAAACACCCAGCTAGTCATTTAAAATGAGAAAATCCCCTAGAAAAAATTCCACTCTCTGTCCAGTCACTAACTACCGAACTTACATAGATTATAAGTGTGAAGGGGGTGATGAGGATTATGTTTGGATCATTTGGATGCTGTGATAACTTTAGAGAATGTCATCATCATGAAAGAGAGCGCGACCATCGCGAGAAAGAGAGAGAGAGAGGTTAGACCACAACAACCAGCTGTATGTAACGTACTTGCTAGCATTTCAGTTGGAACAGAACTTTCTCTTTTAAGCATTAGAGGTAATGGTACTTTCAACAATGTAATTTTTGAAGGTTTCGCTAACGGTGTTGCTCTTTTCTCTGCTTTAGCTCGTAATGACAAAGACAACAAAGATAACAATAAAGACGATAAGAACAATCAAAATCGAAATACTTTTACTGGTATTTTACGTGTATGCCCAACTGATATCGTTGCAATCGCTATCTAATTCTGTCTCTTATCCTCGATAGTAAGCAAATAAGATTTACTTTTCTCATAGAAAAAACCTGAGACCGATTTCAAATCGACTCAGGTTTTTTTATTAATTAGATGCTTTTAACTAGTTCAACAACTTCTTCAGCAGTTGACATCATTAATGCTTTTTCTGCTAATGTTTCCATTTCTGCTTTTGACAACTTGCTTAGCTGTGTTCTTGCAGGAAGAATAGATGTTGCACTCATACTGAACTCATCTAACCCTAATCCTAATAGTAATGGGATAGCAAGTGAATCGCCCGCCATCTCACCACACATACCAGCCCATTTTCCTTCTTTATGAGCAGCATCGATAACCATTTTTACAAGACGTAAAATAGATGGGTTATATGGTTGGTATAAGTATGATACTTGTTCGTTCATACGGTCTGCAGCCATTGTGTATTGGATTAAATCATTTGTTCCGATAGAGAAGAAGTCAACTTCTTTCGCGAATTGATCTGCTAATACTGCTGAAGCTGGGATTTCAACCATCATACCAACTTCAATAGAATTAGAAACAGTTGTACCCGCTTCTACAAGTTTCGCTTTCTCTTCTAATAAAATTGCTTTCGCTTGACGGAACTCATCAAGAGTTGCAATCATTGGGAACATAATTTTTAAGTTACCGTATACGCTAGCACGAAGTAATGCACGAAGTTGTGTACGGAACACATCTTGCTCATCAAGACATAAGCGAATTGCACGATATCCTAAGAATGGGTTCATTTCTTTTGGTAAATGTAAGTATGGAAGCTCTTTATCTCCACCGATATCAAGTGTACGAACAACGACTGGTTGACCTTCTTTTACACCTTCAAGAACTGCTTTATACGCTTCGAACTGCTCTTCTTCTGTTGGAAGATTGTCACGGCCCATGTATAAGAATTCTGTACGGTATAAGCCAACGCCTTCTCCGCCATTATCGATAATACCTTGTACATCATTTGGTGTTCCGATATTTGCAACAAGCTCAACGTGATGTCCGTCACTTGTTACAGTAGCTTGGTCTTTTAATTTAGCCCATTCAGCTTTTTGCTCTTCAAATTTCGCTTTCTTTTCTTCAAACGAACGAAGAGTTTCTTCTGATGGGTTTACAATTACTTCTCCATCTAAACCGTCAATGATAACGATATCGCCATTTTGGATTTTCTCCATAACAACTTTTGTACCAACAACAGCTGGAATTTCCATAGAACGAGCCATAATTGCTGAGTGAGATGTACGTCCACCGATATCAGTAGTGAAACCTTTTGCATACTTACGGTTTAACTGAGCTGTATCAGATGGTGTTAAATCTTCAGCAATGATGATTACCTCTTCAGAAATTGTACCAGGATTTGAGAAGTTAATTCCTAGTAAATGTGCAAGAACGCGTTTTGTTACGTCACGAATGTCCGCAGCACGTTCTTTCATATATTCGTTATCCATGTTTTCAAACATAGAAATAAACATTGATGCAACTTCATCCATTGCAAATTCAGCATTTACTTTTTCGCTATTTACTTTATCTTTTACTGGGTTTACTAGTTCTGGATCATTTAACACTAATAAATGTGCTTCAAAGATTGCAGCTTTGTCAGCACCTAGCTCAGCAAATGCGTGGTCCTTAATAGCTTCTAATTCAGTTTTTGCTTTCTCAAGCGCAGCGTCTAAGCGTGCAATTTCTGCAGCTTCGTTTGTAATTGATTTCTTTTCGATGTTAAATTCAGGATTTTCAAGTCTGAAAGCCTTTGCAATAGCAATCCCACTTGATGCAGCGATCCCTTGAATGTTAAGAGTCATTATTCTCCTAATCCTTCGTTTTTCATAGTTTCTTCGATAGCTGCTAGTGCTTGAGCTGCATCATCACCATTTGCAGTGATTTTAATTTCTGCGTTTTGTTGAATGCCTAAAGACATAACGCCCATGATTGATTTTAAGTTAACGTTCTTTCCGTTATACTCTAAGTTAATATCAGAACCGAATTTGCTTGCAGTGTTTACAAGTAGAGTTGCTGGACGAGCATGAATTCCTGAGTCGCTAGTTACTTTAAAGATTTTTTCCATGATAATTTATCTCCTTTAAATTACAGTATTTTTTAGTTGTATAGACGTGAGTATTACATCATCTATTGTATATAATAGGCGATGTTCGGTCAACCACATCGCCTATTATAATTATAAACATTTTGCGTCAAATTCCTACTGAATGTCAATAATAGCGGTTTCGCCCTTCTTAACATTTCCATCTTTTTTCAATTCGACTTGTTGCCCTTGTTGTAAGTTTGTAAAGACAATTGGTGTAATGATAGATGGTGCATTTTCTTTTACAAATGCAAGATCTACTTTTAATAATGGTTGGCCTTGTTTCACCTTGTCGCCTTGTGCTACAAGCGCTTCAAAACCTTCACCATTTAATTTTACAGTATCAATACCGAAGTGAATTAAAATTTCTTTTCCGCCTTCAGATTGAATACCAATCGCATGTTTTGTAGGGAATACATTGACAATCTCACCGTTCACTGGAGAAACTACTGTTCCTTCAGTTGGCTCAATTGCAAATCCGTCTCCCATCATTTTTCCTGAGAATACTTGGTCAGGTACTTCTGTAATTGGTAAGATTTTTCCTTCGATTGGTGATACAATTGTTTCATTTTCATCAACTTTTTGAGGAGTTTCTTCCACTTTTACAGGTTCTTCTTTTTCAACATGAGGTGTACGACCTGACATAATATCATGAATTTGTGATTTTAATGTGTCAGATTTCGGTCCGAAAATAGCTTGAATGTTATTTCCAACTTCAAGTACACCAGCTGCTCCAAGTTCTTTTAAGCGGTCTTTGTTTACATTCTTTTGTTCGTTAACTTGAACACGTAAACGAGTAATACAAGCATCTAAAGAAGCAATGTTTTCTTTACCACCAAGTGCTACTAATACTTCACGAGGGAGTTCGCCTGCTTCTGCTTTTCCTGCGCCGTCATTTGCATTTGCCACTTCACGACCAGGTGTTTTTAGATTCCATTTACGAATTGCAAAGCGGAATCCGAAGTAGTAAATAACTGCTAGTACAAGACCAACAATAATTACCCACCACCATGCTGTACGGCCTGGTAGTACACCGAATAATAGGAAGTCAATTAAACCACCAGAGAATGTCATACCAATTTTAACACCTAAAATTTGCATTGTCATAAATGATAGACCAGCAAATACAGCGTGAATTCCGAATAATACTGGCGCTACGAATAAGAATGAAAATTCAAGTGGCTCTGTAATACCTGTTAAGAAAGATGTTAATGCTGCAGAACCTAAAATACCTGCTGCTAATTTTTTATTTTCTGGACGTGCTTCATGGTACATTGCTAAAGCTGCTGCTGGAAGACCGAACATCATGAACGGATACTTACCAGTTGTAAATGTCCCTGCTGTTAATTCTACACCGTCTTTTAACTGTGCCATAAAGATTTTTTGGTCACCACGGATTAATTCGCCAGCTGCATTTGTATACTGACCGAATTCGAACCAGAACGGTGAATAGAAAATGTGATGTAATCCAAATGGAATTAATGAACGTTCAATTAAACCGAATATAAATGCTGCAATTGTTCTATTTGCATCAATCATTTGATGTGAGAACGTGTTTAAGCCACCTTGAATGTATGGCCAAACGAAGCACATGATAATACCTACTATTAAAGAGAATGTTGCAGTTGCAATCGGTACGAAACGCTTACCTGCAAAGAAACCTAAGTATGATGGTAATTCAATATTGAAGTATTTATTATAGCAATATGCCGCTACTATACCGACGATAATACCACCAAATACCCCTGTTTGTAGCGTTGGAATACCTAATACGTTTGCATACGCTGGATCTGCAAATCCAATTTTTACTGGGTCTGCTCCAGAACTTGTTACTTTCACTAGCTTATCTACTTCTAAGAACACACTCATCGTTTTGTTCATAATTAAGTAGCCGACGAATGCTGCTAAACCAGCTACTCCGTCTCCACCAGCTAAACCAATTGCTACCCCAACTGCGAATAATAATGCAAGGTTAGCGAAAATAATATCACCAGATTGTTCCATAATTTTTGCAACCATTACGAACCAATCTGCTTTTAAAGCAGGAATAACATTTGTTAACTGTGGATTTTGAAATGCATTACCAAATCCAAGTAAAATACCTGCCGCCGGTAAAATCGCTACTGGAAGCATTAACGCTTTTCCGACTTTTTGAAGAACACCAAAGATCTTCTTAAACATGGAAACCCTTCCTCTCTTATCTATATTGATACCTTCCGACAAACGCCAAAAAGACATGAGGAAAAAAAGATAGAACGATAGCTATACAAAGGGTAGTATATCCCTTTCTCTAGCTTACATTCCTTACTTTTCTCCACTCATGCCTGATCGAATCAGTAACACGTGTCAAAAATAGGTTTACGTATAAGTTCACTATAATTAAGGCAAACGTTTTCGTTACTCACCTTAATGTGTTTGTCGAAATTTGTATAACTTTGCAATAGTTATTATACATAACTATTGTAAGCGATTCAATCATTTTTTTTAACGTTTTCATTTTAGACAAAAATATATGGCTTTTTACACATGCTCTGCCTTTACTAAGCGTTGCAAGTGCATCGTTAAATAAATACTTTCAGCTTCATATACAGGTAGTTGCAACTCTTTTTGCATGACCTTAACTAGCTTCCAAGCCAAGTTATAGCAAGCTGGATACTCCGCCTTTAATAAATCAGCAAAACTTTGCGATTCCTCTACTTTTTCTCCTTTTTTCACCCTCTCAATAGCATATTGAAGATGACGAATAAGACGTAAATAATGAATGCTCTCTTGATCTAATGTAATTTGTAAGTTTGTCTCAATTAAAGATACAAGTTGTGCAATGAGACGGGAGTTTTGATTAACTGAAGATAAATCAGAATTTGTAAGCGAACTGTAAATGTGAAGTGCAATAAAACCAATTTCTCCTTCTGGCAATGTAATTTGCAAACGAGAATTTAAAAGTTCTACAACACCTTCCGCAATTTCATATTCCTTTGGATAGAGCATTTTTGTTTCAACTAAAAAAGGGTTATCAATTGTAAGTCCTTGTTTTAACCTTTTAATCGCAAATGAAATATGATCTGTTAACGCAATATGAATATGTTCATTTAGTGGCGATTTCGCTTTCCCTTGAATGTACAGCATAATATCGTTCATCAATTCAATTAATTTTTCACTAATATGCGGCACTAATAATTTGTATTGTTCACGATCACGTTCATTTTTTAAGACAAACATCTTTTCGATTTGTTCTTGCTCCAATACATCTTTCGCTTTTTTCCCAAATCCAATTCCTTTACCAATCACTACTACTTCCTCGTGTTCCGGATGGCTAGCAATGATGACATTATTATTTAAAACTTTTTTAATTTCTAGATAATTACTCATATAACACCACCCTCGTACTTAAATAGCCTACTTTTATGTTACAGAATATTCTTCTTTGTCGTCAATGTAAAACATCTGCCATTTAATAAAAATTCATTTTTTAGACATGTTTATATATGATGCGTATAATGTAAGAGCAACTGTACATAGAAAGGAGATAACAGCATGATTAAAATGTTTGTAAGTGATATCGATGGTACAATGATGCAACACGGAGGTCTTATTGACGAACAAGATGTTGCGGCACTGCGCAGCCTTGCCGAGCAAAATGTTATTCTTTGCTTCGCTTCCGGAAGACTTGATAATGAAATTGCAGACTTAATGAAAGCTGTAAATACAAATTTTCATCGCATTAGTGTAAATGGTGTTTTTGTATATACACATGAAAATAAACAACTATTATCTGCAACTTTTGATTCCAGCATACTTCCCGATTTGTTAGCTATGACGAATGAAGATCCTTATTTCCGTTATGTAAGTGATGAGCATAATTATTACATTGAAGAGAAAACACCTTTCATTCAAGAACTTGAACAACAAGTAACTATGACTTCTGTTGAAGAACCAAACTTACTACAGAAGATTGATGATACAATTTTCCCAAATAAAATTTCTGTCGGTGGAACAAAGGAGAGCTTACAACTCCTTCAGAAAAAAATTGATGAAAAATTCCACGGGAAAGTTAGTACTTTCATCTCAGCAGAACAATGTTTAGATGTAATGCCACCGAATGTTAGTAAAGGCTCTGCCATTTCTGTTTTATTAAATGAGTTTCAAATAAAACCTGAGGATATTGCTTGTATAGGGGATTCTTATAATGACATTCCTATGTTTTCTTTAACTCCTCACAGTTTTGCTATGTCGCAAGCAGATGATGCAGTAAAAAAACACGCTCACTATGTAGTAAATCACGTCAAAGATGCTGTTAACCACGTAATTGCTCATAATAAAAATACGACTCATTCCTTATAAGGATGAGTCGTATTTTTATTTCTTTACATGTTAACCATTTTCAATTCCACTGTACTTCACAAACTGAAATATACTATTTGTTACGTGCGATATTCGTAATAAATTTATAACGATCTCCACGATAAATACATTTCACGTACTCTAGCGGTATCTCACCTTCTGAATATGACCATTGACGCATTACAAGTACAGGCGCCTTTTTAGGAATATGCAGATGTTCAGCTTCATTTTCCGTCGCAACGGAAGCTTCAATTGACTGAGTAGCGCTAACAAGTTTAAAGCCCAGTTTTTTCTCTAAATGTTCATATAAAGATTGTTGCAATATCTCTTCGTTAATATCTTTTACAAGAGCTGGCGACAAATATGTCGTCTCAAAAGCAATCGGTTCATCATCAGCTAAGCGAATACGCCTCACTTCATAAACCGATTCCCCCTCCTGTATTCTCAACCGGTCTGCTATTTTAGCAGTAGCTGGAACTAGGCGGAAACTAAGTAATTGACTACTTGGGTTCATCCCACGAGAAATCATGTCTTCTGTGAATCCCGTCATTCCTTGCAATTTTTGTTCCACTTTCGGAAGTTGGACAAATGTTCCAATTCCACGCTTCCGATATAAATAGCCTTGTTCCACTAAATTATTAATCGCCTGTCTGATTGTCATTCGACTCACTTCGAACTTATCACAAAGTTCATTCTCAGATGGGATTTTATCTCCCGGCTTCCATTCGCCGTCCTCAATTAGCTGTTTCACCCACTCTTGAATCTGATAATAGATCGGAAATGGTGAATACTTGTCGATGTTCATCAGCAATCGCCTCACTGCATAAAGATAGAGCTTCTTGATCAGCGATTACGGTTACATTCGGATGACGTTGTAAAACTGTAGCCGGACACTCTTCACTATATTCACCTTGCAATAATTCTTTAACAGCTTCTGCCTTTTTAGAACCCATAGCAACAAGTAGAACTTGTTTCGCTTTCATAATGCTTCCAATTCCCATTGTAATCGCATGAGTTGGCACATCTTCTTCTTTTTCGAAGAATCGAAGGTTTGCTTGGCGTGTAGATTCTGTTAATTCAACAATGTTTGTTGGAGAATTAAACGGTGTTCCTGGCTCATTAAATCCGATGTGACCGTTTTCACCGATTCCAAGAATCTGTAGGTCAACTGGGTTAGCAGCTAGAATGCTCTCGTAACGTTTGCACTCTTCCTCTAAATCACTTGCCATCCCGTTTGGTACATAAGTTTGTTTAAATGGAAGATGATCAAACAACTGTTCTTGCATGAAATAGTGATAGCTGTTTTTATCTTCATGTGGTAAATTTACGTACTCATCTAAGTTTACAGTGGTTACACGGCTTGTATCAAGTTTATTTTTTCGCATTTCTGCATAAATACCTAATGGAGAGCTTCCTGTAGCCATTCCTAATGTTGGATTTTCTTTTGTTTTTACAACTTCTTCAATTAATTTATAACCTGCTTCTGCTAATTCTTCTGGAGTTTTTACAACAAGAATATTCATTTAATTACTTCCCTTCCTTCATATGAATTCCTAAACGAACCGTATCATATACATGTAAATCTTCATTCATCACAACAAAGTCTGCATCTTTTCCTACCGCTAATGCACCTTTATTATTTAATCCAAACTCTTCTGCTTGGTTAACTGATGTCATAAGTACTGCATCTTCGATTGAACAACCTGTAAATTCAATTACATTTCGGAAAGCTTGATCCATTTTTAGAATACTACCAGCTAACGTTCCATCTTCTAATCGAGCACTACCATCTTTTACATGTACTGGCTGTCCGCCAAGCTCATATAATCCATCTTCAAGACCTTTTGCACGCATTGCGTCAGTAATAACACTTACTTTTTTCGGTCCTTTTAACTTATATGCTAATTTCACCATGTCAGGGTGAATATGAATACCATCTGTAATTACTTCAACCATTACATCTGGATTTAATAACACATGACCCACAACTCCTGGTTCACGGTGATGTAATCCACGCATTTGATTGTATAAATGTGTCGCATGTGTAATCTTTCTATTTTTTAGTTGCGCATCAATTGCATCTGTATGTCCCATTGTGCCAACTACACCAGTTTCAGCAAGATATTGTTCAAACTCTAATGCTCCCTCTTCTTCTGGTGCATATGTTACTAATTTAATTAAGTTCCCACTTGCTTCTTGCCATTGTTTAAATTGCTCAATATTTGCAGGAACGATATGTTCAAGTGGCTGTGCACCTGCACGTTTCTTTGAAACATAAGGTCCTTCTAAATGAATATATTCGAAATGCGCTCCTTTTTCTTTTGCTTCTTTCGCAGCAGTTAACGCTGCTTCAATTGCCTCTGGAGCTTGTGTCATTGTTGTTGGGAAGTAAGTTGTAACCCCTTCTTTTAACATTTCTTTACCTAGAGTTACTAACCCATCGCTATTTGCATCCATCGCATCAATATCGTATCCACCATGAATATGAACATCAATCATACCTGGAATTATAATCTTCCCTGTAGCATCAAAAACAGTTTCATTTTCTTGTGGTACATATTGAGCCATCAAACCAATTTCTTTAATGGTTTCTGCGTAACGAATAAATCCGTTTTCCACTATTTCTTGACCTGTGTAAATTTTGGCATTGATGACAATTTGCGTTTTCATTTTCATCGATCCTTTCCCATGAATTACCTACTTGTTATTATTACCTTATTCGCCTAGTTCCATCTTAATATACGCACGAGTAGTTGTCTATACATTCTAATGAAATTTCCTTTTTATTCAACAGAAAAGGAAATTTCTTACGTCTCTTATAATTATAATATATATTATTCATTTTTCCAAAAAGGGACAGTATCGCCCCCTAATATAGAAATCACTTCAACAATGGCATTAATCCGCTAGATTCTAACATAATATGTTCACCATCTGTTTCCATTTCTACTGTACGTTTATTCGTTCTATATACCATTATACCGTGCCTTTTTAAGCGTTTCACTACACTTTGGTGAGGATGTCCATACGGATTATTACTCCCGTACGATAGAATAGCAAACTGCGGTTCCACTTTTTTTATAAACGTTTCACTTGTTGAAGTATATGAGCCATGATGCCCCACTTTTAACACATCTGCATGGACATCAAATTGTTTTAATATTTCATGTTCTGTCCGTACATCCGCGTCACCCATTAATAAAAAATCCGCTTTTCCATATCGCACCTTTAAAACAATTGAGGATTCATTATTTTCATCTTTTGATTTCCCGTTGTTTAATACTTGTATAGAAACATGTGGATCCAGCGGTATATATTGTCCTTCCTTTACTGAAACGAAAGGTATCCCTCTTTTTTTTATATTATTCCGATACGTATGATAAGTAAGAGAACTATATGTTTTTCCGCTATCTAGTATAAGCGATACCGGCATTTGCTCTACAATTGGAATTAACCCCCCTATATGATCCATATCGGGATGCGTACTGACAATTACATCTAAATGATTAATCCCTTTCTCAATTAATTTCTGAATAATAACCTCTCCTGCTTCATAAGGTCCTCCATCAATTAACATTGTTTGTCCATTTGGCATTATAATAAGTGTTGCGTCACCTTGCCCCACTTTTAAAAAGCTCACTTTCATTTTACTAAGATGTTGCCGATGCATATGTAAAGGAGACGTAGTATGAATGGACATCATATACCTTTTAGCTGATGCGCTATTTAAAGAAAAACATAATAAAACAGAAACTAATAATAAAATAATCCGCATACCTCTCATAACTCGTCTCCTTTTTTCATTTAGTATGGCACTGTAAATAATTGATATACAAAAAAAGCTTAGCAAAATGCTAAGCTTTTATTTTGATATCTCTTGTAAGGAACCGAAGAATAAATCTGCTTCATTCATTTGTTCATTCTCTTCAGAAAGCGGTGGTAAATCATCTAATGTTTTCAATCCAAATGTGTCTAAAAATTCTTTTGTTGTTCCGTATAAAATAGGACGCCCTGGTCCTTCTGCTCTTCCCATTTCTTTTATAAGTAAATGTGAAACCAACGTTTGTAACGCCTTATCAGTTTTAACTCCTCTAATCTCTTCCATTTCAGTCCTTGTGATTGGTTGGCGATATGCAACAATCGCTAACGTTTCGAGGGCAGCTTGTGAGAGTGAAGCAGCTGTTGGTGTATCTATTAATTTTTGATAATATGAAGCATGTTCTTTCTTTGTAGCAAAACGATATACTTTTGCATACTGTACAATTTGCAAACCACGGTTTGCACCTTCACATTCTTGTTGCATTTCTTCTAAAATATTAATTGCTTCATTCATTTCAATTTCAAGAACTTTCGCTATTTGTTCTGGATAAATCCCTTCATCACCAGAAACAAATAAAAGGCCTTCAATAATTGACTTTTGTTCTTTCCTATCCATTTCACGAGCTCCTTCCTTCTATTTTCTCATAAAAATACACATCAAAAAACCGAATCACAATTAATGCGTTCGGTTCAATATTTTTTCTCTTGTTCCAAACGATACATTAAAACATAGCATGAGATAAAATGTTGCTATCCCATTTTCACATACTTGCTCTATGCAGATTTATTAGAGCTTGATACGAAAATTTCATCAAAATTATGTTCTTGCTCAATTATGATTTGTTGGTTTTTCATAAGTTCCAGAACTGCTAAAAATGTTACAACCATTATTTCACGTTCATCATCAACAAACAAATCATAAAAACTTTGGCGACCACCCTTTATTTTTAACTGTTTTAAAATATCAGTCATTCGCTGTTCAATTGGTATTTCTTGACGAGTAATACGTGTTGTTACAGGTTTTTTTGCCTTTTTACGGCGCATTAATTTTTGAAATGCTGCTAGCATATCATATAACGTAACATCAAGAGGTAAGCTTGTCTCCTCTTCTTGTTGCAACGATGTAAAGTCAATTGGTGGACGTGTATATAGCTGTGCTCTTTCTTGTTCTCTTTCTTTTAACTCAGTAGCAACTTGCTTATATTTCTTATATTCAATTAACCTCTCCATCAATTCTTGACGAGGATCATCTATAAAATCATCACCGTTATCAAGTACATCTTCTTCATGTTTCGGCAACAACATCTTACTTTTAATTTGTAATAACGTTGCAGCCATTACTAAATACTCACTTGCAACATCTAATTGAAGTTCTTTCATCGTATGCACATAAGATAAATATTGCTCTGTAATATCTGCTACAGGAATATTATATATATCAATTTCATAACGATGTATTAAATGTAACAATAGATCTAACGGCCCTTCAAAAGCCTCTACTTTAAAATTATATTGCACAAAGCATCCCACCACATTTTTTCTATAACAACATAAGTATAGAGCATACTCATGTTCTATCCAACCTTTTTAAGAAATTTAATTAAAAATAGACCGATGCCTATGTCATCATGCCCACCACTTCATATGATAACAGTGTAGTAAGAACAATGTAGGAGGTCAAAAAACTATGGGTCACGTTGATTGTGGTTTTAGCGGTGGGTTCGCATTACTTGTTGTACTGTTTATTTTACTAATTATTGTAGGAGCAGCTTGCTTCTGCTAATATGAACAATAACGGCTAGGGGGAAACCTCCTAGTCGTTTATTGTTCATATTTCTATGATACACTTATATGTATAACCGTTAGATAGGAGCGAGAAAACATGTATCCTACCGAATACATACAATTTTTAATTCATTTCCATGGAGATTATGACTATTTTGAATGCCACGAAATACTAGAAGAGTATTGGAAGACAAAACCAAGAGGTAATCGTGATCATTACTTAGTTGGTCTCATTCAAATTGCAGTTTCTTTATACCACCAAAGACGTGCTAATTGGAATGGTTCTACAAAAATGATGAAAAGCGCAATTACAATTTTAGAAAAAAGCGGTGTGCCTTTACAACGTTTAGGAATTAATCAAGTACAACTTCTTTCCTTGCTCAATGAAAGATTGCAATCTATCCATAAAAAAGAACGTTTTGTACCTTTATTTTTACCCTTATCAGATTCATCGTTAGAGAAGCAGTGCATAGAGTTATGTCAAAAACAAAACCTCTCTTGGAAAGACTTGAATGCTATCCCAGGTGAATATATTATAAACAAGCACACTTTGCGTGATCGCACAGAGGTCATTACTGAACGAAACGAACAATTACAAAAAAGAAAGCAGAGATAATAAACTACTTATCTCTGCTTTCACGAATGTATATTTTGTTCTAGCCCTTTACATTTTTCGCAAAAACTTGCTGTTTGCTCATTTCCGCAAATTGTAAACTCAAGAAATTTACTCTTTAACTCTTGAACCATCTTCGTCCCAATCCCCACATGACGGTGAGACGGGTTCACACTCAAATGCTGAATTTCTAATACTTGATTCTCTTTTTTTACAATCCCCATTATTCCAACAAAATCTTCATTTTCTTTCCACAAATACAATTGCCAATCATCTTTTGCTTCATATTCTTTCATTGTCAATTGTAATGTTTTCACATCTTTTTCAGTTGGCATAAACGAAAGAAGCCCCATTGCAATTTTTTCATAACTTTTTTTAAAACGAATTAACATAACCCTTATCCCTTCTTACAAAAGTTACAAACTAGTAATCCCCTCAATCACTCTTTTCATATCACATTCATTTTACAATATTTTCAACAGAGTGAGAAGAGTCTAAAACAACTTGATAATCATACAAAGCGAAAAGAAGAAAGTCAAATCTATGTTTCAGCACTATTCCTTTAATAAATAGAGTTAAAAAAAGAAAATTTTATATGGAATGGAAAGAAACATATCATTCAACAGCACTTCATTTATAGTTACTCTAAAGCAGCACAATTCTAGCAAAATTAATATAACAAAAAATATTTATTGAAACATATAATGTAATGTATTCTATGTAATTGGTTAAAGGTTTGTTCTCACAAACAATATATTTTAGCAACAATACTACTTGTATGATGAGCTGTAGAAGTAGTACTCAATCTCATTAAAAATAAAAAAGAGAGCAAAAGCTCTCTTTTTCCTTACCTTATTCTTCCCAAACTTTAACTTCTTTCATTACATCGCCTTGACGCATTTTTAATACTGTTTCAATACCGCTTGTTGCTTTACCGAATACAGTATGAACACCATCTAAATGCGGCTGTGGCTCATGAACGATAAAGAATTGGCTACCGCCTGTGTTACGGCCAGCGTGAGCCATAGAAAGTGATCCTACAAGGTGTCTATGAGGGTTTCCATCAGTTTCACATGGAATAGAGTAACCTGGGCCACCTGCACCTGTACCTGTTGGGTCTCCACCTTGGCTTACGAAGCCAGGAATAACACGGTGGAATGTAACACCGTCATAAAATCCTTGCTCTGCTAATTTTTTAAAGTTTTCTACTGTTTTCGGTGCTTCTTCTGGGAAAAATTCCAAGTCGATTTTTTCACCGTTTTCCATTAATATGTATCCTAAAGTTTTCATACGTATATGTCTCCTTTCAACTATCTCAGCACTATATTACCACATTCATGACTAGAAACAAAAAGAATCCGACAATCTAGATACTTCTTTTTTGAAATGTGGAAAAAGCTAGGTGACAAATAAGAAATATATACTATAATAACTTTGTTGCCCGAAAATTTTAGAAAGAGAAAGGGAGCGATTTTTCGTGAAAACGAAATTATTAGCTCTGCTATTAGCTGTAACGGTATTTATGATGCCAACAGCTTCATTTGCAGACATCATTGAGGGAGAATCAATTGTTACATTAGGAGAGAACTTATCCGAACAACAAAAACAAGATCTGTTAAAAGAAATGAAAGCACCAAAAGATGCTACAATTATCACTGTATCTAATGCGGAAGAACATAAATTTCTAGAAGGCATTGTTCCAAAAGCACAAATTGGTACGAGAGCAATTTCTTCTTCTATGATTACATACACAAAACCAGGATCTGGTCTTATTGTACGATCAAAGAACATTAACTGGGTAACAGATGCAATGTACACTAACGCTTTGATTACAGCAGGTGTAAAAGATGCAGAAATTCAAATTACTGCACCTTTTAAAGTTTCAGGAACTGCAGCTTTAACTGGATTAATGAAAGCATACGAAACTGCGTCCAATAAACAAATTCCTGAAGAAATTAAAAAAGTAGCGAATGAAGAAATGGTACAAACAGCCCAGCTTGGTGATAAAATTGGTGAAGAAAAAGCAGTTCAACTTGTTGCAAAAATTAAAGAAGAAATTGCAAAAGAACAGCCAAAAACAACAGAAGATTTACGTTCATTAATTAAAAAAATTGCTGATCAACTCGGCATTACATTAACAGATGAACAGTTAGATAACTTAGTATCGTTATTTGATAAAATGAAAAATCTTAATATCGATTGGAATCAAGTTGGTAGTCAATTAAACAAAGCAAAAGAACATGTTTCTGCCTTTTTAGGATCTGAAGAAGGGCAAAGTTTTCTAGATAAAGTGAAAGATTTCTTCTCAAGTATCATTGATTTTGTTAAATCTTTATTCAAGTAAAAAAGAAGCCCGCCAATGACGGGCTTCTTTTTTATACAAGTAACGGTAATTTCATAACAGCCTCTTCAACCGAACGCACTATATGATTTGCTTTCTCCTTTACATATGGATGGGCATGATGAAGAGTAAATGAATGCGGGGTTACTTCAAACATAGAAATATCATTGAAAGAATCTCCAATACAAGCAACTTCATTTGCTTCAATTTGCAAATGATCCATTAGTCGCTTTAGAGCACTCCCCTTACTCACGCCTCTTGGCATAATATCAACATAGCGTTTACCTGATATAAAAACTTCCGCTTCGCCTTGAAACGTATCTCGTAGCTCTTGATCTAACGTCACAATTTTCTCTTCTTCTCCAAAAACAAACAATTTTGCAGGGTGTACAGTCTTACCAAACTCTTCTTCTAACGCTTCAATTTCAGCGATATGCACGCCCATATACGCTTCAAAATTATGGTGATGTTCATTCTTCCTTTTTGTATATCGCTGCTCATTTGCACAAACAATATCCGCTAGTCCTTTTTTATGTATATATCGATATATTTCCTGGGCAACCACATTTTCAAAACTCGATTCATGAAATAAATTTCCATCCGGAAGTAACATTGTCGCTCCATTTAAGCCAGTTGTGTAATATGGGAATGCAAACCTTTTTACAACTTCATCAATTCTGTGTGTAAAGCGGCCAGAGGCAAAACAAATATTTGTCCCTTTCTCAGCTAACCAACACAGCGCACGTTCATCTTCTTTTTGCATATGATTCACATCGTAAACGAGCGTGTCATCTAAATCACTTACAAATAATTTAATCATGTCCTCTTCCCCTTCCATACACAATATCTACTCTAAGTGTACACAAAAAATGTTTGATTTTTGTTAAAAAATAATAAATTTTTGCTAAAAAAAATAAACGGGTGTATAATCCCGTTTATTTTTGTCTTTTTACATTTTGAGGTCTTACAATACTTGGTCGTACTTTTAAACTAGACATCGTTGGACGGAGTAAAATTTTTGTTAATGCGCCCCAATCAAATGGTAAAAACGGCCATAAATAAGGTGTTTGTAAACTTTTTATAGACGTTAAAAATAAAATTAATATCGTCATACCAATTACAAATCCCATCTCATGGAAGAGGCCTGTTAAAATAATAACAAACAATTTCCCAACCTTATTCCCTAATCCTAATTCATAACTCGGTGTTGCATATGCACCAATCATCGAAACTGCTACATACAAAATTACTTCTGGCACAAACAAACCTACATCAATTGCAATTTGACCAATTAATATAGCGGAAATCAACCCTGCTGCAGACGATAACGGCGTTGGAGTATGAATGGCTGCCATCCTTAAAAACTCAAGTCCGACCTCTGCCATTAACACCTGTAATAAAATTGGTAAATGCGTCATCTTAGTCGGTCCAATAAAAGCAAGATTTGCTGGCAAAAGAGTTGGATCAAATACAAACACTAACCAAAATGGTAATAAAAATAACGAGAATATAACACCTAAAAAGCGCACCCAGCGTAAAAATGTACCGACAGCTGGATTTTGTCTAAACTCTTCCGCGTGCTGTAAATGATGAAAATATGTTGTCGGTGTAATCATAGCACTTGGCGATGTGTCAACAAGTACTAACACATGTCCTTCTAGTAGATGATTTGCTGCTACATCTGGCCTTTCTGTATATCGAATAAGTGGAAATGGGTTATAGCTTTGCTTTACAACAAATTCTTCTACTGTTTTATCCGCCATCGTAATTCCATCTACATCGATGTTATTTAATTCTTGTTTTATAATCTTTACTAAATCTGGATTTGCAACATCTTGAACGTATGTAATGCAAATATCCGTTTGTGATCTATCTCCTACTCGAACCATTTCATTTCGAAGACGTGGATCTCGAATTCTTCTACGGATTAATGCTGTATTTACAACGATATTTTCAACAAATCCATCCCTTGCACCGCGTACTACCTTTTCGGTATCTGGTTCTGTCGGCGTTCGCCCTGGATAACTACGAACATCGATTGCAAACGCTTCCGTTTCACCTTCCACAAATATCACGATGAGTCCTGATAATACTTGGAGCATTACCTCATCCATCGTTTTCACTTTACTTACTTGTTGATGGATTAAGCGATTCTCTAAAAGCTTCACTGTATCTTCTTCTACATCCCTTATCTCATTTGTATCCACCGCTTCTTCTAAAATAGGGATAATATAATTCGTATCACAAAGTCCGTTTACAAATAACACACCAATTTCTTTATTCAAAATTTGAAATTTACGAATGCCAACATCGTATGTAACGCCTAGCCCAACTGTCTGCTTTAAATAATTTTCATTGTCACTTATGAAAGTTGATATAGGGATATCCACTTTTTTAGGCTTCGTCATAAAAACCACTCCTTTCCAAAATTAATTGAATTGCTTTCTTCGTAATAGGTGATCCCCTCTCCCATTCATCATTTCCACACATCTTACCAATGTCACCGACTCCAACGATGACAGGAACATTCAAGTCATCTAAACAATAAATTGTATCTCCGCTAATTCTGCCAATTTCGCCATCTGGAAGTCCAAATTTATCAACACCGTATTCGGTTAAATTCCCGTTCCGATCTACACTTACATCTACACGTGCCCATTCCCAATGATGCGTATTAGACGCTACCGCTAAAATACCGAGCACATCAATTTGTTTATGGGTAGCCACATATTTTAAAGCCTTTTCACCAGATCCTTCTCCAATAAATCCACTGTCATCAAACATGACAAATACAGGGTCATATGGCGTTTGCATAATAAGCTCAACAACTTTTTTCCCTGTCAATTTGGTTGGATTACTTTGTGATGCTGAAATACACCTTCCCCCAAATTCCTTCGTTAAAAGCTCAATTGTCCGCTTTGCATATTCATCTCCATCTGTGACCAAAACAACCCTTCGTCTCATTTGATTTATCCTTTCGGTTTACATATAAGTGCTATAAAAAACGAAAACAATATCGCTGCGGAAATGCCCGCAGACGTTAAACTAAACATGCCAATACCAATTCCTAAATATCCATGTTTTTCTGCTGCATGCATTGCTCCGTGCAATAGTGAATGTCCAAAACTTGTAATAGGGACTGTTGCTCCAGCACCTGCAAACTTTATTAGTTTATCGTACAATCCAAATCCATCTAAAATTGCTCCGATGACTACAAAAGTTGCCATTAAATGAGCTGGTGTTAACTTTACGAAATCTAACAATAGTTGCCCAATTAAACAAATAACTCCACCTACAAGAAATGCATATATAAAATCCACAATTCACTCTCCTTTAACTCTCTCAAATACGACACCATGTGCAATTGTTGGAATCGTTTCCTTCTGTTGCATCATCATCGGGCTTAATAATGCACCAGTCGCAACGACAAAAATTCGTTGTAAATTCCCTTTTTGCATCTCGTGTAATAAATGACCATATGTGACAACTGCTGAACAAGCGCAACCACTACCACCTGCAAACACTTCTTCTTGACTTGATTCATAAATCATCAATCCACAATCATTGTATATATGCCCAAGATCATAACCTTCCTCAAGTAAAAGTTGTTTCGCAATCGGCGTCCCAACAGCTGATAAATCACCCGTAACAATCAAATCATAATCATCGGCACTTCTTCTTAAATCTTCAAAATGTTGTTGAATTGTATGAGCTGCTGCTGGAGCCATCGCTGCCCCCATATCCAAAGGATTTGTAATTCCTAAATCTTGCACTTTTCCAATTGTAGCTGACGTAATTTTAATTGCACTTTTTTCATTGCTAATTAATATAGATCCTGCACCAGTCACAGTTGAATTTGCTGTCCCTGGCTTTTGTCCACCGTACTCTGTTGGATAGCGAAATTGTCTTTCAGCCGTTGCATTATGACTACTTACTGTCGCTAAGACACGATTTGCAAATCCACCGTCTATAAAAGCTGAGCCAACTGCTAAAGTCTCCATAGACGTCGCACAAGCGCTAAACATTCCTAAAAAAGGAATGCCCCACTTACGCGCAACATAATTTGCTGTCACTGTTTGATTTAATAAATCTCCCGCTAAAAAGAAATCAATTTGCGATGTTTTTATATTCCCTTTTTGCACTGCTTGTTGAATTGAGTCTGACATTAATCTTCGTTCGGCAAGCTCCCAATTTTCTTCTCCACAATGCAAGTCACCATATGAAATATCAAATTTTTTCCCGAGAGGGCCCTCAGCTTCTTTCGGACCGACAGCAGTACCCGTTGCATTCACATATATATCATTTTGAAATACCCACGTTTGTTTTCCGGTCAACCTCATACTAGCCCTCCTTTAAGACATAAAAATTTTAAAGGTATACCTTATTAACCCAATGATATATGCACCAACAACCCCAAATACAATCACACTTCCTGCCAGTTTAAACATATTTGTAGCAATCCCTAGAACAACCCCTTCGCTCTTATGTTCTAAGGCAGCGCTCGCCATAGAATTTGCAAATCCTGTTACCGGTACCGCTGATCCTGCTCCAGCAAATTGACCGATTTTATCATATACACCACACCCTGTTAAAATCGCGGATAATAAAACAAGGGTTGCAACAGTTGGGTTTCCTGCCTCTTGTTCACTGAAGTGAAAATAATGTATATAAAATTTCATCAATACTTCTCCAACTGTGCAAATGAGTCCACCTACAAGAAATGCTTTGATACAATTTAGTAAATAGTTTGGCTTTGGATGATACTCCTTCACTTTATTTATGTAATCATCCTTCAATTTCTGACTTGTCATTTATATACTGCCTCCTACTTTACGAAATAAATCCAGTGAAACAACGATCCTATTACTTTTCCAAGTACAAGAGCAACGAGTAAAACAATAATCTTCCCCTCTACCCCTACTCGTTTCGCTAAAATAGGCAGAACATTTAACACCTCTGTTAATGCCGCAGCAAGCATTCCGATGAATGTGCCACAAAATATCCCTAATATAACGAGCCAATACTGCGACGTTTGAAATGTAATGTTTTTCAAACTGCACCAAGCCCCTGTTAAAGTACCTGCAATGACTGCCCACTCAAAATATTGAATATGCTTTCCACTTCTCGTTAATTGGGCTAAACGGGGGATTATACCAAGTACAGCTAAAAATGCGACATATCCGCTACCTACCGCAATCCCTCCAGCTAAACCAATTAAAATAACAAATCCAGACTCAATCATCGGCAAGTTGTTTCATATTATCCTTGTTTTCATTAACGATTACATACTGATCAAGTGACTGTTGGTATTGAAACATCTCAACTTCTAACGGACTCGGCTCTTCATTAATTCGCTTTTGAAATACATGATTAAAAAATAAAACCATCCCTAAGCCAAGACCTAAAGAATAAGGGATTTGAAATAAAAGTGGTTGCGCATTAAATTCTCCAGTAATCATGTAATATAACCGTTGATGTACTTGTTGCATACTTACATCTTCATGGAAATAAATGATCGCAAGGGCCGCTCCAATGAACAGTAACAGCCATACAAGCCCGAAAAAAATTGGGTGTGTCTTCTTTTTTTCGTATATAATTTCAACAAGAGTTTGTCCAGAACCGAGTAAATTAATTTGTACATGAGATGCTTTCTGTTGAATAATCTCAATTACTTTCATAACATCAATTACAACATGCGTCTTATCATGCGCTGTTATTTTGTAAACTATCTCATTTTGTAACAACTCAACTACGGAAGAATCTCCGGCAAGTTGAGCAACATCGCCCAGCTTTACTTCATAAGTAGGAGAAACTTTTAAACGATTGCGCATTTTAATATAAATCGTTTGTTCCAACTTTCATTCACCCCTTCACTCTTCCTCGTAGTTGTAGTATGGTTATTGAATTTTTTTCTAATACAATTTTTTCATAAAAAAACATCTGCACCATTTCGGTACAGATGTTTTTTACTTATGCCTTTTTCTTAAATAAGTTTACAATACTTAATGCAAGCCCTCCCCAAATGACTACTATTCCAATAACCATCATCATAATCGCTGATCCACTCATTATGAAACACCTCGATCTTTCCATTCTTTTTCAAGCTTGGCAGAATCCGAATGAATTTGTGCATCCCATTTTTTCAAGCCAATGATTATTGCAACTATGAGGAATGCTGCTGCTATCGACCAACCATACGTTACAACAAACTCAGTCGGATAATCTCCGTAGTTCTTTTTAATATTTTGGATTGTACCATCAATTAGCATATACCCTAACATAAGCGGAGTAATAACGAGTAAACTCACTCTCCAAAACGTTCCTAATTTAATATCAGATACAAAGTTTGCATGATTTTGATAAACTGGTAAACGGCGTAAAATGAGCCCTATCGTAACTACTTCCGCAAGTGCAATTGTAATTAATCCGAAATTATTAGCGAAATAGTCGACAACATCTAAGAACATAAGTCCACCACGTGTTGCAAAAACAAGAGAAACTAACACGAGAAGGGTTCCCATAATTCCAATAGTTTTTTCCCGACTTAAACTGAATTTTTCAGATACAGCGGCAAAGCATACTTCCGCGAGTGAAATAAGTGATGTAATTCCAGCAACCGTTAACGATAAGAAAAATAAAACACCAAACAACGGTGACATCGGCAATTCATTAATAATTTGGGGAAATACTACGAACGCAAGCCCAACGCCAGCACTTGCTACTTTATCAACCGGTACTCCCATATTATTTGCCATAAATCCAAGAGCTGCAAAGACCCCAATACCTGCTAATAATTCAAATCCTGAGTTTGCAAATCCAGTAATAAAGGCATTATTTGTTGTATCCGAGTTTTTCGGTAAATAACTAGAATACGTAATCATAATTCCAAATGCTAAAGATAAACTAAAGAATATTTGACCGTAAGCAGCAAGCCATACTTTCCCATCAAAAATACGACTCCAATCTGGTTTAAAGAATGCATCTAGTCCTTGCATAGCACCTTCCATCGTCACTGCACGAACAACGATAATAAGGAACATAACAACTAATAAAGGAATAAATATACGGTTAACAACTTCGATTCCTTTTTTAACTCCTTTAAATGCAACGCCAAGCACAATAATCCAAACGAGAGCTAACGGAATTAATACTTCTGGTACAAGTCCTCCAAATTGTCCTGGCTTATCTGCAACATGTAAGTACTCTTTAAATAAAAATGATTGCGTGTCTTTTCCCCATGCTCCAGTAATTGCAAAGTATGTATACGATATAGACCAAGCAATAATCACTGCATAATATGTTGAAACAATAAATGTTACGCACATTTGCCACCATCCAATAAATTCTGCACGCGGGCTAATACGGAAAAATGTAAGTGGTGCTGAGCCACGATGACGATGACCAAGGGCAAACTCAAACGCTAACAATGAAATACCAGTCGTTAATAATGCAAATAAATACGGTAAAAAGAATGCTCCTCCTCCATTTTCATACGCTGTATAAGGAAAACGCCATATGTTTCCTAATCCAACGGCAGATCCGACCGCTGCGAAAATAAATCCAGCTCTCGTTCCCCATTGTTGCCTCGTTTCCATGTTTCCTTCCCCCTTTATGACAAGTTCATACTTGGATTATATTTTAAATTGACTAAATTATCAATAAATTCTGTTAATTTTTGCGAAAATTAACATCTCTCTCCTATTAACGGCATAAAAAAATCGAATAGACAATTATTCGTCTATTCGATCTTTCATCTGTTTTAATATTTTCTTTTCAAGTCTTGAAACTTGTACTTGCGAAATGCCTATGCGCTCGGCTACTTCTGACTGTGTTTGATCTTTATAGTAACGCAAGTATACAATTAAGCGCTCTCGTTCATCTAGTTCTCTAATCGCTTCTTTTAAAGCAATTTTATCGAACCATTTCGTTTCAGATTGATCTGCAATTTGATCTAAAATAGTGATTGGATCTCCATCGTTTTCATATACAGTTTCATGTATAGATGAAGGGGCCCGGCTCGCTTCTTGTGCTAGAACAACTTCCTCTGGCGTTAGTTCTAGTGCCTCTGCCACTTCATTAATCGTTGGAGCCCTTCCGAATTCTTTCGAAAGCTCATCTCTCATCTTTCGAATTTTGTTTCCTGTTTCTTTTAAAGACCTACTAACTTTCACTGATCCATCATCGCGTAAGAAACGTTGTATTTCACCAATAATCATTGGAACTGCATATGTTGAAAATTTCACGTCGAAAGATAAATCAAATTTATCTACCGATTTCAAGAGCCCAATACATCCAATTTGAAATAGGTCGTCTGGTTCGTATCCTCGATTAAGAAACCGCTGTACAACCGACCAAACGAGGCGCATATTACTTTGAACGATTGTATCTCTCGCTTGTTGATCTCCATCTTGACTTTTTTGAATTAACGCTTTTAGCTCGTGGTCCTTTAACTGAGGTTTCTTCTTCTCATTTTTGACCTCTATGTCCATAGGCTATTCTCCTTAATTGCATAGAGCGTTACTATTTGATAAGTATTTTGTCAAATGGATTGTTGTCCCGAAAGATTCGTTTGAAATAACTTCTACTTCATCCATAAAATTTTCCATGATAGTAAATCCCATTCCGGAACGCTCTAATTCAGGTTTAGTTGTAAAAAGGGGTTGTCTCGCTTCATCTAAGTTAAAGATTCCAATCCCTTCATCTCGAATCGTGAGTTTCACCATTGCTTCTTCCAAAATTACAGAAATATAAACAATACCTTCTGCATTTCCTTCGTATCCATGAATAATTGCATTTGTAACCGCTTCTGACACAACTGTTTTAATCTCCGTTAATTCTTCCATCGTTGGATCTAGTTGTGCAATGAAAGCCGCCACTGTAACGCGAGCGAATGATTCATTTTGACTTAATGCTGAAAATTGAAGGTTCATTTCATTTCTCATCTATGCCACCCCCAACGTCGCGAGCGCGTGCGCTTCACTTTCTTCTAAGCGAACGATTTTGAATAAGCCCGACATTTCAAATAAACGCTTAACAGGCGGTGAAATTGCACAAACAACCATTTCTCCACCTAATCCCTTTACGTGTTTATATCGGCCTAATATAACACCTAGACCAGAACTATCCATAAACGATAAGTTCTCTAGGCTCAAAACAATATGATGAACACCATGTGTCTCAATCATATCTGTTACTTTCGTTCGCAACTCTTCAGCCGTATGATGATCTAATTCACCCTCTAGTCTCACACATAGGACGTCACGTTTTACTTCTAATTGCATGGAAAGACTCACACGATTTCCTCCTTATGCTCAAACTTTACTTATTCACATACATAAAGATTTTCGTGATACAAAATAAGAATCCTTCCTGCTGACAAAAGAAGAACTATTTCGTCATAAAGTGAAACCTTTCAGCATTATTCACTTACATACGAATAGAAAAGCGGCAAAATATTTGCCGCTATTTTGATGTTGAAAACATCCCAAAACTTCTTTTAAATAACTCCCACCAGCTCGCTGCAGCAACATCTTCTTTTGCTACAATTGTTTGTTTTAATAAAACATCTTTATCTTTTTTAATAACAAGTGTACCAAGCGCGTCACCTTTTTTAATCGGTGCTTTTACTTTCTTTTCAGCAATTACTTCTTGTTTTACCTTGTCCATATTCTCGCCCTTCTTCATAAGAAGAGAAACATTATCTGACGCAACTAAATCTACTTTTTCTTTTTTCCCTTTTCCTACTTGAACTGTCTTAATTTTTTCGCCGCGCGTATACAATTTCTTTGTCATATATTGTCCAAATGCATAGTCAAGAAGCTTCGTCACTTGGTTGTTCCGTTCTTTTGATGTTGGTGCTCCCATGACAACTGAAATGACACGCATGCCATTTTTTTCAGCCGATGCTGTTAAACAATATTTCGCTTCTGTCGTAAAACCTGTTTTTACTCCATCTACGCCAGGATAAAAACGTACTAGTTTATTCGTATTAACGAGCCAAAACTTTTTATCCGTATCTTCACGTAAATAATCTTCGTACTTACCTGTGTATTTACGAATAAGTGGATACTTCATCAATTCTCTCGCCATTATAGCCATATCATTTGCTGTCGAATAATGGTCTTTGGCCGGAAGACCTGTTGGATTTTGAAAATGTGTATTTTTCAGCCCTAAATCTTTCGCCTTTTTGTTCATCATATTTACAAATCCTTCTTCTGAACCTGCGATGTGCTCGGCTACTGCAACAGATGCGTCATTTCCAGATGCAATTGCAATACCCTTTAACATCTCATTTACAGTCATCTCTTCCCCAGGTTCTAAAAAGATTTGCGATCCACCCATTGAAGCTGCATGTTCACTCGCTCTAACTTTATCGGTCAGTTTTAGTTTTCCTTTTTCAACTTCTTCCATAATTAAAAGCATTGTCATAATCTTTGTCATACTAGCAGGTGGTAATTTTTCATTTGGGTTTTTATCAAATAAAACTCTACCTGTATCTTGCTCAATTACGATTGCTGACGACGCTTGTTCCGCTAACTTCGGCGTTGTTTCTTCTGTTTTCTCCTGCTTCGTTTTTTCAGATTGCGCAAAACTCACTGAAGTTCCAGAAAGCAATAACATGAAACAAACAAGTATTCCAAAAACTCGCTTCATGACTAACCCTCCATTCTATATCAGACCTATTTTTTCCAATTCCCCCTTTTTTAATACCAATTTTTTCTATTATTTTCAGTTGACAAATACATTCGTCCCCTATATTGTATTAAGTGTATTACACATAGTAGTACACTTAATACATATGAGGAAGGAGACATTGCTCTTGCATATTCAACTTGACCCAAGAAGCAACACTCCGATATGGGAACAAATTGTTCAAAATATAAAAGAACTCGTATTGAAAAGCATGTTGGCTCCAAGTGATAAACTTCCTTCTGTACGCGAACTCGCTTCTTTACTCGTTATAAATCCAAATACAGTGAGTAAAGCGTATCAAGAGTTAGAGAGACAAGGAATTATTGAAACGTTACGAGGAAAAGGAACATTTGTATCCCAATCGATTACCCCAACATTAGACGAAAGGAAAATCGCTATGGTTGAAAAGCAATTTCATCAATTACTATTAGAAGCCTCTTATCTTGGTGTTACGAAAGATAAAATTCATGATTGGATAGATTCATACTATAAAGAGATTGGAGGAAATACGGATGCTGAAAGTGACAAGCTTGAAGAAAACAATTGATACTCAAACAATTTTAGACGATGTTTCTTTCACATTACAAAAAGGTAGTATCATCGGGTTACTTGGAAGAAACGGCGCGGGAAAAACAACTTTATTACGAACGATGGTCGGCATTTTAGACCCAGACGAGGGAACTGTTACATATGAGGATATCGACATTCATAAGAATCCTGAAACGAAACAAAAAATCGTATATGTTCCGGATTCTACTAACATACTGAACGGTTATACAGTAAAAGAAATCGTGAAGTTTTATAAAGCAGTTTATACAGCTTTTGATGAACCATATTTCTATGAACTACTAGAACATTTCAACTTACCAAATAAACGAATTCGTAGTTATTCAAAAGGAATGAAAGCACTGCTTGCCATCATTTTAGCTGTTGCTGCAAAAGCAGAATATATTATTTTAGATGAACCAACAAACGGACTTGATCCTATCGTTAAAAGACAGATTTTACAGTTTCTCGTTGGAGAAGTTGCAGAAAAAGAAATTACCATTTTCATCTCTACCCATCATTTAGATGAAGTGGAACAAATTGCAGATACAATCATTATGTTAAAAGGACATACTGTAGCATCTATTACGTCACTAGACGATGCAAAATCACAATTTGCAAAAATACAAGTAGCTTACGAGCGTTCATTACCTCAAAAACTAGAAAACTTAAGCAATATTAAAATATTAAATCAAACAGGAAAAGTATATACAATCTTAATTGAAGGAAATGTGACTACAACACTCGAGAAGTTTTATAAAGAACAACCACTGCTCATTGAAGAATTAACAATGTCACTTGAAGATGTCTTCGTTACGACACTGGAGGAGGATGGATATGTTTCATAAAGCGTTATGGATGTGGAATTGGAAGCGTGGGAAATATGCTGCGTTACTATTCTTCTTTAGTTCGCTTTATCTTCTATCTCTCGGATACTATAGAAGTGCTCAGATGGAACTCGATAAATATTACGAATTACAAGAAAAAGGGGAACAGTATTATTATTTTTATACCTTTTCTGCACGAGATGGTAATAGTTTTTGGTTAACTGTTCTTATCATTGCTTTAGCCTGCTTATTGATAGGATGGGAACGTAGCAACCAATCTAATACACTACTTATGACGATGCCATTTAAAAGAAAACATGTTTTCTTATCTAAATGGGCTTTCGGTTCCTTCTGTATTGTGAGCTCGTTACTTATAAATTGGATTATTATGTATGTTATTTATAGAACAACTATCCATTTTGATTATCAATCATTTAGTCCACTTCACCGATACTTTCTTTATGCGATAGTTTCTTATGTTGCAGTCTATACAGCTGCTCTATGTATCGGTACTTTTACTGGAAGTATTGTTTCACAGGTCATTTTTTGCATTCCATGGCTACTAATGGGCCTTACATTTATTCCACTAGTGTACACTTTTACACTAAACCATTTAGAGGCTACCGATACTAAAAATAATAAATTAGATCAACAACTATATGAAATCAATCAAAAAACAAATATAGTTGTACCAATATATCGCTTTTCTATTGATTATAACTATCAGCCAGATTCTCGGAAGAGGGACAACGATCCAACTACTTTAAGAAATCCAGCATCTCACGTATATTATTCAGCCAAATCAATGTTAGTCCCTATTTTCTATACAATATTTTATTTACTACTTGGGACATATTTATATGTGCGTTCACCAAATGAAAATAGTCAAAGGATATTTATTTTCCAAAAACATTTAAAAATATGTATATGGGGGACAACCATTTACTTTTCATTACTAGGTGGCTATAAAATCAATCAATTTTATTTCTTACCTAACTACTATATCAGTTTGTTTCTCGCTGGAATCATTACTTATGTTGTATTATCACGCCTAACAAATTATAAAGTTTTTTAAAGGAGAGATCCTATGTTTCAAAAAGCACTATGGCTAAGAACGTATCAACAAAGTAAATATGTTGTATGGTTATTTTGGCTCGTCAGCTTCTATAGTTTGTCATATAAATACTATATGACTTCTATTCAACAGCAACACTTTCTAAATGACAATAAAAAATGGAACTATGTATATCATTATCACTTTGATTTAACACTTTTAGATCCTATCATGCTGTTAGGTAGCATACTGACCATTCTAGCTTGTACGTTAATTGGATGGGAAAGACAAAATAACGCTAGCGACTTGTTATGGTCTATGCCCTTTAAACGTTCACACCTTTATATAACAAAGTGGTTGTTTGGAATCTGTAATATCGCCGCTGTTGTCATTTTAAACTGGGGGCTATTTGCTATTATGAAAAGGTTGACTTTTCATAATAAATATCAAGTATTTTCACCGTTTCATAGTTACTTTATATATATGTTAATTGTATTAATCGCTATTTATACACTTGCCTTATGTATAGGAACAATCGCTGGAAATGTGATATCGCAAGGATTTCTTACTGCAGCTATATTAATCTTCCCAGCGTTACTTCCATCTCTAATATCAGGAGTCATTGCTGTTCACTCGAGTGCCGACTTTCATGAGAACAATGGCATTATACATGATGTTATGGAAAACATACGTATTTCTAGTCCAGCAGAAGATTTTACTATTAACTTTAATTATGATCCACAAAGCGCTTATACTGATCAAAATGGAGTACGTCATAACGAACCAAACTTTACAAAGATTCCGCCGGCAAAAACATTGATTGCACCTATTGCACATATACTTATTTTATTACCACTCGGTATTTATTTATATGCCCGTTCAATCAATGAGCGAAATGGTAACTATCTATTATATCCAAAGTTACAAAAGTTAGTAATGGCATGCGCTATTTTCTTTGGTGGGATCGTTGGAGGTTTAATACTAAGTCGCGCGCACTCATTGTCCAGCTTTTACATCGGATTTTTAATAACTAGTTTCATTACGTATTTCTTCCTACCTAAAATATTAAAATGGAAAGTCTCTTGGAATTTCAAATAAAATAACCTCCTCTCGATGAGGAGGTTATTTCACATTCTCTCTCCTATCCCCATACACCATCTCTTCTTTCATTCCAAATCCATCACCATTTTGCACAATTTGCTCTGTCGGGGCAACTACACTTTCGGCAATTTTCCATTCCCCACGCTCTTTTACGAATACTTGTAGAAAATAGTTCATGCCATCTAATTGATATGCATTTTCTTTTTTCACATTATAGTGAATCGCAATGTAGTACACTTGAATGTTTTCTTTCCCTATTTTTGATACGTATTGCGATAGTCTCGGTATATAAAGTGCTGCTTTCTGAAAAGATAGTTGCTTCGCTTTAACAAGCGATGAACTTGTTACATTACGTAATGTGTCCCGATTACGAATATTATCGCTATGGTGGAATAATACTGCGTTTTGCATAGAACGAACCCATAATTTCGAATATAAGACTGTATTATCATTTTCAATGTACTTCACTTCTTTTCGCACTACTTGGATAGGCGTATCTGCGTACGTGAATGTTTGAAAACAGAAAAAACCACCAAATAAAATGGTAAGTGCAGCAATATATTTCATAATCTTTCCTCCGATCTTTTAATTAAAGTATCGGAGTTTCAAAATATTTTTATTCAAAAGAAAAAGGATAGGAATGCTTTCGCTTCCTATCCTCATTTATTATAATACGCGGCCAAATAGTTCTAAGACCATTTCTATTTCTTGGTCGCTCCAACCTTTAAATCTCTCTTTATAATATTCTTTACGCACAGCTTCAAGTTTTTCAGTTACTTCTCTTCCGTGCTCTGTAATTTCTAAGTACACGATTCGACGATCTGAATTAGAACGTTTTCTTTCTACTAATCCTTTTCGTACGAGACGATCTGTAACAGCTGTAATATGACTGGAGGTTACGTTTACTTCACTCGCAATTTGCGAAGCCATCTGTGGACTGTTTAAAAATAACGCACGTAATACAGAAAATTCATTATATGGCATATGTTCTGCAAAACGTGTATTAATATCATTTTGTAATAAACGTATCATTTTTCGAAATGATGCAGATAAATCTAAAATCAGCGTTTCTCTTTTTTCGTTCAATAGCCTCGTCCCTTTTTTATCATATTTACACATATTATAATCTATAAATACCTATGTTGTATATGCTTTCTTTCCTCAACATTCTCATTTATGTAACTTTTTTCATATAAATTTCTTTTTTGTTCACACATATACATATAAAAAGGATGGTGATGGAAAATGCAGGGTGGAATGAATCCTTATTTACACAACGTACGCACTGCTAATACTGGTAAAGAAGCTACTATTACTGTACAAGGAGAAGGTGTTGTAAAAGCAAAACCGAATGTTGTTATATTAACACTCGGCATTCGAACAGATGATAAAAATGTAAAACAGGCTCAAGAAGAAAATGCAGTGCAATCCAAACAATTGTTGGATGCACTTAAACAGCTTGGTATTGCCGATAAAGATATAGAGACGATTTCTTATACAATTACTCCTCAATACGAATATGTAAATGATAAAGCCTTGCTGCAAGGATACCGCGTGGAGCATTTGTATGAAATTACCGTTTTAAATGTACAAAAAGCTGGGGAAGTATATGATATAGCCGTTTCAAATGGTGCAAATGTAGCAAAAGGTTTACGTTTCCGAGTATCTCATCCAAATAAATATTATGAGCAAGCTCTCATTCAAGCTCTGCACCAATCAGTAGAAAAAGCTCGTGCTATTGCGAGTACATATAATTTAAATATTAATCCTGTTCCCCTCTCATTCGTTGAAGAATCTGCCCAATTACCAAGGGAGGTTACGTCTTATGCTACTTTACATGCGCAAGCAGCTCCACCCATTCAATCGGGAGAGTTAGAAATTATTTCAACAATACGGGCAATTTTTACGTATTTATAAATAATTTCATTTATAAGTAAACGTTATCATTTTCCTTGTTGTAAAAACATGATGTTCTGATATAATAAAGGACGGTGAGCTCTTACGAAAGAGATATCACGGGTGGGAGAGGGATATGAAAAAGAAGGTTTAACATGAAAGGAATACTTGAAAGAACATTTAAATTAGGTTTACACGAAACATCACCAAAACAAGAAGTTTTAGCTGGAGTTACGTCATTTTTCACGATCGTATATATTATGATTGTAAATGCATCAATTTTATCCGATGCTGGCATTCCTCTTGAAGCTGGAATTTTAGCAACTGTTTTCAGTTCATTTGTCGGATGTCTACTCATGGCATTTTGGGCAAATGCACCTGCTATTCTTGTCCCTGGTATGGGTGTAAATGCATTCTTCACGTACACAGCTGTGCATACGCTTGGACTAACTTGGCAAGAAGCATTGGCTGCTGTCTTTATCTCTGGTATTATTTTTGCAATTGCCGCTTTTACACCAATCGCTCGCGTGCTATCAGTATCAATTCCAAAGTCATTAAAGGAAGCAATTACTGTCGGCATCGGATTATTTTTAGCGTTTATCGGATTGCAAAAAGGTGGCTTAGTCGTTTCGAACCCAAATACTGCTGTTGCAATGGGTAAATTAAGTAACCCTGTCGTTCTTGCGACCGTGCTTACTCTTATCGTTGCACTTGTACTATTTATTCGTAACGTACGTGGAAACTTTTTATGGACGATTGCAATAGGAACTGGTATTGCATGGCTATTTGGCCTTGTTGATACAAGTCAAATCGGAAATAGTTCATTCTCATTCGCTAATTACGGGGATGTGTTTGGAGCTATGTCATTTGGCAAACTTTCTTCCTTACCGTTTTGGATTGCAACATTCTCCTTAAGCATGGTGCTTATTTTTGAGAACATGGGACTTCTGCACGGTTTATTAGAAGATGACCGTAAATTCCCACGTGCTTACCAAGCCAATGCAATTTCAGCAATGACATGTGGTCTATTTGGCACAAGCCCTACCGTATCAACAGTAGAGAGTGCCGCAGGTATTACTGCAGGCGGAAAGACAGGTCTGACGTCTATCGTTACGGGGTTGTTATTCTTTGCATCATTGTTTGCACTTCCGTTTGTCAAACTAATTCCTGATAGTGCCATTGCACCAATCTTAATTATTATTGGCGGCCTGATGATTACAAGCATTCAGCAAATTCCTCTGAACGATTTTTCAGAAGGATTTCCAGCGTTCTTAATTATCGTCATGATCCCGCTCACATATAGTATCGCTGATGGCATTGCGTTCGGATTTATTGCTTACCCTATCTTAAAAGTTGCTCTTGGAAAGCGTAAAGAAGTCGCACCATCTATGTATATCATTACATGCTTATTCTTAGCTATGTTTGTATTACATGCTATTGGTTGAAAAAAAACACCGAGGAAATCCTCGGTGTTTTTTTACTTAAACCATCCTTTTTTATAAAACCAGGCCATCATTCCGCCGCCAATTAATGCCATTAGAAGAAGACAAATAAAATAACTATATTGTCCACCAAGCTCTGGCATATGCGTAAAGTTCATTCCATATACTCCCGCAATAAATGTTAATGGCATGAAAATAGTCGAGAATACAGTTAATGTTTTCATAATGTTATTCATATGATGTGAGTTTAATGAAAAATAACTATCCCGAATATCCGCCGTTAACTCTCGACTTGCCTCAATCATTTCCGTAAGTTTAAGTAAATGATCATGTATATCTTTAAAATAAATCTCATGATCACTTATACCGTAAAAACGAGTGGAATTCAAAATACGATACAATAAATCACGCATTGGAATAATTGTACGTCTTAACTTAGATAAATCTGCCCTAATATCAAATACTTCTTCTAGTACGGCTCCTGCTGTCTCACCTGTTAAATTATCATCAATCGCATTTAAATGATCTTCAATGTAATATACAGGTGCGAAATAATCATCTACAATTTGATCAGTGATCGTATGTGCTACATGTAAAGGTCCTTTCTTAATCCGCCTCTTCTCACCAAGTGTTTTCCATACTCTTTCAATTGCATTATTATGAGAAAAATGGAAAGAAACAATATAGCGATCACTAACAAACAAATCAATTTCATGTGGTTCTAGCCCATCTTCTCCAAACGCGTGAAGAACTAAAAAGTTATATCCATCATAAAAATCAACTTTTGGCCTCTGTACGTATTCTAGACAGTCTTCAATTGCAAGGGGATGGAACTTAAAATGGTCTTGCAGAATATATGTATACTCTTCTTTCGTTGGCTTATATAAATCTAGCCAATACCATACAATATGGTCTTTCTTTGTTTCTTCTAGAGAAACATCATATAATACTTCATCTGTTTTTGTTACTGCACAAATTCTAATCATAATTTCACCCATTATTATTATAAACAAAAAATAGTAAAAAAAGCCAAGGAGAAATCTCCTCAGCTTTTTTTATTACTTCGTTACGATACCGTGTACTAAAGTTGGTGCATCTACGTGTTCTTTAGAGATCTTCATGTTCTCATAAATTTTCGCTTTTACATCTTCAACATTTTCGCGGTTTGCGTAAATTGTAACGAGAGATTCACCTTGCTTCACGCTATCGCCTACTTTTTTGCGCAGCATTAGACCAACTGCTAAATCAATTTCAGACTCTTTCGTTGCACGTCCTGCTCCTAAAAGCATTGCTGCTGTTCCGATTTCGTCTGCAACGATTTCTGATACATATCCGTCTTCTTTCGCTTCCACTTCAATTTTAAATTGTGCTTGTGGCAATTTAGAAGGGTCATCAACAACAGATGCGTCACCGCCTTGCGCTGATAAGAACGTTTTAAATGATTCTAGCGCTTTTCCGTTGTTCATTACTTCAATTAGCTTTTCACGTGCATCTTCTAAAGATGAAGCTTGTCCAGCAAGGTACACCATTTGACTTCCAAGTGTTAAACATAGCTCTTCTAAATCTTTCGGCCCTTTACCTTGTAATGTATCAATTGCTTCTTGAACTTCTAATGCGTTACCGATAGCTTCACCGAGTGGTTGACTCATATCAGAAATAACTGCCATCGTATTACGACCAACGTTATTACCGATACGTACCATTGCTTCTGCTAAACGTTTTGCATCTTCATCCGTTTTCATAAATGCACCTGCTCCAGTTTTTACATCAAGAACAATTGCATCTGCACCAGCAGCAATTTTTTTACTCATAATCGAACTTGCAATAAGCGGAATTGAGTTTACTGTTGCTGTTACATCACGAAGTGCATATAGCTTTTTATCAGCAGGTGTTAAGTTACCACTTTGGCCGATAACAGCGATTTTGTTTTCATTTACAAGACGCATGAATTCATCGTTTTCAATTTCCACATGGAATCCTGGAACTGCTTCTAATTTATCAATTGTACCACCAGTATGTCCTAAACCGCGTCCAGACATTTTCGCTACTGGTACATCTAAAGCAGCTACTAATGGACCTAATACAAGTGTCGTTGTATCACCAACACCACCTGTTGAATGCTTATCTACTTTTACACCTTCAATAGCCGATAAGTCGATTGTATCACCGCTATTTACCATTGCCATCGTTAAATCAGCACGCTCTTGATCGTTCATATCTTGGAAGAAAATTGCCATTGCAAGTGAACTTACTTGATAATCAGGAATATCACCATTCGTATATCCTTCAACAATAAAGTTAATTTCTTCTGTCGTTAATGCATGTCCGTCACGTTTTTTTGCAATTAGGTCCACCATTCTCATTGTGAAGTCACCCCTTCATTTGTTTTACGATTGCTTTTACTAATGCTAAGAAGTTAGCTTTAACACGTTCTGTCGTTTCAATTACTTCATCGTGGTGAAGTGGTTGATCTAAAATACCAGCTGCCATATTTGAAATACAAGAAATACCTAATACTTTCATACCAGCGTGACGCGCTACAATTACTTCAGGTACTGTTGACATACCAACTGCATCTCCGCCAAGTGTACGAAGCATACGAATTTCAGCAGGTGTTTCATATACAGGACCTGTCATTCCTACGTATACACCTTCTTGTACTTTAATATTTAAGTCTGCTGCAACTTGTTTCGCCATTTCGCGAAGTTCTACTGTATATGATGTAGACATATCAGGGAAACGTACGCCCATTTCAGAATCATTCGGTCCGATTAATGGATTCGTACCCATGAAGTTAATGTGGTCTGAAATTAACATAAGATCGCCTGGCTCAAATGATGTATTTACACCACCAGCTGCGTTTGTTACAACTACTGTTTCTACACCTAGTTCTTTCATAACACGAACTGGGAATGTTACTTTTTGCATGTCGTATCCTTCATAGAAGTGGAAACGTCCTTGCATTGCTACTACTGTTACACCTTGAAGTGTACCAAATACTAGTTGACCTGCATGGCCTTCTACAGTTGATACTGGGAATTCAGGGATTTCACTGTAAGGTACTGTTACTGCATTCTCAATTTCGTCTGCTAATACACCTAGTCCTGATCCAAGGATTAGTCCTACTTGTGGTGTCTCTTGAAATTTCTCTTTTAAGTATGAAGCTGATTTTGTAATAAGTTCACGATTCATTTGTTTATCCCCCTATTTCTTTAGCTCGTTTAAGAAGCTTGTTCCGTATTCTGGCATTTTCACACCGAAGTTTTCTGCTACTGTTGCACCAATATCAGCAAATGTTTGACGAAGTGGTAACTCTTGTCCGCCTTCTTTCATGCTTGGGCTATATGCTAATAATGGTACATATTCACGTGTATGGTCAGTACCAGGGTGAATTGGATCATTACCGTGGTCTGCTGTAATTAATAATAGATCATCTTCTTTTAGTTTTGCGAATACTTCTGGAAGACGTGCATCATATTCTTGCAGAGCTTCTCCGTATCCTTGTGGATCACGGCGGTGGCCGAATAATGCATCAAAGTCAACTAAGTTTAAGAAGCTAAGACCTGTAAAGTCCATATTTAATGTATCTACAAGCTTATCCATTCCATCCATGTTAGACTTCGTACGAAGTGATTCAGTTACCCCTTCACCATCATAAATATCAGAGATTTTACCAATAGCAATTACATCGTAGTCACTATCTTTTAATTCGTTCATTACTGTACGGCCGAATGGTTTTAATGCATAGTCATGACGATTTGGTGTACGTGTAAAGTTTCCAGGTTCACCAACGAATGGACGAGCAATAACACGACCTACCATGTATTTCTCATCTAATGTTAATTCACGTGCAATTTTACAGATTTTATATAACTCATCAAGTGGCACTACTTCTTCGTGTGCTGCAATTTGCAATACGCTATCAGCAGAAGTATAAACGATTAAAGAGCCTGTTTCCATTTGCTCTTGACCAAGTTCATCAAGAATCTCAGTTCCAGAAGCTGGCTTATTACCGATAATTTTACGGCCTGTTTTTTCTTCTAATTCATCAAGTAATTCTTTTGGGAATCCTTCTGGGAACACTTGGAATGGTGTATCAATGTAAAGGCCCATGATTTCCCAGTGACCTGTCATTGTATCTTTACCAGTAGATTTCTCTTGCATTTTTGTGTAATATCCAAGTGGTTTCTCTACTTTAGAGATACCTTTCATTTCTCGAATGTTACCAAGACCTAATTTCACCATGTTAGGCATTTGTAACCCATTCATATGTTCAGCAATGTGACCAATTGTGTCAGATCCTAGATCACCAAATTGCTCAGCATCTGGTGCTTCACCGATTCCCACAGAGTCCATTACGACTAGGAATATACGTTTATATTTATTCATAACTGCGACCTCCTATAAGTTCAGTTCTACTTCTTGTAGTATGTTCAAAACGCTATAAAGTGAAACTGTTATCCAAAAGAATTCTCATTGTCAAACAGTACTTCTTTAAATCATTTTCTAACCTATTTCGTTTACTTGAAACGATTCAAAAACATTTCTAGTTTTTTCTAAGTCAGATGTCAGACATCTGATACTGATATCATAACATGTTTACGCTTTCTTTTTAATACATTTTCGTAGAATTTCTCATTTTCTTCACACTTCTATTGTAATCCATTCTGCAACGAAGTGCTAATTTTTTTATGATTTATTTCTTCATATTAAAAATAAAAAGTAGCTCTAAAGAGCTACTTTTTATTTTACTTCTATTGTTTCTTCTTTATGTTCATGCAATTCGCCTTTTCTTACATGTACTTTCACGTTGTAAGCACCGTTCTCTTTGAAAGTATGTTTCGTTTCATACTCTCCTTTATTCCCTTCTTTCGCTGGAATAAATTCGTGTTTTTCAACACCATCTTTCCAAATCTCTAGTTGTACTTCAGCACCAGTTAATGCTTCTTCTTTTTGCTTTAAATGAACTTTCATTGTAGATTCAGCATTTGCCTTTATGTCTCCAGCCATAAGATGGATCATTGTGTCACTTTTATGATCTCCATGTCCTGCACTGTGATCACTATTTTCTTTTTTCGCATCTTCTACTTTCGCATTTCCTACAGCAACTTTCACTTCTGGCATAACGTGCATTTCACGTGCATTTGTGTGAGCAATAATATGGTATACTCCATCCGTTTCGAATGTTTTCTCTACTGCATAAACACCTTTTCCTTTATGCTTACCATCTAACATCTCGTGCTTTTCGTCGCCACCTTTCCAAATTTCAAACTTTACATCATCGGCATCCGTTACTTTTTCTTTCCCTTGTGTAACAAGTGCTTGTACTTCTGTTTTTTCACCTGGTTTAATTTCTTTCGGATTTGTTTGGACTGCTACTTTTACAGCTTCAAGTTTCTGTTCTTTTTTCGGTTCTTCTTTGTTTGTATTACAGCCAGCCAACGCTAGCATCGCGATAAATAAAGTTATAATCAGTTTTTTCATCATCATTTCCTCCTTTATACTTTATTTAGTATAGAGGAAATACATTGTAATATTCCAGTCTTCTGCTGAAAACAATATACGAAATGTTTGTGAAGTTTCTGTGAAACGGTCTTCCCCTCTTAATCTATGAAAAAAAGAGCATAGTAACTATGCTCTCGGATGAAACTGTTTATATACATCTTTTAATCTAGTTTTTGAAACGTGCGTATAGATTTGCGTAGTTGAAATATCTGCATGTCCAAGCATTTCTTGTACAGCACGTAAATCTGCTCCATTTTCTAATAAGTGCGTAGCAAACGAGTGACGCAACGTATGAGGTGTAAGTTCTTTTTCAATATTTGCCTCTTTCGCTAATCGTTTTAATATTTTCCAAAATCCTTGTCTTGATAATCGATTACCATGATGGTTTAAAAAGAGTGCATCTACTACTTTTTTCCCCATTAATTCTCTTCTTCCTTTTTCAATATACTTTTGAATCGCTTCCGTTGCTAAACTTCCTAGTGGAATAATTCTTTCTTTATTCCCTTTCCCTATGCAACGAACAAATCCCATCGTTAAATGTACATCTTCTAAATTGAGTGCAATCAATTCTGAAACCCGAAGTCCTGTCGCATACAGTAACTCTAGCATCGCCTTATCACGAATACCAAAAGCACTTGTCATTTTTGGTGTTTGAAGTAACGCCTCTACTTCATCAACTGATAATACCTTTGGTAATTTCCGTTCCCCTTGTGGCGTTTCAATATGTACGGATGGATCGTGTTCTACCGCTCGTTCACGAAGTAAAAATTGGTGGAACGAACGAATTGATGCGATATGACGCGCCAATGTTTTCGAAGATTTTCCGTTCTCTTTTAAATACTGCAAAAAGTTAACAATGTGTAAACGGGTCACTTCATGAAAAGTTTTCGTCTGTTCCACATTTTGCAAATACTTTACGTAGCTTTTTAAATCCCGTTCATAAGATACTACTGTATTCTTTGCTAATCCTTTTTCGACAACCATATAATGAATAAAATCTTTTAATTGATCTTCCACTCTACACTACTCCCCATTTTCATAGAAAAACATCATTCTATTTACGAAAGCATCCTTTGCCGGTTCTTCATTCCCTGATACTTTTTCTACAGTCTCTTCTTTAGGTTTTTCATAACGATGATAGCTTTCATATTCTTCATTTATCCATAGTATAGCGAAATAAAACAAAATCGTACAACTTGTAAATAATAAAAATACTTTTATTCCATCAAAAGTTAATTTTAAAGCTCGGCGCATTGTAAATTCCTCCAAAATATAAGTTATTACAACATATGCCAAGCTTTCACCAATTTATACCTTATTCAAATAAAAAACCTCTTCCTAGATAAATAGGAAAAGGTTATTTTTCATCCGTTTCATTTTCTTGACAATTTTTACAAATCCCATGGAATGTTAAACGATGATCTTTCACCTTAAAGCTCCAGTCTCGTTCTACTTTCCTTTCCACTTCACCAAGTAAATCTTCTTGTATTTCTTGTACAGCACCACATTGTGTACAAATCAAATGATGGTGGAAACGCTGCGCACCTTCTTGGCGTAAGTCATAGCGTGAAACACCGTCTCCGAAGTTAATCTTATCGACAACTTTTAACTCAGATAATAGTTCTAAAGTTCGATAGACGGTTGCTAATCCGATCTCTGGCGACTTTTCTTTTACAAGGAGGTAAACATCTTCTGCGCTTAAATGATCTTCTTCATTTTCTAGCAGCACACGAACTGTTGCTTCACGTTGCGGTGTTAATTTGTAGCTCGCTGCATGTAATTGCTTCTTAATTCGTTCAATTCTTTCTTCCATTCGGTACTACTCCCTCCTCGCCACTCTTACACCATTATATCAGAAGAAGGGCTTCTGTCAAAAGAAAAAACAATAAAAACAAATTGATAATTATTCTCAAAAAGTATTTATTTTTTATTAATAGCCTCAACGACTTCTTTCATTAAAACTGGTGATGCGTAAGCCTCCACACTAGAAGCAAGTGCTAACACCACTCCAATTACGAGAAAGAAGCATGTATAACGGATTAATAATGGTAATAGTGGCTCGGTTATTTTTCTAATAAATTGATGCCTAATCATCCGTAAAGAAAAACTTGCAGCAATGGTTGTCATAACGAGAAAGACTGGAATGATAATTAAATTTTGTGGCAAAACAGATACAAATGCTAATAATAGTCCATTCCATCCATGCTGACTTACTAAAAAACCAACTGTAAATCCAACGACAACTCCTTTTACAAATAATAAAATAAAAATAAGTGGTAATCCAATAATTGAAATTCCTAAAATCCAAATAAATCCGATGTATTTTAATTGCGAAAAGTAACTTTCTCGAAACATTTCGCCCGCAATGGCAAATTCTCCTTTAGAGACTTGTCCAAAAAAACGTTGTAAATAAAATGATAAATCTTGTTTTTGATTGATTTGTAAACTATTCACGAGAATGGCTCCGAATATTACTCCCATCAATAATAAAACAGCGTTAAATATATATAATGAAGAGTTTTCCTGTATGTGAGACATTACACGGTCTTGCCAATTTTTTCGCCACATTTTTCTTCCCTCCGTTCACACTCTTATTAAAAATGTATGAAAGAAAGAAAAAAGTATGACGAATTAACATTGAAATTCCGCTCTACTTTGCTAAACTAAAAAGTAGAGAATAGGAGGGATTTCTCTTGAAACCATTATTATTAGATTTTCCAACATTATTTCAAACTGAACGCTTGCAGGTTCGTAAACCATTTCCAGGTGATGGTGCAGAAGTATATGAAGCAATCCAAGCTTCTCTAGAAGACTTAGTACCGTGGATACCAATTAACGCTGAAACAGAAGAGAGTGCTGAAGAAATTGTTCGCGAAGCTCACGGACAGTTTTTACTTCGTGAAACACTTGATTTTCACTTATACGATAAAGTATCTGGTACATTCATCGGAGCAATTACACTAAAGCCTGAAAACTGGGATATTCCAAAGTTTTCACTTCACTTCTGGCTACATAGTGCCTATACAAAACAAGGCTATATGACCGAAGCTGTTAAAGGTGCAATTCAGTTCGCCTTTGATAAACTAGGCGCTAGAAGAATTGAAATTCGTACTGATGCAACAAATATAAATGCATGTAGCTTAGCAGAACGTCTAGAATTCATTCTAGAAGGGACAATGGAAAATGATTTCCTAGCACCAGATGGTAGCTTACGTGATGCACGTGTATATGCAAAAATCAATTAAAAAACACTCGCCTTTGGCGAGTGTTTATTTTTGTAGTTGTAAATATTGTACTGCAAACATCGTCTTCGCATCATGAATACGAAGATCTTTCATAAGAGTAATCGCTTCTTCTAACGATACTTCCATTAATTCCACAAACTCATCTTCATCTAACTCAGCTTTATTTTCTTTTCTTGTCAAACCTGTCGCTTTATATACATATAAAATTTCATCTGCGAATCCTGGAGATGTATAGAAAGAAGTAATGAGCTCCATATTTTCACATACATATCCTGTTTCCTCTTCTAATTCACGAACTGCTGTTACCTCAGGTTTTTCACCAGGTTCTAACTTGCCAGCCGGAATTTCTATAATCGCCTTTTCAAGTGCTTTACGATACTGCTCAACAAGCACAATTTTCCCCTCATCAGTAATAGCAATAATAGCAACTGCACCAGGGTGATTTACAATTTCACGTTTACTCATTGCTCCATTTGGTAATACTACATCATCAACACGAACTTTTATAACTCTACCATCAAAAATTGGCTCAGTTTTTACTGTTCTCTCTGCAAGATTACTCATACTACTTCATCTCCCTGTTCTATTTCCTATTCTTTCCTCATACATTTTACCACATTGAAAGGAGCGTGATAGAAATGAAAGTTTATATTTTACCAAATCGCGTCACTTTAGTCGGAAAAGCATGGCAAATTCGCCATAAGCTAAAGCAATATAGCAAAGAGTATACAACTGTACAAGAGTGGATTACTGCAAATAAAGTGAAACATTAATCATGCTTTTACGGGCAGTTAATGCGAAGCGGAAAGTAAACGTTTGTCAACCTCTTTTCCCTCTCGTACAATAAAGGTAAGGAGGTTGACCTATGAAAAAACGTCAATTAGGAAACTCAGATTTGTTTGTTACAGAAATGGGCCTTGGCTGTATGTCTCTCGGTACATCTGAAACAGAAGCTATGCATATTATCGATGAAGCGATCGATTTAGGAATTAATTTTTTTGATACAGCAGATTTATATGATTACGGATTAAATGAAGAATTTGTTGGAAAAGCCTTGAAGGGAAGAAGAGACCAAATTGTACTTACAACGAAGGTTGGAAATCGTTGGACAGAAGAAAAAAATGGCTGGTCTTGGGATCCTTCTAAAGCTTACATAAAGACTGAAGTAAAGGAAAGTTTACGTAGACTTCAAACTGATTATATTGACCTTTACCAACTTCATGGCGGAACAATTGAAGATCCAATAGATGAAACAATTGAAGCTTTTGAAGAATTGAAAAAGGAAGGTATTATTCGCCATTACGGTATTTCTTCTATACGCCCAAATGTCGTTCGTGAATATGCAAAACGCTCAAACATCGTTAGTGTACTAATGGAATATAACCTTTTAAATCGTCGTCCAGAAGAATGGTTCCCCCTTCTAAATGAACACCAAATTAGCGTCATTGCCCGCGGGCCACTTGCAAAAGGAATTTTAACTGACAATAATGCAAGAAAGATAGAAAGAGTAAAGGAAAAGGATTATCTCTCTTATTCTTACGATGAATTACATGCAACTCTAGCAAGTGTAAAAGAAATGATTGGAGAACGCTCTTTAACAGGAACAGCTATTCAATATTGCTTACATAATAAGACTGTTGCAGCTGTTATACCTGGTGCAAGCTCTCTTCAACAATTACAGGAAAATATACGAGCTAGTCAACAGTTACCTTTAACGAAAGAAGAATATATACAACTTCAAAAGATTGTTAAATATGACACATATGCTTTGCATCGTTAAAAATATCGAATTACCGATAAAACAGAAGACTGTCTCCAGTATTAGGAGACAGTCTTTTTTATAACGTATCATATTTATCAGGATTCGTTCCTACATGTAAATCACGATTCAACGTGTTAATTTGACGTATCTCTTCTTCAGTTAGTGCAAAATCAGAAATAGTAAAGTTTTCTTTAATACGAGATGGTGTAACAGATTTAGGAATTGTAACAATCCCGCTTTGAATATCCCACCTTAATATAACTTGTGCAGGTGTTTTTTCATATTTGTTAGCAATAGCCTGAATGATTGGATGCTGGAATACTTCTCCGCCCCTCATTAACGGACTCCATGCTTCCATTTGAATTTGCTCATCTTGACAATAATTTCGCAACTCAAATTGCGTCAACATCGGATGAAGTTCCACTTGGTTTACCATCGGCTTCACTTTGCAATTTGGTAATAATAGTTCTAAATGATGTTTATGAAAATTAGAAACACCAATCGCACGCACTTTACCTTCTTCATACAATTTCTCTAAAGCTCGGTACGTATCAACATACTTCCCTCTTACCGGCCAATGTATTAAATATAAATCTACATAGTCCATTTGTAATTTTTTCAAACTCTTTTCAAACGCCTCGAGTGTCTCCTCATATCCTTGATCGTCGTTCCATACTTTTGTTGTAATAAATATATCTTCTCTTGGAATTCCTGATTCACGTATCGCCTCTCCGACACCGCTTTCATTTTCATATACAGTTGCTGTATCAATCGAACGGTATCCAACTTCTAACGCTGTTTTTACTGCTTGCTTTACTTCGTCTCCTTCTTTCGCTTTATATACGCCTAGACCAATCATCGGCATTTTCACGCCATTATGAAGTGTAGTTGTTGGAATATGCACAGTCGTCTCCCTTTCATTGTTACATTTTTTATAAGCCACAATTTTATTTCAACAAGATTCATCCCAAAAGTCAAAACATACGTACAGTTTACATAACACTTTTATATAGCTAAAAAATAGCGTGAACTCATTCATTCACGTTATTTTTTCTCCATTCTTTCGCTTTTTCATCCACATTGCGCACAAACTCATTTTTTCCTTCCGTATATAACGCGCCATCATATTTATACTTTTCGGCTAATTCTTTCTTTAAGGTTGCATATGCCTCTGCTTCTTCACAATGAGCCATCATATAATCACGAAATGCTAAATGCCTTACTATCTCTGGATTTCCTTTTTCAAACACGTGTAAATGATACGAGCGTTTTTCTTCAGTTCCATGAATAAAATATCGGCGTCTTGAAATACCATTTTCCCCTTTTACGATGTAACCAAGCTCTATAAATCGTTCATTCCACCCATCTACTCTTTCGATATTTTCTACTTCCATGATCATATCAATAATAGGTTTAGCTGCCAGTCCGGGAACTGACGTACTTCCAATATGATAAATTTTTACCGTTTCTGGCATCGCTGATTTTAATCTTTTAGCCTCCATTTGAAATTTTTCACTCCAATGGTTTTCATGTGGAACAACGACAATTTTTCTCATGCTAACTCCCCTTTTCTTACAAGCTCGTCAAAAAATGATCAGTGGTATTTCACTGATCATTTTTTTATTATTTAAAGTCTTTCCAAGTAAGGTTACTTTCACTTAGCAGTTCTTCAAATGATTTATTCTTTTCACGTTCTTTTTGTTCTTGGCGCTTTCTTTCCAGTTCAGCTGCCTCTTTTTCCTCTTCCCTCACTTGCAACTCTTTCTTCTTACTCTTTAATTGTTGCATGAGTGAATCATTTAATTGATCGCCTAATGTAAGTGTTTCTTTCTTTGGTTGATTCACTTGTGATTGTCTTTGCATTTGTCTTTGTTTCTTTTTCTTCATGCTACTCACCTTTTACTTTTTTCTCCATTATAGTAGATACACAATGAAATCGACAATAAAAAAGGGTCTTTACTCTATTATTCACTTTTTGTAAATATGTTAATTTTTCGAAAAGACTAAATTTTTATGTAGCTATAATCCTATGAATCTATTAAAATTATGTCGTATGATGTCAGATTATAAAAAAGGAGAATTATATTATGTGGAAAAAAATTATTCCTGCCGTTGCTGTTTTAAGCACCATTACTTTTTCAAGCGTATTTGCCGCTCCCCCATCTCAGAATCCAGCTGAACAAAACCGCTACATAGACGTACAAATGCTTGGTATTAATGATCTCCATGGACAACTAGATACTGTTAAAAAAATCAATAATAAAGAAGCTGGTGGCGCTGATTACTTAGCTACTTATTTAAAAGAACATAAAAAACAAAACCCTAATACACTTCTCGTACATGCTGGTGATATCGTCGGAGCTAGTCCACCAGTTTCAGCATTATTACAAGATGAACCGACGATTGAATTTTTAAATGACTTAAAATTTGATGTCGGTACAATCGGGAACCATGAATTTGATGAAGGCATTGATGAAATGAAACGCCTCATTTACGGTGGATATCATGAAAAAACAGGAAATTTCAAAGGGGCTAACTTCCCCTATGTAGCTGCTAATTTCTATAACAAATCAACTGGCCGCTTATTTTTACCACCATTTACTGTAAAAATGGTAGATGGTGTTCCTGTAGGATTCATTGGGATTGTTACAACTGATACACCAAATGTCGTTATGCCTACGATGCTTAACAATGTACAAATTACTGATGAAGTAGAAGCAATTAATAAATCAACACAACAATTAAAACGCCTCGGCGTTAAATCTATCGTCGTTCTTGCTCATGTCGGTGGAACAACCGATGAGTCTGGGGTAACAAATGGCGATCTTACTCGAATTGCAAATGAAACAGACCCAGAAGTTGATGTTATTTTCGGTGGACATAGTCATACGTATGTAAATGGTACAGTAAACAATAAACTAATTGTCCAAGCAAATTCATACGGAATGGCTTTCTCAGACGTCGATGTAACAATTGATCGTAAAACAAAGGATATTGTAAAGAAAAAAGCTGAAGTTGTTACAACGTATCATGAAGGTGTAGAACCTGATAAACAAGTAAAGAAAAAACTAGATCAATATAAAGAAAAAATCGCACCACTTGTAAATGAAGTGGTCGGAAAATCTACAGCACCTATCGACCGTAAACAAAATGATGCTGGTGAGTCCACTCTTGGAAATTTAGTTGCCGATGCTCAGCGTCAAACGATGCAAACTCAAATCTCCCTCATGAATCCTGGTGGCATTCGTAATGACTTAGATGCTGGTGATATTACGTGGGGTGAGTTATACGGCATTCAACCTTTTGGAAATCAATTGATTAAAGTAGATTTAACAGGTCAAGACATTCGCGATATTTTAAATCAGCAATGGCAAAAAGGAACAACAAGAATGCTTCAAATTTCAGGTATTCAATATACGTGGGATGCAAATAAACCAAACGGTGAAAAAGTTACAAATATACGTTTAACAAACGGAGAAGAATTATCTCCATCTACAACGTATAGCGTAGTTGCAAATGCCTTCTTAGCTTCTGGCGGTGATGGATTCGTATCATTTAAAAATGGTAAAAATGCAGAAACTGGGCCAAACGACTTTGAAGCGTTAGTCAATTACGTAAAACAATTAAAAGAACCAATTCAGCCAGTTATTGATGGAAGAATTCAAAAAGTAAATTAAGTGTTTCTCTAATAATAAATTTCATTTTTCACGTATAAAGGATTTGTACTGATCCTCTATTTTATACGTAATATACATCATAAAAAGGATACTCGTTCTTCTAATGAACATAGTATCCTTTTCTTTAGTTATCAAAATGTGATGTTTTGTCAACTTCATATTGCTGTAAAAATTGTTGCAACGCCTCTTCTACAAGTTTAGATTTTTGAATTCCTTTCGATTCTGATATAAGGTCCAATCTTGCTAATATTTCTGTATTAATAGAAAAGGTTCGTCTCTTTTTCTCTGTACTTTTACTCACAATTGGTGCAATTACTTCTTCTCTTTTTCTTAATAACTCATAAATACTTTGTAATTGCTCATAAATTAATAATTGATAATCTGTTTTCTCATATTGAAGGGCGGTCGCTTCTTGGAGTTGTAAGTGACGTGGTTCTTCTCCATCTCCTACAAAAATACGTTTCTTCTGCTCTCCATCATATTCGTATCCAATCAATCTTAATTTCTTCGATAATGTATACGGGCTTATTTCAAGACGTTTTGCTATAATAGCGATGGATTCACGTCTATTTAAACCATCTATAATTTCTCCAATCGTCACAATTTCCCTCCTCCCGTGTTGAAATGACACTAGTATGGTATGTTACAATGATTTTCTAACAGTATATGCAAAATGAAGAGCCTGTGCGATTCATACGATTTCACAAAAGGAGGTTTTCAATATGCTTTTTCGTAGCTACACCCCTCAGTTCTATAACGAAAACAAACAACTCATTCCTAATAGTATCGCTACGATAGAAAGCGTTATGATTAATAATCGAAAACAAACTCTCCTTATGCGTGGACAAAACGTAGAGCAACCTATTTTATTATGCTGTCACGGCGGACCTGGGATGGCACAAATCGGATTTATTCGCCATTTTCAAAAAGAATTAGAGAAGCAATTTATTGTTATTAATTGGGATCAGCGCGGAGCTGGTAAATCCTTTTCAATGAAAGATTTCGGAGCAAATTTCACAATCGAACAATTCGTTTCCGATGCAAAAGAAGTGATTCAATATGTACTTAAAAAGTTCAACAAACAAAAACTATTTCTCGCTGGTCATTCTTGGGGAAGTATTATTGGGCTTAACATAGCACATCAATATCCAAAGTATATCGAGGCTTACATCGGTATTGGGCAAATTGTACATATGAAACAAAATGAAGAATTGCTATATCAACATTTAATTCATTCTGCAAAAAAACATGATCATAAAAAAGCATTAGCTTCCCTTTTAAAATTAGGCAAACCACCATTTTTAGATACGAGACGTCTCATTATTCAAAGAAAGTGGCTTGGCACATTTGGAGGCGCAATCCAAAACGGATCTTCCTTTTCTTTCATACGAAAAGGTTTCTTTTCTCCCGAATATACGCTATTAGATTGGTTCAAGTTTCTCGCAGGAAATTTAAAATCTGGCATTTTATGGGAAGAAATGCTGACAATCGATTTCTTTTCTTCTATCTCAAGTTTATCTATTCCAGTTTATTTTTGTTCTGGTCGCTATGATTATCAAACTCCTTATGCACTCGTTCAGGAATATTGCGATATTATTGAAGCGCCTATAAAAAAGATGATTTGGTTCCCAAATTCAGCACATTCTCCTGATTTAGAAGAACCAGAATTATTCGCTAATTCTTTACAATCAATTAAACAAGAGCTAGCTTTTCAGCATTAGTAACAAAAGGCTCTTTTACATTTCATAGAAAACATTTTATAATAATATGTCGCAAGTATGTATAAACATAGCAAAATGTTTCATATTTACTTGTCTTAACAGAATAAAAATTTAGGGAGATTACATTTATTATGAACGCTGTACTCGTCGCAGTAGCAATTATGCTATTGCTTAGTTTGTTACGTGTCCAGGTCATTGTCGCCATCATTGTTGGAGCTTTAACAGGCGGACTTATCGGCGGACTCGGTATTTCAGAAACGATTAACACTTTTACAACTGGTCTTGGAAACAGTGCTCCAATCGCTTTAAGTTATGCAATGCTTGGTGGTTTCGCTATTTCCCTTTCCAAAACAGGACTTCCAGATGCTATGATTCAAACTGCATTAAAATGGATTGGCAATGAACAAGACACGAAAAAACAAGTTTATTCTAAAATACTTATTTTATTCATTATTTTAACGATGGCTTGTTTCTCACAAAATGTGATTCCTGTTCACATTGCTTTCATCCCCATCTTAATTCCAGCACTTTTAAAAGTATTAAATGAGCTGAAAGTGGATCGCAGACTTGTCACATGTATTATTACATTTGGATTGATTACTCCTTATATGTGGATCCCTGCAGGGTTCGGAAAAATTTATCATGACGTATTGCAAACCAACGCTGCGCAAAGCGGCCTTACATTTGATGTCACACTTATTCCAAAAGCAATGACTATTCCAGCAATCGGTATGATTATTGGATTATGTGTAGCGGTATTCATTACGTACCGAAAACCTCGTACGTATGAAACAGAACAAATTCATACTACCGAAAATGAAATCGTTCCCTATACAAAACGTAGCATTACTTTCGGGTTATTATCTATCATTGCTACATTAACTGTTCAATTAACAACAGAATCCATGATTTTCGGTGCTTTAGCAGGTATTATCGTCTTATCAGTTAGTGGCAGTCTACCACTTAAAGAAGCAGATGCGATATTAACAAGCGGAATGCGTATGATGTCCTTTATTGGCTTTGTTATGATTGCTGCCGCTGGATTCGGCGCTGTTCTTCGAAAAACAGGACATGTTGAATCTCTAGTGCAAACGAGTGCACATATAATCGGAAATAACAAACCACTCGCTGCATTTCTTATGCTCGTTATTGGACTTCTCGTTACGATGGGAATTGGTTCATCCTTTTCAACCATCCCTATCTTAACAACCATTTTTGTACCTCTTTGCATTCAGCTTGGATTTAGTCCAATGGCCACAATTGCAATTATCGGTACAGCCGGAGCACTAGGTGACGCAGGATCTCCAGCATCGGATAGTACCCTTGGACCAACATCCGGTTTAAATGCTGATGGTCAGCACCATCATATATGGGATACATGTGTACCCACTTTTCTACATTACAATATACCGTTACTTATATTTGGCTTTATTGCCGCAATTACATTATAAAAAGGTGCGTATAAAACGCACCTTTTACTTTTTTATTTTTCCTTTTAATTGTTGAAAAGCTACTTTTCCGTTATCTTTGACATAGCTTTCAATTGTCGGTAGTGATGAACCTATCCATTCACACTCTATACTCCCATTCGGTCCAACAATTTTTAATTTATCTGGTATATGTATATTTAGAAATCTCGCTGACCGAATTAACTCAATAGCAATCTGATCACTTGAGGCTACAATTCCATCTATATACGGATTGTTTTGCAATAATGTAATAAATTGTTTATTTGTATACCCTTGTACACATTCTTCTCGATAAGAGATTCCTTCATCCCAAACAGTGTCTAAAAACCCTGCTATATAATCTTCCATTTCTTCACTTTCTTCTCCCTCACCGAAATATGCAAGAAAGTGACACCCTTTCTCTTTTAATAAAGAAACAGCTCTCTGTCCACTTTCATAATAATTTCCATGTGATTGTTGCTCATCGATCACAACAAACGGAAATGGAATTTCTCCTACACTTTTAAAAACTGCTCTCGTCAAAATAACACCTGCAATGTTATTTTGCTTCAGCATATGTATGTATCTATCTTTATTCTCTATATTACAAATAATGATTTGATAGCCTTCTTTATATGCTATTTCCTCAATACAATGTAGCAAAGTGATGTTTGATTGGTTACATAAATTATCTACAAGTAATGCAATTATCGTTGAACTCTCTTTAAATAGTGGCTTCGCTGCACTGTTTGGCCTATAACGTAATTCTTCAATTGCTTCCTTTACTTGTTTTACTGTGTCCTCATGAACGTATCCTTTTTCATTAATAACTCGTGAAACGGTTGCGACTGAAACACCTGCCAATTTTGCAACATCACGTATAGTTGCCACATCGTCACCCCTTAATATGGTAATAGATTACAATTTTACGGTAACCTAAATTACACTATCCGTCAAGATTAATAACTCACATTTCTGAAAATTGTTACATCATTTCACTAAACGATACTCCAACTGAATTTCATGTAAAATTGGGATATTATCATATCCCATACGTGGAATTTCTTTCTTTATTTTTCGTGCCTCCTCTACCGCATTCACATATAAATTAGTCATTACAAAATTACGTTTTTGGTAAAATCGTAACGCATTCATATTATCATTTGTTGTAATAAGCCAAACCTGTCTGCACCGTTCTTCTTCTGCAACTTGTAATACACAATCCACAAGTTTCGTCCCTATTCCTTTTCTTTCTTCAAAGCTATCTAGCGATACAATTTCGCATATATTTCCGGTCACTTCATACGTTATAATTCCGATTATTCTGTCATCTGAGAGCGCAACAAATCCTGGCAACTCTTCTAACTGATGTCCCTTACCACGTGAAACCATCAATGAACTTCCCCAGTTCTCACACATGAACATTCGGATTGTTTCTTTCATCGCTGGCGTAATTTTTTGTATATGCAGCATTTCCTATTTCTCCCCTTTTATATCATTGTGATACAATATAAGTGTATCACATGTAACGGTATTTGGAGGGTGAGGTAAAGTATGAAACGTTTTTTTGCAGCATTGTTTACTATACTAGGTGCAATAACTGCCCTTGGGATTTTCTTTACAAATAAAGTGATGTACTTAAAGAAAAAAACAGAGGAAGAAGTACTCGAAAGAGAAACGAAAAAACATTTTCGTATAGAGGATTTTGATGCTCTTCATAAAGAAGAAATTCATATCCCTTCACAATTCGGATACGACCTTCACGGATATTACATTCCTGCTGGTCATTCCACCAATAAGTTTATGGTTTTTTGCCACGGTGTAACTGTAAATAAAATAAACTCTGTAAAATATGCAAACTTATTCTTAAAAAGGGGATATAACGTCCTCATTTACGATCATCGTCGTCATGGTAAAACTGGCGGAAAAACAACAAGCTATGGATACTATGAAAAACATGATTTAAAATCCGTAGTTGACTGGCTAAAAAACCGTTTTGGCACCAATATTACACTTGGTATTCATGGTGAATCTATGGGAGCTGCAACACTTCTTCAATACGCAGGACTTGTAGAAGATGGTGCTGATTTCTATATTGCAGATTGTCCTTTCTCTGATTTCCACGGACAATTACAGCACCGTTTAAAGGTTGAATTCCATTTACCAAAATGGCCTTTATTACCTTTAGCAAACGCATTTTTGAAAGTTCGTGACGGTTATACAATTCGTGAAGTTTCACCAATCGACTGTATAAAAAACATTAACAATCCCGTTCTCTTTATTCATAGTAAAGATGACGACTATATTTTAGCTGATATGACAAAAGCGTTATATGAAGCGAAAGAAAATAATAAGCAGCTTTATATTGCAGAACACGGTGCACACGCTTGCTCTTATAACGAAAATAAAGAAGAGTACGAAGCAGCCGTCGATCAATTTTTAAACACATATGTGAAAGAAACAAAAAACAGGCTTGCATAAGCCTGTTTTTTATTGCGCTAAAACGTCTGTAACTTGTTCCATATTTTCAGAAATCCATTGCATTGCATCATCTAACGTTGGGAATTCTGTCGTTTGAAATGTTACTTCATCTTGAAGTAACCAAACATCCTTTGCCTCTTGCCCTACACCTGCAATGGACCAATGTAACAAACTATATGGATGATTATCATTCAAAAATGATGCCCACGTGCGCTCATTTGCAATGTTTCGTAATGTATGTAATTGTTTATCCATCTCTCGTCACCTTACTCTAGTCAGTTATGAAAACTATTATAACACTCTCTTCTTTCTCAAACAAAGTGCTCTTTTTATATTGTCAAGCACTTCCCTTGATTATATGATGAAATTAAGCGTTTGGGAAGGAGGGATAACGTTGGCAAAAGTACAAATTAAAGTAAATGATAATGGCTCTTTTCGCGTTACAGGGGACGTGGAATTAGTCGACTCACAAGGGAATGTATTCCCAGCAAAACCGGCATTTTCTTTATGCCGTTGTGGTTTATCAAAAAATATGCCTTATTGCGACGCTTCGCATAAAGGTAAATTCGAGTCTGTTGTTAGAGCACCAGAGGCAGAATAATTTTACATGTGACATGCACATTTTTTTGTGCATGTTTTTTCTTTTTAGCAACTCCGTTATATCCCTTCTCCTTACAACATTTCTAATACTTTTATTTCCATTCCAGCCTGCATATATTTTCACACAATTCTTCACATTCGAATATTTTTTACTAGCCTTTTATTTTTTTTGTGCTATAATTTGAGCAAACAGCATCCTTCGGGGTCGGGTGAAATTCCCAACCGGCGGTGATGAAGTGAAAACTTCTAAGTCCGTGACCCGTTTTCAACTCGAAAACGGTGGATCTAGTGAAACTCTAGGGCCGACAGTATAGTCTGGATGGGAGAAGGATATGTTTCTAGTTTTTTATATAGTGAATACACTTTTATTTCAGTATGCATATTTTTAAAGATTCATTTTGATTCTTTATATATGTTTAATTTTCTATACTTATTTTTTATACTGAAATAAAAAGAGACAACTAGCGTTTAAAAATTCGATATTTTGCTAGGTTTTTTCCTTATGCAGAAATATCAATTATCGTTAGGTTTCTTTCCTATGCTTTCGTATTCAAACTATATTTCTAGAAATCACGTCTCCCAAACCCCAAGGATATTAAATCCTTGGGGTTTTTTGATTTTTTTAGGAGAGGTGAAGAAAATGACAGATCAAGAATATATGAGGATTGCCCTGCAGTTAGCAGAAGGGACATCAGGACAAACAAGTCCAAATCCTATGGTTGGTGCTGTTGTTGTAAAAGATGGAAACATCGTTGGTATGGGGGCTCATTTACGAGCTGGTGAAGAACACGCAGAAGTTCATGCCCTTCAAATGGCTGGTCAGAACGCCAAAGACGCTACCGTTTATGTAACACTGGAACCGTGTAGCCACTTTGGAAAAACACCACCTTGTTGTGAATTGCTCATCGAAAAAGGAGTTAAGCGTGTTGTAATTGCTACTCTCGATTGTAATCCGCTCGTTTCTGGTAACGGAAAAAGAAGATTAGAGGAAGCTAGAATTGAAGTAACGACCGGTGTTCTTGAAGCAGAAGCAGTTTTATTAAATCGCTACTTTTTTCACTACATGAAAACGAAGCGCCCTTTTGTAACAATCAAAACAGCGATGAGCTTAGATGGAAAAACAGCAACTGTAACTGGTGAAAGTAAGTGGATTACAGGTGAAGAAGCACGTGCTGATGTTCACCAATATCGCCATACACATGATGCAATTCTTGTTGGAGTGAATACAGTTATAGCTGATAATCCTCATTTAACAACAAGAATTCCAAATGGTGGGAAACATCCTATTCGCGTTGTTTTAGATATCCATTTACGAACGCCACCATCTTCTCATGTTATAACAGATGGTTTAGCACCGACATGGATTATTGTCGGTAAGGATGTAAAGGAAGAGAAGATATCTTCTTATGAATCTAAAAATATAGCTATATTCCAAATGGAAACGAAACATATAGAAATCGAGGACCTTCTTTCCTTTCTTGGAGAGAAACAAATTCTTTCTCTATTCGTTGAAGGTGGCCAATCGATTCATGCAAGTTTCTTAAAAACAAACAATTTTAATGAAATTGTAACCTATATAAGTCCGAAATTAATTGGTGGGAAAGATGCTCCTACTTTATTTGGAGGAAATGGTTTTTCAAAATTACAAAATGCGCTTTCCTTGAAAATTCAAGAGATGAAACAAATTGGTGATGATATAAAAATCGTTGCGAATGCCCGAAACGAGGTGACGAAATGTTTACAGGAATTGTAGAAGAATTAGGAACGATAGCAAACATGCAACAAAGCGGAGAAGCGATGAAATTAACGATTCATGCAAAGAAAATTTTATCAGATGTTCACTTAGGTGATAGTATCGCGGTTAACGGTATTTGCTTAACTGTAACAAGCTTTACAACTACTTCATTTACAGTTGATGCAATGCCTGAAACGATGCAGTCGACATCACTTCGCATGCTTAAACCGCACTCTAAAGTAAATTTAGAGCGAGCAATGGCTGCAAATGGACGATTCGGTGGACATTTCGTTTCAGGACATATTGATGGCATCGGAACGATTTTAAATAAAAAACAACATTACAATGCCGTCTATTACAAAATAGCAATTTCTGATGAACTGCTGCGCTATTGTTTGCAGAAAGGGTCCATTGCTGTTGATGGAACGAGTTTAACGATATTTGATATAGACGAATCTTCTATAACGATTTCACTCATCCCGCACACAGTAAGCGAATCTGTCATTGGAGAAAAAAATGCCGGAGATATCGTAAACATTGAGTGTGACATGATTGGTAAATATATCGAACGCTTTATTACTAAACCTACAAAACGAGTAGGTTCAATGACCGAAAGCTTTTTACAAGAAAACGGATTTCTATAAGGGGGAAGCACAATGTTTCATCGTATTGAAGAAGCTCTAGAAGATTTAAAACAAGGTAAAGTCGTTATCGTATGTGATGATGAAAACCGAGAAAATGAAGGCGATTTTATTGCTTTAGCAGAGTACATTACACCAGAAACAATTAATTTTATGATTACACATGGCCGTGGTCTCGTTTGTGTACCGATTACAGCAGGGTACGCAGAACGTCTACAATTAGAACCAATGGTATCTCATAATACAGATTCACATCATACTGCGTTTACAGTGAGCATTGACCATGTTTCTACAACAACAGGGATTAGCGCTCACGAACGTGCAACTACGATACAAGAATTGTTAAACCCCGCATCAAAAGGCGCTGATTTCAATCGACCTGGACATATCTTTCCATTAATTGCGAAAGAAGGCGGTGTCCTGCGTCGTGCAGGTCATACAGAAGCTGCTGTTGATTTAGCGAAGCTATGCGGTGCCGAACCAGCTGGAGTTATTTGCGAGATTATAAATGAGGACGGCACGATGGCACGTGTACCTGATTTAATAGAATGCGCAAAACAATTTGATATAAAAATGATTACAATAGAAGATTTAATTGCTTACCGCCGCCATCATGAAACACTTGTGACGAGAGAGGTGGAAATTACATTACCTACAGATTTCGGTACTTTCCACGCAATTGGCTATTCTAACTCATTAGATACGAAAGAACATATCGCACTTGTAAAAGGTGATATTTCAATAGGTGAACCGGTACTTGTGCGTGTTCATTCTGAATGCTTAACAGGAGATGTATTCGGTTCACATCGCTGCGATTGCGGACCACAACTCCATGCAGCACTTGCTCAAATTGAGCGTGAAGGAAAAGGTGTTCTTCTTTATATGAGACAAGAAGGAAGAGGCATTGGGCTTCTTAATAAGCTTCGTGCTTATAAATTACAAGAAGAAGGATTCGATACTGTAGAAGCAAATGAAAAACTCGGCTTCCCTGCTGATCTTCGTGATTACGGTATCGGTGCACAAATATTAAAAGATTTAGGTTTACAAAGTTTACGATTATTAACGAATAACCCAAGAAAAATTGCTGGCTTACAAGGTTACGATTTAGAAGTAGTCGAGCGTGTACCGTTGCAAATGCCAGCAAAAGAAGAGAATAAATCGTATTTACAAACGAAAGTAAACAAATTAGGACACTTACTAAACTTATAATTAAAGGAGAGATTTATTATGGTATTCGAAGGTCATTTAGTTGGTACAGGATTAAAAGTTGGAGTTGTTGTTGGACGTTTTAACGAATTTATTACAAGTAAGTTACTTGGCGGCGCTTTAGACGGATTAAAGCGTCACGGTGTAGAAGAAAATGATATTGATGTTGCTTGGGTTCCTGGTGCATTTGAAATTCCTTTAATTGCTAAAAAGATGGCTAGTAGCGGCAAGTATGATGCTGTTATTACATTAGGTACTGTAATCCGAGGTGCTACAACTCACTACGATTACGTTTGTAATGAAGTAGCAAAAGGTGTTGCGTCTTTATCACTACAAATGGACATCCCAGTTATTTTCGGCGTATTAACGACAGAAACAATTGAACAAGCGATTGAACGCGCAGGTACGAAAGCTGGTAATAAAGGATATGAATCAGCTGTTGCTGCAATTGAAATGGCTCACTTATCAAAACAATGGGCATAAAAAAAGAGGCTACGGCCTCTTTTTATTTTTTCACCTTTTTTTGTACATCTTTTATTAATTCATTCATCGTTTTTCCTTCTGTTTTTATATGAAGAGCTTGTGCTGTTCTCCATACATTCTCTCTTTTTTTCGCTTCTTCTATAATAGTAATTTCTTTTCTAACTTCCTTTAAATCTTTTCCTTCCGTTTTCAATCCAAAATGTTCAGCTTTCGTTCGAAAGTGTTGTTCGATTCTTTGTTGCATCTCTTTTTGTTCAGGATTTTCAGCAGCCTTAACTGGATCAGAACTTATTGCTTTTATTAAAATTAAACAAGTCATAATCGCTAATATGTATTTGTACATGTAAAATCCTCCAACCCAATATAAATTACATATTTACTATGTACAACTAGGGCTTGGAAAATTCGTTCACAAAAATTCTTTTTTTCGTTCAAAAACCAATAGTAACAGGCGTTCACAACTATTTATTACATTTTATTTACAAAAAAAGCAAACCCTTTTACAAGTTTGCTTTTTCATCTATCTTATAATGCACACTCTTCAATCTCAAATCCTAAATCTGCAATCATACCCCAGTCTGCAGTCGGCTCTTGTCCAGCTGTCGTTAAGTAGTCCCCGACAAAAATAGAATTTGCTGCAAATAAACCGATTGGCTGTACAGAACGTAAATTGATTTCACGTCCTCCTGAAATACGAATTTCTTTTGTCGGGTTTACAAAACGCATCATTGCCAGTACTTTTAAACATTCTACTGGCGTTAACTCTTTTTGCCCTTCAAGAGGTGTCCCCTTTACAGCAACAAGGAAATTACAAGGGATAGAATCTGCATCTATACGTTGTAATTCAAATGCAATTTCAGCACGCTCTTCAATTGTTTCTCCCATGCCAAAAATCGCTCCAGAGCATGGGGAAATGCCCGCTTGTTTTGCTTTTTGAACTGTATCAACACGATCATCATACGTATGAGTTGAACAAATACTATCGTAATTATTTGCATGTGTATTTAAGTTGTGGTTATAACGGTGCACGCCTGCTTCCGCTAAACGTCCTGCTTGATCTTCATTTAAGAAACCTAAACAACAACAAATCTTCAAGTCTGTCGTTTCACGAATTTCCTTAACTGCTCCAATTACGTGATTTACCTCTTTATCCGTCGGACGACGACCAGACGCTACAATACAATATGTACCTGCTTTACGGCGTATTGCTTCATGTGCCCCTTCTACAATCTTCTCCTGCGTTAACCATGCATATTTATCAATCGGTGCTTCTGAAATAATAGACTGTGAGCAATATCCACAATCTTCAGGACATAATCCAGATTTCGTATTAATAATCATATTCAATTTTACTTTCTTACCAAAGTGATGATGGCGAATAATGTAAGCCGCATTCATAATTTCTAAAACTTCTGTATCATCAGCTTCTAATATCGCTATTGCATCTTCTTTTGTAATCATCTTCTCTTCCACTACGTCGTATGCAAGTTTTTTCCAATCCCTTTTTGTTTGTACTTGTTTCATTTCATCTCTTCCCCTCTTTTGTTATATGTATAAATAAAGCATGATACGTTGCCATTATCCCTTCATTTCCCGTGAAGTCTCTTTCGTATATGCGTAGCATCGCACGAAAGAGTGAGGGACTTTGACAATATGATCCTTCATTGCTATTAGTTGCTCCTACTTTTCGAATAGAATGCAGAAACTCCTTAACTTCTGTAAAACTCTCTATGTAACATGTTTCAGAAACATGCACATCCCCTGTTTCTATCTTACATATATGAAGCAACTGATCTTTTGAATAAAAACGTTGACCAATCGATGTTTCATTTTTTATATTTCTTTCTTCTTTCGCACGTTGGAACGAAGCATGCAATTCTTTAAATGTTTCATGTCCAAACGTTGAAAAGAGTAATATCCCATCTATAGACAAATGTTGAAATAAATTTCTTAACACTTGTTGTAAATTATTTAACCATTGAAATGTAGCATTTGAAATAATGACATCATATGATTCTTCTAATCGTAATCGCTCAATATCTTCACAGTGAAACGTTACATTTTTTACATTTTGTCTAGTTTGCGCAATCGCAATCATACTTTCAGCAAAATCAACTGCTGTAATATGTGATTTCGGAAATAACTTTGATAATTGCTCTGTTACATACCCCGTCCCGCATCCTAGTTCTAAAATACGTATTGATGCCGTTTCACTATATCGTTCCTTTAAGATTGAAAGTAATGAATGTGCCATCTTTTTTTGTACATTTGCATATCGATCGTAAGATACGGCTGCCCCATTAAACCGTTTTTGTAGTAACGTTTTGTTGATCATGTCGTATCCCCTCTACAAATTGAATTATCTCATTTGCGCAATATTCAAAATTCGTCACACATAATGCATGCCCTGCTTCACTTACTACTTTCAGCTCGCTGCTGCTATTCTCCGTCATACTACGTGCCGCAGACAATGGGCATATTACATCCTGTTCTCCGTGAATAAGTAGTATAGGTACTTTAATTTCTTTTAGTTCTTCTCTCATATCTGTTTCTATTAAATAATCTAAACCTAGTTGTAAAGACTGAATAGAATCACCTTTAAAACGGTCTACAATGTCTTCAAAGTTTTTATTCTCTTTTAGCTCATCTTTCGTAAACATATTTTCATAAAACCGCTTGAGCGTATCTTCTTTCCTTCTCGCCAAATTCCTTTTCAGCCGTTCTACATGCAAAGCATTCCATCCGTTACTGTAATCGCTCGTATTTGTAAATTTAGCAGTACCACCAATTAATACGATGCCTTTTGCCTGAATCTTTTTATAAGCTTCAACTGCTGCTAACGCTCCTAGTGACCATCCAACCAATATTACGTTGTCATTATGCGCTACATCTATAATTCGTTCCGCAAATTCACTTCGTTCTTTCACATTACGCCAATCTATGCATTGAACAGAATATCCTTTAAAATACGGAAGTACTAAATCCCAAATATTCTCTTCCATTCCCCATCCGGGGATAAAAATAATCTTTAGCTCATTCATACGAAAAGCTCCTCTTCTTTCGCAATGTGGATAATTCGGTCAATAGCCCATTTTAAATCAGCTATTGTATGTTGCGATGTAACTGCAAAGCGAATTCGAGAACTATGAACCGGCACAGTTGGCGGACGAATTGCAATAGCCGCAATCCCTGCCTCTTGCAACCTTTTACTAAACCGTAAAGCATGTTCATTTGAACCGACTACAATCGGTACAATATGAGTTGAACTATTTCCAATATCAAAACCAGCATCCCTTAATTTAGTTCTGAAGTATTCTCCGTTTGCTATAAGGTTCTCTCTTCTTTCGTTATCTTCTTTTACAATTTCAATTGCTTTTTGCACTGCTCCTAACGTACTTGGTGGTAAGGCTGTAGTAAAAATAAAGCTTCTCATCATATTTTGTAAATACTCTATATAAATTTCATCACCTGTCAAATACGCACCATAACACCCTAAAGCCTTGCTAAACGTCCCCATATGTATATCAATTTTTTGAGAAAGATTTTTTTCTATATGAGATAACCCAGCTCCGCCGATTCCATATATTCCACTCGCATGTGCTTCATCGACTATAATGATTGCCCCGTATTTCTCTTTCAGCTGTACTAAATCTCTCAAATACGCAGTATCACCGTCCATACTAAAAACGGTATCTGTTACGATTAATTTCCTTTTTTCAGGCGAAGCCATTTTCAACAACTTCTCTAAATGATCCAAATCATTATGACGATACCTTTTATGCTCTGCCCCGCTTAATATGATTCCATCAACAATACTTGCGTGATTTAACTTATCACTAAAAACAATATCGTGCCGAGAGGCTAAAGAAGATATGGCACCTATATTTGCCGTATACCCACTATTTACAATTAAAGCTCTTTCAGTACCTTTCCAGTCACATATGCTTCTCTCAACCTCTTCATATAATAGATGATTTCCTACAACGAGACGAGAGGCAGTCGCTCCAGTTCCATATCTTTTTGTACAGGCAATAGCAGCTTCTTTTAACCTTTCATCTCCAGCTAACCCTAAATAATTATTTGACGCTAAATTTAACATCCTTTTTTTATCTCGAATAAGCCAAGTCTCTTCTGCCTTCTCTGTTACATGCAAATCACGATACTGCCCTTCCTCATGTAATTGTTGTAATTTACATTGAAGGTGCGCCCGCCACGTTTGATTCATTTTGGATAAACTCCTCTAATTTTGAAATCATAATATGTTCTTTTGCAGATTCTAATACTTCTTCTTTCGTAAACTCACCTGCAAAGAATGGTAATAATCCTAAAACTGGTACCCCGCTCAGCTCTTCAATCATCTCTTTATTTTCTTGCACTCTTTCCATTTCACATTCTTTGCAACCTGATAAAATGACACCCGCTACGGTTAAGCCATGCGCCTTTGCGTAAGCAATCGTTAACACTGTATGATTTACTGTTCCTAATGTAGGACGAGCTACTACAATAAGAGGCAACTGTAATTCTTTTGCAAAATCAATTACTAAAGCATCTTCTGTATATGGGACAGCAAGCCCACCTGCTCCTTCTACAAATAAGTTATTAAACTCTTTTAATAGTTCATTATAGTAATCAGTAATTTCTTTTAACTTTACTACTCTTCCAGCTCTTTTCATGGCAAGTCTCGGAGCAAGTGGTTCTTCAATAGAATAAGGGCAAATTTCATTTTCTTGTGTCGGTACACCTGATAATGATTTTAACCTTGCCGCATCTCCCTCAGGGTTTGATGCAACATGCCCACTTTGCAACGGTTTATATACCCCTACGTTATATCCTAATTCTCTAAATACACCTGCTATAGCACCTGCAACTACTGTTTTTCCAACTTCAGTATCAGTTGCTGTTATGAAAAAACCACTCATTATTCTCCCTCCGTAACATCCGAGATTGCCTTATATAAAATGCGTAACATATCATCAATTTCTTCAAAAGTAGAAGCAAGTGGCGGCATAAATACAATCGTGTTACCTAGCGGTCGTAAAATCATACCCAGCTCTCTTGAGCGTTTACATACTTGAACACCGACTCTCTCTGTCCAGTCAAACGCTTCTTTCGTTTCCTTATTCTTCACAAGCTCAATACCAACCATTAATCCGCACTGACGAATATCACCTACATGTTTATAAGCAAAGAGCTTTTCTAATTGCGCTGCCACATAATCCGTTTTACGTGCCACTTCTTCTATTAAATTTGTTTTTTCATATAGTTCTAGATTCGCGATTGCTACGGCACACCCTAACGGATTGCCTGTGTAGCTATGTCCATGGAAAAATGTTTTTTGTTCTTCATATTCTCCTAAGAAGGCATTATATATTTCATCTGTCGTTACCGTAACTGCAATTGGTAAATATCCACCTGTTAAACCTTTCCCAGCAGTTAAAATGTCTGGCGTCACATTTTCATGTTCACAAGCAAACATTTTCCCTGTACGCCCAAATCCAGTTGCTACCTCATCTGTAATAAATAATACATTGTACTTAGTACATAAATCGCGCAGTCCTTTTAAATATCCTTTTGGCATTGTAATCATCCCGCCAGCACCTTGCATTAATGGCTCTACAATGATGGCAGCTACTTCTTCATGCTTTTCTTTCAACAATTCTTCCATTTCTTCTAAATGGCTTTTTACAATTTCCTCCTTATTATTTCCGTAAGGAGAACGATATGTATATGGATACGGCATTTTAATCGCATCAAATAAGAGCGAACTATACACTTGGTGAAACAAGTCTATTGCTCCTACTGAAACAGCTCCAATTGTATCACCGTGATATGCTTCTTTTAATGTAACGAATCTTTGTTTCTTTGGTTTCCCTTTATGCTGCCAATATTGGAAAGCCATCTTAATTGCAATTTCAACAGCGGTAGAACCTGAATCAGAATAGAATACCTTCTTCAATCCATCTGGTACAACCTCAATAATTTTTTCTGCTAATAAAATAGATGGAACGTTAGCAAGTCCTAGCATAGTAGAATGAGCAATTTTATTTAATTGCTCACGAATTGCTTCATCTAATTCCGGTACTTGATGTCCGTGAACATTTAACCATATAGATGAAACACCATCCCAATATTCATTACCATTTACATCGTATAGCTTTCTTCCCTCTCCACGTTCAATAATGACAGGATCTTCTTCTAAATAATCTTTCATTTGTGTAAATGGGTGCCATACGTAAGCTTTATTTTTCTCTGCTAATTCTTCATATGTATAAGATGATTTTTCAATCGTTTTACTATTTATTGTCACAATTGTCACCCCTAATGTTAACTTGTTTACAAATAAAGTTAACATTAAATCTGAATGACTGTCAATTATTTTAAAATCAAATAGTTCTTAAAAAAGAACAACTTATCATACGATAAGTTGTTCTACTTTCCATGCTGTATCTTTCCAATTTCTAAAATAATTTCTTCATCTTTTTTTCCCTCTGTATTAATTCCAAGCTGCTTCGCATGCTCAATTAATAAATCATGACGCTGCTCAAATCTAGCCTTATTTACTTCTTTCGTAATTTCTTCTTTTGTTTTTCCATCACTAGAAACCCCTAGTTTCGTAGCTGCTTTCTCCATCGACTTCTTCTCTTCCGCTTCTTTCGCTTTCTTCACTTCTGACTGCTGTACTTGCTTTTGCTTCGCTTGCTCTGATTCAGCTGCAAAAGCTGTGTAAATGCCAGCACTTCCGCCAATGACTAGTAAGGTGGTAAAAAGAATTATTTTTTTCTTCACTCTTTCCTCCCCTTTCAAATTCATTATAACGCACATTTTTTAGTGTTAAAACCTATCTCCTTTATTTCCCTAAAAAAATATCACATATTTTTATTGACATGTATGATGAATATATGATAAAAATTTAACTAACATCATATGAATCGGCGTTGATAGGATTTAGTAGTATTTCGATTTCTGATTTCAGAGAGCTGGTGGTCGGTGCGAACCAGTACAGAGCGAATTATGAATTACCCCCTGGAGCTTCTTTTACGAAACGTAAGGAGTAGTGAAAGACGGTTATAGACCGTTATGTCTAAAGAGTGGTGAAACGAAACTGTTTCACAATTTAGGGTGGTACCGCGAATTTTTCGTCCCTGCATATATTGCAGGGGCGTTTTTATTTTATAAGCGCATATCATATGACCCTTTATTTTGTGATACATTCATTTCACAAGCTAGGGTGGTACCGCGATTTCTTCGTCCCTGCATAATTATATGCAGGGACGTTTTTTTATCCAATCATTTCCGTATCATATAGAAGGACTAACAATTACCGGTAATTTGTCACAAAATTCTAAATTTTAGAAGGAAATATACAATATTGGCGAATTTTATATAAAAAAGAGCTATTTCACATTACTTAGGAGGGGAAAACAATGGTTTCAAAAATTGAGTCTGTTCTTTTAACAATTTTTATCTTTTTCTGTATTGGTTTTAGTGTTATTCAATTAGAAGTTTCACCACACATCCCAATTTTATTTGGTATCGTTCTTTTATTAGCATTTGGATTCTTGAAGAAAATCTCTTGGTCTACTATGGAGAAAGGGATGATTAGTAGTATTTCAGCTGGCATTCCATCTATATTTATTTTCTTACTTGTAGGCGTATTAATTAGCGTTTGGATCGCAGCTGGAACTATTCCCACTTTAATGGTATACGGCTTCCAACTTGTATCTCCAAAAATTTTCGTTCCAACTGTTTTTGTTGTTTGTGCAATTGTTGGAACGAGTATCGGTAGTGCATTTACAACTGCTGCAACTGTAGGACTTGCCTTTATGGGAATGGGTACTGCCCTTGGATACGATCCAGCTCTTATTGCTGGTGCAATTATTTCTGGTGCATTCTTCGGAGATAAAATGTCTCCTTTATCTGATACAACAAACTTAGCGCCTGCTGTAACAGGTGTAGATTTATTTGAACATATTCGTAACATGCTTTGGACAACAGTGCCAGCTTTCATTATTGCTTTTATCGCATTTTTCATTTTAGGAAGCGGATCTGGTGGAAACGTTGATTTCTCAGCATTTATTAACACACTAGAAAAAAATGCAACGATTTCTATCGTTACACTGATTCCTATTTTATTACTGTTCCTATTCGCATTTAAAAAGGTACCCGCAGTTCCAACATTACTTGCAGGAATTGTGGTAGGGATTATTATTCTCTTTATTTTTAAACCTAGCACTTCTTTAGCTGATTTAATAAAAATTATGCAAGACGGTTACGTTTCTAAAACTGGTATCAAAGACATTGACAGCTTATTATCTCGCGGTGGCCTGCAAAGTATGATGATGTCAATTGCTCTTATTTTCCTAGCTCTTTGTATGGGAGGATTATTACAAGGAATGGGTATTATAGCGCAGCTGATGAATATTATCTCTAGCTTCGTAAAAACTAGTACACGCTTAATTATTTCTACTGCTTCAACTGCAATTGGTGTAAACTTCTTACTTGGTGAGCAATACTTATCTATCGTTTTAACAGGACAAGCATTCGCTAATAAATACGATGAAGTCGGTTTAGAACGTCGTAATTTATCACGAGTATTAGAAGATGCTGGTACAGTAATTAATCCACTCGTACCATGGGGTGTAAGTGGCGTATTCTTAACAAACGTTCTTAGCGTTCCAACATTCGATTACCTGCCATACGCAATCTTCTGTTTAGCATGTCCAGTCGTAACCATTATCGTCGGCTTTACTGGATTCGGTCTTTCATGGAAAAAAGAAAAAGCAGTACCAGTTTCATAATATAATAAAAAGGATTACCAAATCGGTAATCCTTTTTATATTTCTCGACTATCTATTCGCTTTCTTTCTTCTAAATAACATAAGTAATCCCGCTCCAACAAACGCAAGACCCGCTCCAATTGTAGAAGCAATACTTGCACCTGTTTTCGGTAAATCACGTTCATCTTTTTCAGCTTCTTTATTTTCACTTACAGTTGTTGTTGTTTCTTTTTTATTTTGATCAGCTGTTGTAGTTTGTCCAGATCCAGTATTGTTTCCATCTTGTTTTGGTTCATTACCATTATTACCTTCTTCTGTTGGTGGTGTTGGGTTTTCTCCACCACCTGTTGGCGGTGTCGTCGGGTTCTCTCCATCACCTTTCGGTGGTGTCGTCGGATTTTCTCCACCAGTTTCTTTATCATCATTTTTCTTCGTTATATCAATTGCATATTTAGCAAATTCATTTTCAGATGGTCCAACATATGATATGTTCCCATCTTTCTTTATATACTTTTGTGCATTTGGTGAAGAATCAAATGTTGTATTTAATTTATCTGCAACAATCGGTTTAAACGTCCAATTTTGATCAGCTGCTGGATCAATATTTTTTATTTTTTGCATATACTTCACAATGATTTGACGTGTTTCATCTTGTGATTGGTATACAACTTCCCCTTCACTTACACCTGGGAACGTTTGACTACTTCCACGATAGTTATTTGTAGCGACAATGAACTTTTGATCATCAGCTACTGGCTTACCTTCATATGTCATATTTACAATACGATTCGTATTTGCATTTACAACTTTTCCATCTTTATCGTATTTCGCTGGTTGTGTTACATCAATTTCGTATTTTAAGCCATCTAAAATATCAAAGTTATATGTAGGATAGCCTATATTTACTAACGGCTGTTCTTCTGTTTTCTTTGGATCAATTTGATTAAACTGACCTGCAGACATTTCAAGCCATTCTTTCACTTGTGCCCCATTTACTTTTACAGCATATAACGTATTTGGATACACGTATAAATCTGCAACGTTTTTAATTGCTAACGTTCCAGCTGGAATATCCGTATAATATGTAGCACCGTTTCGGCCACCTGCTTTAAATGGTGCGCCTGCAGATAAAACCGGAATATCTTTAATCTCTTCGTACTCTGGTTTTTTAAGTTCTTGTTCTACATACCATTTTTGCGCATTTGTCACAATTTGTACGGAAGGATCATCTTGTACTAATGAAAAATAACTATTAATTGGTGCTTTCGTTTTACCTACAGGTGTATTTACATAGTCGATTGTCGCTTGATGCTCATCTTTAATTTCATTAACTAATTTTTGATCAGATTCTACTAATGGGGTACCTTTACTATTAGCAATCGGGCGAAGTTGTGGCTTAGATTGATCTTTTTGTACTTCCCATTTTCCGTTTACCTTTTTCAATTGCATATCAATAATACCTAAGTTACTACCAAAAACACCAGGCATTACGACTGGAACACCATTAAATACATCCTTCACTTCAGTATGTGAATGTCCCATTAATACTGCATTTACGCCAGGAACCTCTGTTAAATAATACGACGCGTTTTCCATACCAACGTTGTATCCACTTTTATCAACACCGGAATGAGCTAGTGCAACGATAACATCTGCACCTTCTGCTTTCATTTTTGGTACCATTTTCTTCGCTGTTTCAACTATATCTTTCGCTTTAACTTGTCCTTCTAAATTCGCTTTATCCCAATTCATAATTTGTGGTGGAACAAATCCCATTACACCAATTTTCACTATTTGTTTTTGGCCTGCTTCATCCACTACTTCTTTCTCTAAAATATGATATGGTCTATCAAAGTAATGCTCGTCATTCTCATCATTACCATCATGGTCATCTCTGTAGACATTCGAGTTAATAACCGGAATTTTTGTTTTACTAGTCACTTCCTTTAAATAATCTAAACCATAGTTAAATTCATGATTCCCAAGAGAGATGACGTCATACTTCATTAAATTCATTACACGATATAATGGATGTGTATAACTAGGATCCACAGGATTCTTCTGATCTTTTATTTTATTTGCTACATAATCTCCAAGCGGTGTCCCTTGTAATGCATCTCCATCATCAAATAGGACAGAGTTCTTCACTTCTTCACGTGCTTTATTAACGAGTGTTGCCGTTTGTACGAGACCTACTTTATTATCTGTTTTCGTTTGATAATAATCGTAATTCATTAAGTTAACGTGAATATCTGATGTTTCTAGAATTCGTAATTTAACTGTACTCTCCCCAGCGTTCTCATCTGCATGAGCTGTTGCTGGCATTACTTGCGGTGCTATAACACCAATCGCAAGAGTTGCTCCAGCTAGCATTTTTTTTGACTTTTTCACAAAAAATCCCCCTTATACAATTACCAGAAATAATGAAATGAATCCCTATCTGTCTCTAACCACATACCTTTTTTCTTCTATTAGAGACACAATTTTCATTTCACCCTGCGCTAACGAGTAGTCCCCTTAAACGCTCGATTGATGAAGACTAACAATTAATAGGAAATAAAGCTCCCACTAATTAAAATTTCACCTTATCTGACATTATCATATATAAAGTTCTTTCCTATCGTCAATATTTTTTGACAAACTTCAACAAATTTTCTGTAAAGTTATTATAAACTTTTCATAAACATATAATATGCCCTTACATTGCTAATACTGCTGAATATGATACAATTACCAATTACAAGGAGGATGAATTTATGAAAAAAGTCATCTTAACAATTGTTTGTCTCCTCCTTCTGATCATTTCTTATTCTTATTTTGAAAAGAACGACGAGACAAAACAAAATGAACCCGAAGAAAAAACATCTACTCCAAGTTGGATTGATAAGCAAACAAACGATTCCTTTTATCATCTCGTACTAGGTGATTCGCTCGCCAAAGGATATGGATCAACACAAGGTGGATTTGCTGAATTAGCCTCTAAACAAATAGAAGCACAAATTCATAAACCAATTACTGTAGAAAACCTTGGGATAAACGGTCTTACAACAGATCGTCTCGCTAAAAAAGTTCAATCAGAAGATGTAAAGCAAAAAATTAGAGCAGCAAATATCATTACAATTAATATTGGGGGAAATAATTTATTTCGCTTAAATCGTGATGTCGGTGTTATAGACGGTATTAAAATGTTAAATAAAGAAAAAGCTCATTTTGAAGCGGATGTAAAAAATATTGTAAAGACAGTCCGAGATCAAAATCCGGATGCTTTACTCATTCTTTCTGAACTCTATAACCCGTTACAACTCGATGACTCCATCGCAAGTTATGCAGATATGTTTTTAGACGGCTGGAATGAATCCGTTTATTCCATTGCAAAAGTGAATCAACCATCTATCGTTTTGCCAATTCGTAAATTAATATCGAATGATAAAAAAGAATTGCTCTTTGACCAAGTACACCCAAATGATAAAGGCTATACGATTATTGCCGATTCATTTACAAAAAAAGTATTGGCCTACAAATATTAAAATTCCCATGAAACAATTCTATTTTTATAACATGTCTTTTTTGTTACAATGATAGTGGAAGGGGGCCTTTATATGGAATCACGCGAGTGGGAACGTATTGTTGATCATCTTCTTTCGCTAGTGCCTCTTTTTTATCGCAAATTTATGCTTCCTGGAGAATTTTCTTCTCAAAGACATATGCCGCCATCACATACACAAGTATTACTGCTTTTGCATGAAAACGGCACATTAGCAGTTTCCGAAATCGGCAAGCGGCTAGCGATTTCACGGCCTAACATGACACCTCTATTAAACAAACTTATTCAAGAAGAACTAATAGAGCGTCATTATAGCGAAAAAGATCGACGGGTCATTTTAATTTCCCTAACAGCTGAAGGGAAATTATTAGTAAATCAGTATCAGCAATTCATTTTAGACAAACTAAAAGAAAATTTCCAAACATTATCTGAGGAAGAGCGCGAAAAGCTCATTCATTCTCTTCAAACCATTCAAAATTTAATTTTGAAAACAAACGTATAAAGCTGCTTCTAAATAGAAGCAGCTTTATGATTCGTAATAGTTACCATAGTACACATTGGAATATGGCCATGTTGTTAAATATGGTTTTTTTTCCTGTGTAGGCTGTTGTTGTGGTAATTGTGGTATTTGTGATAATTGCTGTAATTGTTGTTGCCGATATAATTCGTATTGTCTACTCGTATCATAAACCGGATAATAATTTACATATGGATATACTTGAGGTACGTAATAATAATACATTATCCTCTCCTCCTTTTTCTTAAACATATTCAAAGGAGAAAATGGATGTGACATTGTTTATAATTGTACAAGTGGTTCTCTCACTCGTTTCTTCCTTTTCTTCAAGCGTAACTTACGGTTCTTTTCGTATAAATAATGCACAACGAAATACGAAATGAGACCAAACACAACTCCTAAAATCGTCATTCCAATTAATACATACACTTCACTTTGTAATAAGCTCTTTAATATCGTAAAAATGTGACTTGAAAACAAGTCCGATATCGTAAATGGTTCATGATGAATTTTCTGTACATGAAATGGATAAATCATTTTTCCTAGCGCATACGCAAGCGGAAATAAAAATACTGGGAGAAACGATATTTTCCCAATAATATTGCCAATAACTGCCGCAGGAAAAGATCCCTTTGCTAACCTGACGATTGGATAAAATATTACATATACGAGCGATGCCGTATAAATGACTAACATTTCTAAGCCGAATCCTATAGCAAACCCTAACGATACTTTCTTTGCGCCTTCTGGCGATCGAAGCAACTTATAATATTGAAACTTTAATATTCTCCACATCCGCTGAAAAAACGAATATGTTTTCTTAGTTGTTTTCACCCTCATCATCTCTTTAACTATATTTTTATATGTAGTATGTCCTTACACACTCTGAAAAACAAATTTAGTTTTCTCTTTTATTATAAATGATATCGAAATGGTTAACTAAATATACATATGACATTTTAATATAAAAAAACCTCCCTTTTAGGAAGGCTCTTCTACATTTTTAAATAAACTCACTAATAACGCTTTTTGAGCATGCAATCGATTACCAGCTTGCTCAAAGACGATAGACTGCGGTCCATCTATAATTTTTCCTGTTACTTCTTCTTCACGATGGGCAGGTAAACAGTGTAAGAAACGATATGTTTGCTTCGCATGCTTAACAAGTTCGTTATTGATTTGGTAAGGTTGAAATAAAGAATATTTCTCTTCTTCGCCCTCTTGCCCCATGCTCATCCAAACGTCAGTATAAATGAAATCTGCTTCATTCACCGCTAATTCAGGATTATGCAAAACTTCAATCTCAGCTCCTGTTTCCTTGGCAATCGCTAACGCTTTTTTTACAATCTCTTCATTCGGTTCATATCCTACAGGCGTTGCAACAGTCATATGCATTCCGACTTTTGCACTCGCTAGCAACAATGAATGACATACATTATTTCCGTCACCTACGTAAGCCAATTTTATTCCTTTAAATGTATTTGTTTCTTCATATATTGTCATGAGGTCTGCCAATGCTTGACAAGGATGATGATCATCCGTTAAACCGTTAATAACAGGAATGCTCGATTCTTTTGCAAGCTCTTCTACATCCGCGTGCGAGAATGTACGTATCATAATCCCGTCAATATACTGCGATAATACTTTCGCAGTATCTGAAACAGTTTCTCCTCTTCCCATTTGCATCTCTTTTCCACTTAAAAACATACCATGTCCCCCGAGTTGTACCATTCCCGCTTCAAAAGATACACGAGTACGAGTTGAATGCTTATCAAAAATAAGCCCTAATATTTTGCCTTGTAATAAAGGCTCTTGCTTATTCTTTTTTAAATATATAGCGAACTCAATTAAAGAAATAATTTCTTCTTTCGTTAATTCTTCTAGTGTTAAAAGATCTTTCGTATTTAATTTCGGTACTTGTACAGTTGACATGAAACTTCCCCCTTATATGATTGATACGTTTTTTGTACAAACTACTTTTTTTATTATATATACTGCCTGTTCTAACTCTTCATTCGTGACAATGAGTGGCGGTAATAGTCTTATAACATTAGGGCCTGCTTGTAATACGAGAAGCCCTTCGTTTTCTAGTTGTTCTATAAAACTTGCAACTTCATGCTTACACTCAATCCCAATCATAAGCCCCTTACCACGTATATTTTGAATACATTCGACATGCTGTAATTCCTCTTGCAACTTCTCTAATACGTACTCGCCCTTTTCTTGTACTTCTTTTAAAAACGATGGTTTTTTACTCACTTGCAATACTTCTTTCGCTGCAGCCATCGCGATGTAATTCCCGCCAAAAGTTGAACCGTGTGATCCTGCAGTAAACGACGTTCCGAGCTCTTTCCGGCCAATCATCGCTCCGACAGGAACCCCATTCCCAAGTGCCTTTGCAACGGTAACGATATCAGGCTCTATTCGCACTTGTTCATAAGCGAATAGTGTTCCAGTTCTTCCTATCCCCGTTTGTACTTCGTCTATAATAAATAAGGAACCGAACTTATTACATAATGTTTCAATCTCTTTCAAAAAAGATAGATCGGCAGGTATTACTCCTCCCTCTCCTTGAACAACTTCTACCATTACCGCCGCAACTTCTTCATTCATTACTTCCTCTAATGCTTTAATATCATTAAAAGGGATATGTAAAAAAGATGGAAGTAATGGACCAAATCCTTCTTTTACCTTATCTTGGCCTGTTGCACTCATCGTTCCAAATGTTCTACCGTGAAAAGACTGCTGGCATGTTACGACGAGAGATTTTCCAGTATGCTTACGTGCTAACTTTAAAGCCGCTTCATTTGCCTCTGCCCCACTATTACAGAAAAACACATAATCTAATGCTCTATTTTCTGTTAATAATGACGCAACTTCTTCTTGTAAGCTGTTTGTAAACAGGTTAGATATATGCCATATATCATCAAGTTGATCTTGTACACCTTTGAGAACAGTAGGGTGACAATGTCCTAAATTACATACGCCAATTCCTGATGTGAAATCTAAATATTCCTTACCGTTATTATCAATAACTTTCGTTCCAGTTCCCTTTACAAACTCAATAGTTCTTCTGCCATACGTTTGAAAAAGATGACTCGTCATGCAATACTCACGCCTTTCGTTACCGTCGTTCCAATACACTCTCCCGTAACCTCAGTAAAATCTTTTGTACCATTCACAATACTTATCTTTTGCACTCCCATTTTTAATGATGCTAGTGCCGCCTGTACTTTCGGAATCATCCCACCTGTAATAACACCTGTTTCTATAAAAGTAGCAATTTCAGATTCATCCGTTTCCTTTACCAAATTCCCTTCATGTAATATTCCATCTACATCCGTAATAAAAATCAGCTCTTTTGCCCCTAACGCAGCCGCAATCCCAGCTGCAGCATTGTCCGCATTTATGTTATAAATTTCATTACCATTTACCCCGATTGGAGCAATAACAGGAATATACCCCATATTTATTAATCCTTTTAATAAGGCTGTTTCTACATAACTTACTTCTCCCACATATCCTATCTCCTCGCTGACAGGTTGAACTTGAAGTAAATTGCCGTCACACCCTGAACAACCTACAGCAAGTAAATTATGCTTTTGTAAATTCATTACGAATTTTTTATTCGTACTTCCGCATAGCACCATTTGAACAACATCCATAACTTCTTTTGGTGTTATCCGTAATCCATCTCTTTTTTCTACGTTGATGTTACAATCTTTTAATTTGGCATCAATTTCTGGTCCACCACCATGAACAATCACTACTTTATACTTCTGTTGCAATTTCTTTATACATTCAAAAAACACATCATTTAATTGATTCAACATACTACCGCCGCATTTCACTACAATATAATCGCTCATCTTCTCTCTCCTTATGTACGATAACAAGCATTTATTTTCACATATTCATAGCTTAAGTCACAGCCCCAAGCTGATCCTGTCTCTTCACCTAAGTGTAAGTACACATTAATGACTATTTCATCTTCTTGTAATCTCTCTTTCATTTCTTCTTCAGAAAATATTTGAGGCTCACTATTTTTTAATACCGATATAGATTGAAGAGTAATGTCAATTGTGTTCGGATTAATAACTACTTCACTTTGTCCAATACTGCTAATAATTCGCCCCCAGTTTGGGTCTTCACCATGTATTGCTGTTTTCACAAGACTCGAACCGACTATTTGCTTTGCAATTTTTTTTGCCTCTTCATTCGTTTGAGCTCCTAGCACATTTACTTCTATTAACTTCGTAGCGCCTTCACCATCTTGCGCAATTTTTTTTGCTAAATCTTCACATACCTTCTGTAAAGTACATACGAAAGTTTCCCAATCTGTATGTTCCATATTTATCGGGCTTGTTTCTGATAATCCACTTGCCATAACGATGACCATATCATTCGTAGAAGTATCTCCATCTACCGTAATTTGATTAAATGTATGATTCGTAATTTGGGATAATGCTGTTTGCAATACGTCATGCTCTATATGAGCATCTGTCGTAATAAAACTAAGCATCGTTGCCATATTCGGATGAATCATCCCTGAACCCTTTGCAACACCCGCAATCGCCACTTTCTTCCCATCAATAATCATTTCATAGCAAGTTTCTTTCGTGATAAGATCCGTCGTTAAAATTGCTTCAGAAAAAGAATACGCTCCACTTTCTTCCTTCGTCGGTATAAGAGTTGCAATCCCCTTTCGGATTATATCCATCGGCAGTGGAACACCAATTACACCTGTTGAAGCTACTGCAACGTAATTTTCTTTCACTCCAAAATGTTCCGCCCCTAACGCGCGCATCTCGTATGCGTCTTGTAATCCTTGCATTCCAGTACAAGCATTTGCATTTCCACTATTAACGATAATTGCTTGTAACTTCCCTTCTGCCGTTATACTATCCTTCGTTACTTGCAAAGGGGCTGCTTGTATTTGATTCGTTGTATACACAGCGGCACATGATGCTGGTACGTCACAAACGATTGCCCCTAAATCCTTTTTCTCCTTTTTCAGACCATTTACAGTACCAATTGCCGAAAAGCCTTTAGGCGTTACAATTGAACCATTTTCTAATTTTGTAATAGACGCTACTTTAATCATCATGTCCCCCTTATAGATAAAGCGGCATATGTTGTAAACCTGTTGTCTCTTCTAGTCCCGCTATTATGTTTGCATTTTGAATCGCTTGCCCAGCCGCGCCTTTCATCATATTGTCTATAACAGAAACGACCGTAACTCTTTCAGTTCTTTCATCGTAAGCTATGCCAATATCACAATAATTTGAGCCTCTCACTTCTTTTGGACTTGGAAATTTCCCTTGCGTACAAATTCGGATGAAAGGCGATTGTTCATACGTTTCTTCATACAATTTTTGAAGTTGCTTTATTTCCATCTTTTGTTTTACTTTTGCATAAAGTGTAATCATAATTCCTCGTGATATCGGTATTAAATGTGTGCTAAATGTAATTGGCTGTGATCCATTATTCCATTCTGTAAGCATTTGCTCAATCTCTGGAACGTGCTGATGCTCATTCACTTTATAAATGTGCAAGTTATCATATAGCTCAGGAAAGTGAGTCATTGTTGTTGGTGTTTTACCTGCTCCTGATACCCCTGATTTCGCATCAATAATAATCGAATCTTCTTCAATCATGCCGCTACGTACTAACGGCGCTATCGCTAGCAATGTGGCTGTAGCAAAACATCCTGGGTTTGCAATTAAATTTGCCTTTTGAATCCCAGTCCTTTTCCATTCACTTAACCCATACACTGCTTTTCTAAGAATTTCTTCTTTCGCTGCTGGCCTTTTATACCACAGTTCATATGACGAAGGATCTATCATACGAAAGTCTCCAGATAGGTCAATTACTTTTAAACCTTCTGCTAATAACTTGGGAGTTAACTCCGCCGATACTCCTGCTGGTGTTGCTAGAAATACGATTTCTGCTTCTTTCCCTATTGTCTTCACATCAATTTCTTGTAACGTATGAACGAGAACATTTCGAAGATGCGGATATACATTTGTTATACACTCACCAACTTGCGAAAAAGAATGAAGAGATGCTATCGAAAAATATGGATGTTGTTCTAATAAACGAATTAATTCAATGCCCCCATATCCAGTGGCTCCAATAATTGCGACTTTCATAAGTTCCTCCTCAAATCGATTCTTTAAATTAAGTATGATTATAATATTGTATATTTATAGAGTCAATTAAATATTTATAAATTTTTAAATCTAAAAAAACTTAATTTTATTAGAAAAATAATATACTCAACCGAATTTTTATACAAAAATAGTGCATAGTAGTTTTTTTATTTCACTTCAAGTACAATAAAACAATACATACGTACATACAGGCGGGAAAAAATATGAACGAAAAATTAATTGAGAAAATGATTATAAAAAGTTTTCAGCAATATCAATGCAGTCCAATATCAAAAGAAGATCAGGAAATGCTAGTGAAACATATTCAAACGGTGACTCATTCAAATATTGAAATTGATTTATACGAGGAGATTGAGGATATTGTTTATGATTATGTGACTGGAAAACAATAAAAAATAGGAGATTTCCATGTGGAAATCTCCTATTTTTTACTTAATGATTTACCTGCTACACGTTCAAATAAACCTGGGAATAAAGCATAAAGTTTTGGACCAATTCCCATCCACTTCGGTAAGTTTACTTCACGTTTTTTCGTGTGCATCGACTTTACGATTTGTTCTGCTACGTATGTTGGTTTTAACATGTAACGTCCCATATTCTTTACATATGTACCAGATTGATCCGCTATTTCAAAAAAGTTTGTATCTATCGGACCTGGATTAATTGCTGTAACATAAATATCTGTATTCGCTAATTCCATGCGTAAACTATTCGTAAATCCTAATACAGCATGTTTCGTTGCTGCATACGCACTTGATTTCGGAGTTGCAATTTTTCCGGCAAGTGAAGCAATATTAATAATATGTCCTTCGTTCTTGTTTACCATATAAGGTAGTACCGCTTTCGTACATGCTACTAATCCAAATACATTTACTTGGAACATATCTTTTACTTCACCCATTGACGCATCTTCAAACGTTTTAAAAATACCAAATCCCGCATTGTTTACTAATATATCAATACGTCCCACTTCTTGTAATACCTTTGAAAAAACAGACTGTACTTCCATCTCTTCACTTACATCTAATACATAATAATAGCAAGGCGTATTATAAGTTTCTTTAATTTTGTCTACTAACACTTGTAGTTTCTCTTCTGTTCGAGCCATTAATACTGGAGTCGCTCCCTGTGCTGCAACTTGCATTGCAACTTGCTCACCAATCCCACTAGAAGCACCTGTAATGACGATTACTTTATTTTGTAAACGTCCTGTCATTGCTGTCACCTACTTTGCATAATAAATCAATTGTTGCGATGACTCATCAATCATCACTTGTTGATTATATGCTAAATAGTCCAATTGTCCAACCGTTTCTGAAATAGTAAGTGGTAATTGTTCTTTATATAATACCGGAAATAGTTTTACACATACTTCAAATGCTGTCATTGGTTTTTCCTTTAATAACTCAAGCACTTTAAAAGCACGTGTTTCTTGCTTTTGTAATCTCGTTTCAATAAGTTGTTTCACATTTAGAACATCTTCCCCATGCCCTGATAAAATGCGTGAAATATTCATTTCGCTTAAACGCTGTAATGTTTGATTATATTGTAGTAATGGGCGTGCCCGCTCTGTTTGCCCTTCATATGGCGGTTCTAGTATTGGATTCGAAGAAATATGACTAATGAGAGCATCTCCACCAATTAATATTCCATCAGATTCTCTATATAAAGAAATATGAGTAGAAGCATGACCTGGTGTTTCAAGCACTGTAAATCCAGGCAAAGAATCAATACGATCTCCTTCTCTCACAGTATGCGTTAACGATCTATTACAAGAATATTTAAGTGTCCTCGTCGTCAATAACGACTCGTCTTTCAAAAATGCTGCTGGCACACCAAACTGTAAGGCCGTCTCTCTAAAAAATTCATGATACCGCTTTAAAAATTCTGGATTTTGTGTAATCCAAGGCTCATTCCAAGGATGTCCAATAATATTCGTCTTCTCAGAAAATATATTTAAAAGTCCACAATGATCTGCATGATGATGCGTAATGACTACTGTTTCAATATCTTCTATCGTATGTCCTAATGCACCTAATTGACTTTCTAACGCATTCCTTGCCTCTTCTGTATTCGTCCCTGTATCAATTAATGTTAATGTCTCCCCCTCAACTAAAAACACATTCACAGTTTCCACTGCAAATGGTACAGGAATCTCCATTCGGTGAATCGCCGTCATGCTTAGCCCCCCTGTCTCTTTCCGGTTCAAAAATGAATACTTCTTCAGTTTACAACTTCTATATATATTTGTCATTATTTTCAGATAAAAAGAGGTGTTTCCTATAAAAAAACGAATGTATGTACATTTATAAGAATTTCTAACCAAAATTAAAGGAGGAACATCATGTCTATTCAAAACATTTCCTTTCTCGGTGCAGGCTCTATTGCCGAAGCTATTATTGGTGGCTTGTTACATGCAAATGTCGTTAAAGGTGAACAAATTACTGTAAGTAATCGTTCTAACGAGACAAGATTACAAGAGCTACATAAAAAATACGGTGTCAAAGGTACTCATAATAAAAAAGAATTACTTACTGATGCAAATATTCTTTTTCTAGCAATGAAACCAAAGGATGTTGCAGAGGCGCTTACCCCTTTTAAAGAATACATAAATAATAACGTGCTTATTATTTCATTACTAGCAGGTGTTTCTACTGACTCAATTAGAAAACTACTTCAAAAAGACGTTCCAATTATTCGTGCAATGCCAAATACATCCGCAGCCATTTTAAAATCAGCTACCGCTATCTCCCCTTCAAAACATGCAACAGCGGAGCATATTCGCACTGCAACATCTTTATTTGAAACGATTGGTCTCGTCTCTGTTGTAGAGGAAGAAGATATGCATGCTGTCACTGCATTATCCGGAAGTGGACCTGCTTATATTTATTACGTAGTGGAAGCTATGGAAGAAGCTGCAAAAAAAATCGGTTTAAAAGAAGATGTTGCAAAATCACTTATTCTTCAAACGATGATTGGTGCTGCTGAAATGCTAAAAGCAAGTGACAAACACCCTTCTATTTTGAGAAAGGAAATTACTTCTCCTGGTGGAACTACCGAAGCAGGTATTGAAGTATTACAAGAACATAAATTTCAACAAGCACTTATTTCTTGTATTAAACAGGCAACGGAACGATCACATAATCTTGGAAAAACATTAAAACAACTAACAAAAGAAAAATAGAAAAAGGAGCTCAAGTTTATTTGAGCTCCTTTTTCTATAATTACACTTAGTTATTGTTCTTCCCAAAAATCTCTTCTTGCAGGCGACGACCAGTCGGCGTTGCTGCAAGTCCACCTTCTGCTGTTTCACGAAGTGCTACTGGCATCGTTTGTCCGATTCTAAACATTGCCTCAATTACTTCATCACATGGAATTGTACTCGTTACACCAGCTAATGCTAAATCTGCTGAAATCATCGCATTCGCAGCTCCTGCTGCATTACGTTTTACACAAGGTACTTCTACAAGTCCTGCAACAGGATCACACACTAAACCAAGCATGTTCTTTAATGAAATTGCCATCGCTGTAGCTGCTTGATCTTGTGTTCCACCAGCCATCTCAACTGCGGCTGCAGCCGCCATTCCACTTGCTGAACCAACTTCAGCTTGGCATCCTCCCGCTGCACCAGAAATACAAGCGTTATTCGCAACAACCATACCGAAAGCTCCTGCTGTAAATAAGAATTCAATCATTTCTTCACGTGTAGGCTGCAATTTTTCTCTTAGTGCAAATAGTACACCTGGCACTGTTCCAGCAGAACCTGCTGTTGGTGTTGCACAAATAATTCCCATCGCTGCGTTTACTTCATTTGTTGCAACAGCTTTGCTTACTGCATCCAAAATCGTATCTCCAGATAAGCCTTTTCCGCTCTTCATATACGCTTGAACTTTTACAGCATCTCCACCAGTTAAACCAGTTGGTGATTTCACGCCGCGAATACCACGTTCTACTGCTTGCTCCATCACGACTAAGTTCTTTTCCATACCAGCAATTACTTCTTCACGTGAAATACTTCTTGTTTCCATTTCACATTGAATCATAATTTCTGCGATTTTTACATTTTGTTCTTTAGCTTGCGCCACTAGTTCCGCTGCGTTCCGAAACATGGTGTGTCCCCCCTGCAATTATTCCATAATAGTTACTTGACAAATATTTTGTTGCGCTTTTATTTCTTCAATTACTTCATCTGCTAATAATTCATCTGTTTCAATGACCATAAGCGCTCTTCTTCCTTTTTCTTTACGAGAAACACTCATTGTACTAATGTTAATCTCATGTTTCGCAAGGATTGAAGCTACCGCTGCAATAGCACCGAAGCGATCGTTATTTACAATAAGTAGTGCTGGGCTCGTGCCTGATAATTGAAGATCGAATCCGTTTAATTCTACAACTTCAATTTTACCGCCACCAATTGAGCAAGCAACAACTTCAATTTCATCTTCACCTTTATACAAACGAATTCTCGCTGTATTTGGATGAGGTGCATTGGCATCTTCTTCAATGAATTCCACTTCAATTTCGCGCTCTTTTGCTATTTCTAGCGCCTCTGGAATACGTAAGTCATCTGTTTCAAATCCTAATATTCCACCGATTAGTGCTACATCCGTACCATGCCCTCGATACGTCTTTGCAAATGATCCATATAACGAAATGCTTACTCTTTCTGGTTCATGACGAAACAGCTGGCGAGCAACTTGCCCCATTCTTGCCGCGCCTGCTGTATGTGAACTTGATGGTCCAATCATAACTGGACCGATAATATCAAATACTGAGCGATACTTCATCATAACTCCCCCTAAACCTCTATGAAAAAATTTATTCTACTATTCTATTAAGTTGCTACATCTGTCGCTTTTCCAGTTGTACCACGAATTTGTTCTGCTGTACGAATTGGATAGTTTTTGAATAAAAGTAATCCAATATAACCTGAAATAATACCAGTTATCATACTACATAAGAATCTTAGCATTATTTTCATTTAAAAATGATACAAGATGATCCAGAATAAAGTCTGGTAGCAATCCAAAGTTTAACACAGAAGCCATTGCAAGCATAGCATAAACAAGTGATATAACCATTGCTAATGCAACTAAATTTGCACCCGCTATTCCGCCTAGACTACCTGCTGATGTTCTGAACTCTTTTAAAGAGTGGTGTACCAATTAAATCTCCACCACCTTATTAATAAAAAGCTTCTACTAAGGAACTCGCAATAGCTACACTTGCTAATCATATCGTTTAGCTAAAAAGTGAAAAAGACTTATGACAAATAATAGTAATATCTTTCCTATTATAATTCTCGTGTTACTCTCTCATGATTTAGTCAACTTCACTTGTTACGATAATGACTAAAATACATGCGACTTATCATAAATTATAATCTGCCCTCATTATAGCTTGTTTTTTATAAAACGCTTACTTTTGTTGAATTTTAAAAGTTCTGAATAACAGTCCATTTCTGCTATTTGTATCACTTGTATGTCATCTGACTTATATAACAGTTTTTCTAAATAATCATTATTTCGTATTTTTATCGTATATATTCAAACCATTCTAATTTTCTGTACCATCCAAGTATAAGTATAAAATAATAACAGTTTTATTTTTAAATTTTTTTAGACATAAAAAAATGGTAACCCGCCGTTACCATTTTTTACAAAATTATTATTTTTCTACTGGGAATGATTTCAAATCTGTCGCTATTTCTGTATTAGAAAACAACTCTCTAGCCTCTTTCAATAATTCCTTATATGTATCTCCTTGATAACGAGAACTAATGTGAGTTAATATTAGTCGCTTCGCATTTGCCTGAAGTGCAATGCTCGCAGCTTGCTTAGATGTAGAATGAAAATAATCATACGCTTGTTGCTCATCTTCTGCTGCGAAAGTCGCTTCATGGACAAGTACATCTGCATCTTGCGCAAGCTCCCTACTCGCTTCGCAATATCGCGTATCACCTAAGATAGTAATAATTCTTCCTTTTTGAGGTGGGCCGATAAACTCATTTCCATTTAATATCGTGCCATCCTCTAATTCAACTACTTCACCATCTTTTAAACGTTTAAAGATTGGACCTGGTTTCACACCCATCTCAAGCAACTTATCAACTAAAAGAGCACCTTGTATATCTTTCTCTACAATACGATATCCAAAGCATTCTATACCGTGTGACAATCTTTTCGTTTCTACATAAAATTCATTATCTTCAAATACGGTACCTTCTTCTGTTATCTCCACAACTTCAAGTGGATATTTCACATGTGTCGTACTTACCGATAATGCCACTTCAATAAATTGTTTAATTCCTTTCGGTCCATACACCGTTAAAGGCGTAGTTCCTCCTTGAAATGAACGGCTACCTAATAAACCAGGCAATCCAAAAATATGATCGCCATGTAAATGCGTAATAAATATTTTTTCAATGCGGCGCGGACGTACAGATGTATGTAATATTTGATGTTGCGTGGCCTCGCCACAATCAAATAACCAAGTTTGTCCTCGTTCTTCTAACAATTGTAAAGCAATTGCTGAAACGTTCCTTCCTTTTGAAGGAACACCTGCACCAGTTCCTAAAAATACAAATTCCACTTTCTTTCCTCCAGCTCTAAATATACTCTATCTCTCATCTTACGGAATGTTATTTCAAATGGCAAATTGAATTTACATAACCAAACATCTAGACAACTATATAACACGAACGTTATACTCAAAAAATTTAGCTATCGTTCGTGTTTTGTGTTAAAATGATTATACTACATTTTAAGGGAGCGTTTTATTATGAAAGAAGTATTTCGTTTACAAACTGATTTTTCATCTTCATTTGATCGCTGGGTAAGTTCTTTCGTGTCTGATCACCCAGCACAATTAGAATGGACAACTTTAAAGGAATTAATCCATGAATATACAACATCACATACAAATGATACGTTACCAGCATATATTTCTTCAGCTTTAACATATTACGCCCAACGCGTTTCAACTACAAACAGTTCAGAGATTGTTATTTTTGAAAACCCTACAATCTCGTAATCTATAATAAAAAAGCACTGGTTACAGTGCTTTTTTATTTATACTTATTTAGCAAATGATTATATTCCGTCCAAAAGTCTGTATACATACTTTGATCAAACTCATCTAAAATTATCTTTTCACTTGATTTATTGAATAACTCTTTTGCTTGTAGCGCAAAAGAAACAATTTGTTTTCTATTTTTGATTCTCAATATTTATAATAAAATTTTGTGGTACCATTACAAATTCCCCTTTTATAAAAATATTTATTTTCCATATTATTCATAATCAATATCATACATTTCATCCCATATATCTATTATAAATCCATTTAATATTTTAAAAACACAGATAAAAAGATATTGACACTACGATTTTACAGTGCTAACATTCAACATGTAATTGAATATGGTCTCTGTTAGGTGAGGCTCCTGTATAGAGAAACGCTGCTGCCCAAAAATGTCGAGAGACGCCAATGGGTCAACAGGAAAGGTCGGAATGAAGGCCTTTTTTAATGTAGCTGGTTTCAGTACCTATGCTATACAGTGCTAAAACTCAACGAGGGAGAGGTGCATGTATTTTGTCATACACAAAAACTGTTTTTATTTATGTCTACTAACAGTCTTTGTTGTGGACTCTTTTAGCTGCGAATTCAGACCTTTACTCGTTTTGAGTAAAGGTCTTTTTACGTCTATATGCACCTTACTATGAAACAAACATAGCATATTCAGAAACTACTAAATTGTACGGAGGTGAGGAACAGTTGGCAATTGATGATTCGGCCCAGATACCCATACGTTTTACATTCATATTTCATCATGTAGGTAGGAAAGAAACTGTTCCTCACCATTTCAAATAGTTAGGTAACAGATTGTTTCCTCCTTCATGACAGAGGAGGAACTACCGATGTTTAATTTACAAAGACAAGAAACAAAGCATGCTTATGAGCAAGATAGCATGAAAACAAATAACGAATTATTAGTGGCGGTTGCAACACAAGATGTAAGCTCTGCGTTAAAACTTTTAGAAACAACACAAGATGGATTATCTAAACAAGAAGCGTCTCGTAGACTTTCTTTATATGGTCCGAACGAAATAGCTCATAATAAAATGGCGCCGTGGTACATTCAATTTCTGTTGGCATTTAAAAATCCATTTATTTTCGTTTTATTAGCTCTTGGAGCACTCTCCTTTTTCACGGATGATATGCAAGGAACAATTGTCGTATCTGCAATGGTACTACTTAGTGCAACAATTCGGTTTTCCCAAGAATTTCGTTCTCAAAAAGCTGCCGATAAGTTAAAAGCTATGGTTCGAACAACTGCAAGCGTATTTAGAATAAATGGATTTGTACATGAAACAAAAAATGTAACGAATTTAAATCGAAATTACACAACAGAAATTCCAATTGAGGAACTTGTACCTGGCGATATCATTTCCCTTTCAGCCGGTGATATCATTCCAGCTGATGTGCGTATTGTATCCGCTAAAGATTTATTTGTTAATCAATCTTCTTTAACAGGGGAAGCACTTCCTGTAGAAAAATACGAACACTGCTACCATACAGAAAATAAGCATATCTTACCGACAAACATGAAAAAAAATTACAATCCACTCGATATGGAAAACCTTTGTTTCATGGGAACAAATATTGTAAGTGGTAGCGCAAAAGCTGTTGTCATCTCAACAAGTACCGATACGTATTTCGGCTCTTTAGCCAATAAGGTAATTGGAAAGCGTGTAGAAACAAGCTTTGATAAAGGTGTAAACAAAGTAAGCTGGCTCTTAATTACATTCATGCTTATTATGGCACCTATTGTCCTTCTCATTAATGGATTCACAAAAGGTGATTGGCAAGAAGCTTTCTTCTTCGCTATTGCCGTCGCTGTTGGCCTTACACCTGAAATGTTACCAATGATTGTAACTGCTAATTTAGCTAAAGGTGCCGTTAAAATGTCTAAACAAAAAGTAATTGTAAAACAGCTAAATTCTATTCAAAACTTAGGTGCTATGAACATTCTTTGTACAGATAAAACAGGAACTTTAACAGAAGATAAAGTTGTCCTTGTTCGTCACTTAGATCCCAAGGGAAATGAATGCAATCGCGTCTTGCAATTTGCCTATTTAAATAGTTTCTATCAAACTGGATTGAAAAATTTAATAGATAAAGCTGTTATTAAGCATACAGAGGAAAACAATACATTTAATCCATCAGCTTTTCAAAAGCTAGATGAAATTCCATTCGATTTCGCCCGCCGGCGTATGTCAGTCATCGTAAAGGATATTTCAGGTGAACATACAATGGTTTGTAAAGGTGCCGTAGAAGAAATTTTATCAATTTGTAACTACACTGAAGTGGATGAAAAAATCGTTCCACTCACCGAGGAAATACGTTCAAATGTCAAAAAAATAAGTGAGACACTAAATAGTGAAGGTATGCGGGTTATTGCTGTGGCTTATAAAAAAGATAGAAGAATAAATGATACAGAGTACGCAGTAAAAGACGAAACTGATATGATTCTCGCTGGATATATCGGCTTTTTAGATCCACCGAAACCATCTGCAGCAGCTGCAATTCAAGCATTACAAAAACATGGTGTACAAGTGAAAATTTTAACTGGCGATAACGAAATTGTTACAAGAAAGGTTTGTAAAGAAGTTGGATTAGATATCTGCGAACCAATCCTCGGTTACGAGATTGATTCTTTACCAGATAAAGCATTAGCAAAACTTGCCGAAGAAACGACTGTATTTGCGAAGCTTAATCCCATGCAAAAATCTCGTATTATACACGCATTACAAGGAAATGGATACACTGTAGGTTACATGGGAGACGGCATTAACGATGCTGTAGCATTACGTGAAGCTGATGTCGGAATATCTGTTGATACTGCTACTGATATTGCGAAAGAAGCTTCCGATATTATTCTACTCGAAAAAAGTTTAACTATATTAGAAGCAGGGATTTTAGAAGGACGTACTACATTCGGAAATATTTTAAAATATATTAAGATGACAGCTAGCTCTAACTTCGGTAATGTGTTTAGCGTGTTAGTAGCAAGTGCTTTCATTCCTTTTTTACCGATGCTTGCCATTCATCTTTTAATTCAAAACTTACTTTATGATATTTCACAACTTTCTATTCCATGGGACAAAATGGATAAAGAGTTTCTAGAAAAACCACGAAAATGGGATACTGCAAACTTACGAAACTTCATTATTTGTATCGGCCCAATTAGTTCTATATTTGATATTATCACATACGTAGTCATGTGGAATGTATTTGGTGCAAATACACCGAGCGAGCAATCATTATTCCAGTCCGGTTGGTTTGTCGTTGGGTTGTTAACACAAACTTTAATTGTTCACATGATAAGAACACAAAAGATTCCATTTATTCAAAGCACTGCATCAACACCAGTCGTTTTATTAACCGCTCTTATTATGGCAATCGGGATTTATATTCCATTCTCACCACTTGGTGCAGCCGTTGGTTTACAAGCATTGCCACTTAACTATTTCCCTTGGTTAGTAGGAATACTATTAGGCTACGCTTTTTTAACACAATTCCTGAAAAAGCTTTATATTAAAAAGTTTCATAGCTGGTTGTAAAAATAAGAATGAGTGGGTATCCCCCGCTCATTCTAAAAAACATAACACATATTATATATGGAGGTGACCATGATGGTATGGTACGACATTGTATTCAGGTTAGTTATAGCAATTATTGTAGGAGCTTGCATTGGAATGGAAAGACAATGGAGACACCGAATGGCTGGGTTACGGACAAATGCTCTCGTATCACTTGGTGCCTGTATATTTGTTTTATTATCCGTCATGCTTGATCATGATGCTAGCCCATCCCGCATTGCTGCTCAAGTCGTTAGTGGTATTGGATTTTTAGGGGGTGGCGTTATTATCCGCGATGGTTTTAGTATTAGAGGGCTAAATACAGCAGCTACTTTATGGTGTGCAGCTGCTGTCGGTACTCTTACAGGCGCCGGTTTCCTCGTTGCAGCTATATTAGGTGCAGCCGGCGTGTTACTAGCAAATATACTTCTTCGCCCAATTGCTCTTTTTATGAATAAAAAATCAAAAGAAGAATCACCAGAACAAACGAACTACTTACTTTCCCTTACTTGTTCAGAAGAAAATGAAGCACATATTCGTTTTTTACTTATGCATATGGTAAGTACAGAAGGAATCGGTTTAAAAGAGTTGTATAGTGAAGACGTAGATTCTAATCAAAAGGTGTGTATACAGGCTACATTACATTGCAAGACAAATGCGGCTATCTTAATTGAAAAAATAGTAAGTAGAATGCTATTAGAATCTGGCGTTACTGGAGCTGGATGGAAGACTTCTTTAAATTTAGAAGCGAGTTAACTAGGAAAGGTGTCATGATTTTACTACTTCATGACACCTTCTACATAAACTTATTTTCTAACTTTTGTTGAAACGACTTCTCTTGCTTACGTAGTAGTTGACTACCTCGTTGTAAAATCGGTGTTCCATACTTATCGTTAATTTGATCAATGACAGCAAGTAGTGGTTCTTTTTTCGCATCCTCTTCAAATGAAAATAAATCTAATTGTTTCACCGATTCTGTCTTCCACTCTATTTCAGTAGCTGTAACACCTAGTAAACGAACGGAATCACCATCCCAATGTTGCTTCCATAAACGGGATGCTGCTTGAAAAATATCGCGTTCTTCCCAAATTGCATTTTTCAATTGCTTACTCCGTGTTACTGTTCGCCTATCATGGTATTTAATCATAATTTGAATATTATAGCTGACAAGGGTTCGCTTTTGTAATCTTTTACTCACTGATTTTGATAACCGTTCTAACATATCAAGTAATTCTTTCTCTTCATCCATATCCTTTGAAAAAGTCATCGAGTTACCGACACTTTTATGTTGGCCCATTTGACTCGGATCCACTTCCCTATCATCCGTACCTTTTGCACGCTTTTGTAAATCAATACCGTGCTTGCCAATTTTAGCGCGAATGATATGCTCGTCTCCCTTCGCTAACTGTTCAATTGTATGTATATGAATTTCATTTAATTTTTCAGCTGTTTTTTCTCCAATCCCATGCATTGCTTCAACTGAAAGTGGCCAAATCATTTCTGGAATATCACGTTTTCGAAGTACGGTAATACCGAGAGGTTTTTTCATATCAGAAGCTGTTTTTGCTAGGAAAAGATTTGGAGCGATTCCGATACTACACGGAAGCTGCAACTCTGTTAATAGTGCTTGTTGAATCATCTTTGCTATTTCAAGAGGCGAACCAAGTGCGTAGCAATCTGTAATATCTAAATATCCTTCATCTATTGAGACTGGTTGTATCTTTTCTGTAAAACGAGAAAGGACTTGAAACATTTGAAATGAAGCTTCGCGATATAATGTGAAATTAGGACGCCTTACAACTAATTGCGGGCATAACCTTTTCGCTTCCCAAAGGGGCATCGTCGTACGTATTCCGTATTCTCTCGCCTCATAACTACATGTTATAATAATTCCTTTTCTCTCTTTTTCATTTCCAGCAACCGCTAATGGCTTTCCTTGTAATGATGGATCATGAGCAATTTCAACAGATGCGAAAAAGCAATTCATATCTACATGTAAAATAACACGACCATTTTTCGGATACATTTCTCGCATAGTACTCACTCCCTAATCAGAACGTTCGTTCTTTTATTATATCAAATTTTGCACAATAGTTATAATAATTACTTGTTCTTTTTTATAATCGATATAAATCGAAACTTTAATCAACTCTCACTAATCGGACTTTTACGGGCAGCAGGGCCCCCACCTAACTTCTTTACTTTCGCTGAATTTTGAGGTAGGGGTCTTACTGTCCGGCAAATAGCGGGATAAACTCAACTATACATTCCTTGTAGTTATATTAATCATTGCAATTAATTATTTACTACTTCCGATTTTCAATATGAATACGTTAAGGTTATTCCCTCGTCTAGTACATGTAGCAACAACGTATATACTTCCATAGTTTTTCTTATATTCGCTTATACGTCTTGTCAAAGCAATCGAATCAAAATAAAAAGCGTGTAAATCATAATTGATTTACACGCTTTTTCTATTCCATTACTTCGCTACTTCTTCAATAATTGCAACAACTAATTCTGCTGTTTTTGCTAATTCTTCAACAGGAATCTTCTCGTTTGTTGTATGAATTTCTTCATAACCAACCGCTAAGTTAACTGTTGGGATACCATGTCCTGCAATTACGTTTGCATCACTTCCGCCACCACTTTGGTGAAGAGAAGGTGTACGACCAATTTTTTCAGCTGCACGTTTTGCAACTTCTACAACGTGATCGCCATCAGCAAATTTAAATCCTGGGTACATAACGTTTACTTCAACGTCTGCATGACCGCCCATTTCTTTTGCAGTTGTTTCAAATGCTTCTTTCATTTTCGCAACTTGTGCTTCCATTTTCTCATTAATTAAAGAACGAGCTTCTGCAAAGATTTGTACATGATCGCAAACGATATTCGTTTGTGTACCACCTTCAAAACGTCCAATATTTGCAGTCGTTTCAGAGTCAATGCGACCAAGTGGCATCTTCGCAATTGCTTTCGCTGCGATAGTAATTGCAGATACACCTTTCTCCGGCGCTACACCAGCGTGAGCTGTTTTCCCGCGAATAATTGCGTTCACTTTCGCTTGTGTTGGAGCTGCAACAACGATTTCACCAACTTTTCCATCGCTATCTAATGCGTAGCCATATTTCGCTGTAATACGCTCACGGTCTAATGCTTTTGCACCAACAAGACCTGATTCTTCTCCGACTGTAATAATAAATTCTATTTTACCATGAGGGATATTTTTCTCTTTTAAAACACGGATTGCTTCGAACATTGATGCTAATCCAGCTTTATCATCCGCACCTAAAATTGTTGTACCATCTGATACGATATATCCATCTTTAATAGAAGGCTTAATTCCATTACCAGGAACTACTGTATCCATATGAGAAGTAAAGTAAATTGTATCAACACCATCTTTTGTTGCTGGTAAAGTACAAATTAAGTTACCTGCACCATGACCAGTTACAGCCATTGTGTCATCTTCAAATACTTCTACACCTAAATCTGTAAATTTCTTCGTTAATACTTTGCAGATTTCTGCTTCAAATTTCGTTTCAGAATCTACTTGTACTAATTCCATAAATTCATTTACTAAACGTTCTTGATTAATCATAAGACTGCGCCTCCTGCACTACCATTATGTATGTAACACTATTAATTATAACAGAATTTCGCAAAAGTTTCGAAATACAAGACAAAAAACAGATGGTTTACATGTCTAGATAACCATCTGCTTTCTATTACTCATTTAACAATACCCAGCGCATATGATCTTCCCACACGCCATTTACCATTAACATCTTCCTAGACACGCCTTCATATTGAAAACCTATCTTCGTTACTACTTGTATAGATGCTAAATTACGAGGCATAATCGGAGCTTCTATACGATGTAACTGAAATTCCCCAAAAGCAACTTGAATTGCTTTTCTAAGCGCTTCTGTCGTATACCCTTTGTTTAACTCTGCTTTATCTAATTTATAACTGAGTACACAAGATTGATAAATGCCACGAACGATTAAATTAAATGAAATACACCCAATTATTTTCGTATCATCACCCTTTTTAAAAATCCATAGTCTGATGATTTTCCCTTCTTCGAACTCTTTTCTATCCTTTTGCAACTTTTTCTTTTGATAATCTAGCGTAAAAAAATCATCCGGTCTATACTCTTCCCAAGCTTTTAAAAATTCACGATTTCTGTCGTAATATTGAAGAACTGTTTCAGCATACGACTCATCAATTTCCCTTAAGTATAAACGATCTGTTTCGTATATTTTCATCATCGTATCTCCATTCTTCAGCTTGCCCAACTAAAAATTAACAATATACCCTTTTACTATATTCTCTATACACACTCAAATTTCCTGTTATATTTTGCAATCCCCTCCCGAATTTTGTCCTCACTCTCCCCTTGTCCATAATTTCATTTCTCGTTACAATGAAATTGTACTGATTTGCAAGGAGGTATAACGATGCATAAAAAAGCTCAAAAAGTTATGGTTTATGTGATGCTGATTTCTATGCTTGTAACAACATTACTTGCTGGCGCGAGTATGTTTTGGTAAAAAGGGCGATGTGTTCGTCCTTTTTTTACTTTTCACACATGACAAAATAAACCATCTCGACATCGAGATGGTTTATTTTATATAAAACACAATCGCTACAATACTAAAGGAAAATGACATTACAAGTGCTATTACAAAACTTGTATACTGTTTCTGCTGAAATGCTCCAATAACAAAAGTTAGATTAAGTAATGCCATACATACAATCGCTACAAGATAAGAACATATATTAAAAGTTGCCAATATGAATGTAATAACAAATAGAAATCCCATAAAAAACTGCATATACGAAAGTTTTGGATTCAAGTACATATGAGCAACCCCTTTATCTAATTTTATCTTTCTATATTCTCATTAACGCACGGTTATGTACACATGTCAAGACAACTTATTATAATAGAAAAAGCCAACCTTTTCGTTGGCTTTTTCATATGCAACGGCTCCTTTTTCTTTTGCCAATTGCTGAAATGATTTTTTCGATTTCACAATCCATACTTTCGTTCCAATTGGAATGCGATCAAACAAATATTCCACATCGTTTTTCTTCATTCTTATACACCCTTGTGAAATATACTTTCCAATTGAACTCGGTTGGTTTGTTCCATGTATTCCATATTTACTTCCATCAGTTCCTCTTGCATTAAATCCAATCCACCTTGACCCAAGTGGATTTTTTGGCGACCCACCTGGAATATCCTTCGCAATATAATACGGATCCTTCGCTTTCATTACAACATCAAAAGTTCCTTCTGGAGTTAATTCATTCGTTTTCCCTGTCGCTACTGGAAAAACCTTTTGAATCTTTCCATCGTCAATGTAAGCTAATTTATTCGTTGCTTTATTTACAATAATAAAAGGATCTCCGGCACGTGGATTATCCCCAAGAGGCCAAATCGGCGATAAAGAAAGACATAATATGATAGAGAGAAGATACGGCATAGATAATTCCTACCTTCTATATAAGTTCTTTTATATTATCCTTTCCCTTAAAGCGACTTTTAATGAGTAAATATTGTTCCATTTCATACACAAGTTGAACAAGTTTCGCACGTATCTCAAATTCTTCGCGTGTAGCTGGTAATGGCATGTCTCTAAATAATTCCCTCATTTCTTGAAGCTGCCTTAAGGAAATAACGCCAGTACTCTCAGGGCTAATAGCATTACCAATGTTTTCAACAACATCTGCAATCATATCAGCTTGTTCATATGTCCATGATAAAGAAGCTGCTAGTGGTATCATTCGCTCTAAAATTTCGAATTGTTGCATACGCATATTAAAATAACGATAGTAATAATCATCTTCTCGCATAAATGCATTCTCAAGTTTTTTAAACGATAAATCTCTTGCTTCATTTAACATATTCTCGGTTTCAATGAGCTCTGCCCCACTCCAACTACTTTCTCGATTTCGTAAATACACAACCATTTCAAACAAAATCGTTTTAAAATTGCTCTCTATTTTATCCTGATACTCTTTTAGCTTATTTTCACTACTCGGCATATACATATTTACTAATAACGCCACGCTAATCCCTATCGTTAATATAGCAATTTCATTTCCAACTATAAGCCATGTAATTTGCTTCAATGAATATAGATGCATAACAATAACTGAACTCGTGACAATGCCTTCTTGAATTTTAAGCATTACTGCAGTCGGAATAAATGTAAGTAACAATATGCTAATTGCAAGTGGTGTATAGCCGATCGTTTCAAAAATACAAAACGCGAATACCATTGATAATACACAAGCTAGAAAACGATGTAACGACACTTGAAGCGATTTGCGCTTCGTATTTTGTACACATAAAATAACTAAAATACCTGCTGAACTATAAAATTCCAACCCTAATAACTGAGCAATAAAAACTGCCGCGCCTGTCCCTATTGCTGTTTTTACTGTACGGTATCCAATTTTAAACATATCATTACTCCTATATGTATAAACGTATTTACAGCTAGTATAAAAAAAGGATGACACAATGTCATCCTTTTCTACTTATTATTCACATAACCTTTTCATATTACAATATTTTTTGTAAAAATTGTTGCGCACGTTCACTTTTCGGCGCTGCAAAAAATTCTTCTGGCGCACTATCTTCTACAAGCTTTCCTCCGTCCAAGAAAAGAACACGATCTGCCACTTCTTTTGCAAAGCCCATTTCATGTGTAACGATAGCCATCGTCATTCCTGTCGTAACTAACGATTTCATAACTTCTAACACTTCTTTCACCATCTCTGGATCTAGCGCCGATGTCGGTTCATCAAATAACATAACTTCGGGTTCCATTGCTAACGCTCTTGCAATTGCTACACGTTGCTTTTGTCCTCCCGAAAGACGATTTGGATACGTATCTTTTTTATCTACTAGTCCAACCTTTTCTAAAAGTTTCTCAGCTTTCTTTTCAGCTTCTTGCTTCGTTACCCCTTTTACATTGGTAGGAGCATACGTAATATTTTCTAATACAGTCATATGAGGAAATAAATGAAAATGTTGAAATACCATACCGACATTTTCACGAACATGCATAACATTCGTTTTCGGATTCGTTACTTCTTCCGTTCCAATCCAAATGTGACCATCCGTTGGTGCTTCTAACATATTCATACAACGTAAAAATGTTGATTTTCCTGATCCAGAAGGTCCTATAATTGCAACTACTTCCCCTTTTTCAATCGTTGTTGTAATTCCTTTTAATACTTCGTTTTTACCAAATGATTTATGAAGGTTTTCAATTTTAATCACTTTTCTTCATTCTCCCTTCAATTTCCTTCCCGACTAATGTAAGAATAATGACTAACATATAATAAATCAGTCCAACAAAAAGTAATGGTTCAAGATATTTAAATGTCTCACCGCCTACGATGTAAGCACGACGCATTAAATCAGTCGCGCCTATTACTGTTACTACAGCCGATTCTTTCGTAAGTGTCGCAAATTCGTTCACAAGCGCTGGTAATATATTTTTTAATGCTTGAGGGAAAATAATATTTCTCATCATTTTTCCGTATGGTACCCCTAAAGCCATTGCTGCTTCTGTTTGTCCTTTATCAACCGCTTGAATACCAGCACGAATTACTTCTGACATGTATGCACCTGAATTCAAGCTAAATGCAAGTACAGCAGCTAAGAATGCTGGTATTTCATAACCAATTATTTGCGGGACACCGAAATAAATAATCATTAATTGCAATACAAGGGGTGTACCACGAAAAATTGATGTATAAAAATCTGCTGCTATATTTAATGCTCGTATTCTAGCAATTTTACAAAGTGCTAATAGCGTTCCTAAAATAAATCCTGCTAAAGCTGATACTGCTACAATTTTTAAAGTAACTTCTAAACCTTTTAGTATATATGGTATCGAAGGCGTAATCGCCGAAAAATCTAAGTTCATTCTTTTCATTCCCCTCACAGAAAAGTGAAAGGCAGCTTATTTTCCGCTGCCAAACCATTTCTTCACTAATTTATCCATTTCTCCATTTTCTTGCATTTTTTTAATTACTTTATTAAATTCAGCTGTTTTATCACTGTTTTTCGGAAGGGCAATTGCTGCTCCAACTTCTTCTGGCGCTTCTTTAATTTCAACTCCTTGTAAATCTTTCATTTTCTCTAAATAATTTTTAGCAACTGTGTCTTCTATAATTGCAGCGTCAAAACGACCAGCTTTAATTTCTTGTACGATTTCTGGTATACGGTCACGTCCCTCAACCTGGAAATCTACTTGTTTTTTAAATTCTGCTGCTTTCTCTTCTTGAATAGACCCTGTTTGTACTCCTACTTTTTTCCCTTTTAAATCCTCTACAGATTTAATGTTAGAATCCTTTTTAGAAACGACCATATTTTTCGCAACAAAATAAATATCTGTAAAATCAACATTATTTTTACGCTCTGCAGTTGGCGTCATGCCTGCCATTACGAAATCAACTTTTCCTGAACTAAGAGATGCTAATAAACCACCAAAATCCATATCTTTCACTTTCACTTCATACCCAAGTTCTTTTCCGATATATTTAGCAACATCAACATCAAAGCCGATAATTTCATCGCTCTTTGACGCATCTACATATTCATAAGGTTTATAATCTGCTGAAGTTCCCATTACGAGTACTTTTTTATTTCCTTTTGTTTCTTTCGATTCCCCATTACTACAAGCGCTGAATATACTTACAATTAAAATAAGTGCAAACGATATTGATACTAACTTCTTCATCTTTCTTCCCCCTAATAATGTATATTTAAAAGTTTAATAGAATATTTATTCGATGTTTGTATTGTATCAGCACTTTTATTTTTATGCAATATATAAAATAAAAATAAATAAAAAAACAATATAAACGCTATTTTTTATGTATAAAATGATGCATAAAATAACACAACTATGCATATTCCATAAATTTTAATAATAAATAAAAAAGGCGGCACATCCACTTGATTGTGGACGTGCCGCCTCTTCTCTTATTTTTATAGTTCTTCACAATTCTCTTCAAAATATGATTGTAGTTTCGCAATAACTTGCATCGGTTCATGACCTTCAATTTCATGACGCTCTACCATCGTTACAATTTTTCCATCTTTTAATAAAGCAAATGATGGAGAAGAAGGTGGGTACCCTTCGAAATATTCACGCGCTCTTGCTGTCGCTTCTTTATCTTGACCTGCAAACACCGTTACAAGGTGGTTAGGACGTTTATCATAATGTACGGAATGCGCAGCAGCAGGACGAGCAATACCACCTGCACAACCACATACAGAGTTTACCATTACAAGTGTTGTTCCATTTCTTTTAAACGCTTCTTCTACCGCTACTGGCGTCGTCAATTCTGTATATCCAGCAGAGACAATCTCTTCACGCGCTTGGCGGACAACATCATTCATAAAAAAGTTAAAATTAATCACTCTTTTCCCTCCTCTAAAACTACCTATTTGTATCTTACCAGTTAATGTTTATGAAATACAAGTAAGTTTACTTGTATTTCAGTATAGAAAAGGTGTTAGAGCTCTTGCTCTAACACCTTTTCTTTAATGACCACGATGTTTTTGCTTTGCTTTTTGTACTTTCATTAAACGTCTTCTTTCTTTTTCAGCTTCTCGCTTCTCTTTAGACTGCACTTTCTTTTCTTGTTTATGCAATTCATAAGATAAACTAATCGCCTCTTGCGCCTTAGTAAAACGTTTAATATTTATTTCTTTTGCTGCTTGTCGTATGGTACGCTTTATGTTTTTAGGACGCTGTTTTTCTTTAATTTCTACACCACATTTTGCAAAGTGCTGAAAATGCTCTAAAAGTGAACTATTCACAAACATAAGCACTTCTTCATCTGACGGTTCCGCCCCAAAAATATACCTCGCTCCATACAATTTCCCTTTTTCTTTGCATGTAATGATTCCAACAAAAAATTGGCCATCGTGATATACTGTCAAATCCATTGACAGCCCCTCCTTTAAAAGATTAGAAATACGGGACATCCCGGAGGGGAAGGTTACTGACATGGAATCATGCGTCTGGACTACCAACCAGAACTGTGTTTTTGTATTTCTTTCACTATGATTATATCTTTTTTTCCATAATCTTCATATATTCAGCAATCATTTTTTTATGCGATCCTACAATATAGTCAGGTAGTTCTGTTACTGAAAAGAATTTAAGCTGAACTGCTTCTTCTTTATTCATAACAAAATCCCCTTCGTATTCATCCGTATAATAGGCGGTTGTTACAGATTGAAATTCATCACCGTTTGCTAATTTTGTAAAGTAGTTCGCTCCAGAAAATACATTGATTAGTCGCAAGTTCTTCACTTTTATTCCTGTCTCTTCATATACTTCACGATAAGCTGTTTCTTCTGGTGATTCACTAAGCTCCATTAGCCCACCAGGTAGCCCCCATTTTCCGTACGGCTCTGTCCGCTGCTGCAATAAAACATATCCATTTTCATTTATAACGAGTACAACAGCACCAACTAAAATTAAAGGGCGATGACCAACTATTTTTCGTAATTCTTCTACATATCCCACCGTATCGCCTCCTTTTTCGTTGTCCACACTATTGTATCATATGTTCGAAACGACAAAATGCGTATATTTTTCATTTTTTTAACAAAATATTTATTTTATGTGATTCATCTACTGTAGCTAACATAATAGATTCCACTTCTGTACTCTCCTCTAGAAATTCTCTCGCCCAAGCTTCTGTTTTTCCTAATAATGCAAGAACATCTTTCTGTATCCTCCCATCCTTTACTAATACAAAAGAAACTGGAGATTTTTTTCCCGCCACTTTAAGATCAAGCCGCGAAACTGCTTCATATTCTGGATACCGAAATATAGAAACGACACCGTTTGCTTCCCATAATGCTAATTTAATCGTTTGAATATCGCTCACATTTCGCATACGAAGTTCCGAAAACAAATATTCCACGGTAATTCTCGCCTTTTTCAAATTGCTAAAATCAATGGAACCATTATGTATAAGAATGATAGGTGCTGGCTCTAAAAAACGTCTCCATCTATCCCATTTCAGCATTAAAACTGAGCTTATAATATGAAGTACAACGAGTATGAACGTTGTAATCATCGAGCCCAGTAACCCTACTTTTTCATCAGACAATGCGTTAGAAATATTCCCACCAAGCAATAACACTAATACAACATCTAAAAAACGAAGTTGTGCGATAGACCTTTGTCCCATCGCTTTCGCAACTAATATTAAAAATATGTATGCTATAATAGCCCGAATAACCCATTCACTACTAGAAAGATGCCGTGCTCCTTCAAAAATATGCATATGCATCACTTTGCACTCCTTACCCGTCTCAAACTGCTAACCTGTTTTAGTTTGCAACGTTTATGAGCATATATGTAAAAAAGCTGGTTCGTTTAAAAACGAACCAGCTTTTTTTACTTAACTGAAAACATATATTTTTTATACGTTTTCCGTACCGATAGTATGAGCCCCATCATAATCATATTCGAGAATAAGGAACTTCCCCCATACGATAAGAAAGGTAATGCAATACCTTTTACAGGCATTAATCCAACGATCATACCGATGTTTTGGAATATTTGAACTGTTAATATACCGATCGATCCAGCGCATAATAATGTACCAAATAAATTATCAGCGGAATAACCAATAATAATTGTTCGATATAGTAGTAATAGGAACAAGAAGACAACTAAGGCTGCTACGATAAATCCACCTTCTTCGGCAATTGTAGCGAAAATAAAGTCAGTATGCTTCTCTGGGATATAGACGCTTCCTCCCCCAAACCCTTTACCTTCCATTCCTCCACTACCTACAGCTAAAATCGATTGTTGCGTTTGATAACCTTGATCTGCATTTTCAAATGGATTTAACCAACCTACAATACGCGACTGTTGGTGAGGTTTTAGTAAAGTAACTAAATTATTATAGAAAAAATCTTGATACTTAAAGAAAATAAATATTAAAGCAGATAATATGGTCAACGGAATAACTGTACATAATGCTATCAATTTCTTTTGAATACCTGACATAAATAAAATACATGCAATAGCAGCAGCATATAAGAACACCATACCTGTATCAGGTTGACTATATACAACCGCCATAGGTGGAAGTGACACTAGCATAATTTTACCTACTAGCTTTAAATCTGTTTGGAATGTCCTTGCCATATACTGTGCATTATGTTTTACTGCTATACTCGCTACTACAAGTAGCAATGCAATTTTGAAAAACTCAGACGGCTGAATTTGTCCAAATACTGGGAAAACAAACCATCTTTTTGCACCTAATTTTTCAGGTGTAAAACCTGATGGTGGTAATACTTTCAAAAGAATAAGTGAAGCAAACCCAGCAATATAAAGCGGCCAAGATAATTTTTGTAACTGATCTAAATCAATGCTTGCAACAAGAAGTAACAATACAACCCCAATTATGTAGTTAACACCTTGTTTCATAGCAAAGTTTGCAGCTCCATACTGTCCCGTTTGCTGACTGCTATATATAGCAGCTATACTCGTCACACATAGTGCACACAAAATTAAAATTAATTTTACATCTAAACTTTTTAGAAACTCGGTACTTCTTTTCATGACATCCTCCTGAAACATTGTTACGGCAAAAATAAAAAACCAGGAGTCAACATTCTTCATGTTTTGACGACTGATTACACATTATCTATAAAACACTTATATAGAATAACTCTCTTTTTCATACAATACAATATATTATACTACAGTTTCATCAGTAAGATTTGCCAAAAAAATTATTCTTTTCTTATTTTATATCCATATACCATATATCAGCAATGTATTTTCGTAAATTCCTAATACATAATCGTTTATTGTAAGATTACTGGGAAAGATATTTATACATATAGTAGGATGTAGATGAAGAAATAAGATAATAAAAAGCTCGCATAAGCGAGCTTTTTATTAATATACAGATGTATTATTTTCTGACATGTTTTCTAAAATTTCTTTAACACGCCCTAAGAACTTACCACAAATTAAACCATCAAGTACTCGGTGATCAAGTGATAAACATAAGTTAACCATGTCACGAGCACCGAACATACCATTATCCATAATTACTGGGCGCTTTACAATTGATTCAACTTGTAAAATAGCCGCTTGTGGGTAATTAATAATACCCATAGATTGAACAGAACCGAATGATCCTGTGTTATTAATTGTAAATGTTCCACCTTGCATTTCGTCTGCTTTTAACGATTTCGTACGTACTTTTCCTGCAAGTTCTGTAATTTCACGAGCGATACCTTTAATTGTTTTCTCGTCCGCTTGCTTAATTACTGGTACAAATAGTTCTTCCTCTGTTGCAACAGCGATAGAAAGGTTAATATCTTTCTTCTGAACAATTTTATCGCCAGCCCACATTGAATTAATTTGAGGATACTCTTTTAACGCTTGTGCTACTGCTTTTACGAAGAAAGCAAAGAACGTTAAGTTAAAGCCTTCACGCTTCTTAAAGTCACCTTTAATTGAGTTACGGTATGACACAAGGTTTGTCACATCTACTTCAATCATCATCCAAGCATGTGGTGCTTCATGTTTACTACGTAACATGTTTGCTGCGATTGCTTTACGCACACCTGTTACTGGAATTTCGATATCTCCAGGCATTGTAGGTACAGAAACTGGTTTCGCAGCTTCTACTTTTTGCGCTACTGGTGCTGCTTTTGGTGCTTCTGGGTGAGCTTCTACTACTGCCGCTACAGCTTCCTCTTTCTTCGCTGCACCTGCTTGCGGAATATTTCCAGATTCCACTAGCTTTAAAATATCTTTACGAGTGATACGGCCGTTTGCTCCCGTACCTTCTACTAGATCTAAATCAACGTTATGCTCACCCGCAAGTTTTAACACAGCTGGTGAAAAACGTGGTTTTCCATCAGTTGGTTGTTTTACTTTCGGTGCTTTTTCAGACGTAGCTACTTCTGCCTTTGGTTCTTCTTTCGTTTTTTCCTCAACAGCTGTTGCTGCTACTTCATCTGCGCCTTCTACTTGAATCACACAAACTACTTCACCTACAGCTAACGTATCACCTTCACCAGCGATTAACTCTTTTACAATCCCCGTGAAAGAAGATGGTACTTCAGCATTTACTTTATCAGTCATTACTTCTGCAAGCGGATCATACTTGTTTACGTGATCGCCAACATTAACGAGCCATTTACTAATTGTGCCCTCTGTAACGCTCTCCCCGAGCTGAGGCATTGTAATATTTTCTACAGCCATGTATAGTCCCCCCGATTAAAATTCCGCAAGTTCACGCATTGCTTTTTCAACTTTATCTGGATTTACCATAAAGAATTTTTCCATTGTTGGTGCATATGGCATTGCTGGAACATCTGGACCTGCAAGACGTGCGATTGGCGCATCTAAATCAAATAGACAGTTTTCAGCAATAATTGCTGCCACTTCACTCATAATGCTTCCTTCTTTATTGTCTTCTGTTACAAGAAGAACTTTACCTGTTTTAGAAGCTGCTTCAATGATTGCTTCTTTATCTAATGGATATACAGTACGTAAATCAAGAATGTGTGCAGAGATGCCATCTTGTGCTAACTTTTCAGCCGCTTGAAGAGCAAAATGAACACATAATCCGTACGTGATAACTGTAATATCATCACCTTCACGTTTTACATCTGCTTTTCCGATTGGTAATACGTAGTCATCCTCCGGCACTTCACCTTTAATTAAACGATATGCACGTTTATGTTCGAAGAATAATACTGGATCTTCATCACGAATGGCTGCTTTTAATAAGCCTTTTGCATCATATGGTGTAGAAGGGATAACGATTTTTAAACCTGGTTGGTTTGCAAACATCGCTTCTACAGATTGTGAATGATACAATGCACCGTGAACACCCCCGCCAAATGGTGCACGAATTGTAACTGGACAAGTCCAATCATTATTAGAACGATAACGAATTTTTGCTGCCTCAGAAACAATTTGGTTTACTGCTGGCATGATGAAATCAGCAAACTGCATTTCAGCGATTGGACGCATACCATACATTGCCGCACCAATTGCTACCCCAGCAATTGCAGATTCTGCAAGCGGTGCATCAAGCGCACGATCTTCACCAAATTGATCATACAAACCGTGTGTCGCTTTAAACACGCCACCTTTTTTACCAACATCTTCTCCTAAAACGAATACTTTCTCATCGCGTTCCATTTCTTCGCGCATTGCTAATGTAATAGCATCAATATAAGACATTACAGCCATGAAACGTTCCCCCCTATTCTGCGTATACGTGCTTCAATGCATCTTCAGGTGCTGCATACGGAGCATTTTCTGCATATTCTGTTGCTTCATTTACGATATGCATAATTTCGTCTAACATTTGTTTTTCCGATTCCTCAGTTAATACACCAGCTTCTTTTAAATAAGCCGCGAATGTTATAATTGAATCTTTTTTCTTTGCTTCTTCTACTTCTTCTTTATCACGATAAACACGATCATCATCGTCACTAGAATGTGCTGTTAAACGATATGATACTGTTTCAATTAAAGTTGGGCCTTCACCACGGCGACCGCGATCTGCTGCTTCTTTTACAGCTTTATATACTGCAAGCGGATCGTTTCCGTCTATTGTATATCCAGGCATACCGTAACCAATCGCACGATCTGATACGTTTTTACATGCTAATTGTTTTTCAACTGGAATAGAGATTGCATATTTGTTATTTTCACACATAAAAATAACAGGTAGTTTGTGTACACCAGCAAAGTTTGCCCCTTCATGGAAGTCACCTTGGTTTGAAGAACCTTCTCCAAATGTAACGAACGTTACTAAATCTTTCTTCTCCATTTTTCCAGCTAATGCAATACCAACTGCATGTGGTACTTGCGTTGTTACTGGAGATGAACCTGTAACAATACGATTTTTCTTTTGACCGAAGTGACCAGGCATTTGACGACCACCAGAGTTTGGATCTCCAGCTTTCGCGAAAGCAGACAACATAAGCTCTTTAGCTGTCATACCAAATGCTAGTACAACACCCATATCACGGTAGTATGGTAATGCATAATCTTTCTCTCTATCAAGAGCGAACGCCGCTCCAACTTGTGCAGCCTCTTGTCCTTGACAAGAAATTACGAATGGAATTTTACCAGCACGGTTTAATAACCACATACGTTCGTCGATTTTACGTGCAAGTAACATCGTACGGAACATTTCTAATACTTGCTCATCACTTAAGCCAAGCTCTTCATGGCGCTTTTCTTTTACTTCTGCCATTTTTCATAACCTCCTAAATCCACATTTTTATGCGTGTAACGCTCTTCCATCTACAGCAAGTGCTGCTTCACCAATCGCCTCAGATAATGATGGATGCGGATGAATTGTATGTGCTACTTCCCAAGGTGTTGCATCAAGTACTCTTGCAAGACCAGCTTCAGAAATCATATCTGTTACATGTGGTCCAATCATATGAACACCAAGAATGTCATTTGTCTCTTCATCAACTACAAGTTTTACGAAACCATCTGATTCTCCGTATACAAGTGCTTTTCCGATTGCGCGGAATGAGAACTTACCTACTTTTAACTTATAGCCTTTTTCTTTTGCTTCTTGTTCTGTTAAACCGACAGAAGCAACTTCTGGACTGCTATATACGCATTTTGATACCATAGAGTAATCAATTGGTGTAACTTCTTTCCCTGCAATATGTTCTACTGCAGCAATTCCTTCATGAGAAGCAACGTGAGCAAGTTGCAGGCCACCGATTACATCTCCAATTGCGTAAATATGCGATTCTTTCGTTTGATAAAACTCATTTGTTTGAATGTATCCTTTTTCCACAACGATATCTGTATTCTCTAAGCCAATATTTTGCGTATTCGCTTGTCTTCCTACAGATACAAGCATTTTTTCTGCTTTAAATTCTTTATTTTCACCGTTGTGTTCAGCTTGGATTGTTACTCCATTATCTTTTACCAATGTTTCTGGTAATACTTTTGCACCAGTTACCACTTTAATACCTTTTTTCTTGAATAGACGTTGCATTTCTTTTGAAACATCTTGATCTTCTAGTGGTAATATCGTTTTCGCATACTCTAATACTGTAACTTCTACACCGAAGTCAGCAAGCATAGATGCCCACTCAATACCGATTACACCGCCACCAACGATAATAATCGAACTAGGAAGCGTTTCCATTTTTAGAGCATGATCTGAAGACATTACGTACTCTCCGTCTAATTCTAAACCTGGTAATGAATTTGGACGAGAACCTGTTGCAATAAGTACATTTTTTGGAATTAACATTTCATTCTCTTCTCCACTTGCAAGTTCAACTGAAATTGTCCCTGGCATCGGAGAGAAAATAGATGGGCCAAGAATACGGCCAATACCTTCAAACACATCAATTTTACCTTGTTTCATTAAATGTTGAACGCCTTTATGAAGCTGCGTTACTATCTTCTCTTTACGCTCTTGTACTTTCGCAAAGTTTAGTTCTACATTGCTTGCAATAACTCCGAACTCTTCGCTTTTTTTAGCAGTTGCATATACTTCCGCACTACGTAAAAGAGCTTTACTAGGAATACATCCTTTGTGTAAACAAGTACCACCAAGATTTTCTTTTTCGACTAGTGCAGTTTTTAACCCTAGTTGTGATGCACGAATTGCAGCAACATATCCACCAGTACCGCCGCCAACGATGACTAAATCATATTCTTTTGCCATTATCTCAACCCCTAGCTACCGTTTCTTTTTCACGTACAACGTATTCTTTTGGAGCTTCTTCTTCACGTAATACACGAAGTGCTCCTTCTGCTAACGCTTCTAACTCATCTTCGCCTGGATGTACGATAACATCTGCAATCCAGTCCACTCGCTCTTTTATTTCATCGACAAGAATTTTACTGTATGCCAGTCCACCAGTTAATACGATTGCATCGATTTTCCCGTGAAGTACAGCGCTAGCTCCGCCAATCTCTTTTGCAACTTGATATGCCATTGCTTTATAAATAAGAGTTGCTTCAGGATCACCTTTTTCAACCATTTGCTCTACTTTAATCGCATCATTTGTACCGATTAAACTTACAAGTCCACCTTGTCCGACAAGTTTTTTAATCATTTCATCACGGTAATACTCACCAGAGAAACACATTTCTACTAGTTGCCCTACTGGTACTGTACCAGCGCGCTCTGGACTAAATGGTCCTTCTCCGTTTAAACCGTTATTCACATCGATTACTCTTCCTTTTTTATGAGCACCAACTGTAATACCGCCACCCATATGTGTAACTAATAAATTTAAATCCTCGTATTTGTGATTTAACTGTTCAGCTACTTTACGAGCAACTGCTTTTTGATTTAATGCATGGAAGATACTTTTGCGTTCCATACCAGCAATGCCACTTATACGAGCAACCGGCTCCATCTCATCTACAACGACAGGATCTACAATGAATGCAGGAATGTTTAATCCAGAAGCAATTTCATATGCTAAAATGCCTCCAAGGTTTGAAGCGTGATGACCGCTAAAGCCATTTTTCAAATCTTCTAACATCGCATCGTTTACTGTATACGTACCGCCTTCGATTGGACGAAGTAATCCACCACGCCCACAAACAGCGTTTAATTTTGAAATGTTAATACCATGAGAATGTAGAACTTCTAAAATCGTTTCTTTTCGAAACTCATATTGGTCGATAATTCTCTTATATTTTCCAATCTGTTCTACGTCATGACGAATCGTTTCTTCTAGAACGGGTCTTTCATTATCAAAAACACCAATTTTTGTGGATGTACTACCTGGGTTAATAACAAGAATTCGATTTACAGACAATGTTGCTACCTCCACTAATAAATTCAAAAGGAAGTGGAAACCTCATAAGAGGTAACCACACCTTTTGTAAAAGTTATATATGAATGATTAGCGACGGCTAATAATATCGTGACCGTTGCGTAAGTAAGTGCTACGAGAATTCTTCAAGCTTGCAATGCGCTCTTCAGCTAGACGATCTGCCGCTACATAAGTTGCTATGCCATCGCGTTTTGAAATTTCGATTACTTTTGCAATCGTGTCATAAATAGACTCAACACGTTTTAGTGCACGTTCTCTATTGTATCCATATAATTCGTCTGCTACGTTAATTACGCCACCTGCATTAATTACATAATCTGGTGCGTATACAATACCCATTTCATGAATGATGTCACCATGACGATCTTCTTTTAATTGGTTATTTGCAGAACCTGCGATTACTTTTGCTTTAAGTTGTGGAATAGTTTCATCATTAACTGTTGCGCCTAGTGCACATGGTGCGTAAATATCGCATTCAACACCGTAAATTTCATTTGGTTCAACTGCTGATGCACCGAATTCTTCTACAGCACGTTGTACAGCTTCTTTATTAATATCTGTAACGATTAATTTTGCTCCTTCAGCGTGTAAATGTTTGCATAGGTGATATGCTACGTTACCAACGCCTTGAACAGCAATTACTTTTCCTTCTAAATTGTCAGTACCGAAAGCTTCTTTTGCAGCTGCTTTCATACCACGGTAAACACCGTATGCAGTTACCGGAGATGGGTTACCAGAAGAACCGAATGATGGTGAGATACCTGTTACAAAGTCAGTTTCTTCATGGATAATATCCATATCATCTACTGTTGTACCAACATCTTCAGCTGTAATGTAACGTCCGTTTAGTCCTTGGATATAACGTCCTAGTGCACGGAACATTGCTTCGCTCTTATCTTTACGAGGATCACCGATAATTACTGTTTTCGCACCACCTAAGTTTAAACCAGCTGCTGCGTTTTTGTATGTCATCCCTTTTGCAAGACGCAATGCATCTTCAATCGCCGCTTCTTCAGAATCATATGTCCACATTCTTGTTCCACCAAGAGCCGGTCCAAGTGTTGTATCATGAATTGCAATAATTGCTTTTAAACCAGATTCTTTATCTTGACAAAATACTACTTGCTCATAATCATATTTTTCTAAGTATTCGAAGATTTCTAATGTCATTGTCGTTTCCCCCTAATGTTTTACCCTTTTTGGTTTATTTTGAAGCAGTCGCAACTGCCAATGCTAATGAATATACTTTTGTTTCTGCTGAATCAGCACGAGATGTTAAAACAATCGGTGCTTTTGCGCCAGCAATCATTGCTCCTACTTTTGCATCCGCAAAGTATACGAGTGATTTATATAGCACATTTCCAGCTTCAATCGTTGGGACGAGTAAAATATCTGCCTTACCTGCTACATCACTTACTATGCCTTTATGCTCTGCTGCAATTTGTGATACTGCATTATCTAAAGCAAGTGGTCCATCAACGATACAATCTTTAATTTGTCCGCGGCGATTCATTTGTGTTAACATCGCTGCATCAATTGTCGCCTGCATCGCTGGATTCACAACTTCTACTGCTGCAATTGGTGCCACTTTTGGCAAGTCGATTCCTATTGCCCGGGCAACTTCTACAGTATTTTGTATAATAGCAGCTTTTTGTGTTACATCAGGTGCGATGTTCATCGCTGCATCTGTAACAAAAATAAGACGATCGTAATTTGGAACTTCAAATGCTGCTACATGTGAAAGTACGCTACCTTTACGTAGGCCCCACTCTTTGTTTAACACAGCCTTCAAAATATTCGCTGTTGGGATGTTCCCCTTCATAAGCACGTCTGCTTCACCATTTCTCACAGCTTTAACAGAAAGTTCTGCAGCCTCTGCACTAGACATTGCTGCAATCACTTCAACATGTTCTGAAGTTTGTAAACCATGTTCTTGTAGCATCCCCATTATTTTTTCTTGATTTCCATATAGACGAAATTGAGCTAACTGTAATTTAATTGCTTTCGCTACAGCTTCAATTACTTCATGATCTTCAGCTACTGCTACAGCTACAGTTTTTTTAGGCTGCCCTGCTGCTTGATCAATTAAGTATTCTAACTTCATATTTTGTAATCAACCCTTTCCGTCGTCCCTCGTCTATTTATAAAGCAAATACCGTGCCAACTTTTAAAAGTGGTCTTACCAATAATGAAAACGCATTCAAAATGCAGTAAAATCAATACTTTGGAAAATAACAAAAGATTCTGTCTTATTTTGTCGCTTTTTGTATACCATGCAATAAATTGCACGGTACGCAATTTATTGCATGCTATTTTTTGCATGGTCATACTTTTCTATCTTGTAATATAAATTTCGAACGGAAATTCCTAACGCTTTTGCAGTTTGCGTTTTATTCCCATCAAATCTCTCCAAATATTCATGAATAATATTCCCTTCAAACTCTGTCACTAAATGTTCAAGTGGCTTTTCTTCTAATTCAGGTAATAAATGAGATTGCTTTGACTCCACCTGCTCTTCGTTATGTAATGGCGGTAAATGGTGTACATCAATATAGGTCTCGTTATAATTCATAAAGATAATAGCTCTTCCCAGAATATTTTCAAGTTCCCTCACATTCCCTGGCCATTCGTATGATTGTAAATATAAAATGGCTGAATCAGTGAGCCCTTCTACATTACGACCGTAATCTTGATTAATTTTTTGAATCAATCTGTCCGCAATTGTCGGTATATCTCCTTTACGTTGACGAAGAGATGGAATTTGAATTGGGATTTTATTTAATCGATAATATAAATCCTCCCTAAACTTCCCTTCTAGAATAGCCTTTTCTAAATTCACATGCGTCGCTGCAATTACTCGAACATTAATAGGTATCGCTTTCGTTCCACCAACTTTTACAATTTCTTTTTCCTGCAGTACACGAAGGAGTTTCGCTTGTGTATTTGCAGATAACTCCCCTATTTCATCTAAAAAAATACTACCGTTATTTGCTTCCTCAAAGAACCCACGTTTCCCGCCTCTTTTCGCTCCAGAAAACGCCCCTTCCTCATAACCAAATAATTCACTTTCTAACAACGTCTCCGAAATGGCCGCACAGTTTACACGGACAAACTTATTGTATTTTCGATTACTTCCATTATGGATTGCATGTGCAAACAATTCTTTACCAGTCCCAGATTCACCGCGTAACAGTACTGTTGCTGGTGTATTTGCTCCTAGCTTCGCCTGTTCGATAGCTGCCGTTGTTTCATCTGAATTCCCGACAATATCATCAAATGAATATTTCGCTTCTAATGTGCGAATAATTTGCCTTGCTCTATTCAATTCATTTGTTAACTTTTGAATTTCCGACACGTCACGGATAACGCCGACGCTTCCTTTCAATATTCCATCCACAATGACTGGTGCCACGTTTACAATTACATCGCGCTTTTTTTGCCCAATCTTCATATGTATTCCGCGCACCGCACGACGCGTTCGAAGTACTTTCATATGCATACTTTCGCCTTCTACAATATCAGTTGTAGCAGGCTTCCCAATAATATCTTCTTCTGTTAAACCCGTTAATTTCGTATATGCCGGGTTAATGACTAAACCTCTTCCTTTTTCATCCACAACCGAAATTGCTTCTTCAGATGAGTTAATAATTGCCTCTAATAGTGTTTGAATCTCCTTTAAATCTGTAACTTCTTCCGCTAAATCTACAACTTCTGTTATATCTTTAAAAATTGCAAATGCCCCTTGTACCTCTCCGCCCTCTTTTAATATCGGTATACGCGTTGTAATAATTTTCTTTCCATTCTCTAATGTTAGTTCATAATTTACTTCTATTTGTTTCGTACGTATAATACGAAGTAATTTACTAGTTGGAATGACTTCTAAAATATATTTTCCTATCGCCTCTTCTTTTTTATATCCGATAATACGCTCTGCACTTTTATTAAAAAGACGAACTTGTCCCTCTCGATCAATTACGATCATGCCGTCATGTGTAGAATTTAAAATTAATTCTCCTTGTTGCGTTTGTTCCTCTAATCGCCCAATCAGCCCTTCCTTCTCATGCGCTAATCCTGTAACAATTTTTGCGATATCACCTGGTATAAGAAGAGTGTCTTTTTTCTTTTTTTCCAATAAAACCTTATGCACATCATCTTCACCTGTCATATCAAATATTACATCGATATGCATAGAAAGAAATGGAGTTACACTTTCTCCAATTGCAATCCCGTATTCCTTAGCAATTTGTAGTCCTTTTGCCAACGGATTTATATCAATAATCCCTATAATTTGAAATATATTCGAACTTTGTAACAGATTCAGCAGTGCGCTCCCGCCTTCACCTGCACCAACAATTAATACTTTTTGTTTCATATATCCCACTTCCTCTCGAAGTAACTCTGCAAATTTTTTCACACCTTTATCTTACTCGTTCAGCACCCTCTTGACAAACCCCCTTTCCTTATAACATCATTAAAATATACGAAATAATCTGAAAAGGAGCGTTATGTATGCAGCGTTACGTTGCTCTACTATTAGCACTCATCCCTATTTCATTAGCTGTGTTTGGTATAAAGTTAATGAGAGATACTGTATTCGGGATTCTATTTCCACCAATCTCTATACTGTGGTTACAATTTTTAATCGGCGCTCTCTGCTTCGGGCTCGGGTTTTATATCTTCGGTGGCTTCGTCTTGCACCGAGACCGTAAACGAAATAAAGTACAAGCTCGCTTTAGAAGATAGGAATGCCCCACTATTTATAAATAAAAAAATGAGACCGTTACACGCGGTCTCATTTTTTTATTGGCATTAACGTTCTGGCCGTTTCAGGGTAATCAGTAATAATCGCCGATATATTCATATCAAAATATTTACGCATAAGCGTTTCTTCATTAATTGTATAAGGGCGAACCTCTACACCACTTTCCATCGTTAGTTCGGCAATAGCATCTTGAAGGTAACGATAATTCGGATGTACTGCTGTAGCGCCCATTTTTTTCGCGTATGCCCACGGACTATGCAAACCTTCGCGATATAAAATTGCTGTTTGAATATCAGGAGCCATCATATGGCACCGTTTCATACTGTAGTGATTAAACGAAGAAAATATAACACGATCCTCTAGACTAAATTTCCGTACAAGCGTTATAACTTCTTCCTCTAAACCTCTGTATGGAATTTTATTATTTTTAAGTTCAATATTAAGTAGCAAACTCGTTTGTGCAAGCCATTCTAATACCTCTTCTAAAAGTGGTATTTTACAAAAACCTACTTTATCACCAAATTTATAACTTGCATCTAACTTGCATAAGTCCTCATATACATAATTCCGAACCGCACCTTTTCCATTTGTTGTCCGGTCCACCGTTTCATCATGAATGACGACAACTTTTCCGTCTTTCGTTAATTGAACATCAAGTTCAATTCCATCCGCTCTAAAAGACTCAGCCGCTTCAAATGAAATCATTGTATTTTCTGGGTACGTTCCAGCCGCACCACGATGTGCAAATATAAGAGTCATCCTCACTCCCCCAATCTTATGCTATACTATACGAAAAAGGAGGTACTTCTATGAGACCATTACAAATCTCTCCAGATACTGCAGTCCGCTTATCAAAAGCACTAGGTGTTCCACTTGAACAACTCATGCATATGCCGCAGCACATTTTAATTCAAAAGCTAGTTGAATTAGAAAAACAAAATAAAGACGAAGAATAATACAGTCCTGTTTTGCAGGACTTTTTATTATTTTCTATTATATCACGGATGCCTTTCCTACTAAAATCCTTTAACAGATGTACTACGATGTGATTTAGCCGTTCCTTCATCATTTAATAATGAATCACATCTTTTCTTTTTTGTTACACGTCATAAAGAAAGCAGACCATTTATTTATAAGTCCCATTACGTCCTTAAAACACGATAATAAAAAAACTAGAGAAGTCCTTTATATTATTTTTTATTGAACGTGCGGAGCATCCCCTGATTCGTATAGTTCTTTCGCTTTTTCCTCCCCGAATGTAGTTAAAATATAATGTTGCTCTTCTAACGCATCCATTGCTCTAGTTACTTTACAAACGCTATCTTCTTGAGCATCCGAGAAATAATTGTGATCTTCTACAATTTTACTAAAATCTTTTTTCGCCCATCTATCAGCAATTGCTAAAAGTTCATTTTTCTTCGTAAAGCTACTCTTATTTATAATTTCTTTTAATTTTTTAGCATTACTTTGAATCATTGGGATAGAGCCCGATTTTCGTTCTGCCACCACTTTTTGATGAGTCATGCGATGCATCGCTGTAATGACTTCGCTTTCAGTAGAATTTTCAGTAACATACACATCAACAAAGACCCCATCCACCTCTCTACCTACTATTGTTTGGTCTTCTTTTTTATCTACTGGATTATCTGCAAGTTCTAACATTCCAAATGTAACTGCAATAGCAAGAACTCCCATAGCTGCTACTATTCCTAGCCAAGTTGAAATTTTATTTTCCATTCCCCTTCTCCCTATCTATATCTATTTTATTGCCTTATAAAAAACTCACTTACATGTAATATTACTAAAAATAGGTTTTATTTCCCATGATATCAAATAATCTCTTTTTCTCAACAAAATAAAAAGACCAACGAATTATAACATTCATTGGTCTTTCATTAAAAAGTTTATTGGCTTTAAAATTAACATCGAGCATAGCGTTCCAGCATACATCGGTTTTACTAAAACGAAAACCCATTGCTACTTCTACTCTCAGCTAGCTTTATGTTCAAGTCTCAGCTTATCCGCAACCATTGCGATAAACTCAGAGTTCGTAGGTTTTGCTTTTGACATGGATACTGTATAACCGAATAAGGACGAAATAGAATCAATATTCCCACGGCTCCAAGCTACTTCAATCGCGTGACGAATTGCGCGCTCCACACGGCTTGCTGTTGTATTATATTTCTTTGCGATATCTGGATACAATACTTTCGTAATCGATCCTAATAACTCGATATCGTTGTATACCATGGAGATTGCTTCTCGTAAATACATATATCCTTTAATATGAGCGGGTACACCAATTTCATGAATGATACTCGTAATACTCGCATCTAAGTTTTTCGGTTTTCCATCTACTGTTGTTGCTGATCGGAATGATGGTAGTGGACGTTTAATCATAGCGTTTGCTTTACCACTCACTTGACGAATATGACTCGTTAAATTCTCCATATCAAATGGTTTTAATATGAAATATGAGGCACCTAAGTCAACTGCTTTTTTCGTCACATCTTCTTGGCCAAATGCTGTCAACATAATTACGCTAGGCTGTTTTAACCTTTCAATATGTCGCATTTTCTCCAATACAGCTAAACCATCTAAGTGTGGCATAATAATGTCTAAAACGAGTACATCAGGTTGCTTATCTGTTAATAAGTTTAAACACTCTTGACCATTATAAGCAGTACCGATTACTTCCATATCATCTTGAGCGGCTACATAGCTCTCTAACATTGATACTAGTTCTTTATTATCATCCACAAGACATACTTTAATTTTCTCCACAGCTTTTCCTCCCTTACCGAATCGATTCTCCGACATGTGTATCCTTCTAGGCTACATGAATTGTTCGACAATTGTGTGAAAATTCCCTTTTAAAGTTTCTTACTTTCCGATAAAATCACAAAAAAATATGTTTATCGTTCATTTATTCCCTTTCGCAACACATTCCATCATAGAAATACAACGAAACGTTCAACCCTTTCCTTTTATTTTACAACAAAAAACACCTCTTGCGGAGCTTTTACAAAATTTCAACGAATTTTTCAACAGAAAAAGCGAGCTAATAATATATATTAGCTCGCTTTTTTCTCTTGATCATAAATATTAATTCCAGCTTGATGTAACATCCATTCAATATGAACACCATATCCTGATGTTGGATCATTTACAAATACATGTGTAACAGCACCAATTACTTTTCCATTTTGTACAATTGGACTTCCGCTCATTCCTTGTACGATACCGCCCGTTTTCGCTAATAGACGTTTATCTGTTACTTTTATTACCATACCCTTTGTGGCTGGGAATTTTTGCTGCACTGTACTAACGACTTCAATATCAAACGCTTCTACTTTATCTTGATCAATAACTGTTAATATTTTTGCCGGTCCTTCTTTTACTTGATGAGATAATGCGATAGGCATTGCTTTATCCATTATACCGTTTTTCATATTCGTATTTAATTTTCCAAAAATACCATATGGACTATTAATTGTAATATTGCCAATCACTTCACGGTCTGGTGAGAATCTTGCTAATTTCTCCCCTGGATTCCCATGACTACCTCTTTCAATTGATGTAACTGTCGAGCGCATAATTTGTCCATCTTCGACTTGAATCGGCTTTTTCGTATCATTATCAGAAATAACATGACCAAGTGCCCCATATTTCATAGAATCTGGATGAACAAATGTCATCGTTCCAATTCCAGCTGCCGAATCACGGATATACAAGCCAATTCGATAAGACGATTCACCGTTGTCTTTTTGTGGAGTTAGCTTCGTACGAATATATTTTCCATCTCTTAACAATACAAGATTAAGCGGTTCACCTGTTTCTCCACTATTATGAATAAACGGTGCTACATCACTCATTCTTTCAATTGTTTTACCATTAATTTCAGTAATCATATCTCCAATTTGTACACCTGCTGTTTCACCAGGGGATATTTTACCTTTTTCAGTTTGAATTAAATGATGGCCTACAACAAGTACACCTTTTGTATTTAATTTCACACCAATTGATTGTCCACCTGGAATCACTTTAAAATCTTTTAACACTTTCACATTTACTTTTTTTACTGGAAAACCAGCAAGCTGAAATACCATATCAGCTTCACCATTTTGATGAGAATTTACCATAAGTCCTTGTTTTTGTTCATTCGAACTCACTGTAAATACATGACGATTTGTGGATGAAGCTTTGAAAACTGGTAATGATGATATTTCTGATTGTTGTCCTTCAAAAACAACAAGTTGTTTCGGTGATGAAATAAACGTTCGAAGCGGTTTAAAACATCCAATAAAAACTAAAGAAACAAGGAGACAAAGACCTATTATTTTTCGAAATTTTTCTAATTTCAACTTGTTCACTCTCCTCGCTCCTACCCCACATTCAGCCTCTTGGCTTCACTTTTTAATCTCTCCTTGCAGTGCTTTATTTATAACCGGAAGAATTAAGAAATCGTCATTTGAGAAAAAAAGCTATCCATTACTGGATAGCCTCTGCTGTCTGTTTAAAATGATGCGCTTGCGTAAGTAATTCTTTCGCATGCTCTGTCGTTAAATCTGTGATTTCCACACCAGAAATCATTCGAGCTATTTCTGTTACTTTATCCTCCATAGTTAAAACAGTAACCGATGTAATTGTCCGATCATTCGCTACTTGTTTTCGAATAAATAAATGTGAATCTGCCATTGAAGCTACTTGAGGTAAGTGCGTAATACAAAGTACTTGCGAGTTTACTGATACTCGATAAATTTTTTCCGCAATAGCCTGTGCGACCCGGCCACTTACACCCGTATCCACTTCATCAAAAATAACAGATGCAACCCCTTGATGCTTAGAAAAAATGCTTTTTAAAGCTAAAATGATACGAGATAACTCTCCGCCAGATGCAACCTTTGAAAGTGGTTTTAGCGGCTCTCCTGGGTTCGTTGAAATATAAAATTCCACATGATCGTAACCATCCGCCGTAAGTCTTACCGGCGCACCTTCCACAAGGGGCTCTTCTACATTTCCTTCTCTCTTCATAATTCTCACTTCAAATTTCGTTTTTTCCATATATAATTCTTTTAATTCCTGATGAATTGCATTTGTAAGGTGTTCTGCAAGCTCATGACGCATATTACTTAACAACGTTGCTTCTTTCAGAATAACACTTTCTAATTCCTTCAACTGTTTCTTCGTCGTTTCAATATGAACGTCTTTATTTTCAATCGTAAAAATTTCCTGTTCAATTTTATCAGCATACGCTAAAATCTCTTCTACAGTATTTCCATATTTTCTCTTTAGCATACGAATTTCATTCAAACGTGTTTCGATTTCATCTAAACGATTTGGATCATATTCCATCATATCGAGCTTTTCTCTCAGTTGATAGGCAACCTCTTCTAATAAGTAATAGCTATTTGCAATTGAATCATGATTCTCCTGATACACTTCATCTAAATGTGTAATACTTTCCATTTGCCCCATTGCACTTCTTACATTATCTAACCCTTGTCCGTCGGCACTTAACGAACGATATGCATCACCTAACGCTTTATAAATCTTTTCAAAATTAGAAATTTGCAATCGTTCCTCAGTTAATTCATTTTCTTCATCCATCTTTAAATCCGCCTTGCGAATTTCTTCATGCTGAAATTGAATTAAATCTAAGCGATGTGCCATTTGTTGCTCATTTTCACTTAACGATTTCAATTGTTTTTTTAATTTTTCATAGTCAGCGTATACGTTTTGATATATGTCTAATTGTTTAACGATTCGATCCCCATCAAAGTGATCAAGCATAAACAGATGTCGTTCTTCATTCATTAAATCTTGCGTTTCGTGCTGTCCATGAATATCAACAAGTGTTTTCCCAATTTCTTTTAATATGCTAAGTGTAACAAGCTTCCCATTTACACGACATACACTCTTCCCGTTCGCAGCAATATCACGCTTTAAAATAATCATGCCATCTTCTATTTCTATATCTAACTCTTCTGCCTTTTCAATACATGGATGCTTCTCATCTTCAACATAAAATAGCCCTTCAATCTCAGCCTTCTCTGTTCCATATCGAACAAATTCTGCTGACCCACGGCCACCTACAAGTAAACTAATTGCATCAATAATAATCGATTTTCCGGCCCCTGTTTCACCGCTTAAAACCGTTAAACCTTTTTGAAAAGAAATATTTAATGCTTCAATAATAGCAAAGTTTCTAATCGATAATTCCGATAACAATGCCCCATTCACCTCGTTATAAAATAATCCCTTACTAAAGGATTTTCTCAGTTCTTCATTCAAATAATCATGCTATATATTTGTATGTATATACTCTTCTAACCCGCTTCATTGTACCAAACATTTGTTTTACGGGTCAATCCATCTATTTTCTAACTTTATGCAAACAAAATATTATATTACAATTGAAAATTCATATTTTTAACCAATAAAAATATCTTGTTCACTTTCCACTTTACGATGGAAAGCAAACAAGATTTTTTGTTACAACATATTTAAGAAACGATCAGAGACAACACCTGTATCGTCAGGTGTACGGCAAATAATTAAGCAAGTATCATCACCACAGATGGTTCCGATGATCTCATCCCACTCTAAATGATCAATAAGTGCTCCAAGTGAATGAGCGTTACCAGGCAATGTTTTTAGCACAAGCATATGTCCTGCCGTGTCTAATTTTACAAATGAATCCACTAGATTTCGTTTTAATTTTTGTAACGGGTTAAATCGTTGATCTGCTGGCAAGCTATATTTATAGCGCCCATCATGTAATGGCACCTTCACTAAGTGCAGTTCTTTAATATCGCGCGATACTGTTGCTTGCGTTACATTAAATCCCTCATTACGTAAAATATCAACTAATTCATCTTGTGTTTCAATTTCTTTGTTTGCAATAATTTCCCTGATTTTAATATGGCGCTGACCTTTATTCATACATTTGCACCTCACACTATCTCTTACCATAGTTTAAACATTGGTATACTTCACTTATTTATGTTAACTTATAATTCGTTTCTTGTACACAATTGTTTTTACAATCATTATACAATTACAGCAAAAAGAGGAACAACATATGTTATTCCCCTTTCCCTTTTTGTTTTAGAACTTCATGCGCTTCTGTAACAACTTGCTCTATAGAAATCGGAGAATGATTTTCGCCATTCTCACGTTCACCATGCCATTTCAGATGAATTAAAAATTCAATATTACCATCCCCACCCGTAATTGGTGAGAATGTTAAACCTTCCACATCATAGCCTTCTTTTAAAGCAAACTCGACAATCATTTCTACAACAGCTTCATGTACTTTTCTATCACGAACGATACCTTTTTTCCCAACTTGCTCTCTTCCAGCTTCAAACTGCGGTTTAATTAACGCTGCTACATCTCCGTTAGGCATAAGCATTGTTTTTAAAACTGGCAGTATAAGCTTTAATGATATAAATGAAACATCAATACTTGCAAATTGAGGTAAACCACGTTCTAAGTCTGCTGGTGTCACGTAACGGAAGTTTGTTCGTTCCATTACAACAACACGCTCATCTTGACGTAATTTCCACGCTAGTTGATTGTATCCTACATCTAATGCATAAGATAATTTCGCTCCATTTTGAAGCGCGCAATCTGTAAAGCCACCAGTTGATGAACCAATATCTATCATAACTTTATCTTGTAAATCAAGATGAAATGTCTCTAATGCCTTTTCAAGTTTATAACCACCACGACTTACATACGGCATAACTTGTCCCTTCACCGTAATCTCAGTATCTTGCGAGATTTTCTCTCCTGGCTTATCAAGTCTCATCTCATTTGCATATACGAGTCCGGCCATAATGGCGCGCTTTGCTTTCTCACGCGTTTCTATAAGTCCTCGCTCTACTAATAGTACATCTACTCTTTCTTTTTTTACGCTCATTTGTTACGCCCTTTTTTGTTTTGATGGAATCATTGTATGAATACGGTCTACAACAGCATCTGTCGTTAAACCAATTTCTTCTAATAATTTTGTTACACTTCCGTGCTCTATGAAGCGATCTGGAATACCCATTCGTTCAACTAATGCACTATGGTAACCATTTTCAGATGCAAATTCAACTACTCCTGTTCCAAAACCACCGATTAAACAAGCTTCTTCAATCGTTAAAATCGGTATATTCTTTCCTAGAAGATCATGTAAATATGCTTCATCCATTGGTTTAATAAAGCGAGCATTCACTACTTTCACTGAAACCCCAGCTTTTTCAAGACGCTCAGCTGCTTCCATTGCCATTGGTATTGTCGTACCAAACGTTAAAATAGCTGCTTGTGTACCCTCTTTTAACGTCTCCCACGTACCGATTGGAATCGCCTTTAATTCTTCATCCATATGAACGCCAAGTCCATTACCGCGCGCATAACGCAATGCGATTGGTCCATCTTCATATTGCATCGCCGTATAAACTAAATGTTGCCCTTCATTTTCATCTTTCGGCATCATAAGCACCATATTCGGCAAGTGACGTAAGAATGAGATATCAAATACGCCTTGATGCGTTTCACCATCTGCTCCTACTAATCCCGAACGATCTATTCCGATGAAAACATTTAAATTTTGGCGGCATATATCATGAACAACTTGGTCATATGCTCTTTGTAAAAATGTTGAATAAATCGCTAAGAATGGCTTCATTCCTTGCGTTGCCATACCTGCTGCCATTGTTGTAGCATGCTGTTCTGCAATACCTACATCAATCATACGATCTGGGAATTCTTTTTGGAATTTCTCAAGTTTTGATCCAACAGGCATTGCAGGTGTAATTGCTACGATACGCTCATCTGCTCTCGCTAGCTTAAGTACTGTTTCACTAACGACAGCACTCCATGCTGGTGCAACTTCTTTCGGCTTAACGAAGTCACCTGATTCAATTTTATAAGGTCCTGTTCCATGCCAAGTTCCAATAACGTCACTCTCAGCCGGTTTATAACCTTTTCCTTTTTTCGTAATAACATGAACGAGTACTGGGCCTTTTGTTTTCTTTGCATATTGCAACGTTTCGAATAACTTTTCATAATCATGCCCATCGACTGGACCTAAATATGTAAAGCCTAACTCTTCGAAAAAGACACCAGATACTAGTAAATATTTAAGACTATCTTTTATTTTCTCTGCTGTCGCAGCCACTTTCCCGCCAACTGCTGGGATTTTCTTTAATATATACTCTAATTCATCTTTTACCCAGTGATATTTTCCTGCGGTACGTAAACGACCGAGCACATTATGAAGCGCACCAACGTTTGGTGCAATTGACATTTCATTATCATTCAAAATAACAATCATGTCTGTTTTTTCATGTCCAATATGGTTCAATGCCTCTAAAGCCATTCCGCCTGTTAAAGCACCATCTCCAATAATTGGTATAACATATTCTTTCGTTTTCTTTAAATCACGTGCCAGAGCCATTCCCATTGCAGCCGATAACGAAGTCGAGCTATGACCAGTTTCCCATACATCGTGCTCACTCTCACAACGTTTCGGGAAACCACATAGACCTTGATATTGCCTTAATGTACCAAACTCTTTCGCGCGTCCAGTTAAAATTTTATGTACATAGGATTGATGTCCTACATCCCATAAAAATTTATCTTGCGGGCTATCAAATAATTTATGCAGAGCAATTGTGAGTTCTACTACACCTAAATTAGGTGCAATATGTCCACCTGTTTGAGAGAGCTCTTCAATTAAAAACTTACGAATATCCTCACTCAATCCCTCTAGTTCACTGATAGACATATCTTTCAAAAAACTAGGGTTTTGAATTTGCGTTAGATCCACACGGATCACTCACTTTCATTTCATAATCTGTCAACATGTCAAATATTATAAAAAACATTTACACAAAACAAGAAATTCTCTTTTCTATTTTTCGTCTTGTCCCGCTATTAACCAGTCTATTGCGCCTTAATCCTATTATAAACCATATTTCTTTAGGCGATGAAAAAAATAGCCGCTAACACGAAGTGATAACGGCAATGTAATCTACATATATTTTTGCCAATAACAAGAAAAGAAAAACCTTTTCCTACATTTATATCATAAAATGATGAATGACTCAACAAATGAAAACGCTGTTATATTAGTTATTACGTTTTGCAATCAAATCGCAAATAGATAGTAAATATTCATCTTGTAATTGCAAGGAGCTAATCGCACCTTTTGCTTCTGCAATTGTTTCTTCTAAAATCTCCTTTGCTCTATCTACAGTAAACAACGTCGTATATGTGCTCTTTTCATTAGAAAGATCGCTACCAATCGGTTTTCCAATCTCTTCTTCAGTTCCTTCCACATCTAAAATATCATCTCGAATTTGGAAAGCTAGACCGATATATTTGGCAAACGTAAGCAACTTTTCTTCTTGCTCTTCTGTCGCATCAGAAAGTATCGCACCCGCAAGTACAGCAAATTCAAGTAGTTTTCCGGTCTTATGTTTATGGATGTACTCCAATTCATCAATCGTAAGGCGTTTCCCTTCCGCTTCCATATCTGCCACTTGTCCGCCAACCATTCCTTCTGGTCCTGCTGCTTTTGCGAGTTCAAGTACAAGTCTTACTTTTTTTTCAGCAGAAATTTCTTTCTGCTCATATGCCATAATAACTTGAAAAGCGTATGTCAATAAGCCATCTCCTGCTAAAACTGCCATCGCTTCACCAAATACTTTGTGATTTGTGGGCTTTCCTCTTCTTAAATCATCATCATCCATACAAGGTAAATCATCATGAACTAACGAATATGTATGAATCATTTCAAGAGCACAAGCTGCACCTACTCCAAGATTTCTTTCTTTCCCAAACGCTTGTAATGTTGCAAACAAAAGTAACGGGCGGAGACGTTTTCCACCCGCTTCCAAAGAATATGCCATCGCTTCACGAAGTACATTTGGACATTGTAATCCATTTGCATAGCTTACAAGTTTTTCTTCTACGAAAGTTTTACTTTCTTTCAAAAAAGTATCAAAAGCAATCGTCACTATGCTTCATCTCCTAAAGCAGTAAACGGTTCAAGCTCTCCATCTTCCCCAAGAATAACTGCCATTTGTTCTTGTACATTCTTCAGCTTCTCATCACAAAGCTTAGATAATTCCATACCTTCTTTAAAATAAGAAATCGCTTCTTCTAAAGGTACGTCACCTTGTTCTAGCTTAGAAACAAGATGCTCAAGTTGCGAAATTGCCTCTTCAAAGCTTAATTTATTTTCCATTATTCAATTCACGCTCCTCTATGCCTGATACGCTACAATCTAGTATTCCATCTTGTAATTGAACTGAAACAGCATCTCCAAGGCTTACATCTTTCACACTTTTTAACACTTGCTTCTCTTCATCATATACAAGCCCGTACCCTCTCATCATTACTTTAAGCGGACTTAACGCTTCAAGTTTTTGAGCAGCTCTTACAAAGGCAAATTCTTTCGTTTGAAGTAACGTTTGCATTTCACGTTGTAATTGCTTTTGCAACGTTTCCACAGCTACCTTCGTTTGCATAATTTTTTGAGATGGGTGGTGCTTCTCTAAATAAAATGAAAGTTGCTTTAACTGATTCACCTTTTTATCAATATAGCGCTCTTTCGCTAAAACAAGCTGTTCTAGCGCTCTATCTAATTGCTCTTCCTTTTGCTCATATACTTGTCTTGGATAACGGAACGCATACGATTTTTGCAACACTTGTAGTTTTTCTTCTTTTTTATGTACTAACTCTCTCATTGCTCTTTGCAATCTCAGAGTTCTTTGTAATACCTTTTCTTGTAACTCTATAATGTTAGGTGCTGCCAACTCAGCTGCTGCGGTCGGTGTTGGCGCGCGTAAATCTGCAACAAAATCTGCAATTGTAAAATCTGTTTCATGGCCTACTGCCGAAATAATAGGAATTTCACTCTTAAAGATTGCTCTTGCAACCATTTCCTCATTGAAAGCCCATAATTCCTCAATAGAACCTCCACCACGACCAACGATTAGTACATCTATCTCTCCCATTTCATTCGCTGTACGAATCGCTTGTACAATCGAGGGAGCCGCTGACTCCCCTTGTACAAGTACCGGAAATACAATAACATTCCCAATTGGATAACGACGTTTAATCGTTGTTATAATATCACGAATCGCTGCTCCTGTTGGCGACGTAATCACACCTATTGTTTTAGCGTAAGGAGGAATCGCTTTTTTATAAACTTGAGAAAAAAGTCCTTCCTCTTCTAAACGAACTTTTAACTGTTCGTACGCTAAATGTAAATTTCCGACTCCGTCAGGCTGCATGTCTTGAATATAAATTTGATAAGAACCACTCGCCTCGTAAACAGAGATTTTCCCTTTCACGAGTACCTTCATCCCATTTTCAGGTTTGAATTTAATATTACGATTATGACCCGCAAACATAACCGCTGCGATTCTTGCATTTTCATCTTTCAATGTAAAATACATGTGGCCACGGCTATGATTTTTAAAGTTGGAAATTTCACCTTTTAACCAAACAGACTGCAAATGCGGATCATATTCTATTTTTGTTTTTATATAGCGTGTTAACGCTGTAACGGTTAAATATTGCTTCTCCATTTCTCTCTCCTCATAGCCGACTCAAATTATTTACAAACGACACCTGCACGTTTGGCAGATTCAACAGTATTATGAAGAAGCATTGTGATTGTCATTGGACCAACACCCTTTGGCACAGGTGTAATGTAACCCGCAACATCTAACACGTTGTCAAAGTCAACATCACCACAAAGTTTTCCTGTTTCTAAACGGTTAACACCAACGTCAATTACAACCGCTCCTTCTTTAATATAATCCGCTGTTATCATTTTAGGTCGTCCAACAGCTACGATTAAAATATCAGCTAACTTCGATAACTCTTTCATATTTTGCGTCTTAGAATGACAATATGTGACAGTTGCATTTTCATTTAAAAACAATTGCCCCACTGGTTTACCGACAATATTACTTCTTCCAATTACTACTACATGTTTTCCAGAAATATCAAGATTTGTTTCTTTTACTAATTCTACAATACCATGCGGTGTACATGGAAGGAATGTATCTTGTCCCGTCATCATACGTCCCACGCTGATTGGGTGAAATCCGTCTACATCCTTTTCTGGTGAAATTCTTTCAATGATAGCTTTTTCTTCAATATGTTTTGGTAAAGGTAATTGCACCAATATGCCATTAATACGGTCATCGCCATTTAAGCGATCGATTTCAGCAAGCAAACGTTCCTCAGTAATTGTTTCAGGAAGTTCAATTAGCTCTGAGTAAATCCCTACTTGTTCACAGCCTTTTTCTTTTCCTTTCACATAAGAACGAGATGCTGGATCTTCTCCAACTAAAATAACTGCTAACCCTGGTACAATACCTTGCTCTTTCAACTTCACAACTTCTTCTGTTAATTGTGCTCGTTTTTTCTCCGCAACTTCATTTCCTTTGATGATTACTGCTACCATTTTAAGATTCCCCCTTAAAGAATTTACAGTGTATCTTTTATATTAGATAAAACGCCGTTAATAAAACGACGAGATTCCTCATCCCCAAATGTTTTAGCAATTTCAATTGCTTCGTTAATTGTTACGTTGTGTGGAATTTCTTCCATGTATTTCATTTCATACACAGCTACACGTAAAATACTGCGATCAACAATACTAATACGCTCAAGCTTCCACTTTTTTAAATTTTGACGAATCGCTTCATCGATTGCTTCTTTATTTTCTACAAAACCTACTACAAGTGACTCTAGAAACTCATTTGTTTCTTCGCCTTCATCTAGCGTGTTTTCCACTGCTACTTTCGGTTCTAATTCACCTGTAATATCCATTTGGTATAATGCTTGCATTGCTCTTTCTCTAGCCGTCCTACGTTTCATTGTAACTCTCCTTTATGCTTCAAGTCTTTCCTTATACTTTGTTATATTATTATAATTTATAAGCCGTCAATTCACTTACTCTTACAGTTTTCATTGATTTTCCAACCTTATAATACAATGATAATAACACAATTTATCGTTTCACACACGGGTTACAAGGCTGAAAAATAATAAAAAGATTAACTTCAAGTTCCATATCTTATCACAATGTACGTTTTTTGGAAAAACGACACATTTTCTTGTTTATTTCTTATTTTTTGAAATAGTATAATAATTAGAGGGTTGTAATTTGTGAAGAAATGAAACGATAAAAAAGATGCCTATGTTACTAGGCACCTTTTCATTCTTACACTGGTTCGATTTCTGTTTTTTGTGTTTCGAATGTTACGCCAACGATGTGAACATTCACTTCTTTTGGCTCAAGTCCTGTCATTGTAAAGAGTGCTTGGCGAATATTGTCTTGAATCTTTTGTGCAACAACTGGAATTGCTACACCAAAATACATTACAACATAAAGGTCAACGATAATATCTTCGTTTGCTAATTCAACCTTTACACCTTTACCATGATTTTTCTTACCTAACTTCTCAACAACATCTGTAGCAAAATTACCGCGCATTGCCGCTACACCTTCTACTTCAGCAGCTGCAATACCTGCAATTACTTCAATTACTTCTGGTGCAATTTCTACTTTACCAAGAGTTGTATCTTGACCCATATCTAACATATGTTCAGCCATGAAAAAAACCTCCTTTAATGTATCACTGCGTCACAAGTTCATGCTCTTCCAAAAATTTCGTATTAAACTCACCTTTTACAAAATCAGGATGATCTAGCAATTGCAAATGGAACGGGATTGTTGTATGTACGCCTTCAATGACAAATTCACTAAGTGCGCGCTTCATTTTTGCAATTGCCTCTTCACGTGTTTTTCCGTGAACAATTAATTTAGCAACCATCGAATCATAGAAAGGTGGGATTGAATATCCCGGATATACAGCTGAATCGACGCGAATACCAAATCCTCCTGGTGGTAAGTACATTTCTACTTTACCTGGAGATGGCATAAATTTTTTGGCAGGGTTTTCCGCATTAATTCGACATTCAATTGCCCAACCATTAAATTGTACTTCTTCTTGCTGTAACGATAACTTTTCTCCTGAAGCAACAAGAATTTGTTCTTTAATTAAGTCCATTCCTGTTACCATTTCAGTAACCGGATGCTCAACCTGAATTCTCGTATTCATCTCCATGAAGTAAAAGGTTTTCGTTTTATATTCATAAATAAACTCAACCGTACCAGCACCTGTATAATCAACCGCTACCGCCGCTTTAACTGCCGCTTCACCCATCTGCTTGCGAATCTCTTCATCAAGTGCAGGTGATGGACTTTCTTCTAATAGTTTTTGCAAACGGCGCTGAATTGTACAATCACGCTCTCCTAAATGAATGGCATTTCCGTGTGTATCTGCCATTATTTGAATCTCAACATGGCGGAAATCTTCAACGTACTTTTCTAAGTATACACCAGGGTTCCCAAAAGCGGTACTAGCTTCTTGCTGTGTAATTTGAATTCCTTTTATAAGCTCTTCTTCATGGCGTGCAACACGAATACCTTTTCCGCCGCCACCTGCAGTCGCTTTAATAATAACTGGATATCCAATTTGATTAGCAAGCTCAATCGCTTCTTCGGTATTTTTAATAATCCCTTGTGAACCTGGTACAATCGGAACCCCTGCTTCTTTCATTGTATCACGAGCAACGTCTTTTGTGCCCATCTTTGAAATAGCTTCTGGACTTGGACCGATAAAAATCAAGTTACATTCACGGCATAACTCTGCGAAATCTGCATTCTCTGCTAAAAATCCGTATCCCGGATGAATAGCATCGCAGCCTGTTAACTTCGCAACGCTAATAATGTTTGTCAAATTTAAATAGCTTTCTTTCGAAATCGTTGGTCCTACACAATACGCCTCGTCTGCAATCTGTACGTGAAGTGACTCTTTATCTGCTTCTGAATAAATTGCAACTGTTTCAATATCCATTTCTTTACAAGCACGAATAATTCGTACAGCAATTTCCCCACGATTGGCTATTAATACTTTTTTTATCATCACAAAGACTCCCTTATTACGCTTTTACAAGAAATAGCGGTTGTCCATATTCAACAAGCTGTCCGTTATTAACAAGAATTTCAACAATTTCGCCCTCTACATCAGCATCAATTTCGTTAAATAACTTCATAGCCTCGACAATACATACGATAGAATCTTTCGATACTCTATCCCCAACACTTACATATGGAGGTGTATCAGGCGAAGAAGAAGAATAGAATGTACCTACCATCGGTGATGTGATTTTATGTAGGTTTTCATTTTGAACAACCTTCTTCTCTTCTTGTTTTGGCACTTCTGCTTGCGCTGCTGCTACTGTCGTTTCAACTTCAACAGGCGCTACTGGTTGCATAGCTTGTTTTGCTGCAGGTGCTTGCACAGCAACAACTTCATTACCACGCTTTTTCATTTTGATTGTTGTACCGTCTTTTTTGTATTCAAATTCATCAATATTAGAGCTATCAATTAATTTAATTAATTCACGAACTTCTTGAATTTTAAACATGTAAAATCCACTCCCATACTCTTGTTTGTCCCGTTTTTACAGATTCTCGTCACGAAAACTAGATTGACTGTAAAAATACGATGTACTCTATTAGAAAATATATTTCATTAACTAATAGAAATATTTACTATTTCCATCTTACGATAAATTTTTTAAACATTCCAATTTATATTTCTTTATAATAAATCGAAATTCCTGTAAAAATATTATTCCAATAAAAATTTAATACCTAGTAATAATACCAAGTTTCACATGAAATTGGCAAGACCACTTCTTAAAAAACATTCACTACTTTTGCAAAACGTTACAAAGCAAACATGCCATTCCCTCCTCACTCTTCACCACACCTATAGTCAATAACATATTTTTACCAAATATTATTTTTTTGTTTACACGCCGTTCATCATTCCTTCATATAAGAATAGTATGTTCAAAGTGTAGAAAATATATTGTGTTGAGGTGTGGAAATATGATATGGCTCATTCTCTTTTTACCTGCCGTAATCGTTTGGGCATGCGTTCTTTTCATCCACGTCAAATCCGGAAAAAGTAATCATCAGTACCATGAACCATTAATCTTTTACTCACAACGTGTTTCTCCATTCCGAGTTGAACATAGTAAAAATAATTACAAAGACGACATAGAAAAAAGCTATCGAAAATGATAGCTTTTTTCTATTCACAAATTTACTTACATACTCTATTTTACTATTTGCATACCCTTTGCTTAGTAAAAGATAATAATCCGCAGGGAAATCCCTACGGATTAAAGTTTCACTTATTTCGCTGGTGGATCAAATTTCACACCTACATCTTTTGATCCGCCTTCACTTCTTACAAGTTGAATAATTTTATTTGCTTCTTTCTGTGAATGTTTTGCCGCTTTAACCGTTACTCTAATATCAGTGCCATCAGCTCTTACAAGAGCATCTGGATATCCTCCTTGAGATTTAATTACTGTCTCAAGTAATTCTTGCTTCGTTTCCATTGTCGTAATGGCATCAAAATTTTCTTTCGCTTTATTCTTTTCTGTTGCTGAAGCTTTTGTTGAACTCATCACTTCTTGTAATTTTGCTTTTTGTTCACTACGCTGATCTTCCATTTGCATACGTAAAGCTGTGAAATTTTCATCACTTGATTGAACTGATACATTGCCCTCTTTTTTACTTGTTTCTTTTTTTGCATTTTCTTTTTTGTCTGTTTCTTTATTTGTTGTTTCCTTGCTTGTATTTTCTTTTTTCGGAGTTTCTTTAGGCGCTTCGTTTGTTACTGCTTTATCAGTACCTTGTTTTTCTTGTCCAATCTTTTCACCTGTTGCCGGCGATGCTGTATTCATTTTGTCAGGAGTTGTCACGTAATACACAGATAGTACAACAACTAAACTTAACATCGTTAATAACCAAACTGTTTGTTTTTTTAACACTTTATTTCCTCCCTATCAATTTTTCGGTGAAACTGAAACGCGATGGGCCGGTACATCTAGCAGCCTTATCACAGCTTCTTTTACCATTGCTTTAACTTGTATATTATCCACTCCCTTTGCTACGACAAGAACACCACGTACTTTCGGCTTCTCTGTTCGTAAAACAACAGGAGTTTCTTTATCCCCTTCACGTATAATGACAGTCTTTTCATCAAGAGACTCGTCCTCTACTTCTCTCTTACCGCCTGTTTTATCTGTTTCACCTGTTGTTTGTGAGCGTTTCACTGTATTTTTTTCTAAAATTTTTTCTTCAGATGAATCTAAATTCACTTTAATCGTTACGTCTTTTACTCCTGCTATTTCTTCTAAAGCAGTTTTTAATTCTTGTTCATACGCTTTTTCATATTTTTCTACATTTGACATATTATCATTATTTTTTTGTCCAAAAGTTGGTACATCTTTTTCCTGGTTTTGAGTTTTTTGTTCTTTAAATACAGGTACTTCTTCTTTTTTACTTGAAAAAAAACTACTAGAAAACATAAGCAAAATTCCAAGTATGAGTAGGACAAGTAAGAACTTAGGTGTTACCTTTCTTCCCTTCTCATTACTTTCTTTTTCATCTCCATTCAATAAGTTTCGAAAAAATGAGAACTTCGAATTTTTATCTTTATTGTCCATTTACTCTACCTGTCCTCCCTTCCATTTGAACTTGGATTTGTTTATTCTCTAGTTGCCACCTGCTTGAAAAGAAGTCTTTCATTTCTACATTCGTTTCCTCTACTTTTTTCGGTGGTTCTTTCGTGTTAATTTCAACTGGTTTTACTGTTTCGATTGCATCATTTTTACTACGTTCTTTTTCTTTTAACGTCACAACAACAGATTGAATATCTTTCGCTGACTTTACTTCCGCTGTGCTTTCCGCTGCGACTATTTGTATTTCAGAGACTGACATACCATACTGTTTCTCAAACTCTTTTCCTACTTCTTTTTTCATTTTGGTAGCCATCTCTTCTAAACTATATGCACGTGTTAGAGCTTGTATTTCTTTTTTCTTCGAATCTATTGAATTTTTTACAGATCCTTCTGCTACGTACTTTTCTTCATTAAAATTTGCAATTACTTCATTTACATCTGTCTGCAATAGTTTAAAAAGGGGTGTTAAAATTAATACGACTAACAAAAGACTTACAACGAATTTAACGTATTTTTGCAAATTCGAATTTGGAAGAATAAGATGAAGCATTGTCGCTAAGAGCAAAAAAACGATAATATTTCTGATCCACTCTGTAACAAATTGCATACTCTTCACCTCCTACCGCATCATAAGTGTAATATTCCCCGCAGCAATAATAATTGTAATACTTAAAAAGAACATAAATGATACGATAGCTAAGCAAGCAAATACGTAAATGATGCTTCGTCCAATAATGTCTAAGCATTGAATAATTGCTCCGCCGCCAACCGGTTGCAATACTGCTGCTGCGAATTTATAAATAAATGCGATACAGAAAATTTGAATCGCTGGAAAAGCAACAATTAAACATAAAATGACGAGTCCAATAATTCCGACTGTGTTTTTCAATAATCCTGATGCGCTAATAACAGTATCTGCCGCTTCTGTAAACATCCTTCCGACTACTGGAATGAAGTTCCCTGTTACAAATTTAGCAGTTTTCACAGCTATTCCATCAGCGACGGCTGTCGCTGTTCCTTGTACAGATAATACTCCTAAAAAAATCGTTAAGAAAATACCGATAATCCCAACGCTAACGTTTTGCAGAAGCTTGGACAATTTCGTAACTTTATATTGATCACTCATTGTACTTACAATACTTAATATCGTTGCCAGTAATAAAAGCGGTAGAACGATATAATTCATAAGAAGCCCGCTTGTATTCATTAAGAAAATGATAATCGGATGAAAGAAAGATACAGATACAACCCCGCCACCAGTCGCTATAAGCGCCAATAAAATTGGCAATAGCGCTAATATGAAATCTACCATTGTTTGTATCGTTTCTCTTGCATATGTCATAACGACATAAAAACTATTTAAAGCAAAAATAATAAGTACCATATATACAACAGCATCAGCAATTTTACTTACACTACTTTTTGAAAAAGCGGATTGCAGTGATTGCAACAATGCACTAAAGATTGTGAGCATAATGAGTGTGCCAAGCAGTTTTCCATTAGCTGCAAGCTCATGAAATAAATATTTTAATAACCCTATCATCCACTCTTTTAGAGAGAATTCTTTTTCTCCCTTTACAAACTCCATAAAACTCCCTTTTTGACTCTCTGGCAAATAGCCTCCATATTTTGTAACAAGCCCGTCCCAAAATTGCTTCACATCTTCAATTCCGAGCTTATCCAATTGTTGATCAACGACGTTTGTTTCTACAGGAGAAGCTTGTACAACAACCGGTAAAGAAAAGAAAAGGAAGCAAGCAAATAGCAGCTTAGCTCCAAACCTCCTCAACATTCACTCCCCCTTATCCCGTCGGTAAAAATCCGAGAATAGTTTCAATTACAACCGTCAAAATAGGAATTGCCATAACGAGAATTAAGATTTTCCCAGCAAGTTCAATTTTCGAAGCGATGGCACCTTGACCAGCATCTTTTGTAATTTGAGCTCCAAACTCGGCAATATAAGCAATTCCAATAATCTTTAGTAACGTTTCCACGTAGACGTTACTAACTTTCGCTTCACTCGCTACTCTCTCAATCATTTGTAAAATAGAATGAATTTGATCGATTAAAATAAGAAACATCACGCTACCTACGAACACAATAAATAAAGATGTAATACTAGATTTATGCTGGTTCAAAACAGCAGCTAAAAACGTAGCAACGAGGCCTAATCCGACAATTTGTATAATTTCGATTCGAACCGCCTCCTTTACTGGAAGAGAAAGACACTTTTAATCTTGTCGAATAGCGTATTAATTAAAAATGCAACATGAAATAAAATGACGACAAAACCGACAAGGATAACCCAATTTGCAATATCCTCACGCTTCAATTCTTTTAGTACAGTATGAATGAAAGCTAAAACAATGCCGATTCCGGCGATTTGAAATATTAATCCAACATCAATGGACATCGCCTTTCTCCCCCCTATAGCAGTAAAATTACAATTAGTAGCCCTGCTAGTACCCCTAAGCTCTTAATCATTTTTTCGTATTGCAGTTGTAAAGCTTTCGCTTCCTCTTCTTCTCTCTCCAAATGTGTAATACATAAGCGAATATGTTTTTGTTGTGATTCACGATCATGTTGCCCGAGCGTTTCACCAAATTGCTGCAGTATTTCATACTCGGTTTGTTGAAAAGCCGTCAACTTCCAATTCTCTTTCAAACTATCTATCCAAGCTTCCCTTACCGTTTGTTCTCCACTTTCTAGTTTTTTAGCGAAACTTTGAAATATCCAATTTAATGGCTTTGGCATTTGTTTAACTAATCGCTCGGCAGCCTCAGATAAAGGTGTGTGTCCATACATAATTTCTGCCTCTAATGATTGAAGTGCTGATTTTAATAACCTAAGTTGCCTCGGCCTCTCACTGTATCTTTTAGCGTACGAAAACCCGAAAAAGGTGCTGACCGCAACGATTAACACTGCACCAAATATTTTCACCATACGCCCTCAGCCTTTCTATTTGATAACACTGGTTTTCCATATTTATCTTTCACCTGCATAACCGTTCCTGGACCCCTCGCTTTTGACAACTCCACAAACCTATCAAATATACCAAGCTCTAGCACTGCCTTGAGCGATGGACGTCTCACAACATCCTCATAGGAAAATCCGTGTGCGCTTATAAAAAGCTGAACACCTGCATGCACTGCCTCCATAATTGCTTCACTATCTTCTTTACGGCCAATTTCATCTACGATCAAAATATCAGGACTCATAGAACGAATCATCATCATCATTCCTTCTGCCTTTGGACATGCGTCTAACACATCGACTCGGGTACCAAAATCATATTGCGGGATTCCTTTCACACAGCCAGCAATTTCTGAACGTTCATCAACGATCCCCACTTTACAGGAAGGAATTTCCGAAGCACTTACCCCTTGACTCATGCAACGTGCTACATCTCTTAAAAGTGTCGTTTTTCCCGTTTGGGGAGGGCCAATTACCATCGTGTTTAACCACCTTTTTTCATACAAATATGGCAAAAGCGGTTCAGCAATCCCTATTTTTTGACGAGCAATACGAATATTAAAGGAAGAGACATCACGAATCATTTTCACTGCGCTTTTTTCTGTAATGACTTTTCCTGCTAACCCGATTCTATGCCCCCCGCGAAGCGTCACATACCCACGTTTTAATTCCTCTTCCATCGTATAAATTGAGAATTGACTTAATTTATTCAATAAGTAAATAGCATCCTCTGCAGTAGTGATATAGTCATAAAAAAACACCTTTCCGTGTGCAATACACTCTAGCGGCCTTCCAATTCGAACACGAATTTCCTCTAAAGCATCGTATTGCTTACATTCTTCAATTAAGTACTTCATCGTTTTTGGTAAAACTTCTAATACCTCTTTCATCGGCTTCTCCCCACTATACTCGACTTACTATTTCAGTAATGCGATAAAAATACAGCAAATTCCAAGCGCTAGAAAAAAGAGCTTCAAGAAAGAAATTTCACTTGCTACACTCGCTATCCCAATTGTCATTGTTAAAATTAATACGGTAGGTCCAACAAACGCCAACATACCATTTATAAACAACGCTTTCTTCGCATCATTCACATAAAGCATAAGCAAAGCAGCAAATATCTCCGCACTACCTGAAAATAATCGAAGTGCCCCCATAACAAGCACGGATGTTTCCATTGCCGCTAGCCACTGTTTCATTCTTCCACCTTCTCCCGTAACAGTTACTAACTTCGTATTCTAAAAAAGAATATATTTGTACAACCATATGCAGAGGTTGTCTATTTCAGAAGTAAAAACATAATTTTTCTCTAAAGTCTGAATTAGAATCTGAATATTCGTATTATTTTATGTTATATTATGGTATATTTAGTTTAAAAGGGGTTTAAACCATGCAGCACGTCACTTTATTACCACTAGATTTATGCTATACAAATGTGATTTTCGAGCTATCAAGTGATCCACATATAAAAAATGCATTGGGGATAACGGTAGAAAACATCGAAGACACGAAAACATTTCTTCTTTTCGCAATAGAAGAAGAGCGTCAAAAGAAATCCTTATCGAGAATGATTGTGAATGAAGAAAATGAAATAATTGGCCTCACCACACTTAAACATATTAATAATGAAAAAAAGCAATCTCACATTGGTAGTTGGATTGGCTATCCATACTGGGGAAAAGGCTATAACGAGGCTGCTAAAAAAGAAATCTTTAAAATCGCCTTTTTAGACTTACAACTTTCCTACGTATTTGCTGGTGCTAAAACGAATAATATCCGCTCACTAAAAGCACAAGAAAAACTACCCTATATTTCATTGCATGTGGAAAACAAGTTTCCAGACGAACACGCTGCACTAGAGAAAGAAGTAAGGTCACCTTGCTCTCTGCATGTCGTGTCACGTGAAAATTTTTTAAACTGGTTGAAATTACAGAATGAGGAGGAAAAATATGAAGGCATTGAAAATTAGTTTAACCGTTGTAGTAGAATTAGCTCTTATTTATCTTTTTTCATTATTAGTCGGTTGGTCATTTATAGAGACCTTTTTCCTTGGTAGTTTAGCAATATTTGCAATTATGTGGTTAATTATTATGAGTAACCATAGAAATAACATTACAGATCACGCAATAAGCAAAACATTAACTGGCGTTGAGACTGGCGAAATAAAACCATTTCAAATTGTTTTGACTCCATCTATTATGGGTACTCTTTCACTTGTTTTAGTCAGTTTTATAGTAACAGCTATTTACTATCTACCCTATTTCCTATAAAAAAAACACTCGTGAATTATCACGAGTGTTTTTTTACTATGCACGAGAAACGTATTTACCTTCACCAGTGTTGATGATAAGCATTTCGCCTTCGTTAATGAAGATCGGTACTTGTACAACAAGACCAGTTTCTAATGTAGCTGGTTTTGTTACGTTAGAAGCAGTATCACCTTTAATACCAGGCTCTGTTTCTGTAACTTGTAATTCAACTGTGTTTGGAAGTTCAACACCAAGTACTTCGCCTTGGTAAGTCATAATTGCTACTTCCATGTTTTCTTTTAGGAATTTAAGCTCGCGCTCGATTTGTTTTTCACCAAGTTCGATTTGCTCATAAGTTCCGTTATCCATAAATACGTGAGCCTCACCGCTTGCGTATAAGTATTGCATACGACGGTTTTCGATGTGTGCTTTTTCTACTTTCTCACCTGCACGGAATGTTTTCTCTTGAACAGAACCTGTGCGAAGATTACGTAGTTTAGAACGAACGAATGCAGCACCTTTACCTGGCTTTACGTGTTGGAAATCAAGTACTTGCCAAAGGGCATTGTCCACTGAAATTGTTAAACCTGTACGAAAATCGTTTACTGAAATCATGTAAAAAAATCCTCCTGTGTATTACAAAATAATAAGTTCTTTTGGTGATTTCGTAATTACTTCATTACCTTCACTTGTCACAATGATATCATCTTCAATACGTACGCCGCCAATACCTGGAATATAAATACCTGGCTCTACTGTTACAGCCATACCTGGTTCAAGTACTGTATCAGAACGGAACGCTAAACCTGGTGCTTCATGGATTTCAAGACCTATTCCATGACCAGTAGAGTGTCCAAAGTATTCACCATATCCTTTTTCCGTTATGTAGTCACGCGTTAGCGCATCAGCCTCGCGACCTGTTAAACCAGCTTTAATACCGTTCACACCACGTAGTTGTGCTTCTAAAACGATATTATAAATTTCTTTTAATTTATCAGATGGTTCACCGACTGCAATCGTACGAGTAATATCAGAACAATATCCTTTGTAATAAGCGCCGAAGTCTAATGTAACGAAATCTCCTGTTTCTATCACTTTTTCAGATGCCACGCCGTGCGGTAATGCCGAACGAAGACCTGAAGCAACGATAATATCAAACGAAGAAGATGTTGCTCCTTGTTTTCTCATGAAAAATTCAAGTTCATTTGACACTTCAATTTCAGATACTCCCGGGCGAATGAATGATAGAATATGCTCAAAGGCAGCATCTGCAATCTGTGCAGCTTCCTTTAATATCTTAATCTCTGAATCAGTCTTTATCAAGCGTAACTTTTCTACAAGTCCAGAAGTCGGGATAAATTCAGCATCAATCGCTTCCTTATGCACTGAATAAGAACTATATGTAAGAGTATCTTGCTCAAAACCAAGTTTTTGAATTCCAAGCTCTTTCACTTGCTTTGCCACTTCATCAATGATCAATCCTGCGTGCTGTACAACCTCATATCCAACCGCTTGTTTACTTGCCTGCTCGACGTAACGGAAATCTGTAATAAATTGAGCACGATCTTTTGAAATAAGAACAACGCCTGCTGTTCCTGTGAAGTTAGCCATATATCTACGACTATGTTCATTTGTTAACAAAATACCGTCAATGCCAGCCTCATCAAATGCACTTCGTAATCTTTCAATTTTCTCCATTACTTTATGCCTCCCTCAATTTCTCCATTAATGCAAATAATGCTAACTTATAGCCATAAAAACCAAATCCTACAATTTGACCTGCACAAACAGCTGCCGTCACAGATTCATGACGGAACGCTTCACGCTGATGAATGTTAGAAATATGTACTTCAATAACAGGAATCGAAATGCTCGCAATGGCATCACGAATCGCATAGCTATAATGCGTAAATGCTCCCGGATTTAAAATGATCCCTTCATATATATCTTCCGCTTCATGAATAATGTCGATAATGGCACCTTCATGATTCGATTGGAAACATTCTAACTCCACTCCCATTGTTTCTGCTTCTTGCTTCATATCTGCTTCAAGTGTCGCTAGCGTGCCCTTTCCATATACATTTACCTCACGAACACCGAGGCGATTTAGGTTAGGACCGTTTACGAGGAGTAGCTTTTTCATATTCTTAAAACTCCTTAATATTAAATATCTATACAATATTTTAACATAGGAGTTACTTATTTGAATAGTTCGTCTTCTCTTACCCTTCTTGTTCTGCTTTATTGCTATTTACTGCGTAAGAAACAGAATATGCTATAAACACACCATACAATATAAAAATACATATTGTCGTCACAATTGTCTCTTTTGGTAAATGGAGCGCACTTTTAATAACAGGAGCCATTAAACCCATCCCCAAAAACAGTAGTGCCCACCAAAATAGCCCATAAATAATTCCCGCTATAATCCCTTCAAACTTCGCAAAAAATGCTTTATACAAAAAGGCGATCAAAATTGAAAGAAGTCCCATACACACTATTCCGAACACATTGCCCCATACCCCCTCTTTCCAACTTCCAAACGCAAATGGTAAAAGGAAATAATTCGGTCCCGCCTCCGTGAATGAAAATATATGAAGGAAATACCAGATCCCGCCCCAAAAGATTCCACCAAACAAACCAATCTGCACAAAATTCCTTGTTCCTAATTGTTCTTGACTCACATCGACACCTCCGCTCAATAGTATGCCCGAAACTATTTTGAAGCATGTTTAAATCCTGCGAAATTTGTCTATAAAAAGAATAAGAAATGTCCGACTCTCATAACATTTTCCCTTGTCATCTACTTGTATTTGCCGATAAAATAAAGGAAACTCGGTGATTGTCTTATTTCAAAACGACAGAACCCAGTATGACAATTGCCTCTTTTTCTACATAAGAGAGAAACAAATACAGGTTGGTGTTAACATGGCAGAAGAGTCAAAACAAATATATGGCGGGCAAGCGGTCATAGAAGGAGTTATGTTTGGCGGTAGAGAATATACTGTTACAGCGGTTCGTCGTAAAGATAAATCGATTGAATTTTATCGATTACCACGCGTTCGTAATAAAGTACTATCTACCCTAAAAAAAATTCCATTTTTACGAGGGATTGCCGCTATTGTGGATGCAAGTGCGAATGGAGCAAAGCATTTAAACTTCGCTTCAGAACGATTTGACGTCCACCCAGAAGATGATGAACAAATTGCAAATAAAAAAGAAGAACAATCAAAATTAACGATGGTATTAGGAGTTGCAGCTGTTGGCGTTTTATCTTTTATATTCGGTAAAGTCATTTTCACAGCAGTTCCTGCACTATTAGCTGAATTAACGAGACCGATTTTCCCATCTCATACTGGGCAAATCATTGTCGAAAGTGTCATTAAGCTCATGCTATTATTGAGCTATATATACTTTATTTCTTTAACCCCACTTATTAAGCGGGTATTTCAGTATCACGGTGCAGAGCATAAGGTAATCAATGCTTACGAGAATAACCTTCCTCTGACTGTAGAAAACGTTCAAAAGCAAACTCGTCTCCATTATAGATGCGGCAGTAGCTTTATTATATTTACAGTCATTATTGGAATGTTCGTTTATTTCCTAGTCCCTACAGATCCTCTTTGGGCACGAGTTATAAACAGAATTTTATTAATTCCAGTTGTACTTGGTATTTCTTTTGAAGTATTGCAATTTACAAATCGATTACGAGACATTCCCGTATTACGCGTACTTGGATATCCTGGATTATGGCTACAACTATTAACAACGAAAGAACCAACAGATGATCAAGTGGAAGTAGCAATTGCATCGTTTGAAGAATTATTACGTTTAGAGAACAAACAATAATTATTTAAAAATGGTGTTCAACTCCTTTCCTCATCGTTAATATACTAATTTCAATATATGTTTTTAGGAGGTGTCCCTTATGAACGGTCGTTCGTTTACTTTCGCTATATTTGTGCTTATTATCGGATTGGCAATATTCGGCCTTGTTTCATCTGTTATTACAAATCCCATGGGTGTATTAAGAAATATCGGGTACATGTTACTTGTTGTCGGTATCTTTTACTTGCTATACAAGATGTTTACAAATTCCAGTGGTTCCGCAAATTCGCAAAGCTCATATAAGCGTGCGGCAAAACAATCGAACCGCAAACATGGGAAACAAAATGTAGCACCCCTAGGCAATTCTTTCTTTAAGTCAAATACTTCTAATGACAAAAGTAAAAAAGGGAATTCTTCCACTTTGAAACGAAAAAGAAAACAGTCTCATTTAACTGTCATTGAAGGCAAAAAAAGCAAAAAGAAAGACCGTGCTTCCTTTTAGGAAATACGGTCTTTTTTTATACTTTGAAGCACTTCTTTTAAACTTTTCTCTCTCATACTTTCAATTCGAAGATGATGATTTTCAAACGGTAAATTCCGTGTCACATCATTAGGTACCACAACGCACGTTAATCCCGCTGCAACTGCTGCTCTCAATCCATTTAATGAGTCTTCAAATACAACAGCTTCAGATGGCTTAATTCCTAATTCTTCTATTGCAACTCGATAAAGAGCTGGATCTGGTTTTACCTTCTCAACATCTTCTCTCGTTTTAATTACTTCAAAATATTCTCGAATTTGTAGCTCTTCTAAAAAATGAATAACCCATTCTCTAGAAGAACTAGAAGCTAGTGCGATTTTTAATCCCATTTCTTTCGCTTCTTCTAAATATTCTTTTACCCCGTCACGAGCTTCTGGTATTCTCATTTTCTCTTTATGTAAAGTTGCCACTTTTTCTTTTAATACACTTTTGTTAAACTTCTCTTTTAATTGATCATTTAGATATGTATAAAGTACCTCATCTGTTGTTCCAATGCATTTCGCAAATTCCTCTAAAGGTAGTTCCCCGCCGTATTCACGAACAGCATCTCTGAAAGAGTGAAACCATATCGTTTCTGTGTCCACAATTAATCCATCAAAATCAAAAATAATTGCTTTCATAATTCTCCCATCCTTTTCGAATTGAAATAAAAAAGGAAACGCCATACGTTCCCCTTAATTACTTTTCTCTTCATTTGCTCTTTGAACACCGCGAAGTGTTTCCACTCGGACTGTATCTTGTTCAAAGTATTGCACTAAATCACCAATGCGATCAATCGCTTCCCAACTTAAATGATGTTCAATTCCTTCTACATCATTGTAAATTTTACTTTCATCCACACCGATAATACGCATAAATTGCTCTAGCAAGTCATGACGATATACGAGACGTTCTCCGATTTTTTTACCTTTTGTTGTTAATACAAGCCCTCTATATTTTTCATAAATTAGATATTCATCTTTGTCTAATTTTTGCACCATTTTTGTTACAGAGGATGGATGTACACTAAGCGCTTCAGCAATATCAGATACGCGGGCGTAACCCTTTTCATCAATCAACAAATAAATTTGTTCAATATAATCTTCCATACTAGGGGTAGGCATCGGTTTCCTCCATCCAAGTTCATTTTGCTTATTCCGTACGAAGCAATCAATAAAATGATACACCAGAAAGAATAACGTGACAAGTTGAAAACGAGCCTAAATATATAAAACAAAAAAGAATCTGTATTTGCATACAGACCCCCCTTAAGTAAAATATTGTATTTCTGCATTAGGAAAAAATTCATTTATATAACCTCTTATCGTTTCTTCCAATACTGCTGCATCATCCTTTTTATATACATATTTTCCGATGCCATATCGTCCCCATTTATACTTCCGCTTCTCTTCATCCATTTCAAGCTTCGTATTTGGATAACGCTCTTGAATAACCTTTTTCGCTGGTTTCGTAAAACGATGCTGAATTAATTCAAACGTTAAATTTGGTATCGTCATATCTTTCAGCGCATTGTACAGTCGCTCAAATAGTTCACGATATCCTTCTTCCCATCCTTCATGCATATAAAGTGGCGCGACTATAAAACCAAGTGGATAACCTGCACCTGCTACTTTACGTGCCGCCTCAATTCGCTCCTCAAATGGCGATGTCCCTGGTTCAAAATTTTTAATTACATATCGTGAATTTATACTAAACCTGAAACGAGTTTTCCCATTATGCTTTGCATCTAATAAATGATCAACGTGCGAATATTTCGTGACGAAACGTAAGCGCCCATATTCACTTTCTCCAATGAATTCAATCACCCGCTTTAATGCATGTGTTAAATGATCAATCCCAACAATGTCTGATGTACACGCTGCTTCAAATCTTGTTATTTCAGGTGCCCTTTCATCCATATATTGCTTTGCCTTCTCAAATATTTCATCAAGATTGACATACACACGAACGTAAGGCTTACTCCCAAGTGTTGTTTGCAAATAGCAATAATGACAATGTCCCATACACCCTGTTGCGAGCGGAATTGCATATTCAGCTGACGGTTTTGACGTATCAAACTTTAGCGTCTTCCTTACTCCAACGACAAGTGTAGCCTTTGCATTACGATACTTTTGCAAATCATTTTCTCCTGGCAAATTTCTAATTTGATTATGTGATGTCGTTTCACGAATTTCTAATCCCATCTTCGTAAACTTCTCATAAAGCTCTTTTCCAAGCGGATATTCAAGTGCCTTTGGTTCAAAGTAAACGAGTTTTGGCATAAATGGTTTCATGTGCTTCCCTCCCTCTCGTTAGTATGGGAAACGTTGAAAAATTAACACGCATTAAAGTTTTCCACTTCAGTAACTTGCGTTGCAAGTTACTGAATGTTATAATTTGGATAACAGCTACCTTGCAACGCAAGTTACCTGAGTAAAAGGTGGTGAAATCATGCACAGCCAAATGTTAAAAGGTGTACTAGAAGGTTGCATCCTATACATCATTTCACAAGAAGAAGTGTACGGATATGAACTGAGCACAAAATTAAATAAACACGGATTTACATTCGTAAGCGAAGGAAGCATATATCCGTTATTGTTACGTATGCAAAAAGAAAAATTGATTGAAGGAACATTAAAAGCCTCCTCACTCGGTCCAAAACGAAAATATTATCACGTAACCGATAAAGGATTAGAGCAGCTTGAAGAATTTAAACAAAGCTGGGGAATGGTTTCAACTACGGTAAATAACTTATTACAGGGGGAGTGATAGGGATGAATGCACAAGACATGATTGAATTGAATAATAAAAAACGTGAGCTTCTAACACCTGAAAATGAAGTTGCTTATAGCGATATGTTAGTTTATCTTCGTTTATCTAACGTGCCAGAGCAACAAGTAGAAGAACTATTACTAGAAATATTAGACCATCTCATCGAAGCACAAACAGAAAACAAAAATGCTTATGACATTTTTGGTGATGACTTACAATCTTATTGTGATGAACTCATATCGGCTTTGCCGGTTCAAACAATGTTAGAAAAAACTTCTTTAATCGGCTTTGTTATTAGCTTACTTCTCGCTATACAGTTTGGAATGGACACCATTGCTTCTCTTTTCGTTTTCTTTTTTGAAAAGAACACCGAAATAATAAGTCCACCTTTTAGTATCCTTGGAACTACTTCGTCTGTTTCAATAATTATACTAGGTATACTATTTATTTTATATTTATTAAAGCGTTACTCCTTTAATCAGAAAATGAATTGGAAAAGAAGAATTCTATTTGGATTCGCATTTGCTACTCCATTTTGTTCCGCTGTATTCTTAAATATTTATTTCCAAAAGCAACCTTATCTCATTTATCATCTAAACTTTTGGCAAAATGCTTTAATTGCTATCTTATTTTTTATTTTATATAAATTACTATATAAAAAATCAAATTTTTAACAGCCCTTCAAAAGGCTGTTTTTTCTTCTGTCTAATTTTACAAATTGAAAAATTTCATAAAGAAAATAAGAAAAATGCAAAATAATTAAAGTTAATTGTTGACGTGATGCTTTTATTATCGGTATCATAAATCTTCGTGAGCAATTATTTTTCGTTATACGATTTTTTTATTATTACTGAATTTTTGAGAGGAGAAATTAGATGTCAGTTAAGAAGAAAACGCAAGTACGCACCGGCAAAATGGTACGTGAACTAATGTTAGCAGACGAAGATGTAAATGCTTCGCTAATTATGGTATATAGTGAAAACGGTGTAAACGCAGAAATTAAAATCGAGGGCTTAACGCCGAAATGTAACGAAGAATTATTTTTGAGCGGAAACGTGGATTGGAACAAGAGTGTTATTTATAAAATTGTTGATTTCACTGGAAACGCTGAAGTTGGTAAAGTTACATTAACAGCGATGAACAAAAACAATGTTTCTCTAGAAATTGAACGCGTTATGTGGAGTAAAGAAAATAAAGAAGCTGCCGAGCAAGAAGAAACACAGGTAGAAGCAGCACCGAAAAAAGAAGTAGTTGTAGAAGCTCCAAAAGCAATTACACCTGCTCCTAAGCCTGTTACGCGTGTGGAAACACCTGCTATGGCACCTAAGCCTACTCCGGTACCGACACCGAAGCCAGTAAGCGTAGAAGCAGCTGTAGAACTAGTTACTCCAGCGCCTGTGAAAAAAGCGGTCCCTACTCCAGTTACAAAGCAAGAGACAGCACCGGTTGCTCCTGCAAAACCGAAGCAGCCTGCTTTGACTGAAACAAATTCAAAACTACAAGAAAATTATGTTAAACTCGTGAAAAAGACAATTGAAGTTTGTCAAGATTACGAGCTTGGCATCGACATAGATGATTCTATTGAAAGCTTAAAAGAAGAACTACAAAGCCAAGGTATTAGCGTTACATTTGACAAAGAAATTATGGACGTTGTAAGTCGCCTTCGTTCTTTACAAGATAAAGGAATCAAAGTAGAAAAAGTACTTAATTTACTATAAAAAAAATAAGAGATGGCAATTGCCATCTCTTATTTTTTATAATTCCACTCATTACTTTCATACTTTTCTTTCGCTAACGTTTGAACTTCATGTAACTGTTCTTCTGTTAATTCATATGGAACAAGTTCTACATCCAATCCTTTTTCAAAGCCAACTTCAAACGCTTTAATTAACTGTTCTATCGTAAATGTACGGTCTGTTAATTCATTAATTGCTACTGCTTTAGAAGAGAACATACTCTTCATGCGTTCCTTCACACGTTCATTTGGGAATAAAAATAGATCATATAGTTCATCTAAATCAATTTCTAATGGAATCGATCCATGCTGTAGAATAACACCTTTTTGACGTGTTTGAGCACTACCAGCAATTTTTCGTCCTTCCACTACAATTTCATACCAAGATGGTGCATCAAAACATACGCCGGAACGTGGATTTTTTAAATTTTCACGATCTGCTTCTGTTTTTGGAACTGCATAATATGCTTCTAACCCTAATGCCTTAAAACCATCTAATAAACCTTGCGAAATAACACGATACGCTTCTGTAACTGTTTTCGGCATATTCGGGTGATCTTCAGACACAATAACACTATACGTTAACTCTTTGTCATGTAGTACACCCCTGCCGCCTGTTTGACGACGAACGAATCCATATTTCTTTTCGTTAACTACATCCATATTAATATCTTTTTCAACACGTTGAAAATACCCAACTGTTAATGTTGGTACTTCCCATTCATAAAAACGAATTGTTGGTGGCATTTTCTTTTCACTTTGCCAATTTAATAAACATTCATCTAACGCCATATTAAATGCCGGTGAACATTGACCAGAGTTAATATAACACCATTTTTCTTTTCCCATCCTGCACCTCATATAACCAATTATTTTTCACATTCTCTAGTCTACCAAATTCGACAAAATTTGTGAAAGAATACGAAATTTCTTCTTATATGCAAATGAATCTGTTGCATAAATACATAAGGGCATTATAATATTGAAAGTAGGATAAGAAAAAAGGGAGCGATAGAATCGTGTCAACAACTTGGATTATTTTATTAGCCGTAATCGTAGCATTTATCGGCTACACTGTATGGATGTACTTCTATCAGAAAAAATTAATTAAAACTCTTACAGAAGAAGAATTTCGCGCTGGCTACCGTAAAGCACAGCTTATCGATATTCGTGAAGCAGACGAATATAACGCAGGGCATATTTTAGGTGCACGTAACATTCCGTTATCACAAATTCGCCTTCGCCATAAAGAACTTCGTCAAGATCAACCTGTTTACTTATATTGCCAAAGCGGATTCCGTACAGGTCGTGCAGCGCAATACTTAAAAAAACAAGGCTACAAAGATTTCTACCAATTACAAGGTGGATTTAAATCTTGGACAGGCAAAATTAAAAAGAAATAATAACATACAAAAAACTAGCTGAATAAATCAGCTAGTTTTTTCATTTCATCTTATTCGCAATGTATAATAAATTCTGCTTGATTACCTTTTCATCGTTCTCTTCTACATTCCGATACAGCAGTTGATATTCAATTCCTTTCTCTTTCCATATAAGCGTAGCAAATTCGTCACCACGTTCATAATCATCTTTATTTTTAAAATAAGCAGACGTTCCATTATTCAGTTTCATTTGTTCTTGAAATCGCTTCTCTTCCACAAGATCCGGAAAACTATAAGGAAAGTTCGCGACATTTAACTCAATATACTCATTCCTACCTGGTTCTTTCTGTTTATATTTAATCGTTAAGACAGTGTTCTTTTTCCCAAGCGTTCTTACTTCCCCCTTCACATCACTTGTAATATCGTACGGTAAAAACGTTGGAACTTTAAACTTCACCGGAAAATATTTTGGAAGTTCCTTTAGCGGAATAGGATCCGTAACACGATCCATAGCTCCTCCCGTTGTTCCCACAAAGTGTTTTTCTTCTTGCATCGTTTGCTGAAACGAACACGAACTAAGCACGAAACTAGAAAACACGAAACAAATGATTCTTTTTTTCAATTTGTTTCCGCCCTTTCATACCGCTCTCTTAACGAACGAAGCGTTGATATTCTCTTCATATTCGCTTTGTCACCAAACTCCACCTTTGAAAACTTTCCACGTTATTCTCACACATTTTGACAACACTTTTTGCAAACAAAAAAGACCCCTATCATTCTTACGCCCAAGTGAAAAGGTTACGCGAATAAAAAGAAGTCTTATTAATACCATAGTTTGTGAAAAGCTTTTCAGGTCAAGATTTTTTCTTTCTTATTATTTTCCCTTTATAATAAGGGAAAGAGGTGATACATATGGCCAATATAAAACAAATTGCTAAAACTGCTGGTGTATCGATATCAACTGTTTCTCGTGTCCTGAATAATCACCCTTACGTAAAAGAAGAAAAGCGTAAGCGTGTTCTAGATGCTGTTGAAGAATTAAACTACGCAAAAAATATAAATGCTGTCCATTTAATAAGAGGGAAAACATATACAATTGGCGTTATGCTTCCTTTCATTAACCTCCCCTACTTCAGTACGATTATTGAAGGAATCGGAAACAAAGCGTTATTAGCTGGGTATCATATTAATTTATGTCAAACGAATTACGATAGCATTGAAGAAATTCGTGTTCTTGAAATGATGAAAATGAAACAATTTGATGGGATGATTATTTGCTCCCGAACGAGCTCTTGGGAACAAATCGAACCTTTTGCAAAATTTGCCCCTATTATTTCATGTGAAAAAATGAAGCATCCCCTCATTTCATCCATCTACGTAGATCATTATGAAGGTTTCCGTCTTGGTACTGCCTATTTACTAAGTAGAGGCCATGAAAAAATCGGAATTTGTTTAGCAAGAAAAACAAGTGTAAATTCCATGGAGCGCGAAAAAGCGTTCGCCGATACACTTCGTAACGAAGGGAAAACGTTGCATCCTGAATGGATTTTCCACCAATGCTATACAATGCAGGACGGAGCACAAATACTCCATCGTATTTTAAATATGAAAAATCGTCCAACTGCTATTTTCACAGCGAACGATCAAGTTGCAGCTGGTTTATTAACAGAGGCTCGAAAACATGGTATTCGAGTACCTGAAGACCTTGCTATCCTTGGATTTGATAATCATGAAATTTCAAAGGCATTAGAAATTTCCACAATTGAACATCCCGGTCTCGCAATGGGCTCACATGCTTTTTCTTTATTCCATAAGCAGATCCAAAGCGAGCAAATTGTCGGCAGTGCAAAAGAACTTTCATTCCATTTAATTGAGCGAGAGACTGTCTAAAAAGAGCGTTACTTATAACGCTCTTTCTCAGCTCTTCACCTATTGACATTATATTTCCCATCTCATATAATGAACCTAACGAACGGTAGGTAGGGGATGAAAATGACAGCAAACCGCATTAAAGCTGTAGCACTTTCTCATTTCGCACGCTACGGCTATGAAGGAACTTCATTGGCAAATATTGCTCAAGAAGTTGGGATTAAAAAACCATCGATTTACGCACACTTTAAAGGAAAAGAAGAGCTATATTTCATATGCTTAGAATCTGCTCTTCAAAAAGATTTGCAGAGCTTCACAGGCGATATCGAAAGCTTTTCCAATTCGTCCACTGAAGAATTGCTTTTAAAATTATTAAAAGGGTATGCAAAACGATTTGGTGAAAGTGAAGAATCAATGTTTTGGTTACGAACTTCTTATTTTCCGCCTGATGCATTTCGCGAACAAATTATTAATAAAGCAAATGTACACATTGAAAACGTCGGAAAACTTTTATTCCCTGTATTTAAAAGAGCAAGCGAACAAGATGAGCTGCATAACATTGAAGTAAAAGACGCCTTAGAGGCTTTTCTATGCTTACTCGACGGTCTTATGGTTGAACTATTATACGCAGGTTTAAATCGTTTTGAGACACGTTTAGACGCTTCTTGGAAAGTATTTTGGCGCGGACTTTCAAACTGACGGATTGCTCCTTTGCAATGCGTCGTTTTTAAGCCCTTTACCTAACGACTGGTAGGAAGGAGAAATGACATATGGCATGGATTTATGTAATCATCGCTGGTATTATTGAAATATTTTGGGTGATTGGACTAAAAAAAGCAGAGGCACCACTTGAATGGGCTGGTGTTGCTCTATTAATTACAATTAGTTTCGTCTTATTATTTAGAGCTTATAAAGATTTACCTGTCGGCACTGTATACGCAGTCTTTACAGGAATCGGAGCTGGTGGAATCGTTCTTACAGAGATTTTCATCTTCGGAGAACCTTTCTCTATCGTAAAAGTTTTATTAATCGGTTTAATCTTCTTCGGAGTAATTGGTTTAAAACGAGTAACAGAAGAAAAAGAAGCGAAGGAGGCCGCATAAAATGGCTTGGGTATTTTTAATTCTAGCTGGTATTTGTGAAATTATTGGTGTACTCTTTATGAAAGTAGCCACTGAAAAGAAAGGCTGGGCACCAAAAGTTATTTTAATCGCTAACTTCGGCGTAAGCTTCTTCTTCTTATCTCTTGCGATGAACACATTACCGATGGGAACTGCTTACGCAATTTGGACTGGAATCGGAACTGCTGGAAGTGCACTTCTAGGCATTCTCATTTTCCGAGAATCAGCGGATTGGCGTCGTCTTGCTTTCTTAAGCTGTATTCTATGCGGCGCTGTTGGCTTAAAACTATTAAGCTAACGTGAGGTGAATGTCATGTGGAAAGAACAAGGAAAGAAAATATTAGCATGGATCACACTTGGTATCGTCATTCTATTACAAATAAGTTTTCATATAATAGAATCATTGTTTCATAAAGTATTATCCATTCTCACATTCCTTCCTAACATGACACTTGAAATTATATCAATTGTTTGGTCCATTATCGCCTCCATTGCAATCGTCATTATATGGAGTATCGCCAAACTATGGAATAAGTTATTAAAAAAGGACAGTACTTCTGAAAAAGAGTAACTGTCCTTTTTTATATTCATTCAGACTTTCTGTAGAAGTTAGATGTGATAAGACAAAACAGACCAACTATGGCAATACTTATACCAACCCTTTTATGTAAACTTGGAAATAACGGTGGTATATCCGAGTAAACATTTGCTAATATGAGACCGATTGAAAATAAAAATATTCCTATTCTATATAACCATTTTCTTTTGTTCATCATTCTCCCCTCCTAACATTTTTCATACACTCCTTTCTTTTGGACATACTACCTAAAAAAGGAGTGGATAATATGCAAAATTCTATACATAAGCAAATCCTATTTTTATTTTTCCTATTTCTTATTCTCATCATCGTTTTCAGCTTTATATTACATACTCCGAAAGATGTGCCAAATAGCGTTTCTTTTTATAAACTACTGCTCTCGTATTGTCGTTATTGAAGAAGGTGCCTTTTTGAAATTTCCCCAAGAAAAAAAGACCAACATTTTCCTGTTGGTCTTTCGTATATGTATCACTTTTCAAAGCGATCTAACATCTCGTCTCTCATTCCGAAACTTACTACTGCAATTCCTATATACATAAACAGAAGGAATGCCGGATGAACTGTGTTGTACCAGCTGCTGTCAACAATTAAGTAAATCGTTAATGCCACAACAAGAACAAACGCTAAGATAAACATATAAAAGTGTCTTGTACTACCCATGATAAACTCCTCTCTTCTCACTTCACCATTCAACAGTTTATTTTATCGAATAATTCGATATGACTCAAGGTTAACTTTCTGTTATGTAATCAAGTTCTACCTTTACAATGTCCTCACATGCTATTGAAATGATTGTTCCTTGTTTATCAATCGCCGTCACTTCTCTATTATCCATTACACGATTTGCTACTCTTTCTAACACTTTTCCTTGGTCTCGATAGCAAAATTCTTTTACATCTTTAATTGTTTCTCCATTTTCTAAATGGTATACCATTCTATAACATCGATATCCCACACTTTCACCCCCGTCTTGTTCGTTTTTTCACATATACATAAAAATGAGTAATCTTTGCCTCATCACATCTTCTTAATTTCAATAAAATTCTAACAAAAATAAATACTTTTATCAAACCGACTTTTTCAACAAAACTACCTATAAAACTACACCTTTACACCATTAGGAAACAAAAAATATATTTTTTTAACATTTTCTTCACTATTTCTGCATAAAGTGAAACTTTAATCAGTGGGGATTTTTGTTCATCCCCACTGATTATTAGTTGAGCCAATCGGGCATTTACGGACAGTTTATCTCCCACCTGACTTCTTTGCACCAGCTAAGTTTTGAGTTGGAAGTTTACTGTCCGTTAATGCGGGACAAATTATCCATACAAAAAAAGAACCCGCCTCAGCGAGTTCTTCTTTTGTTATTCTAATCAAACTTGTACAGGAGCTGGCTTTGCATAACGTAAAACTGGTTTACGTGCAGCCATCGTTTCGTCTAAACGTTTAATGACTGTCGTATGCGGTGCTTCTTGTACAACTTCTGGATTTTCTTCTACTTCTTTAGCGATTTGAATCATCTTATCAATGAAACCATCTAATGTTTCTTTTGATTCTGTTTCTGTCGGCTCAATCATAATACATTCTTCCACATTTAATGGGAAGTAAATTGTTGGTGGATGGTAACCAAAATCAAGCAGACGTTTTGCAATATCTAATGTACGTACACCAAGTTTCTTTTGACGACGACCTGATAATACAAATTCATGCTTACAATGTCTATCGAATGGAAGATCATAGAATGGCGCTAATCTTCTCATCATATAGTTCGCATTTAATACAGCATACTCCGTTACTGCACGCAAACCATCTGGACCCATAGAGCGAATATACGTGTATGCACGAACGTTAATTCCGAAGTTACCATAGAATGGTTTCACACGACCAATTGCTTCTGGGCGGTCGTAGTTGAAGTGATAACCACTTTCCGTTTTCTCTAAAATCGGTTTTGGTAAGTACGGAATTAAATCAGCTTTCACACCTACTGGACCAGAACCTGGGCCACCACCGCCGTGAGGACCTGTAAATGTTTTATGAAGGTTTAAATGCACAACGTCAAATCCCATATCTCCTGGGCGTGCTTGGCTTAATACCGCATTTAAGTTTGCACCATCATAGTATAATTTACCGCCTGCATTATGGACGATTTCTGCCATTTCTAAAATATTTTCTTCGAATAGACCTAATGTATTAGGATTTGTTAACATAAGTGCTGCTGTTTCTTCGTTTACAACACGTTTTAAGTCTTCTAAGTCAACAAGGCCATTTTCATTTGATTTTACTGTAATTGTTTCAAAACCAGCTACAGTTGCAGATGCTGGGTTCGTTCCGTGAGCAGAGTCAGGTACAATTACTTTCGTACGGTTAAAGTCACCATTCGCTTCATGGTATGCACGAATTAACATTAAACCTGTCCATTCTCCGTGTGCACCAGCTGCTGGTTGTAAAGTAACAGTATCCATACCTGTAATTTCAATTAAATGCTCTTGTAAGTCGTACATTAATTCCATTGCACCTTGTACTGTCTTTTCATCTTGCAGTGGATGAATATTTGCAAATCCTGCGAAACGAGCTACACTCTCATTAATTTTCGGATTATATTTCATCGTACAAGATCCAAGTGGATAGAATCCAGAATCAACACCGTGGTTACGGTTTGAAAGTGCTGTATAGTGGCGCATAATATCAAGTTCAGATACTTCTGGTAGCTCTGCATCTTCTACTCGAATATAATCGCTCTCAAACACATCTTCTAGTTTCACTTCTTCTACATCTAATTTGGGTAAGCTATATCCTATGCGTCCTTCTTTACTCACTTCAAAGATAAGTGCTTGGTCTTGGTTCTTCATTGGATAGCCCCCATTTCGTTTACAAGTGTGTCAATTTCCTCTTTTGTACGAAGCTCAGTTACTGCTACAAGCATATGGTTTTCATGCTCTTTATAATCACGGCCTAGATCGTAACCACCGATAATATCCTTTTGTAATAATGCATCGTTTACTTCTTTCACTGGACGTTTGCAATCTACAACAAACTCATTGAAGAATGGTCCAGCAAATGTTACTGTGAAGCCTTTTGCTTCAAATTGACGTTTTGCATACTGTGCTTTAGAAATGTTTTGACGTGCCATTTCTTTCACACCTTGTTTGCCAAGTGCCGTCATTGCAACAGAAGCTGCTAATGCATTTAACGCTTGGTTTGAACAAATGTTAGATGTCGCTTTATCACGACGAATATGCTGTTCACGTGCTTGTAACGTTAATACAAATCCACGTTTACCATCTGAATCTACAGTTTGTCCAACAAGACGTCCTGGAATTTTACGCATAAATGCTTTCGTTGTTGCAAAGTAACCACAGTGCGGTCCACCAAACTGCGTTGGAATACCGAATGGTTGTGCATCACCGATTACAATATCAGCACCAAATTTCCCTGGTGGTGTTAATGCGCCTAATGATAATGGATTTGAAGAAACGATAAATAATGATTTTTGTTGATGAACGATTTTTTCAATATCAGCTAATTTTTCAACTTGTCCGAAGAAGTTTGGATATTGAACGATTACACAAGCAACTGTATCATCTACTTCACTTTGTAATACGTCTAAATCTGTTACACCATCTTTATGATTAATTTCAACAACTTCAAGATTTTGACCTTTTGCATACGTTTCAAGTACTGCTCTTGATTCTGGATGAACCGCGCTAGATACAAGAATTTTCTTTTTGCGAGTATGGCCAGCTGCTAACATTGCCGCTTCAGCTAAAGCTGTACCCCCGTCATACATAGAAGAGTTTGCTACATCCATTCCTGTTAATTCACAAATCATTGTTTGGAATTCAAAGATTGCTTGTAATTCCCCTTGTGAAATTTCCGGTTGGTATGGTGTATAAGCTGTATAAAATTCTGAGCGAGAAATAACATGATCTACAATTACTGGAGCATAATGATCGTATACGCCTGCTCCTAAGAAAGAAGCGTATTCTTTTAAGTTAGCATTTTTACTAGCCATTTGAGATAGCTCTTTTAAAAGCTCTGGCTCTGATTTTGCTTCTTTAATTTTTAAATCCCCTTTAAAACGAACACTCTCTGGAATATCAGAGAATAATTCATCGATCGTTTGAACGCCGATCGTTTGTAACATTTCTTTTTTGTCTTCTTCTGTCATTGGAAGATAACGATGCAACATGAAATCTACCCCTCTCCCCGTTACTTTGAACGTTTGTAAAATGGTGTTGGAACAACTACTGCTTTGACGCGTTTATTACGAATTTCAATTTCTACTTCTGTATCAACTGCTGCGTATTTTACATCAATTAGTGCTAAACCAATGCTTTTCTTTAACGTTGGAGATTGTGTACCACTTGTTACTTCCCCAATTTTCTCTTCACCAATAAATACAGGGTAATGCGTACGAGGAATTCCACGTTCGATTACTTCGATGCCGACTAATTTACGAGGCGCACCGTTTTCTTTTTGCTCTTTTAACGTTGCTTTTCCAAAGAAGTCTGCTTCTTTATTTGTTTTTACCGCAAAGCCAATTCCAGCCTCAATCGGTGTAATATCTTTTGATAATTCTTGTCCATAAAGTGGTAATGTTGCTTCGAATCGAAGTGTATCACGAGCACCTAAACCACATGCTTTTAAGCCCTCTTCTGCTCCAACTTCAAGAAGTTTCTCCCAAAGTTTTGCAGCATCTTCACTCTTACAGTAAATTTCGAATCCATCTTCACCTGTGTAACCTGTACGAGATACAAGTGCTGGAATTCCATCTACAAGAATATCGTTTTTAAATTTAAAGAACTTAATTTCTTTCAAATCTTCTGACACAACTTTTTGTAAAATGCCTTCTGCTTTTGGTCCTTGAATTGCAAGCTGTGCAACTTCACTAGAAACATTGACTACTGTCGCATCGCCAATTACATGACTTGCTAACCATTCGTAATCTTTCTCGATATTTGATGCATTGATTACTAATAAATAGTCTTCTTCACCACGTTTGTAGATTAATAAATCATCTACTGTACCACCATTTTCGTAGCACATAGCTGTATATTGTGCGCCCCCTACCTTTAAGGTAGATACGTCATTTGTAACAACACGTTGTAAAAATGCTAAACTATCTACACCTTTTACTTCAACTTCTCCCATATGAGACACATCGAACAAACCTGCAGCTGTACGTACAGCTTCGTGTTCTTCTTTAATGCTTGAAAATTGAACTGGTAATTCCCAACCACCGAAGTCGATTGTTTTCCCACCATACTTCGCGTATACATCAAATAACGGTGTACGTTGTAATGTAATCATGCTCTCTCCCCCTTATGCTTTGACAAATCAATAAAAGTTGCTTCCCTTTTCTAAACATTTTCATTCTGAAAAGATAGGATATACGGAATCTCATTATATTTTTTTATGAAAGCGTAAATAAAAAATCACTTTCTTGGATAAAATACGAAAGATTCCACACATTTCACACCATTATCCTAACATCATTCGCTATATTTCATCAATATTCTAGCATAAAAAATAATTTAGAATTTTTTATGTTAAAACACAATAAATACAGCTTTTGAGATTTAATACTTTATTATTGTCTATCATATAGCCTTTAATAACGATAATTATGCCTTCTTTTAAGGTAAATCATCATACATTAAAAAATAATTACTTTAGTTTATAAAAGGTGGGAGAGTTGTAATGAATGTCGATATTTCCGTAGATCGGACGTGGCAAAACAATTTTTTAAATAGAATTGACGAAGATGGTCCTTGGACAAACTGGGATTTATATCACTTAGCTTATGAAACAGAAAAATCGTTACTTGTTCCTACTTTTGATGGACTACAAGCACCGAAACATTTATCCCATTTCACACCGCTTCCGCATCAATTAGAAGTCGCTCAAAATGTGATTGAACAAATGAATGGTAAAGCGATTCTAGCAGATGAAGTAGGCCTTGGAAAAACAATCGAAGCTGGACTTATTTTGAAAGAATACATGGTCCGCGGGCTCGTGAAAAAGGTACTTATACTTGTCCCAGCTTCTCTCGTATCACAATGGGCATACGAACTGAATACAAAGTTTTTCATTCCCGCTGTAGCACAAAAGAAAAGCTACTCATGGGAACAAGCTGACGTAATTGTATCGTCAATTGATACTGCGAAACGTTCACCACATCGCGATATCGTGTTGAACTTGGAATATGACCTTATTATTATCGATGAAGCACATAAACTGAAAAATAATAAAACAAAAAACTATGAATTTGCACAACGATTAAAAAAGAAGTTTTGTTTATTACTAACCGCTACTCCTGTTCAAAATAAGATTGATGAAATTTTTAACCTTGTTTCTTTATTAAAACCAGGACATTTAGGCAATCAATCCAACTTTGAAGAATATTACGCTTCCAAAAATCGTTCAGCCGAATCAGATGAAGACTTAAAAGCTCTCATTAACAAAGTAATGGTGCGAAATAGACGACATAATACCGGTATCGATTGGCCGAAGAGACATGTACGTACAATTTTTGTTGAGTTTAATGAACAAGAACAAGCTCTATATAATGATATCGAAAATTGGCGAGGACAAGACGCCTTCACATCTGCTTTCTCATCGTTAACGTTAAAACGGGAAGCGTGTAGTAGTCGTGAGGCTGTTTACTATTCATTGAAAAAGCATGTAGAAAAAAGACAGAAAGAAAATGAACATTATATAAAAGATCCACATATCGATGTGCTAATGGACAAAATTAATCATATTCCTTTCAACTCGAAAGCAACTAAAGCTCTAGAGCTTATAAAAGAAATTGACGATAAAGTCGTCATTTTCACGGAATACCGAGCATCACAGATGTACTTACAATGGTTTTTACAACAACACGGTATTTCTTCTGTCCCATTCCGCGGCGGATTTAAACGCGGGAAGAAAGATTGGATGAAGGAACTTTTCCAAAATCGTGCCCAAGTGTTAATTGCAACGGAAGCTGGCGGAGAAGGCATTAACTTACAGTTTTGTAGCCATATGATCAATTATGATTTGCCATGGAATCCAATGCGTCTTGAGCAAAGAATCGGACGTATTCACCGTCTCGGTCAAAAGAATGATGTTCATATTTATAACTTAGCTACAAAGCATACTGTTGAAGAACATATTCTGAAACTGTTATATGAAAAAATCAACTTATTCGAGCGTGTTATCGGTGAACTCGATGAAATTTTAACGAGAATTAATATGAAAAACATCGACGCGCACATTCAAGAAATTTTCGCGCAATCAAAAAGCGAAGGTGAAATTAGAATTAAGATGGAAAACTTAACATCTATTATCGACTTTGCGAAACGAAATGAAGCTGAGGTGCAAGGCTATGCAGCAACATGAAATTCATAATTACTTATACAATTTCTTTGAGGCGAATAACTGTGAAATTTTAGAACGTTCTCCTCATTTATTAGATGTACAGTTAACAATTGAGATGGATAAATTATTAATGAATCGCCCTTTTTATTGGCACTATCTTGAGAAAACAGGAGGCGTACCGAATCCGATGCGCCTTACTCTTATTACAAATCCAGAAAATGAAGAAAATGATGGTGAGCTTATTCACTACGGTTCACCACGTCTACATCAAATTTTCCAAACGACAAAAGAATTAGGCTCATACATACGTTTATATGAGGATGTAAGACATAATGGAGCAACACATACACCGCTCCACCCTTGGCTCGGTATTAATATAAAAGTTTCCTATCAATGTGATCGAAAAAAAGACATCCTTCACTCGATTGGTATTCATCTCATTTCTGGAACAATGATGGCAAACTTTCATGAAACATTAACAAACATTAAACTTACACCAAAAATACCTGATTTTTGTTTTACGCTCTCGCCCATCATTAAACCTCAAAGCGGTTTACAACGCATAGAAGACGCTTTAAAAAATATAATTGCAGAAGATGACCATACGTGGGCAAAAGAAGCAAGAGTGCGTTGGAATCATGATTTAGACCTTTTAAACCGTTTTTATGAAGAAAGTGACGAACTTCCTGAGAGCTATGAAATTGAAAAACAAGCTCTGCAAGAACAGTATGAACCACGTATTACAGTGCAAATTATTAACGGTGGACTCTTTTATGTTACCGCGAATCATTTTCTATCAAAATAAAGCTCCTTCTGCTTTAGAAGGAGCTTTATTTCGAGTTACTCTCTATCCTCATTACGCTCTTGTTGTTTTTGCTTTGCCATGCGTTTTTGATACGCACGATCCTTCGCGCTCACATGATTTGCATCAGTTGGAAGATTTTCTTTCGAACGTCCAATTCCATTGCTCATCTTTCCCACTCCTTTTTACGTTTTTCAGAATACATGTTTATTTTCAGCTAGAGTTACAATCCTTATACAAAAAAATAAGAGCAGCCATTGGCCACTCTTACTCGCTCACATATTTTTGAAACATATCATGGATGCCTTTATTTACTAGGTTCGAGATCTGCTCGTCAGATTTATTCGGATAACGATCACGCAATCTGATAGATGCCTTCACCATTAAATTTTCTAATACAGAACGGCCACCTTCTCCATAAATAATTTCAGCATATTTAACAAGCCTTCCATCCTCTACTGTTGCTGGATTATGATTGAAGAAAAATTTACTCATTGTCTCCACCTCTCTCTTTTGATAACGTTTACATTTATATAGATTATTTATGTTATTTATTTCACAATATTGTATGCATGTATATTTAATTAGTTTCATTATAAAGCAACATATCGATAGTAAATATGTGATTTTCCGTCCATTTTGTGAACAAATTAAAAATGAAAGCGTTTCCTTTATTATATACTAAAAAAACTTACTACGCTAGGGGCAATTTTTTTCAATCTACTACCCCCTCGAAAATTGATATATTTTTTCTTTTCCCATTAAACCTTATACAATTTTCAGAAATTATATTATAAAATATATGTATGACTTAAGGAGGCTTTGTATGAATCAAAATAAAAAAGCTATATTAGATCTTGTCTTTTATCTCGTAATCCCATTCCTCATTTGGAAATTTGCAAAACCTTATATCGATCCTTATTACGCGATGTTACTTTCCTCTGTTCCGGGGATTATTTATACACTGTATACCTTTAAAAAAGAAAAACAGTTTAACGTAACAGGGTTCTTTATTTTAATTACACTCATTTCTAATACAACGGTAGATCTATTATCTGGATCAGCTGAACGAATGTTATGGAACGATGCGTATTATCACATCGTACTCGGCATTATTGTTATATGTACAATTTTTATAAAAAAACCACTTATGTTATATTTCGCAGCAGATATTGCAGCGCTGCAAGGCCATGATCGCGATAAAAGTCGTGAGCTGTATCGTGATAGTCGTATATATCCAGCACTGCAATATTTAACGTTATTTTTCGGGCTACAATTTATATTAAAAAGCTTTTTAAAAATTTATTTCATCTCTGTTTTTGGTGTAGATGGCTATGGTGAAATGAGAGCGATTATGACCGCTGTTGGATGGGGCATTTCCATTTGTATCGGAATTGGATTTGTCTGGGTGAACAATAAAATACATGCCGTTACGGAAGAACAAGAATCCGTGCAGTAAATAAAAATCCCCTAGTGTAATACGACACTAGGGGATTTTTGATTTGCTAAACATATGACTAAAATTCAACTTGATTTTTTTCTTTTACTTTTTACATTTCGGTAAAACAAAGCAGCACTCAGCGGCATAACCCCAAACCACTTATTCATAAATGGCTCTTTTTCAGCACGGCGTTGTTCTTTCTTTTGTTTTCGATCTTCTTTTGGAGCATCCATATATGACACAAACTGCTGCGTCACAAAGCGAACATAATCATTAGTAGACATATTATCATCACCTCTACTTGATTAGTATGTCCACTTTTTTATACATTAATCTTTTCCTTTAATTCATTCATAATTTGCTTTACAGACTTATTTGTCGTATCGATATGAATGTGAGCCTCTTCATAATAAGCTCGACGTGATTCAAATTTCGTTACAAATGCATCTATATCTTTCTTTTGAAATAGTGGACGTGTCGTATCTTCACGAAGCCTTTCTGCAATTACGTGCGGATCACAATATAAATACACGACAGTTCCGTTCTCTTTCATCCACTTGCGATTTTCCGCTCGTTCAATAATTCCCCCACCAGTTGTAATAATGACATTATGGACTGGTAGCGCACGTAACATTTCGCTTTCATATTCCCGAAAAGCCGTTTCGCCTTCTTCGGCAAAAATATCACGAATTGCCTTCGCTTGCTTCTCTTCGATTTTTTGATCAGTATCTACAACATCCATTTGAAGTTCTTGACTTAATGCTTTTCCAATTGTTGTTTTCCCTGCTCCCATATAGCCGGTTATGTATATAGATTTCATTTTCTGACCTCTCAATCGTCATTTATTAATTGTTATTATAACGAAAGATGCTACTTTGTTTAATAAAAAACGTTTTGTTCTTATACTATGAAGAACAAAACGTAACACTCGCTTTTACTTATAAGTACCTCTTCTCACCCACTGCGTTGCAATCCATTTCTCGCCTTTCGTTACAGGTGCCCCTCCATGTAACGTAAGCTCATTTAGTGATTGATCTTGATAAAAATACTCAAAGTATACTGCCATTCCTTTTCTAGGATGTACAGAAAGATTTAATTTCGGGAAGTACGTTTCCCCGCCTTCTTCTACATCATTTAAGTACATTACAAGCGTACTAATACGATTGTTAGCAGCTGATCTACTATGTTCCGCAAAATAATCATAGTGTGCTTTATATTGTTGATCCACTTCATAATTTAAAATGTGCAATCCTTCACCATGCGACGCAGGAACATTCATGATAGATGAAATTCGTTTTTCAATCTTTGAAGTAAGTTCATTGTCTTCCAAAAATGCACCGCTACTTGTTCGAATATCATTTACATCACGTGATGAACCAACTTTAGAACGCTTCATTTTATTTTTAGACATTTCAATTAATTCATCACACTCTTCATCACTTAGTACATTTGCTAATACGACAATAAGAGGTTCTTCGAATTTTGAAATAATGTGTATTTCTCTATCTTCTGTCATAATCGTATTTCCTTTATGATCAAAAATAGTTTGTTCCTTATTTTCACCTATTTGATTGTTGTTTGTCATTTCCCTATTCTCCCTAAAAATAATGATTGGATAGCATGAATATATCATATTCTTTCTACCTTTCTCTTTTTTGAGAAAATTTAAACTTTTAACCATTATATTTATCCATTTCTTCTAAAAAATCAATTTAATTTACAATAGGAAACCTTGGTTTATTTACATATATTTTACATATTATCCTTCTATCCAATCGACTATTTTCCCATCCTTTTTTCTATACCGAAAACCCACCGTATAGAAAGCTTCCTGTTTGAGTGTGCACTGTAACGCAACGAGAATTAAATCATTTTCAAAGACATAATTTCCACTCGCTTCTCCCTTTTCATACTGAAAGAAAAATGTACCTTCTTTTTCTTTTTGCTGTAAATCTTTTTTATATCTGTAATAGATCGGTTAAGTAGTTCATCCAATAAAAACTTTTGTTCTATTTCTATATAAAAATTTTTATCTGTAAACAACATATTTGTTTCGTATATAAAAAAAAGAAGTTAATAAAATAAGAAAGATAATCGTCCCAGGCATTGTAAATCCATTTTGCTTTCTCATACGTTTATTCCTATTTCGCTATATCGCATAACTACACCTTCATATATTTTCCCACTAGTATCTTTCACATTTATAATGAGTACATGAGGTGTTAGTTTGTAAGAAACCGTTCCAATATTTTGTAAAACAACTTCCCTCCCGCGCCTATTTACCTTTCTTATAAGACGACTATTCTCTTTTTCATACGATACTTCACTCCCATTACGCGATCGGAATCGTAAAATACTTTCTCCATTTTCAAATGCTAGCTGTTCTCCAGATGATACTTCACGAAACTCCAATTGCATTTGCCCTAAATACACATCCCACTCCCAATCATTTAACCCTTTCGACTGTTTATTTTCCATTTCAATGAAATGTAGGCGGGGAAAGAGCAAAAAAAATATTGATAATAGAAACAGACATACAATCATTTCTATTAATGAAAAACCAAATTCTAATTTATTTTTTCTCCTACATAAAAGCATTGTTCCATCATTCTGTCTTTCACATCTCTCCACACAGTACAAACTTCATTGCCTCCCCAATATGTGTAATACACAATTCCATTTATATTCTTTTCTATTATTCGCTTGTCTTCATTTCCATACATATATATAACTGCTTCTTTTTTTAATAATCCAGTTGCCTTATAACGAATTTGTATATTTTTTCTTTCTTGCATAACTAATACTGTTTGCGGTAGTAGTAACGATACAGCCATCATTAAAACACTTAACGATACAATCATTTCAGCCATTATGGATCCTTTTTGACATTTCACGATACGTAAATCTCCCTCTTCCAAGCTGAAATACAATTTCATATTTATAATTTCGATACGAAATTATAATCGTACCACCTCTATTAATATTTCCACTTGGATTATATGTCATCGGATTTGGAAACGTATGCAAATCAATTTGTATATCTTCTTCATACTCTCGCTTGACGATATAATACTTTGTACCTGACTCTTTTATAGCATACATATTTCTATCTTTATGCCAACGTAATGTATAGTGCTTTTGACGGTTTATCGCTAATTGCTGCATATACAAAATATCATTTGAAAACTGTCTCAAAAATTGTTCAACTTTTTGTCGCTCGTATAAGGAATGAACACTAAAATACGTAACTATACTTAATACAGAAATAGCAAATAAAACGAGTAACATTTCTAAAAAAGTAAACCCCTGTTGTTTCACAATGCCCTAATTGATACTGCGCCATCATCTGAAATATGAATAGATTCGCCATTCGGGCACTTATCAGTTGTAATATACTTTTCATCTGTCAGTTCTTTTAACGATGGAATTTTATTATGTTGTAATTGATATACTTGTATTTGCGCTTCTATAGATTTCACGTAAGCTGCACAACCTTTTCCTTGGACCGATGAGCGCTGTGTAACTACATTCGGAATAATTAATAGTAATAATATAGTTATGACAACCATTACTAATAGCATCTCTAACAGAGTAAACCCTTCCTCATTCTGCATACAAATGCCCCCTAAATAGAATTCATCATTTGAAACATCGGCATAATCATCGCTAAGTACATAAGGACAACGATTCCTCCAATACATGTAAATAAAATAGGCTGAATGATAACTAACATATGTTTAATTTTCCGTTCCATCTTTTCCATAATAAGATCGCTATAGTCACCTAATTCAATCCCTAAATTGCCGTTTGCTTGTCCATGCGTAATAACATAAGAAAGTTCTTTCTCGTAATACCCACTTTTAGCAATGATAGATTGTAACTGTTCTCCTCCAATTAATTGTCTTTCAATCCGGCTCGCTTCATATTTAAAGAACGGATGATATCTTTGCTCCATCATTATTGTTAAAGCTTCACATACTGATAGTCCACCATTTAATAAACCACTCAACTGAGTAGCAAAATAATGTGAATGCTTTAAAATAAGAAATGTTTTGATGAGGGGAATACGAAGCATAATTTTTACCTGTCTAATATGTGGAAGTTTCCTAAAATACAACATGTATAAAATACCTCCAATAATAACAGTTAAAATAATGTAAGGTAACAGTTTTATTGCACTTAAAATTTATTCTGTAAGTAGTGGTGTATTAGAACCGAACGAACTATAAACCATTTCAACCTGAGGTAATAAAATGAGTTTAAAAATAAAGAGCATGATTAGTAGAAAAAACATCAAAAACATAGGATACTGCATTATTTTCATCATGTCTCTCCTATACTTATCTTTCTTATAAAGAAGTGCACTTCCTTGTTGCAAAGCAAAAGAAATATCACCATGTTGCTCGGCATAAAATAAATAACTTAACATGTCCTGATGAAACTTTAACTGATGAAAAGAATCGTGTAGACTTTTCCCATCTTTTAACCCCTCAATCATGCGCTGCAATTGTACTTTCTTTTCTACAGGTAATTGAAACTGTAAAAATTCTAATGCTTGTAAAAGAGAGTAGCCTTTTTCTAATAATTCTCCTAAACGTTTCAACAATACTACTTGATCACTTAAACTCCAAGTTTTCTTAAATATAAACATCTTCTTCTAAAAAACCTAAAGCATATCCTTTTCGTATTGACGATTCTAAAGTCTCATGTTTGTAAGTAACACATTCTCCACCAGCTTCTTTAAGCGCTTGTTTTAACTCATATCCATATAGTAGCTCATATATGCTAGCCTGCCTTACTTGCCTCATTGATTTACATAAAGTTGAGCACTTTCCTCTGCAAAACGGACACTTCAATTCGACAAGTCGCTGTGCAGCTACAGCCAATAAAGACTGTTCAATCTCTTGCCTCGTTATACCATAATCCATGAAGCGAATGATTGCTCCTTTCGCATCATTCGTATGCAGTGTTGTCATTACTAAATGTCCTGTCAAACTTGCTCTTATAGCTATTTTTGCTGTTTCTTCATCACGGATTTCACCGACTAAAATAATATCTGGATCATGACGTAAAATAGCCTTTAATCCTGTTTCATATGTGAGACCCGCTTTTTCATTTATTTGAATTTGTAATACATCGTCACTTCTTTTTTCAACTGGATCTTCAAGTGTAATGATGCGACGTGTTTTCTTTTTTCTAATTACCTCTAATAATGCATACATTGTCGTCGTCTTCCCAGATCCAGTCGGTCCAGTAAACACGAGTAGCCCCTGTGAATAGCGTAAAAACGAGAGTAGTTTTGCTGCCGTACTTGGAAATAACGAAAGATGTGATAAGGGCTGAACAGATGCTTGTAAATGAAGGCGAATAACGAGACTTTCTTGATATACTGTTGGAAGTGTTGAAAGGCGTAAATACACTTCTTGTCCATCAATTTGCAAATACAACGAACCATTCTGTGGCTTCCGTTTCTCGCCTATGTCCATAGATGCTAAAAATTTGAAATGTGAGACAAGTTTTTCTCCAAACTCCTTTTCAATACACTGTCTCGTCATTAAATCTTTTCCTATACGTAGTTGCACCGCTACATCCTTCTGCCGGGGCACAATATGTAAATCTGACGCTTGTACCCTACACGCTTCTTTTAAAATTGCATTCGCAAAAATTTCAATCCCATTCATCACTTTTCCCTCCTCACTATGTATATAGCATGAAAACATGCGCAATAAAAATTTGGACTTTTGTATTTTCAATAGAGGAAAAAGGAAAAATATGTTTGTGAAATTATGAACAATTTCCGAATTATTGTCTGAAATTACCTATACTCATGTTTATCTGTATTATAATGTTATTATCTTGGATAAAGTGATAAAGGTGGAGATCCTCATGGAACAAGCTTTAAAAATTACAGGTGTATTATCTGACCCAACTCGTTATTACATTTATAAATATATTTCGCAAAAACATAGTTACGTGACGGTACAAGAAATTGCAGATGAGTTTGACATTCATCCAAACGTAGCGCGTTTACATTTATCTAAATTAGAAGATGTTCATATGCTAAAATCGGAAACGAAGAAAACTGGAAAAGGCGGACGACCGAGCAGATTGTATGTCTTATCTGAAGATGTTATCCAATTACAATTTCCATTCCGTGATTATCAATTGTTAGCAAGAATCGCATTTAATTCTTTACTTAGTCTTGGTGCTGCTGGTGAGAAAGCGCTATACGAAACAGGAAAACAATTCGGAGCTGAATTAATGCAACAACATATGCAACGTTTAAATGTGAGTGAAGATGCTTTAACAGTGGAACAAAAAGTTCAAATTGCAAAAGAAGCTTTCTCAACAGCTGGCTTATCACCTGCATTTGAATTAAGTGCAGATGGAACAAAAATTTTCTATGATGTACACAATTGTCCATTTAAAGAAGTTGCTGTTCATCATCCAACTGAAATTTGTAACATGCACGGAGATATGATGAAAGGGATTTTTGAAATCCTATTCCCTAACATGGAATTAACTCGAAATGATAGTCTATTAGATGGATGTAAATCTTGTAATTATAAACTAACAATTTAATTTTTCATATAAAAAGAAGCCAATAATAATTGGCTTCTTTTTATATGAACGAACATTTACAATAGTAAGAAAAATAAACTATAATGAGGTGAGGTTTACTTTTTTTAGAAAAGGAGGGAGATGGCATGGAGCGCATGTTTCGCGTTCTCGGCTTTTGGACTGGAATTTTCTCGGTTATGTTTTACGTAGGGGATATGCAACCGGCCGCACTACTATTTTTAGGACAAACAGGTTTCTTCGTACTTTTAAGCTATTTAAAATTAACAGAGCGTATGTATATATACGTATTTGGGGCATATTTAACTGTTTTCTTCATAGGATTTACATACTACACGACATTCTTACTTGTGCCTGGGGCTGGACATTAAAAGATGGCATTTTGCCATCTTTTTTTTAATTCCGGGATTTCCTAGTTGACTTATAGGTTTTATTACCTTATATTCTATATAACAGATTGGAATTAGGGGGAATCAACATGAATACACTGCTTGTCGGAATTAACGTTGCAGTCATGCTCATCTTAGTTGGCGTATTATATTATATGCAACGTAAGCATGTATCTTTTAATAAACGTGTATTTACCGCTTTAGGAGTCGGAATTTTATTCGGTCTTATATTACAATTTATTTATGAGCCAACTTCTAAAGTAATTATTGAATCAAATACTTGGTTTGGCTTAATCGGTAACGGTTATGTAAAATTACTTCAAATGATCGTTATGCCACTTATTTTAGTATCTATTATTTCAGCATTTACAAAATTACAGTTAACGAAAAACCTTGGTAAAATTAGTGGCCTTATTATCGGTATTTTAATTCTTACTACAGGAATCGCTGCAGCTGTCGGTATCGCTGCAAGTGCAGGATTTGATGTATCTGCAACCGGCCTACAACAAGGTGATGCAGAATCTGCTCGTCTGAAACTAGTTGAAGAAAGATTTACTTCTATTGAAAAGACAACAATTCCAGATAAATTATTAGAGCTATTACCTACAAATCCGTTTCTTGATTTAACAGGCGCTCGTCCAACATCAACAATTTCTGTCGTAATATTTGCAGCCTTTATCGGCATTGCCTTTATAGGTGTAAAACGAAAATATCCAGAACAAGCAGAGCTATTTAAGAAGATGCTTGATGCTGTATATGCAATCGTAATGCGTATGGTAACATTAATTTTACGCCTTACTCCATACGGCGTATTAGCTCTTATGGCAAAAACAGTTGCTGGTAGCGACATAAATGCTATTTTAAAACTTGGCAACTTCGTGTTAGCGTCTTACGTAGCACTTATCGTAATGTTCGTTATCCACTTATTATTAATTGCGCTATCTGGTTTAAATCCAATTCAATATTTAAAAAAGGTGTTCCCTGTATTAACATTTGCATTCACATCTCGCTCTAGTGCTGGTGCGATGCCATTAAATATTGAAGCGCAAAAAGAAAAGCTTGGTATTTCCGAAGGAATTGCAAACTTCGCAGCTTCATTTGGGGTATCTATCGGACAAAACGGTTGCGCAGGTATTTATCCAGCAATGCTTGCAATGATGGTCGCTCCAACTGTAGGAATTGATCCATTACAACCACAATTTATTTTAACTTTAATCGCTGTTGTTGCTATTAGCTCATTCGGTGTTGCCGGAGTTGGTGGCGGCGCAACATTCGCAGCTTTAATCGTACTATCTACAATGAACTTACCAATCGGTATTGTTGCTCTAGTTATCTCGGTTGAGCCATTAATCGATATGGGGCGTACAGCTCTTAACGTAAGTGGCTCTATGACAGCAGGTCTTATTTCAAGTAAATGGCTTGGTGAATTAGATCAAGATACGTACAATCAAGATGATACAAAAACTGGTGAAATTGCTTCATAATGAAAAAAGACGCTAACATACAATTGTTAGCGTCTTTTTTATTCCGTCCCCTCTTTATAGATTTTATCTTGAGAATTATCACTCTAAGTATTCTTCTAGTTGCTCTTTTAACTCTTCCTCAATCTCATAACAAGATTCATCAGCGAGTTCTCCTACTTTCTTACTCCCCAAAATGTTTGATTGAATTGGCATTCCTAAAAAGATTCTTTCACATTTCCAAATTGGAATATTATGAAATCCAATCAGCTCTTTTTCTTCATCTAATATAGCTATAGCAACTGATGAATAATAACCCACCTCAAAGGGATTCTCTTTTTCTCTTGCAAATCCCATATCTAATTCCATGTGTTTTTCTATGTATAAATGTGAATACTCTTTATGCAGTTTAAGTGATATTCGCTCTATTTCCTTCTCCATACATTGAATGTTCTCTTTTAACTCCAACGTAAACTCCTGTTCTTTATATTTCATTTTCGCCTCCTTAAACATAGAAAAAGAGAATACAATAACATATCCTCTTTCCTCAAATATATTTCATTATCTCACAGCCCGTCCTTTTCACAAATAACCATTTTGTTCGCACCATTTATGAAATTGTCCTACGTCTACTCCAACTAACACGATATCCTTTAGCTCTACATCAATGACTTGTTCTCCAATTACAATAGCAAACTGCGATGCTAATTTTGTCTCATTTTTCTTTACAATTCCAATTCGGTTCCGATGCGGTCCATCTTTTATATATGCTTTTTGTCCTACAATATCAAAGTTCAAAATTCTCACCTCTTTTACTGCGCTCAAATTGGAAATACGATCTCCACCTCGGAAAATTTCCTTTCATTGCACTATTTCTCTATATATATGACGAAACAATAAAAGAGTCCTTCCTTCTTTACAATTATTTTTTCTTTGTTTCATTTTTGTGATTGAAACGTAAAGTTTATAATAAAATACACTTGGAAGCGCTTTCTATGTAATTTTTTATGTTATAATATATAAGTAGAACTTCGTAAAGAGGGTTAAAAAATGAATACAAAAATGATTAAAAAAGTAATTGAAGCATTAAAAGTATATGGCTTTCAGGATGTATCATTCTGTGACAAAACGAAGCAATTTTTATTTCATAACGAAACTGATATTATGAGCGGCTATGCAGAAATAACATATAGTAGTCAATTTGAAAAATTCAACGTACAAATTCATCCAATTGAAACGCATCACCAAGCAGAGTTACAAGAGATTGAAAGACATATACAAGCTTGTATAAGAAAAGTGGAATATTTAAACGCACTTCTTACCGGGCAGACAAAACTAGATGATAAAATTATTATTATGTAAAAAAAGAACGTGATCCAATCACGTTCTTTTTTCATTATACGTTCATCTTTTCCTTTAGTTGTAATCCTGTAACAGATTCTAATACATCCATCGATTCTCCAAATGTCATATCAAAAATTGTCTTGTCCTCTATGTATGGAAACTGTCTGAAACGCTTTTCTAACACCTTCACAGCATCTGATGTAAAGTTTGCACTATCAATGCCAAATTCTGTTTCAAGAAGAACGATCCAATCTAACACATGAAAACCTAATCCATTGACGAATGAAATCAATTTTTCTTCTGGATTTGAAGATAAGAATACTTGGCGTTCCATCTCACTAAAAAGTTCTTCTCCTAAGATTTCAGCTAACTCATCATCATGTTCACGTTCAACAAGTTCTTCGTAGCCGTAATCATCCACAAGCTCTTCTACTTCTTCACTATCCTGACAAAGCAATTGACTAAGAAGTGCCTCTTTCTTAAATTCACTATTTTGTACGACTTCTAAAAAGCTCGTTTCCCATCCATTTTCTAATTTCATATTATGTACTCCTTTATATACGTTTCTTATCATCACTGTACCCAAAAGATCACTTTTATAACCTTTTAGGTAGTTACTATTATTTCATATGATTCATAACATAAGATGCAAACTCAGCTACATCTCCTTCAAAAATATTTATTTCTGGCAAGTGATAGAACGTTGTTTGGAGCGGGTTTCCTGCATGATATACATATATCGTTTTCTCTAGTGCAATCGCCATTCCAAACTCTGTATGGCTCCCATTTCCGCCATCTAATATAAGTAAAAATACATCCGCTTCTTTTACAGCATTTTGTTCTGCCTGACCAATTTCTCTTAATTGTTCTTCATTTGCTGCTTTTTCGTTTTTGGTCCAATTATATGTATGGTGCCATCCTGCATGTTTCAGTTCATTTGCTACGGAACGTACAAGATGTTTATTTTGGAAACCTGAGGCGATATAAAAATTCATTTATATACACTCCTTCATTATGTATGGGGAAACTCCTTTTTAGCGTTATTTGTTATAGCTACAATAAAGAACAACTTCAAAAAAAATCCCCATCTTTAAAACTTATTTGCGTTTAAATGATGGGATGCTTCATGGTCTTCTTTTATTTTTTGTTTTTTATAACTTTCATCAGCTAACATTTCTAGTTCAGCTGTTATCTCTGACTTTTCAAGCTCTCTTTCTTGCGAAAATTTCCTTGAAATATAAACAATAACACTACCAACGTACAACACAAAGCATATAATAAGTGCAGTATTTTCATAGAGACTTAGCTCCAACACAGTCACTCCTAATCCATTCGTATTTTCACGCCTCATTAATTGGAATTTCCCTATTAACCCATTTGTTATCCCGCTATTTGAGGGCAGTAAGACTCCCTCCTCAAAATTCAGTAACAGTAAAGAAGTTAGATGTGGGATGCACCCAACTGATTAAAGTTTCACTTTATTGTAACATAAAAATATCAATTCTTGGAATCTTTCACCCTACTAAAAGAGGCATGATTATTTCATCATGCCTCTGAAATATTTTGAATGATTGTTTTAATTGCTTCTTTTCCATTATATTTTTTTAATGCTATTTTATACTTCTCATTATTTTGATTTAATTCTTCGACATACTTTATAAGAGATTTTACATTTACATCTTCTTCATATAATACGGAGGCATATCCTTGTCTTTCAAAGGACTCTGCATTTAATATTTGATCTCCACGGCTTGCAAATTTCGATAATGGAATTAAAACCATCGGCTTTTGTAATGTTAAAAATTCAAAAATTGCGTTGGAGCCCGCGCGTGAAATAACAAAATCTGTTACCGCTAATATATCTGGCAGTTCTCCATGTACATATTCAAATTGTCTATATCCTTCTTTATTTTGTAAACTTTCATCAAGGTTACCTTTTCCGCAAAGGTGAACAATTTGATACTTTTTAAGAAGTTCTGGTAATGCTTCTCGAGCCGTATCATTAATTTTTTTCGCGCCCAAGCTGCCTCCCATAATCGTAATAACTGGCTTTTTACGTGAAAAACCTAAAAACGCTAAACCTTTTTCACGATTTCCCTTCAGCACTTCTTCACGTACAGGAGACCCCGTATATATTACTTTTTCTTTCGGTAAATGTTTCGCTGCTTCTTCAAATGTAACAAATATTTTCGAAGCAAAACGAAGCGCAATTTTATTTGCTAGTCCTGGCGTCATATCAGATTCATGTAATAAAACTGGTACTCTATTTAGCCATCCGCCAATTACGACTGGTACAGATACGAAACCGCCTTTTGAAAAAATCACATCTGGTTTTAGTTTTCGAATTCTTACATACGCATCCATAACACCCTTCATTACAAGAAAAGGATCTTTTATATTTTTTAAATCAAAATAACGACGTAGCTTTCCACTCGAAATACTATAGTAGGGAATGCCTTCCTTTTCTATAATCGTTTTCTCAATACCTTGGTGAGAACCAATATAAGAGATATCCCAGTTGTCTTCCTGTAAATATGGGATAATGGCTAAATTAGGTGTTACATGTCCTGCCGAACCGCCACCTGTAAAGACTATTTTCTTCATACGTCTCCCCCTTCTAGACTATAATACACTAAAATATCTTGCCTCAGGGTGAGAAAATACCATAGCCGTTACGGACGCTTCTGGCTCCATCATGAATCCTTCTGTTAATGAAATACCTATTTCCTCTGGATGAATTAAGCGAAATAGCTTTTCTTGATCTGCAAGTTCTGGACACGCCGGATAACCAAATGACACTCGTATTCCTCTATATTTCGTACGGAAACGTTCTTCCATCGTCAGTTCAGGTGAGTCCGGAATGCCCCAGCGGTCACGAATGAGCATATGTGTTTTTTCAGCAAGTCCTTCCGCTAATTCAAGCGCTAACGATTGAATGGCATGACTACGTAGGTAATCACCTTTCGCCTTCCACTCTTCAGCAATATCCCGAACTCCTTCCCCAACCGTAACAGATAAGAAAGCAACATAGTCCATCTCATCTCCTATTGGGCGCAAATAATCACCTAAAGTACGATAGGGAGCCTTTCCTTGTCTAGGGAATGTGAAACGCTCTATAACACGCGTATGATCTTCTGGATCATATATTACAATGTTTTGTCCGTCGCTTTGCGCTGGGAAAAATTGATACACTGCTTTCGGCTTTAACCAAGATTGTCCTTCCTGCAATAATTCATCTATTAAATCATTTAATTCATGTGCTCTCTTATCTCCCTCTTTCAAAAGCTTCTTCACATTTCCTTTTAATCCAAGGTGATGCCCAAGTAGCATTTGTCTATTCAGAAATGGTGCGAGATGAAGGGCTGGAACATCTCGTAATACAATTCGTTTTGTTGAATCAGGCACCATAACCTCTGATTTTGGTAATGGCTCAATTACTGCTGGAATTTCTACTTTCTTCTCCTCTTTTTTTACGATATGAAGATGACGTTCTTTTTTATCCTGCTTCATCTTCTCACGCTCTTCTTCTTTTTGAAGCTTATTAATAATATCGAGCCCCGTCATCGCATCACTCGCATAACAAACGAGTCCTTTATATGATGGTGAAATCCGATTATCTGTAAACTTTCTCGTTAACGCTGCACCACCTACAACAATGGGCACATCAATATTTGCCGCTTTTAAATCTTCAGCAGTCGTTACCATTTGTTGCGCTGATTTTACTAATAAACCTGAAAGGCCTATAATGTCCGGCTTCTTTTCTTGTACTTCTTGAACAATTCGATCCGAACGTACATTAATTCCTAAATTAATAATCTCATATCCGTTATTCGCTAAAATAATTTCAACGAGATTTTTCCCAATATCATGCACGTCACCTTTTACAGTTGCTAACAATACTTTCCCTTTTTTCGCACTATCACTAGATTCCATATGTGGCTCTAAATAGCTTACAGCGGCTTTCATACTTTCGGCACTTTGCAATACTTCAGCAACAATAAGTTCATTATTATTAAATAGTCGTCCTACCTCGTCCATCCCTGTCATAAGCGGACCGTTAATAATATCAAGAGGTTTTCTTCCTTCTTCAAGTGCAAGACTTAAATCCTCGTGTAATCCTTGTTTCGTACCTTCTACAATATAATTTGCTAGTCTTTCATCAAGCGTTAACGTTTCTTGTACAACGACATCTTTCTTTTTAGCAACTCGGTAAAAGTTTGTAAATTCTTCTAACGTCTCTTTCGTCGTTTCAAACAGTAATGCATCTGCAAGGCGTTTTTCTTCCTCTGGAATCGACGCATAGCGTTCTAATTTTTCCGTATTCACAATCGCGTAATCTAATCCTGCTTTCGTAGCATGGTATAAAAAAACTGAATTTAATACTTCACGTCCAGCCGGTGGTAAACCAAATGATATGTTACTTACACCTAAAATCGTTAAACACTCTGGTAACGCTTCTTTAATAAGGCGAATTCCTTCTATAGTCGCTGCCGCTGAGCCAATATATTCTTCATCACCTGTCCCTACTGGAAACACAAGTGCATCAAAAATAATATCTGACGGGCGTATCCCATACTTCTTTGTAAGTAATTCATAGCTTCTTTTCGCAATTTCTATCTTTCGTTCCGCACTAACCGCCATACCGTCTTCATCAATTGTTCCTACAACTATAGCGGCACCATACTTCTGAAGAAGCGGTGTCACTTTTTTAAATCGTTCTTCTCCATCTTCTAAATTAATTGAATTAATAACAGCTTTTCCTTGAATATAAGTAAGAGCTCGCTCCATCACATTTTCATCTGTTGAATCAATCATAATCGGTACTTTTAAAACTTTCGTAACTTCTGCTAAGAAGTTTTCCATATCTTCTATTTCATCGCGATCAGGATCTGCCATACAAATGTCAATAATATGAGCATTTTTCTTCACTTGCGCTCTTGCCACTTCAGCAGCCTCTTCAAATTTCCCTTCTGCTACTAAGCGTTTAAATTTACGTGACCCAATAACATTCGTTCTTTCACCTACAAATAACGGTCTCATAGACTCATCATATTGCAGTGCTTCTAATCCACTAATTCCATGTCCTTCTCTCTCATGATGGTCACGAGGCCTAAGAGATGCTAGCGCGGATTTCATTGCTTTTATATGTTCTGGTGTCGTGCCACAACAACCACCAATAATATTAATCCATCCTTCTTCAGCAAATCGCTTCACCTTTTCAGCAAGAGAAGATGGAGATTCATGGTAATGTCCATCTTCATCAGGAAGACCTGCATTTGGATAACAAGAAATGTAACACTCCGATAAATCAGATAGTGAACGAATATGGTCCCTCATAAACTCCGGACCAGTCGCACAGTTTAACCCAACAGATAATGGTTTCATATGTTCTACTGATAAATAAAAAGCTTCAATTGTTTGCCCAGCCAGAGTCGTTCCCATTGGCTCAATCGTTCCTGAAATCATAATAGGAACCGTTTTTTTCAGTTCTTCAAAAGCGGCTTGAATTCCAATATAAGCTGCTTTCACGTTACGCATATCTTGACTCGTCTCAACGAGTAATACATCAACTTCTCCTTTTAATAATCCTCGTGCCTGCCTTGTATAAGCCTCAATCAATTCTTCAAAAGTCACACCACCTGTAACACTAATTGCTTTCGTTGTTGGTCCCATCGCTCCCGCAACATATACTTCCTTCCCGCTTTCTTTAACAGCTTGCTTCGCCAAAAGTGCTGCCTTTTCATTTAGTTCTTCATCTAAATGAGACAGATCATAATCACTTAGTACAATATTCGTTGCCCCAAATGTATTTGTTTCAATAATATCCGCTCCAGCTTCAATATAAGCTTTATGAATCTTTAAAATAACGTCTGGTCTTGTTTCCACTAAATATTCATTACAGCCCTCGTACTCTTCTCCTCCGAAATCTTCAGCAGTTAAATCCTCTTGCTGAATCATTGTCCCCATTGCACCATCTAATATTAAAATGCTATTTTTTAATTTTTCTTCTATACACTTCATCAATTAATACCTTCTTTCACTTCTTGCTTTTCTCTTACATATTTAACAAGATGTTCTGTAATTTCATACTTTAAAAATGGTGTAATAAGATAAATACCATTAAAATATTTCATCGCTGCGTCGACCAATTCTTGTGAAATGCGGATCCCTTCCTCAATTGCTGCCTCTTTTGTTTCATGTCCATCCATTCTCTCTCTTATTTCTTCAGGAAGAGTAATACCCGGCACCTCAAAATGAAGAAAATCTGCATTCCGCTTACTTACTAACGGCATAATTCCAATAAAAATAGGTTGTTCCAAATGCTTTGTCGCTTCATACACTTCTTCAATTAACTTGATATCGTAAATTGGCTGAGTTAAAAAATACTCCGCTCCAGCATCTATTTTTCGTTCCATTCGCTTAACCGCTGCTTTTAAGTGCCTCACGTGAGGATTAAATGCGCCGCCTACAGAAAACCTTGTCGCCGGTCCAATTGATTTCCCTAAAATTGAACGTCCATCGTTCATTTCTTTAATCATTTTAATAAGCTCAATAGAGGATAAATCATATACAGAAGTGGCACCGGGAAAATCACCAACGCGCGCTGGATCACCAGTTAAAGCTAACACTTCTTCCATCCCTAACGCCGATAAACCTAACAAATGAGATTGTAGTCCAATGACGTTATGATCTCTACACGTTAAATGCGTCAATACTGGGATATCATGCTTCGTTAATAACGCACCCATCGCCATATTAGAAACACGAGGCGATGCTAATGAATTATCTGCTAGAGTAATAGCATCTGCTCCCGCTCTTTTTAACGCTCTTGCTCCTTCAAAAAAACGCTGTGTATCTAACGTTTTCGGTGGATCTAATTCCACTACAACTGTCGTTTGTTTTTTCGCTTTCTCTGCTAGAGTGACGTGAGCCTTCGAACGTTTCTCATGCGTATGAACGACTTTCGGCCTTTGAATCGTGTCTTTTTCTATTACAGGGGTAATATTCGCAACAGCGCGCTTCATACTTTGAATATGTTCTGGAGTCGTACCACAACAACCACCCAATAACCGAATACCTTGCTCAATAAATCTCGGTGTCATCGCTTCAAAATAAGCTGGGCTTCCCTCATATACGTAACGTCCATCCACATAATTCGGGAGGCCTGCATTTGGGTATGCTGATAAATAGCCATTTTGAGGAATCGATATCATTTTGAAAGCTTCCGTCATATGAAGCGGCCCTAGTTGACAATTCAATCCAACAACATTTGCACCGTAATCTATAAGTTGCTTTAATATTTCATTGACATCATTTCCATTTTGAGTCGTACCTGCTTCATGTAACGCTAATTGCGCAACAATTGGAATATTCGTTTGCTTACGCAATACTTTAACGGCATGAAGTAATTCAAATTCATCGTAAAAAGTTTCTAATAGTAATCCATCAACCTGTTCTTCTAGTAAAGCCCCTGCCTGTTCAAGTAACATAAACTCTCTTTCCATATCAGTCGTTGTAACAGCTCCGATATGTTTCATACCACCAATTGTTCCTAAAATTGCATTTTTATCTGTCACAGATGCTTTCGCTAGTTTTACTGCCGCTCTATTAATTTCTGTAACTTGATTTTCTAAACCATACATACGTAATTTCGCCTCATTTGCTCCATACGTATTCGTTTGAATTACATCTGCTCCAGCAGCTACATATTGTTTATGAATCGATATAATTAAGTCTGGATCAGATACATTCAATTCTTCAAAGCTACTTTGCAAACCATGTGAATGCAATAACGTCCCAACCGCACCATCACCTATTACAATTCCTTTTGATAATAAATCTAGTAATTTCACGACTCTCCCTCATTTCTATCAATATAAAAACCCCCTCTTCACTTTGAAGAGGGGGACATAATCGTTCCTCCTCTTATTATGCAAAACATTCGTTTTGCAGGTATTAGCACCGTTTCAAACATTTCGTTTGAAGGTTGCCGGGTTTCACAGGGCCTTTCCCTCCACCGCTCTCAATAAGAGTTGTCTTTATTATTTTATTTATGTAGCTAAAAGGAAATGCGTTCCCCTTTTAACAATGTTTGTAAATTTTTTAATAAATTTAGCATGCACAAAAGTAAAAGTCAATGACACTTGCGGAAAAATAAAAATTATTTAAAATAAAGTTGCAATTCAGTTATATTTTATTGTAAAGTTAAAAACATAATAAAAATTTCATACGAACATTCTTATCTAGAGAGGTAGAGGGACTGGCCCTGTGACGCCTCAGCAACCATTAACATTTTGTTAATAAGGTGCTAATTCCAGCAAATTGTGAAAGATTTGACAGATGAGAAGAAGACTCTATTCAAACCGAAAGCCTTCTTCTTAGAAGGCTTTTTTTATTTTATATTCACTTAATGTTTCAATTTAAAAAGGAGGAATTTTCATATGTCAACAATCGAAACAAAACTAGCACAAATCGGAAATCGCAGTGAAACTACAACCGGAACGGTTAATCCACCAGTTTATTTCTCAACCGCTTATCGTCACGAAGGAATTGGTAAATCTACTGGCTTTGACTATTCACGAACTGGCAATCCAACTCGAGGTCTTTTAGAACAGGCGATCGCAGACTTAGAATATGGCGAACAAGGTTATGCCTGTAGTTCAGGGATGGCGGCTGTTCTCCTCGTCCTTTCTCTATTCCGCTCTGGAGACGAACTTATTGTATCTGAAGATTTATACGGGGGAACGTATCGATTATTTTCTGAGCATGAAAAAAAGTGGAATGTTCGATGTAGATACGTAAATACACAGTCTATTAAACAAATTGAGCAAGCTATCACAACTGAAACGAAGGCTATTTTCATAGAAACTCCAACTAATCCATTAATGCAAGTTACTGATATTGCTGCTGTCGCAACTGTAGCGAAAAGGAACGGACTACTCCTTATTGTAGACAACACTTTCTACACACCTTATATACAGCAACCATTAACAGAAGGTGCTGACATTGTACTTCATAGCGCAACGAAATATTTAGGGGGACATAACGATGTACTAAGCGGGCTTGTCGTTGCAAAAGGAAAGGAACTTTGCGAGGAAATCGCTCATTATCATAATGCATCAGGTGCAGTTTTAAGCCCATTTGACTCATGGTTATTAATTCGCGGTATGAAAACGTTAGCGCTTCGCATGAGGCAACATGAAGAAAATGCGAAAGCAGTTGTTGCGTATTTAAATGATGAAGACGGGGTGACAGATGTATTTTATCCAGGAAGAGGCGGCATGATCTCATTCCGCCTTAAAGATGAAGCTTGGATTAATCCATTCTTACAATCTTTATCCTTAATTACATTTGCCGAAAGTCTTGGTGGTGTAGAAAGTTTAATGACTTATCCAGCAACGCAAACACATGCTGATATTCCTGAAGAAATTAGAACAGCAAACGGCGTATGCAATCGTCTTCTTCGATTCTCAGTTGGCATTGAAAATAGTAACGATTTAATTCAAGACTTAAAGCAAGCAATTAAACTCGTAAAAGAAGGTGTAAGAATATGAGCTATTCTATAGATACACTCTTACTACACAACCAATATAAACACGACTCGCAAACAGGCGCTGTGAACGTTCCTATTTATAACACATCAACTTTTCACCAGTTTGATGTAGATACGTTCGGAAAATATGACTATAGCAGGTCAGGAAATCCAACTCGTGAAGCTCTTGAAGATATCATTGCTTTATTAGAAGGCGGAACAAAAGGATTCGCCTTTGCATCAGGCATTGCAGCGATTTCCACTGCATTCCTCCTTCTTTCACAAGGTGATCACGTACTCATTTCAGAAGATGTGTACGGAGGCACTTACCGAGTGATAACTGAGGTACTCTCCCGTTACGGTGTTTCACATACATTTATTGATATGACCAATTTAGAAGAAATAAAACAAAACATTAAACCAAATACAAAGCTCTTTTATGTAGAAACACCTTCTAACCCACTTTTAAAAGTGACAGATATTCGCGAGGTTTCTAAACTCGCAAAATCTATTGGGGCTCTTACTTTTGTTGATAATACATTTTTGACACCACTATTCCAAAAACCACTTGAACTTGGAGCTGATGTCGTTCTTCATAGTGCTACAAAATTTATTGCTGGTCATAGTGATGTTACTGCCGGATTAGCAGTAGTAAAAGATTCAGAACTCGCTCAAAAGCTTGGATTTTTACAAAATGCATTCGGTGCTATTTTAGGACCTCAAGATTGTTCTCTCGTACTTCGCGGTCTAAAAACATTGCATGTACGCCTCGAACATTCAGCTAAAAATGCCAATAAAATCGCACATTATTTACAAGAGCACTCTAAAGTAAAAAATGTCTATTATCCGGGATTACAAACTCATCTCGGATTTGATATTCAACAATCTCAAGCAACATCAGCTGGAGCGGTCTTATCGTTTACTTTGCAGTCAGAAGATGCACTCCGCAAATTTTTATCAAAAGTAAAATTGCCTGTTTTTGCAGTTAGTTTAGGAGCTGTAGAGTCAATTCTTTCTTATCCAGCAAAAATGTCACATGCAGCACTGTCGCAAGAAGCTCGTGATAAAAGAGGAATCTCTAATTCATTACTTCGGTTATCAGTCGGTCTTGAAAATGTTAACGATTTAATATCCGATTTTGAAAATGCCCTTTCTTATGTAGAAGAGCCTGTAAATGCATAGAGAAAAAGAAGATATGAGATTAGGTTTTCATATCTTCTTTTTATGCGGTTTAGCTATATTCATTTGAATTTCTTCTTTTCTTATAGTCCATAAAAAATAAAAGTATATCATCTATTTCTAAATAATGGATTAATTGATATATTAAGAAATAAAAAGGGGTGAAAATAATGGATACTTGTGCAGATATTTTAATCGTTATCGATTTACAAAATGGCGTATGTTATAGCGAGGAGCATTTATTTGATTTACAGAACTTACTAAAAAAAGTAAATAAAAGAATTTCTTCATATAGAAAATTAAATAAACCAATCCTTTTTGTTCAACATTGTGATGATGATTTAGTACCCGAGAAAGAACTTTGGGCTATTCATACCGATCTAGATGTTCAAGAACAAGATTTTTTTGTAAGAAAAACACATGCAAATGCATTTTATAAAACAAACTTAAAAGAAATTTTAGATCAATTATCTGTAAATCGCATTGAATTTTGTGGTGCCCAAACAGAGTACTGTATGGATGCAACGATTAAGTTTGCCCACGGACTAGGATACGAAAACTTTATGGGACAGAAAACAACCTCTACGTTGAATAATCCTTTTATGTCCGCAAAAGAGACAATTGATTTTTATGAGAACATATGGAATCACAGATTTTTAACGTTGCTAAAAGATGAATTTTAGAATAAATGACTAATGACTTGATCATCCTAAGATTTATCAGCCGTAATCAAATATTTCATTATCACCATAAAGAAGCGAATGACATTCAGCTTCTTTTCTTTTAACCTGTTTTATATTCTATATATATCATTATAATTCCTTTGTCATATTATTTTAAAAATTTCGTATATTCATTTGAAAGAATAAGAAAATCATGATAAAATTGTGTTACAAATATATCTATATCTTTCAATTTTTAAAACGCATCGAAATTTTCACCCAAAAATGTCATTTTACAAAAACATGCTAATTTACCTATTTTATTTACATCCGGGTCTCTTTTCTTACAATTTCTTTACTTTAGGACTTTTTTTCTGCAACAACTATTTTCTTTTCTTTAAATTTTTGGTATGTATAGTATGGTATAATAGCTCACACGGAGGTGGAAAAGAACATGTTAGAAACCTTTCAAAAAGAATTAGAACTATATGAAAGTAATGCAGAATTATTAAAAGTGCTAGCTCATCCTGTTCGTTTATGTATCGTAAAAGGATTAATCGAGCGCGGTCCAAGCAACGTTTCTACAATGTATACTGGCTTAAACATGCCACAATCTACAATTTCACAGCATTTAGCAAAATTAAAAAGCGCTAAAATCGTTTCTAGTGAAAGAAAAGGATTGGAAATTTATTACAAAGTAGAGAATGAAACAATCATTCAACTCGTTCGCGTATTATTAGGTTAGGGACTAATAATCGCAGAAAAAGAACGTATTCTATATTTTTTATCTCATATCTTTAATATAAATATATATCATGAGAGGAAATATATAATACTACATAAGTCGTATTAAAAAACAAGACACAGTATATACTGTGTCTTGTTTTTTATATTGTTACATACCGATCCAAATGTAAATGTTGCATATCTTTTGTATGTATAACAACATCAAACGAACTCCCTACTCCTCCATTTAAAATCATAGAACGAACTGCTCGATTTTGTTTTTGCGTTTCAGAAAAAGGATTCGTATCTTGATGGCTCGTAAGCTGTTCTAATATCCCTGCAGCTAACAAGAACTCAGATTGTTTCTTATGCCATACTGCACTCATTCCTTGCATACTAAACATCTCCTTTAGCTCGTCCCAATGAACATGAGTAGTAAGATCCATTTCACCTGGATGCGCTAGTGGGTTACGCATTAGCTTATGCTGATAATATCCTCGCAAACTTCCTTCGCGGTGTGCTGGATGCATCCATTCTTCTTTTGTGTATCCGTAATCAACTGTAATACATATACCTTTTTGAAACCATTTCGAAATTTCTTTTATATACTCCTCCATAACAATTGGTACTTCAAAACGTTGCCCTTCAGCAATATGAATATTATATTTCAATAAATAGCGACCAATTCTTTTATTTAACGGCCTACATACTTCTGAAAGGTTTCCTTCCTCTGTATATGTAATACGTACTTCATACAATATACCATTTCTTTTCTCAATTACTTCAACAGGAAATGCATCAAACAACTCATTCGAAAAAAGAATTCCCTCAAAAGAATCTCCCATTTCACTATAGGAGGTATAGTACGATACATTAGAAAATGAGCCAAGTTGCTCCTGCTGTAATTTCCTATGAAAAGGGCTCACTTCAATCATTGAATAGTTTAAATTAATAAAGGTGTTTGGAGATAATTGCTTCCATTCTTGTAAAACATCATAGGCAAACTTCCCTGTTCCTCCGCCAATTTCACAAATATTCGGAGCAACTTCACCATTTTCAACAAGACGAATAAAAAGTTTAGCAAAAGTTTTTGCAAAAACAGAGGATACATTGCTACTTGTAAAAAAATCCCCTTGTCTTCCAATCTTTTCACGTTCTTTCATATAATATCCATGACCTTCTGTATACAATACAAGGTTCATATACGTACTATATGAAATTGAATAATCCTTTTCTTTCCCCATCCATTCTCTTAAAATGAGCTCCATTCCCATAATGACTCCTTATTGTAAAAACGGATTATTTTCTTTTTCAAAGCCAATGCTTGTTTCTGGACCATGTCCACATAAAACCGCTGTTTCATCTGGTAATACAAATAATTTCTCTTCAATACTTCCAATTAATTCAGCGAAACTTCCACCAGGTAAATCTGTTCTTCCAATGCTCATTTGGAACAATACATCTCCTGAGAATACAGCATTCGCCTCTTTACTATAATAAGAAATACTTCCTGGAGAATGTCCTGGTGTCTCAAAAATTTCAAAATTAAATGATCCAATTGTTAATGTACCTTCTGCATCAATAATATGATCCGCTGGTTTTGCTGTAATACTGCGGTTCATCATAAAAATTTGAGAGCCGTTTACAGTTGCATCTCCTAACCAATCTGCTTCTTCTTTATGTACGTACACAGGAATATGAAAAGTGTCTCTTACCGCATCAACAGCACCGATATGATCAAAGTGAGCATGTGTTAATAAAACAGCTAATGGTTTTAATTGTTCTTCTTGTAAATATGTAACGAGCTTTTCACCTTCATGACCAGGGTCAAAGATAATGCACTCTTTTTGATCGTTCATTAAAATATAAGCATTCGTTTGTAATGGGCCTAACGGCATTTGTATCCATTTCATATAAAAATCTCCTCCAGTTATTAAAAACTTACTTTTAATGATACAACATTTCTTTCTCTTAGGAAAAGAAAGGATGCTATCTCGACAATCATTTTTAAAACATGTACAATATAAAAGAGTAAATATTCCAAAAACTCATAATAAGAAATGGGTAGACAGAGGAGGATATTGTATGGGCCTTGTTATTATTTTTACACTTGTCACTCTGTTAGCTGTATTTGCTACGCTTAGAACACTTCGTGAAAAAAACTTTTTCGCGAGCGGCTTTGCAATTGCAACTGTACTCGTTTTCGGATGGTTTACGATCATGACTGTTCTATATAACGGGTATCCACCAGCAGCTTAATTCGTTTACACTTTATTCTTCATCGAGATTTTACACAAAAAGAGGAAGGGTTCCCCCTTCCTCTTTTCATATTTCACAACTTATATCATCTTCGCTTCGTATTTGTGCTTTTTTACAAGCCAAGCTCCTCCGATAACACCTGCATCATTACCAAGTGTTGCAATAGCTAACTTCGTGCTCTTTACAGCACGTGAGAAAGCGTATTGCTCGAAATAGCGTTGAATTGGTTCTAATAGCGCATCTCCAGCTTTAGACACGCCTCCACCAATAACAATTTTCTCTGGGTTCAATGTACTAGAAAGGTTCGCTACAGCTAATCCTAAATAAGAAGCTACTTTTTCTACTACTTCACCTGCTAATTCATCACCTTGTCCAAGTGCTTCAAAGACATCTTTTGATGTAATACGTCCTTCTTCAGCTAACATAGAACGCAACACGCTCTCTTTATTAGTCTCTTGTATTTTTTGCATAGCAACACGTACAATACCTGTCGCAGATGCTACTGTTTCTAAGCAACCAGACTTCCCGCAATTACATGGGAAAGCATTTTCTGTAACGACTGTAATATGTCCAATCTCACCAGCAGCACCACTCACGCCGTGTACAATCTCACCATTGGCGATTACACCACCACCAACGCCCGTACCAAGTGTCATACAGATTAAATCTTTTGCACCTTCACCAGCACCTTTCCACATTTCACCAAGCGCTGCTAAGTTCGCATCATTATCAATAACAACAGGTAATCCTGTTTCTACTTCTAATAAATCTTTTAGCGGATAGTTTTTCCATCCTAAATTAACCGCTTCATAAATCATTCCAGACGCCACATGTACAGGACCAGGAGCTCCCATACCAATACCAATTAATTTGCTCTTCAATTCGCCTAATTCTTCTAGCTTTTTATCAATTGCTTTCGCAACATCAAGTGTAATATGTTTTCCTTGCTCACCTGTATTCGTAGGGATTTCCCACTTATGTAAAATTTCACCGTATACATTAATAAATGCTAATTTAATCGTTGTACCACCAAGGTCAACACCAACTAACCATTTCTCTTCCATGTTGCTTACCTACCTTTATCTAATTCTTATTTAGCTCTTTTTGAATTTCTTGCTTCAATAAAAATAAAGCTGTTTGATAGTCTTGTGGATCGATTAGCTGTGATTGATTTAATTCACGTAATTCATCTTGCATTAATTGTAAATCTGCAATTCGATCTCCCGTATAAATAATCGTACCAAATTTCTTTAGCAATTGCTGAATATCATAAATAGATACCATTTCATCACCCTCTATGCTCACTTACTATAAAAAATTATAATAAGAAAACGTTCACATATTTTATTATAATCAAGAAGAAAAAGTCTCGTCAATTTTTATTTGTCTATACAAGCTTATTTATAAGCAGTGTTCCTTTTTCTGTAATAATTTTTTCTATGTTTTTATCAAATGGCTCTACTGGAATGTGTTTTACCATTTGAAAATCATACGCTAATGACAGCGTTTTCCCTTTATAATGCACGAGATAACGATCATAATAGCCACCGCCGTACCCAATTCGCTCTCCTCGTTCTGTATAAGCTACGCCTGGGACAATTTGAAGATCAATTTCATCCATATTCACTTCTTCCGTAAGCCCGGGAATCGGTTCACGTAAATTCATATACACCGTTTCTAATTGATCAAAATCATTAATTTGCCGGAAGGACATCGTTCTAGTTCCTTTATTACACTTAGGAACTACAACTTTCTTTCCTTCTTCCCAAGCTTTTTCGATAATAGGATATGTATTCACTTCATTTTCCATTGAAAGAGTAATTCCAATTGTTTTAGCTTCAACCCACTCTTTTTGCGCATACAACGAAAATGCAATCTGTTCTGATAAAGTTGTATACTGTTCTTCTGATAAAGAATTCATGTGTTCTATTATTTGTTTACGTAAACGTACTTTCTCTGCTTTCACACATTCTCCCCCTTACAGTGACACTTTACTCTATGCTGATAGTGTATCACTTTTAACATAGGAATCGAATAAAAAAAGAAACAGTAGGAAAATATTCCTACTGCTTACTTTGTTTCACGGTGTAACGTAGACTTCTTGTCACGCTTGCAATACTTTTTAAGCTCGATACGCTCAGCGTTGTTACGTTTATTTTTCTTTGAGATATAGTTACGATCTCCGCATTCTGTACATGCTAGAGTAATATTCACACGCATTCTTATTTCCCTCCAGTACTAATAACTTAAATCAGACTATACTATAATACCACTTTTAAAATAAAAATTCTACACCTTTTGATATTGTCTAATTTTTTCTATAAGATTTTTCATATTTTCCCTTGCTATTACTGGGTTTCTAGCATGTGAATACACCAAAAATTTTGGTTGTTTTGTGTCAGAAACGATATAAGACCACTCTTTTTCAGTATATTTGAACTGTACTCCTTCAAATATACCTTCTCCCTTCCTTTCTATATCATCCAATAATTTCCTCATAATTTCCCCTTTTTCATTCCATGAACATACCACTTCATCATAAAGTAAATAGAGCGGAGGTGATTGCTCTACTATGCTGAGAAACGTTTTTCCTTGCAATGCTATTAGCTCGAATAATTTTCCAATCCGATATAAAATATCTCGCTTCCACCTTACTTGAAACGACTTTCTTTCATCCTGCGTATAAAATAGAAGATAACATTCTCCTAACTTCAAAGACATTGGGTAAATATTTCCTGTCGATTCGAGTAAGAAATCTGGAATATCGACCTCTTCCAAATCTGTACCTTGGTAAATATTACTATGTTTATCGTATAACTCGAAATGATTTCCTTGCTCAGAAAACATAAGAGCCATATTCGCTTTACTTGATTTCATCAAAGCTTTCACATGATCTTTTTGTTCGCTTGCATAAATCCATGTAACTGTACAACCAAGTCTTTGTAGAAAGAGCATAAGTAAATGTTGCAACGTATCATTTCTCTTATTAATAAGAAGATGAAACTTCTGCATCTGTATTTTCTCGATATCAATATGCCCCAATATAACTTCTATATACTCATTCATAGAAACATGAACCAGCTTATTTCGCCCCATCTCTTTCTCATGCACGTAATAAAACAATTCGGACATATATACTTGTTCTATCTCTTTTTGCTGCTTATACGTTAACGGCATGCCAGCTTGACCATACAACTTTATAACAATCTCATTCTCATTCTCCACTTGAATGAAAACCCCACCTGCACATTGCAAATGATGAACACTATATTGAAAAAGTGACTCGTTCATTTCTTTACATTCCATCGTATGAATCCCTATACCATGAATAGCATGTAAAAATAAATTTTTATAAGAGGTTGTTTCTATATTTTCTTGACTTCCAATTAATATACTTTCTCCTTTTTTAAAAAGAGAACCATACGCCATCGCAATCTTCACGATAAACTGGGGAGTAATTTCAACATTCCCTCTTCCTACAATGCGGCTTTTTTGTAACCACCCTGCACTCATTTCACTCTCTTGAATACCAGCCGCTCCTACTATCGAATGACTATCAATCGCCTTATAAGGCCATAGTTTTCCTTTTTGCTTAATTACCGTACTTCTTCCGATGTGACAGTGATCCGCTACAACACTTTTTTGAAACAGTGTAACATCATCTTCAACTATTGTACGCTCTCCTATTGTCGTTTCTAATAGTTCACAATACTTCCCAATGTGGGCATTTGCAAAAACAATACTTTTTTGAAGATGAGAATAATTTGAAACGATACTATTTTTCCCAATAATAGAATATGGCTCAATTACAGCTCCTGTACCAATCTTTGCTCCTTCTCCAATAAAAGAGGGGCCATGAATTTTCGTCCCTTTACCAATCGTCACCCCTTCTCCCATCCATACCATCGGTAATACTTCTGTATAAGGAATAGGTACTTGTAACTTTTTCGTTAACAAATCAAATTGTGCTTGTCGATATTGATTAAATGTGCCGATATCTAACCAATAACCTTCTGACAAATATGCGAATAACACATTTTTGTTTGCCAATAACGGAAACACATCATGACTGAAATCAAAAAATTGCCTAGGCGGTATGTAAGAAAAGACTTCTGGCTCCATAATATATATGCCTGTATTCACAACATTAGATACTACCTCATTCCAGCCCGGCTTTTCTATATATCGTGTAACCTCCTGGTCTTTATTCATTACAACCAATCCAAATGAGAGTGGATTTTCTACTTCTTTCACAAACATTGTTACCATTCTTTTCTTTTGTTCATGAAACCTAATTCCTTCTGATAATTGAAAGTCAGTTAATGCATCCCCGCTTATCACAACAAATGTTTCATCTAAAAATTGTTCTGCTTGTTTAATACTCCCTGCTGTGCCAAGCGGAGGAGAGTCTTCAAAATAATACAAGTTAACTCCCCATTTACTACCGTCACCAAAATATTGCTTAATGGTCGTACTCATATATTGAACAGTAATTGCAATTTCACGAATACCATGCTGGCGTAATAACTCAATATTATATTCTAAAACTGGTTTTTCTAATAATGGTAACATCGGCTTTGGAGTATTACATGTTAATGGTCTAAGGCGCCTTCCTTTTCCTCCAGCTAAAATAACCCCCTTCATATACTTCAGCCTCCACTTATATAATGTTCAGTAACTCCATATACCATATGTATATTCCCTATCCCACATGAACTAGCAGCATAAACTTGATTAGTTAAACACATCCTCATTTAGAAGACTATATAATTAAATTTCTAACCTATAAAAACGTACATTTCAAACAACAAGAAAGCGCTTACTATAAATTGGTAAATAATACTTATTAACGACAAACATATATACTAATTTTTCCATTACATTATGATACATCTTATCATCATAAACTAAAGGAAACAACGAGCTTTTTTTGTCATGTTTTGACTAAAAAAAGCAGGTGATTTCTCATCACCTGCTTTTTTCCTACTCATTCAATAAATAATGCTTTCCTTTTACTAAATAAAAGACATTTTCAGCAATATTTGTAATATGATCTGCTACACGCTCAATATATCTCGCGACAAATGATAATTGTGTAATTTGCGTAATTGCTTCTGGTTGTTCCGGAACTGAAGATATAAACTCACGAATTGCTTTTCCATATATTTCATCAACGGAATCATCCATTTCAGCAATTTGTTTCGCAAAAGTTAAATTTTCTTGTTCATATGCTTCTAACGCTAAATGCAACATCTCATTTGCAACCGCAAACATTTCATCTAGGTTGTGCAAACTAACAGCCACTTCTTTTTCCCCAAGACGAATTGTAGCCTTTGCAATATTAACAGCATGATCTGCAATGCGCTCTAAATCTGTCGCTGTTTTAATTGAAATAAAAATCCTTCTTAAGTCACTTGCTACAGGTTGCTGCTTCGTAATGAGCATAAGCGCAAGATCGTTTATTTCCTCTTCTAAATTATCCATGCGGTAATCACCATCAATGACCTCTAACGCTTTCTCTACATCCCTTGTATGCAGACCTTCCATAGCAATCAATAAAGCCGCATTTGCTAATTCTCCAAGCTCAATCACCTTTTGCTGTAACGCTTTTAAATCACCTTGAAACTGTTCTCTTACCATTTTTCTTCCCCCTCAATATTATGTGCCATTATATAAAAGTGAAACTTTAATCAACCCTCATCAATCGGGATTTGATAGGCAGCAAGATCCCCTCCCTAACTTCTTTGCTTTCGCTAAATTTTAAGGTGGGGGTCTTACTGCCCGCAAATAGCGGGGTAAATCTCCTACATAGCCTCTTACGCTTGTAATAAAACTTAAGATAAGGAGAAGTATTACTTCTTTATTAACAGTAAGATAAAATAAGAAATGCCCTCTGTTAAGAGGGCATTTGCTCTTAGCTTTGAAACGATATCAACCAAAGCGACCTGTAATATAATCTTCTGTACGCTTATCTGAAGGAGTCGTAAATAATTTGTTTGTATCTGTATACTCCACAACTTCCCCGCTTAAGAAGAAAGCTGTTTTGTCTGAAATACGCGCTGCTTGTTGCATATTATGCGTTACGATAACAATACTAAAATCTTTCTTTAGCTCTTGAATTAATTCTTCTACTTTTAATGTTGAAATTGGGTCTAATGCCGATGTTGGCTCATCCATTAAAATAACGTCTGGCTCAATAGCTAAGCAGCGTGCGATGCATAGACGCTGTTGCTGTCCACCAGATAAACCGTATGCATTATCGTGCAAACGATCTTTTAACTCATCCCAAATCGCCGCTCCACGTAAACTTTTTTCAACAATTTCATCTAATGTCTTTTTGTCACGAATACCATGGATTTTTGGACCGTATGTTACATTCTCATAAATAGATTTTGGAAATGGATTTGGCTTTTGGAACACCATTCCTACATGCGTTCTTAATTCTTCAACTGGATATGATTTATCAAATATATTTCGTTCTCTATACTCAATTACACCTGTAGTTCGAACGATCGGTACTAACTCTACCATGCGATTTAATGTTTTTAAGTAAGTTGATTTACCACAGCCACTTGGACCGATAATGGCTGTAACTTCATTCTCATGAATACTTAAATTAATATCTTTTAAAGCATGGTCTTCCCCGTACCATAAATTTAAATTTTTCGTATCAAATACTACCTTCTTTGGCGCAGTCTCGATTTTCTCTTCGTTTTTCACCTGTACATTTACTACTGTTGCTACCATTTGAATTCCCCTTTCATCCACTTCCAACTTATTTTCGATTTCGTAACCATAAAACAAATATATTGATAAATAGCAACAAACCTAACAAAACAATCATCCCAGCTGCTGCTACATACTGAAATTCTTCTTGTGGCCTACTCATCCAATTAAAAATTTGAATTGGTAGAACTGTAAATCTATCAAACATACTAAATGGAACATAATTTGCAAACGCAAGTGCCCCAATAACTAATAGTGGTGCAGCCTCTCCAATTGCTCTTGATATCGCTAACGTACAGCCCGTTATAATCCCTGGGAAAGCATATGGCAATACAATTTGATACATCGTTTGCCACTTCGTAGCACCTAATCCGTAAGAACCCTCTAATAAAACACTTGGTACTGATCGAATTGCTTCTTGACTCGCCACAACAACTGTTGGTAAAACGAGTAGACTCATCGTCAATGCTGCTGCAACTATACTCTCTCCTAAATGAAGAGCATATACAAAAATAGTTAAACCAAGCAATCCAAATACAACGGATGGTACTCCTGCTAACGTTTGATTATTAATCTCTATTATTTTTTTAAATAGAGATTCCTTCGCATATTGCTCTAAATAAAGTGCTGTTCCAACTCCAAATATAAAAGAAACAGGTATAACAATACTCATAAATAATATTGTCCCTGACAAAGCTGCAGCAATACCAGCTTCTTTCGGATTACGTGAAGCGAAATTTGTAAAGAAATCTATTGAAAGATAACTTATACCTTTTTCAACAATTTGAAACAGTAACAAAAACAAAATTACGATTGAAAATAAAATTGCTATATAAAATAACAATTTGTAAATTCGATCTTTTAAAAAGCGTGATGCCATATTTTTTTGTATTTTTTTATGATTCAACATTCGCATATTATGTCATCCTCCTAAAACGGCGCATAATTGACTGCGAAATGATGTTCATAATAAAGGTAAACAAAAATAACGTTGCGCCTACAGCATACATGCTGTAATACGTAATCGTTCCATGCGGAGCATCACCTAAACTTACTTGCACAATATAGGCTGTTAACGTTTGAATAGAATGTGTCGGATCAAGCGATACATTTGGTGTGGATCCTGCTGCAATTACAACGATCATCGTTTCACCAATTGCACGAGAAGCTGCTAATATAATTGCTGCCATAATCCCTGTAAAAGCGGACGGAAACACCACTTGTTTTACCATTTCAAACCGCGTCGCTCCGAGTGCTAATGAAGCTTCTTTCGTCCCTTTCGCCACAGCTCTCATCGCGTCTTCAGATAGAGATGCAATTGTAGGCATCATCATAAATCCGATAACGATTCCTGGACTAATCGCATTAAAAAACTGTAAATCTGGTATAATCCTTTGTAAAAGCGGTGTAACAACTGTTAATGCAAAAAAACCATATACAATTGTCGGGATACCTGCTAATAGCTCTAACATCGGCTTTAATATTTTCCGTGCACTATTTGAAGCATATTCGCTTAAAAATACGGCACACGCTAAACCGATAGGAATTGCTACAAACATAGCAATTGCTGTTACAAGGAACGTTCCACATATAAGTGGTAATATACCGAATTTAGGATCTTCAAAAAATGGTAACCATTCTTTCTCCGTTAAAAAGGAGTATAATGATATTTTTTGAAAAAACATGATTGTTTCATTAGAGAGCGTAAAAACAATGCCGAGTGTCGTCACAATAGAAACACTAGCAATTATTTTTAGTAATAAAGGCACTATTCGATTGATTCGCTGCGTTTTTTTTCTTTGTTTTGTATTTCTTTCAATCAAATGTTGTACAGAAAATGTAATTTGACTTTTGTCATTATGAGCCAAAGATGAAAACCCCTTTCCACCCTGACATTACCTTTTTATTTCTGTTAACATACGCAGCTGTTCATTGTATTTTTCTTTTCTTAATTTTACATATCCGACCTCTTCAGCGAGGTTACCGACATGCTGAATCATAAACTCAACATAGTTTGCTACATTCATTTTATTTCGGATAGATGCATTATTCACATAAGTAAGTAGCGGCCTAGATAACGGCTTATACTTACCTGATTGAATGGTCTCTTTCGTCGGAAATACACCATTTACTTTTATTGCTTTCACCTTATCTCGATTAGCCATATAATAAGCATATCCTACAAAAGCAATGGCATGTTTATCATTCATTACCCCTTGCATAATAACTTGATCATCTTCAGACAAAGAGACTTTTTTTACAATGCGATGATTTTGTAAGATGACATTTTGAAAATAATCATACGTACCAGAGTCTACGCCTGGTGCATAAAACTTCACTTGTTCACGTGGCCATGTTGAATGAATTTGTGACCATCGCTTCTCTCTTCCATCTTCACTCCAAAGTAGTCGTAACTCGTCTACTGACATATCGTCTACCCATGTATTATGGCGATTCACAACAATCGTAAGACCGTCGTTAGCAACCTCAAAAGGTGTGAACTGAATAGAGTTTTTCTTCATTTCATTTTTCTCGACTTGTTTCATTACTCTCGAAGCATTATTTATATCTACTTCTCCTTTACTGAAACGATTAAATCCTCCCCCAGTTCCAGAAATACTGATGGAAATTTTCACGTCTGGATGCACCTTTGTATATTCCTCCGCTACTGCTTCTATAATAGGAAAAACCGTTGAGGATCCATCAACTCTCACTTCTCCCGTATCATTTAAAGCAAATGCAGTAGACATTTCAAAACAGAGGAACCATATTGATAATACGAAAACTTTAATCGGTGTACGCATCCATTTCACGTGTTCTTCCTCCTAGAAGTAACCGGAAATAACAGGATTACAGATATAAGAATACTGCTAAACTATTAATTCGGTTTTAATTGTTTGTAAAAGTTTTGTAAAGTTCCACAAAAATCAACATACGGTACAATTTTAATTCAGTAGTAGCTATTCATTTCCTCTGATGATTTCCCTATAAAACAGTTATCCCCTATCCCATCATATACAAGTATCATTTATACGGCCGCGTTTTTTCAATGTTGTATACTTGTCCACATTTATTACACGATATGCATAAACCATAAAAAAAAGCACACTATCTTTTCAGATAGTGTGCTTTTTTACAACTTTTTTATTCATCATCTTGCTCTTTATTTTTATTGTCTTTATCATCTTTTGGAGCTTCACCATTTACTTCCTTGTTTTTCAAATCAAAGTAAGCGTCCATAATTTCACGACCAATATATCCATTAATACCAGTCTTATCATCATGTACCCATGGAACGACAACAGAGAATGCTACTTCTGGATCTTCAAGTGGCGCATAACCTACTAATGTTAAGTTATATGTTTCCACACGTTCACCTTTTGCATTTCTACCAATCTCTTTATCTCCACCATACACAGTTTGCGCCGTACCCGTCTTCCCTGCCGCTTTATATTTTGCACCTGTAAAGTATTTTGTAGCTGTACCACCTGAATCATTATACACTTGTCTAAATCCTTCTTGAACATGTTTAATTTGCGATTCCGGCATATCAATACGATTTAATACTTTCGGTTCCATAGATTGAACAACTTTCCCAACTTCATCTGGTTTCACTGCCGGTTGACGAATTTCTTTTACAACTTGTGGTTGCATGCGATATCCGCCATTGGCAATCGTCGAAATATATTGCGCTAATTGAAGCGGTGTATACGTATCATACTGTCCAATTGATAAATCTAGTAAGAAACCTGGTTGACTACTTCTACCCATCTGACCAGCAGATTCATTCGGTAAATCAATTCCTGTTTTTACACCAAGTCCAAACTGTCCAAAATAATAACGCATCGTATCAAATGCTTTTTGAGGTATATCTAACGTACCACCTCTCACATATTTAACACCGGCGATATTCATCGCTGTTTTAAACATATAAACGTTAGAAGACATTTTTAAAGCTGTAAGGTCATTAATGTATCCCATCGTTTTCCAAGACGACTTCGTAGGTGTACCTTTTAATTTAATTGGTTCATCCAATTGCACCGATCCTGGTTGAATCGCACCAGTTTGATATCCAGTAAGTACTGTTGCACCTTTTACAGTTGATCCCATCGGATAAGAACTTGTCATGGTACCTAATGCAAAGTCATTTACTTTCGTTTGACCATCTTCGTTAACTAATTGTTTCCCCGCCATAGATAAAACTTCACCATTTTTTGGGTTCATCATTACAACGAATGCGCGATCTAAAAGAGGTTCGCTTCCTTTAAATCTCATTAAATTCTTCGCAAGAATATCTTCCACACGCTTTTGTAATTCCATATCAATTGTTAAATTCAGATCATTACCACTTTGTCCTTTTGATACATTAATCGTTTCTAAAATATTACCGTTTTTATCTGTAACATTTCTAACTTCTGCTTTCGTACCGTGCAGACTATCTTCATACTGTTGTTCAAGATAACTTTTTCCTACTCGGTCATTTCGATTATAATCACGAACAAGATAGTAATCTAGTCTTTCTCTCGGTAAGCCTTCATCAGATGTCGACACCCCACCTAGTACACTTCGGAATAAATCATCGTACGTATATTTTCGCTCCCAATCAACATTCGTATCTACACCTGGTAATGCTGCTAGGTTTTCACTAATAATCGAATATTCCTTTTCTGTAGCATCCTTTTTAATAACTTGAGGTGTCATTGCATATCCGCCGTCCATCTTACTTTTAATCGCTAGTATTTCTAGATCTTTTGCGGATAATTGATTAATCTCTTCTTCTGTTACACGACTTCGCTGACGCTCGTCTAATTCTTTATCATCAATTTTTTTATCTTTAAACTCTTGACGATCTTTATTCGTAATTTTTTCTTTAGCTTCCTCTTTATGCATAGCAAGCCAATAATCTTTTTTATCGCGATCTGTTAATTTATCTGTCGGTACTTCAATCAAATCTGCTAGCTTTTTCGCTGTTTCTAAGCGATCTTCTGCAGTTGATCCTTTCATTTTTGTAAATGTAATAGTACGAACGGCTGCATTATCTACTACAGGTCGCCCATAACGGTCAAATATTTTCCCACGCGGTACAGGATTACTTATCGTTGAGTTTTCTTTCTTCTCCACTTCATTCTTATATTCTTCACCGCGAACAATTTGTACATATCCGAGCCTTACAATAACCGCGGAGAACATTAAAAACACGCAGAAAAACAGCACGTTTAACCGAAAAGGAACGTGGGTCTTTTTCTTATTTTGCTTCTGCTTCTTGCTCATACAAACCCCCTCTACCAACAGCTATGTAATGTGAAAGGGACACCTTCATACAGGTGTCCTCACTGCTGTCTTACATCTTTTTCTATTCTAGCATAAAACAAACGAGAAGTTAACCTTCTGGTTCAGTTTGATTTTGCGCGTTCCCTTGCGTTACAACACTTGCTTTACTCGCATTTCCCTCATCATATTTGACATTTTTAACTGCAAAATAAATAAGAAAATGTCCAGCACCTAAAATACATAATAAGTAAGGTAAACTTTTTTCAGGTGGAAAGAATAGTACAGCACATAAAAAACTTAAAATGGAACAGATTCTTCCGGCGTTTAACCACAACTCCCGAACAACGACATATTCCACACGCCATTCTCTCGCATTTTTCGCTCTACCAATTACGTCATATGTCATTGATCCGTACGGAACAAGTAATATAGGATATGCAATTGCAATACATGCCGCATAAATAAGTAATTTCGTGTATGTAACATTGAAAATAACTAAAAAGACGACAGCATATAAAATAATGCCTCCAAGTAAAATTGCTTTTTTTCTCCACTCCTTCTTTAACATACGAGCAACTAAGTAGTAACATACAAAGGATACAGCAGAGTTCACTAAACTGTATTTCCCTAATGCAAACTCACTATTAGTTGCTAAATAAACATATACTGAAATGACAAAAATAAACGTTCCTTCTCTCAATCCTTGGAAAAAATGAGCTCGTGTAATCTTTCCCCAATTTTTATCAATCCGTCGTTCTTTCAATACTTGCACGATTTCATAACGCCCTTCACATTCTCTTTTAGATAAAAAGAAGCTTAAGACGACAGCAATTGCAAATAGAACTAATGAAAGAAAGAATATAACAGTATAGCCACTCCATTTCTCCATACGTGAAATTGTGTATCCTGCTGCTATTGGTCCAATCATTCCAGAGAAGGATGTAAGAAGTCCAAGAAACCCATTAAAGAAATCTCTTGTTTCTGGTTCTGTAATTTCAAATGTCAATAAGTTAAAAGCCAACCAGTAAAAACCGTATCCTACTCCTAAAAGAGCCCCCATTAATAAAATATACTGAGAAGCACTTTTCCCTGCTACTAAGACAACAATAAAAAAAATTGCGAGCGTCCCTACTCCTATTCGTAATAAAATCGAGCGATCGATACGTTTCGCTAATTTTCCCCCTACAAGAAATGTGAGAGGCTGTAATACCACGCTGGCTAAATTATACAAGCCAAGATTCACATAATTTTGTGTTTGTTTCCATAAATAAATATTTACAAACGTATTCGATAAAGAAATTGCGAGCGTGTATAAACCTCCTATAAGGAGCAATAACACTAAATCCCGATTCACTTCAACGTCACCAATTATATGTTTCCATTTCATACACAACTCTCCTTTACTTCATGTTCTAGTCTTCCAAAGACAAGCCCAATTATGTAAAAGGAAAGCATAGAAAAAAGCTAGGAGCTCTCCCCTAGCTTTTTCTATATTTATTACGATTATTTTGCTTCTTGGTAACGTTTTTCAGCAGCGTTCCAATCTACAACGTTCCAGAATGCGCCGATGTAGTCTGGACGACGGTTTTGGTAGTTTAAGTAGTAAGCATGCTCCCAAACATCTAAACCGATAACTGGAGTTTTACCTTCAGTTAAAGGAGAATCTTGGTTTGGAGTGCTTGTTACTTCTAACTCACCATTGTTTACTACTAACCAAGCCCAACCAGAACCGAAGCGAGTTGCGCCAGCTTTTGCGAATTCTTCTTTGAATGCATCGAAGCTACCGAATTTTGCTTCAATTGCAGTTGCAAGTTCACCTACAGGTTGTCCTCCGCCGTTTGGAGATAGGATTGTCCAGAAGAATGTATGGTTAGCATGTCCGCCACCATTGTTACGTACTGCTGTACGGATTGCTTCTGGTACTTCGTTTAAGTTTGCAACTAATTCTTCTACGCTTTTGTCAGCTAATTCTGCATGACCTTCTAAAGCAGCGTTTAAGTTTGTAATGTACGTGTTGTGATGTTTTGTATGATGGATGTTCATTGTTTCTTTGTCAAAGTGAGGCTCTAAAGCATCATACGCATAAGGTAAATTTGGTAATTCGTGTTTTGCCATTGTTATATTCCTCCCAGTTTATGTATTGCCACTTAAGTGACATACAACTTCATTCTACCCTAATTGCCATAGGGTGCAAACAAATAAATCACATTGTCTTGCTATCATTAAAGTAGCAAAATTCCCACTTCTTTTCAATTAAAATGCTCATATATTCCGTAAAAAAAGCTTCCTTCTACAAGGAAGCTTCCTGCTAACATAATAAACATGCGAAATGGATATGGACCCTGTAGGACTCGAACCTACGACCGGACGGTTATGAGCCGTCTGCTCTAACCAGCTGAGCTAAGGGTCCACAATTATGTATGTAACAACATATCAAATAAAGGAATTCCTATCGGATATGCTCTTTAAGAAATGTAAGATAAATTTACCATATAGAAAAGAAAAGTGTCAATTGTATTTTTCTTATTTAAAAGAAGAAAGTTAATAAAAGAAATTTAGTTATCTCCACTATATGTAAATATAATATATCTTGAGATTCTCTAGATTCCTACGTTACAATGATTTTATACATACATAAAGGAAGTGAATCTATGTCCATATTTACCCAATTCGTAAAAAGCATATACTCGCCTAAAGATATGGCGCTATTCCGTTTTCAAAAAATCGGTAAAACCATTTTGTATATTATGCTACTTTGCTTAATTACTACTATTCCAAGAACTTTTTTGTACGGTAGTTTTATCCAGGATGGTGTTGGCATGGTAAATCAAGTCATCGATAAAGATTTACCTGATTTTAAAATCGAAAATGGCGAACTAAAAGCTGATATTGATCAACCTATTGAAAAAGAAGAAGGAAATACACTTTTCGTATTTGATCCAAATTCAACAGACCTAGAAAAATATCAAAATAAAACAGGTTTATTTGTTTTAAAAGATAAAGTAGTCTCTATGGGAAATGGTCAAACACAAACGTATTCTTATAACGATTTGTTAGGTGCATCTCTTGAGAAAAAAGATCTACAAGAATTTATTTCTTTATTCGATAATATTTATCCAATTTTATTATTTGTTATTGGATTCTTAGTGTACCTATTCCAATTATTCATAACTTTTGTAGGCGTGACTTTACTTGCGTTCATCGGTTCTGCTATGAGCGGTCAACGTAAACTATCCTATAAACAAGTTTGGACACTAACTGCATACAGCTACACGATCCCAACCATTTTCTTCATGATTATGGATTTATTCAAAATCGTCGTACCTGGAGCAACGTTCATTTATATCGCTGTTGTTTTAATCGTTCTATACTTAACGATTAAAGAGGTACCCAAACCGAAAGAAAAATAAAAAATGCCTAAATAGGCATTTTTTTTTTGGACAAGCATATATTCCTAGCAAAGGAGTGAAGAATATGAAGAGATTAGGTATATTCCTATTCGTGCTTGTTCTCGGTTATATATTTTATTACGATATAAAAATCGGTACTTTACCGATGTTAAGTTCATATAAAAAAACAACTGCTGCTCAAACAATTAAAAAAGAAAACACAGACAGTCAACAAAATAAAGCGAACAAAACAGAAAAAGAAACGGATGTATCTTATAAAACAATTGAAGTAAAAACTGGTGAGACAGTTCTTTCTATTACAGAACAAATTAACAAGAAAAAAATTCCTTCCATAGAAAAAGTCATTGACGACTTTAAACAATTAAACAAAAGTACATCTGCTACAAAAATACAAATTGGAAAGTCTTATAAATTCCCGTTATATCAATAAGCTATCACTTAATCCTTGTCAATTACATAAAGGCGCTGATACAATAGTAAAAGTGAAACCGAGTACTTCGGTTTCTATAGCCCTATATCACGTATACTATCATTGATATGAGGGACTAAATAAGAAACTTCTTTTATAAGGAGAGCGATCTATTCGTGAATGAAATGACTCATCGTACAAAAACACGTCCAGTTAAAGTCGGTAATTTAACAATCGGCGGTAATAATGAATTAATTATACAAAGTATGACAACAACAAAAACACATGATGTTGAAGCAACAGTTGCTGAAATCAAGCGTTTAGAAGAAGCCGGCTGTCAAGTCGTCCGCGTTGCCGTTCCAGATGAACGCGCAGCAGATGCTATTGCTGATATAAAAAAACAAATCAACATTCCACTTGTTGCTGATATTCATTTTGATTATCGCCTTGCTTTAAAAGCAATTGAAGGTGGCATCGATAAAGTACGTATCAATCCAGGTAATATTGGTCGTCGCCATAAAGTAGAAGCTGTTGTAAATGCAGCAAAAGAGCGCGGTATTCCAATCCGTATCGGTGTAAACGCTGGTTCATTAGAGCGACACATTTTAGAAAAGTACGGGTACCCAACTGCAGATGGTATGGTTGAGAGCGCGCTACATCATATTAAAATTTTAGAGGACTTAGATTTCCACGATATTATCGTATCTATGAAAGCCTCTGATGTTAACTTAGCAATCGAAGCATACGAGAAAGCTGCTCGTGCTTTTGATTATCCATTACATTTAGGTATTACAGAATCTGGAACATTGTTTGCCGGAACTGTAAAAAGTGCTGCTGGTCTTGGAGCAATCTTAAATAAAGGCATCGGAAATACACTACGTATTTCATTAAGTGCTGATCCAGTTGAAGAAGTAAAAGTTGCTCGCGAATTATTAAAATCATTCGGTCTTGCGTCTAATGCAGCAACACTTATCTCTTGTCCAACTTGTGGTCGTATTGAAATCGATTTAATTAGCATTGCTAACGAAGTGGAAGAATACATCTCTACACTTCAAGTACCAATTAAAGTTGCAGTACTTGGTTGCGCTGTAAATGGCCCTGGTGAAGCTCGTGAAGCTGATATCGGTATTGCCGGTGCACGTGGAGAGGGATTATTATTCCGTAAAGGGCAAGTCGTTCGTAAAGTACCAGAAGAAACAATGGTAGAAGAACTGAAAAAAGAAATCGACGTAATTGCTGCTGAAATGGCTGCTGAACGAGAAAAAGAAAAAGAGGCACAAGAACAATAAAAAGAAGGTTGCCACAATATTTGTGAGCAACCTTCTTTTCTACGTAAAAAAGCCCGTCAGTTACATAACCGACGAGCTTTTACTTTGCACATTTTGGACAACGACCATATATTTCAAACTTATGACCCGTTACTTCATAACCAGTAAAATCTTTATTCATAAAATCCATTGGGCAGGAAGTAATCTCTTTCGTCCCCCCACAATCCAAACAAATAAAATGATGATGATGTTCCATAATAGAACAAGTAAAACGAAAATGTTTTTCGCCATTTAATTCCGTTTGTTCTAAAACACCAATCTCAGCAAAAACTGTTAAGTTACGATAAATCGTATCAAAACTAAGCCCTGGATAATCGTCTTTCATATGTTCTAAAACGTCTTTCGCAGTTAAATAACGATTATGTGCTGCAAATAATCTGAGCATCTCTTCTCTTTTTCCAGTATGTTTATATCCTTTTTCTTTCATTAGGCGTAAAGCTTCTGTTAGATTCATACCTATCCCTACTTTATGCAGTTTTTTTCTTCTTCCATAAAATCGCACCGATTAAAATAAGAACTGCTATCATAACAATTGTACCACCTGGCGCTAGATCAAGTTGATACGAAGCAAACATTCCACCAATTACTGCAATTTCACCAAATAAAATGGAAAAGAAAATTGTTTGTTTAAATCCTTTAGCAATACGAATACTTGCTGCAACTGGTAATGTCATTAATGATGATACGAGAAGAACCCCCACTACACGCATTGATACTGCAATGACAAGAGCAACTAATATAATGAAAATAAAGTGAATCCATTTCGCTCTTAAACCAGTTGATACTGCGTATTCCTCATCAAATGATAATAGAAACAGCTCTTTATATAATAAAATAATTGTCGCAACAACAACAATTGCTACAATCCCAATAATAATTAAATCTGTACTTGTTACAGCACTGACACTACCAAATAAATAACTAAATAAGTCTGTGTTAAATCCATTTGCAAGTGAAATGAAAATAACTCCAACCCCCATCCCTGCCGAAAGGATAATTGGAATTGCTAATTCTTGATAGTGCTTATATACAGTTCGTAACTTTTCGATTAGTAGCGCTCCACCAATCGAGAAAATCATCCCCATATATAAGGGGTTTAAAAATCCTCCTGTAAAAATGGTTTTTTCAAGTAATAAACTTGCTGCAATACCCGATAACGTCACGTGACTTAATGCATCCGCAATAAGAGATAAACGACGAATAACAACAAACACACCAATTAGCGGTGCAACAAGTCCAATTAAAATACCTGCGTATAAAGAATTACGTAAAAAGTCATATTGTAAAAAATCTTGTATCATTATATCCTCCCGTGATGCTCATGTTCGTGTTCTAAACGATGAACATGATGTCCATATAAGACGGACATTTCTGCATCTTCTAACTCTCGGAACTTCTCTACATTTCCATGGAAATGTAGATGTTGGTTTAGGCATGCAACATGTGTTACTTTTTCAGTAACAGCTCCCATATCATGAGTAACAAGAATTAATGTGATCCCGAGCCTTTTGTTTAAATCCTCTAATATTTCGTAAAAACTTTCCACATTTTTCACATCGATTCCAACAGTAGGCTCGTCCAAAATAAGCAATTCAGGATCACTAACGAGCGCACGAGCAATAAATACACGCTGTTGCTGTCCACCAGAAAGCTCTCCAATGTTACGACCTTGAAACTCACTCATCCCTACATCAGCAATTGCTTTTTCTACCTTTTTTTTATCCTCTTTTGTAAAAAAGCGAAAAAGCCCTTTTTTCGAAACAAGTCCCATTGAGACAACTTCAGAAACAGTTGCTGGAAAACCAGAATTGAAACTATTTGCCTTTTGGGATACATAACCAACTTTGTTCCATTCCTTAAACTTCTTACTATCAACGCCAAACACGCGTATGCTTCCTTCTTTTGGCTTTAAAACGCCTAATAAACACTTAAGTAAAGTTGATTTACCTGAACCATTCGGTCCCACTAAACCTAAAAAAGCTCCCTTCGGAACTTGCAAATTAATATTTTCTAACACATTCCGATCTTCATATCGGAATGTTAAACCTTCAATTTCTAATATATTATTCATAGCATCTCACCTATTTTAATTCAGAATGATTCCGATTTATATCTATTTGAATTATAGTACAGCTTATTATAGTTGTAAACCAATCTGCCTAAAATATATCTATTTTTTCAAGAAACCTTACTATTATAACAAAAAGCAGAGAAAAATTCTCTGCTTTCAAAAAATATTCCTATAAACTTTTAGTGAATAGCCGATTTAAACTTACCACCATTTGTCTCTTGCGTGCTCATAATCGTAACAAACGCATTTTCATCAATTTCATGCACAATTGACTTTAATTTCGTCACTTCTAGACGCGTTACAACTGCATAAATAACTTCTTTTTCTTTATCCGTGTAACCACCTTTTGCTACAAGCTTTGTCGTTCCACGGCCAAGACGATGCAAAATCGCGTTTGATACTTCCTCATATTGATCAGATACAATTAAAACCGCCTTCGTTTCATCTAGCCCTTGAATTACTGTATCGATTGTTTTAAATGCGATATAGTACGTCATAACAGAATACATCGCTTGTTCCACACCAAACACAAATGCTGCCCATGCAAAAATAAATAAGTTCACAAACATTACGAATTCACCAACAGAGAACGGTAGTTTCTTCGTTAATAAAATCCCCATAATTTCAGTTCCATCTAACGACCCACCATGACGAATTACAAGTCCTACACCAAGACCTAAAATAAGCCCACCAAACACTGTCGCTAAAATAGGTTCTGTTGTAAATGGTGGCACCGCATGTAACGTTGACTCAATGAAAGCTAACGCTACAATACCAAATGTCGAAGATAACATAAATGTTTTTCCAATTTGCTTATAACCGGAATACATAAATGGGATATTGAGAACAACGACTAAAGTAGAAAAACTTAACCACCAAATGTTAGGAGTAAGATAATCTAATATAAGAGAAATACCAATAATTCCACCATCAATAATTTTATTTGGCATTAAAAATAGTTCAATCGCCACCGCCGCGCATGCTGCTCCAAAAATAATCATAACTAAACGATAAATGAGATGAATAACACTTTCTTTTCGATGTTGCTTTTGCTCCATAAGCCCTCCCTGTACTCTTTTTCTGTAGTTTCGTCCTTATATTATAACATACGCTTCTTTTCCTCATGAAAAAAGAAACTCCATACGAATATGTACAAGCTACATGCTCATATATTTCGATAGAAGAACGCGTGAAGGAGGATAATAAGATGAACCTCATTAAACAAATTGTTAATAAAAAATTAAATCATATTTCTACAAAAGAGTTATTAAAATATAGCAAAGAATACGAAGTTCCTATTACAGCCGCACAAGCTGACCAAATCGTTTTACTTATGAAGGGTAAAAATATTAATATTTACGATAACAACGAGCGACTAGAGCTCTTAAAACAGATCGCAAAAGTAACTTCCCCTGCCACTGCCCAACAAGTAAATACATTATTTCAGCAACTACTAAAATAAGGAGGGGATTTCCCCTCCTTATTGCGCTTTAATTTTTTCAAGAAGCCCTTCATCAAAAGTGCCGTTTTTCAGCATTTCGATTTCCAATTTATATGGTGGCTTCTTATCTTTTTTATCTTCCCCTACATACGGTGTTTCAAGAATTTTTGGTACATGCATTAACTGTGGATGATGTACAATGTGATGCAATACTTTATACCCAATGTGACCAAATCCAATGTTTTCATGACGGTCTTTTCCTGCTCCGCGTACATTTTTACTATCATTAATATGAAGTACTTGTAAACGATCTATACCAACGATCTTATCAAATTCGTTTAATACGCCGTCAAAGTCATTTACAATATCATATCCTGCATCGTGCGTATGACACGTATCAAAGCATACGGATAGCTTTTCATTATATTTTACACCATCAATAATCTTTGCAATTTCTTCAAAGCTACGACCGCATTCTGTTCCTTTTCCTGCCATCGTCTCTAACGCAATGTTAACCGTCTGTTCTGGCGTTAACACTTCATTAAGCCCTTTAATAATTTGTTGAATACCAGCATCTGCTCCAGCACCAACGTGCGCTCCTGGGTGAAGAACAATTTGTTTCGCTACACCTAATGCCGATGTTCTTTCAATTTCCATGCGAAGAAAGTCTACGCCTAATTGGAATGTTTCTGGCTTCGTCGTATTCCCAACATTAATAATATACGGCGCATGGACGATAATTTCCTCAATTCCGTTCAGCTCCATATGTTTTCTTCCTGCTTCTATGTTCAATTCTTCAATTGGTTTTCTTCGTGTATTTTGCGGTGCACCTGTATAAATCATAAACGTTGTTGCACCGTATGAAACAGCCTCTTCACTTGCTGCTAATAACATTTTCTTACCACTCATAGAAACATGAGATCCAATCTTTAACATACAATCACCTCTTCAATATACAATAGATATAATGATAGCATAATTTGTAGAAATATGTAGTGAATTGTTTGTTCACAAAAGACGCACTACACAAATTCATATGACTATTTAGACAGACTATACTCTTCATTTAAATTAGCGGGATTAAAAAAAGATAAGGGAAACCCCTTATCTTTTTTTATTGCTATATTTTCTCTTCACTTTGTCACGTTCTGTTGCAAGTTTACGTTTATAGTTTGGTTTTACTTTTTTCGGTTTTTTAATAACTTTCGTTGCCATAACATCAAGTTCGTCATTTGGTTTTTTACGGCTCTTACGACGACGACGCTCACCTAAATCTGCCCACTCATCTCCACGTAAATCTACATGTTTAAACTCGATATGACGTTGTTTTTCTAAGCTATCTAACGCTTCTTCGTTTGCTGGATCATAAATCGTCACTGCAATACCAGAATGCCCCGCACGTGCTGTTCTTCCAACGCGGTGAACGAAGAAATCTAAATCTGATGGTAGCTCATAGTTAATAACATGGCTAATCCCTTCAATATCAATACCACGTGCTGCTAAATCAGTCGCAACGATATATTGGAATTCAAGGTCACGAATTTGTTTCATCATTTTTTTACGATCACGTGGTGATAAATCCCCGTGAATTCGTCCAACTTTTAAGCCACGTTCCATTAATCCATCAGCAACTTGGTCTGCCATCTTTTTCGTATTCGTGAAAACAACTGCTAAATACGGTTTAAATTGAAGTAGCATTTTATGCACTAAATCAATTTTATTACGATGTTTAGAAGGCACTAAATAGTGTTCAATGTTTCCAGCTGCAACTTGTTTTGGATTGATATGAATATGCTCTGGATTCTCCATATATTTCTTCAGAAACGGTTTTAGTTTTTGAGGAATTGTTGCAGAGAAAACTAACATTTGCAAGTTTTTAGGCATGCGTGCTGCAATTTTGTCTACATCATGAATGAATCCCATATCAAGCATTAAGTCTGCTTCATCGACAATAATCGTATTTGCTTTATGAACAAATAATGCTTGTTCTTCAACTAAGTCTTTAATACGTCCTGGTGTCCCAACTACAATATGAGGTTGTTTTTTCAATTTCTCAATTGAACGTTGTTTATCAGTTCCACCAATTAAACAACGTGCTGTAATCATTTGGTCTTCCGCACAAAACTTTGTTAATTTCACGATTTCTTCGTAAATTTGTTGTGCTAACTCACGAGTAGGCGCTGTAATAACAAGTTGTACTTCTTCACGACTTGCATTAATTCTGTTTAATGTAGGAAGTAAGTATGCATGTGTTTTCCCAGAACCTGTTTGGGATTGTCCAATTACACTTACACCTTTTTTCACGACTGGGAAAATTTTCTGCTGAATTCCTGTCGGCTCTGTAAAGCGTAGTTCACGAACTGCATCTATTAAAAATGGTTTAAAATCATACTGTGTAAAAGTTTGTTGTGTCATAAGTTACACCTTCTTTCTAAAATTTCTACTGCGCGCACAAATCAGTCAAGTCTACATTATATCGAAATCTACAAGTAAAATCCATCTTTAGTTTAGGTTTTCACTTCAAAAACTAACCTTCTTCCCTTTTATTGCATATTGTATGTGTATATACCTAACTGAAGAAAGGAGGATTTCTCACATGTTTCCGAAATCCCCTACAAGGCAAATGTATCCGAATCCAGGGCAGCAACCTTATACACCATATCCAATTCCACAACTACCACCAATGGCACAAAAAAAGAAAGGTTTTCTTGCTAAGCTTTTTAAAAAACACGATCCAACCGAGCCTTTTATGCAAATGGTTCCACCTTACCGACAAATGGAAGGGCAACCGATGATGCATCAGCAACCACCACCGCCCCAATATCAACAGCAATATCCGCAGCAATACCAACAACAATATCCGCAGCAACATCCACAATATCAACCATACATGCAGCAATATCCTGAGCAAATGATACCGCCTCAAATGTATGAATCAACTGAAACGCGCGGGGGCACAACTACAGCTGCGGCAACAGCAAGCAGTGGCATCGGCAGTTTTTTTTCGAACTTAATTTCAAATCCAACTAATATGATAAATAACATCGAAAAAGTATCCCAAGTCGTTCAATCTGTAGGTCCTGTCGTCGAACAGTACGGTCCTATTATGCGTAGTCTACCAAGCATTGTTAAAATCCTCACCTCTGGAAAAAGCACGGAAGAAAATCAAACGGAAAATGTAACAGAGCCAGTTGAAGTAGAAAGTCCGCCTCCTGCACCTCAAAAAAAGAAACGAAAACGAAAGAAAATAGTGATTGAACCTGTAATAGAAAAAGAGTTACCGAAAGAACCAGTTCAACAAACAGCAACAAAACCAAAACTATATGTGTAACAATCCTTTGTTTTCTATCCACTCCTCCTTTATAATGTAAAAGACTATGCACAAAAGTATCCCTTGTTTAGAAGGAGAGGATTACTCATATGAAAATTGTTAAAATTTCCCCTCGTGGTTATTGCTACGGTGTTGTCGATGCAATGGTAATTGCACGTAACGCCGCATTAGATAAATCATTGCCGAGACCCATTTATATTTTAGGTATGATTGTTCACAATAAACATGTTACAGACGCTTTTGAAGAAGATGGAATCATCACATTAGACGGTCCAAGTCGCTTAGAAATTTTAGATAAAATTGATTCTGGTACTGTTATTTTCACTGCACACGGTGTTTCTCCAGAAGTTAAACAACGCGCAAAAGAAAAAGGTTTAACAACAATCGATGCTACTTGCCCAGATGTTACCAAGACGCATGACCTTATCGAAGCTAAGAAAGCGGAAGGGTATCATGTCATTTATATCGGTAAAAAAAATCATCCAGAGCCAGAAGGCGCAGTTGGTATTGCACCTGACATCGTTCACCTTATCGAAAGAGCCGATGATTTAAAAACATTAGAAATCCCAACAGATAAAATTTTAGTAACAAATCAAACAACGATGAGTCAATGGGATGTTCAACATTTAATGGAGGACATTCAAAAAAAATTCCCAACAGCAGAATTCCATAAAGAAATTTGTTTAGCAACTCAAGTTCGCCAAGAAGCTGTCGCTAAACAAGCTGATGTTGCAGACTTAACAATTGTTGTTGGTGATCCGAAAAGTAACAATTCAAATCGCTTAGCACAAGTATCACAAGAAATCGCGGGTACAAAAGCATATCGAGTTGCTGATGTAAGCGAAATTCAATTAGAGTGGCTACAAGGTGTAGAAAACGTAGCTGTTACAGCAGGTGCTTCTACTCCAACGCCAATTACGAAAGAAGTTATCGCTTTCTTAGAGCAATATAACCCCATGAATCCCGCTACATGGGAAAGAGTTCGAAAAGTACCGTTACAAAAAATATTACCTCGCGTGAAAGTGAAAAAAGAACAATAATAAAAACCGTTGCTTGCATGAGCAACGGTTTTTATTTTTCTTATACAAATATAAATGGATCTGTATGTAACTGCGAAGCATGAATGTGTACATTGAGTTTCTTTGCATCCACTTTTTCTTGTAATTGCTTTTGTACACCTTGTTTCATTACTTTTTCAACATTATGTCCTGGGTCAACTATATTTAAACCGAGCATCATCGCATCATGAGCAACATGATAGTACATGTCACCAGTTACATATACATCTGCTCCTTTAAATTTCGCTTGGTTTATATATTTATTACCATCTCCACCAAGTACAGCTACTTTACGCACTTTATCGTCTAACTTACCGACAACTCTTGCGCCCTTCACGTCTAATGATTGTTTCACATGTTCTGCAAATTGACCAAGCGTCATTTCTTCTTGTAAGTATCCTATTTTTCCTAGGCCTAACGTTTCACCTTTATTATCAAGCGGATACACATCGTATGCTACTTCTTCATAAGGGTGCGCCGTTACCATTGCTTTAATCACTTTCCGCTGTAATGAAGCTGGAATAATCGTTTCGATTCGCACTTCTTCTACACGTTCTAACTGTCCAGTTTCCCCGATATAAGGATTTGTCCCCTCTTGAGGTACAAATGTGCCTGTACCCTCGCTACTAAACGTACAGTGGCTATAATTGCCGATATGACCAGCACCTGCGTCTCCTAATGCATTCCTTACTTCTTCTGCATGAGTGACTGGCACAAACACAACAACTTTTTTCATTTCTTCTGCATATGTCGGTGCCAAAACTTCTGTATTTTGCAATCCTAACGCCTCAGCAAGTAAATCATTTACCCCGCCCTTAGCAACATCCACATTTGTATGCGCTGCATAGATTGCAATATCATTTTTAATACACTTTTCAATAATTTTCCCATACGCCTTATCTGTATGAATCGCTTTTAACGGGTTAAAAATTAAAGGATGATGAGCAATAATGACATTTGCCCCTAATTGAATTGCTTCATCCACAACTTCTTCCGTTACATCTAACGCAATCAATACGTGCCGCACGTGTTTATTAAGCGCTCCAATCTGCAGGCCAATCTTATCTCCTTCCATCGCCAAATGCTTCGGATACATACTTTCAAATAAAGAAATAATTTCATGGCCATTTGGAATTTTACTCATGATAAAACCTCCCCTATCATTTTCATTTTCGCTTCTACTTCCCCACGCTTCGCTTTTGTTTCTTCAGAATCAGCTGCACGTTCTAACTGTTTTAAAATATTTTGGAAGTTTTTTAATTCTCCTTCCCATTTTTCAACGAAGGCTTCACTTTTTTCTGTTATTAAAAATGGTCCCATAAACAATTCAGCTTGTTTATTTTCAGAGTAAGGCGCTGCAACATTTCCTCGCTCCCCTACTAAAATTTCGTAAATTTTCCCATCTTCTTTTACGATTTTTTCATGGATAAGCTCCCAACCATTCTCAATAAACCATTCACGAATATGATGCGCTGCAATATTAGGCTGTAAAATTAAACGTGTTACACCTTCTAATTTTTCTTTACCACTTTCTAAAATGTCACGAATTAACGCTCCGCCCATTCCGGCAACTGTAATTACATCTACTTCTCCTGGTGCGATAACAGCTAATCCATTCCCTTTACGCACATCTACTTTATCTTGTAAACCACTTTCAGCTACAGTTGCTTGCGCAGAGCGAAATGGTCCATCTACGACCTCTCCTGCAACTGCTTTTGTAGCAATATTATTTATAATTGTATAACACGGTAAATACGCATGATCCGATCCAATATCAGCGACTGTAGATCCTACTGGTATTTCACGTACAACTTCTTCTAATCGTTTTGAAAGCTTTACTTCATTCATGTATTTCCATTACTCCTTCTCTTGTCAGTCTGTCTCCATGATAATGAATTTATAGTAGTTGTTGCAAGCCCATAACAACAATTCACTGCTCTATCATTCATCGTATTTTAGAAAATATAGAAAAACAAGCCCTTTGCATAAGCAAAAGGCTTGTCATACGGAACTTTATTTTTTCTTCGATAACCAATCAGCTACTTTAGCGGCTTGATCAGCTGGAACTATATTGGCAGGCATATTGCCTTTTCCTTTCGAAAGAATTTCTTTAATTTCATCCTTTGAAAGTTTCCCACCAATTTTTTGCAAGTTAGGTCCAACTGCCCCTTGTAACTGATCACCATGGCAGCTCGTACAGCTTTGCTTCACAATATCTTCTGGTTTTGATGCCGTTTGTGCTGGCTTCCCGCCATTTTTTGCATCAGCTAACTCTTTAGATTTATTTAGCCCCTGAAATGAAAATACAAACATAACGATAATACCCAATGCTGCAATAAGAGCGAACGGAATCAGCGGATTACGTTTCATATCTCTTCTCCCCCCTCTATACCCCTAAATAGTTAGATGATTCAGTCATTTCCATTGTACTTGAAAACGCTCTATCAGAAAAGAGTAAACTACCACTTGTTAAAAATATTCCATAAATTCAGTTTATTGTTTTTTATTGTCATATCGCTTATTATTTCGATAATTATTAACGTTTCTCATCATATTTTTCGCTTTTCTACATATATTTTTGTATAGAATAAACAAAATTAATCGAAAAATCGAAAAATGAGCATTTGCAAATCAAAAGACAATTCTGTAAAATAAATTACAAGAAATTGTAATCGTTGCCGATAGCTAAATTTTAACAAAAATTAACAAAATAAAAAAGTTTACTTCACAATGGTGAAGTAAACTTAAAAAATAACCTATTCTAAGAAATCTTTAAGACGCTTACTACGGCTTGGATGTCTTAATTTGCGAAGTGCTTTTGCTTCAATTTGACGGATACGCTCTCTCGTTACGCCAAATACTTTCCCAACTTCTTCAAGCGTACGAGTTCGTCCATCATCTAAACCGAAACGAAGACGTAGAACATTTTCTTCACGATCTGTTAGCGTATCTAACACATCTTCTAATTGTTCTTTTAGCAATTCATAGGCTGCATGGTCCGCAGGCGATGTTGCTTCTTGGTCTTCAATAAAGTCACCTAAATGGGAGTCATCTTCTTCACCAATTGGTGTTTCAAGAGAAACTGGCTCCTGTGCAATTTTTAAGATTTCACGTACTTTTTCTGGAGCAAGATCCATTTCTTCACCAATCTCTTCAGGAGACGGTTCACGACCTAAATCTTGTAATAATTGGCGTTGTACACGAATTAACTTGTTAATCGTTTCAACCATATGGACTGGAATACGAATTGTTCGCGCTTGGTCTGCAATGGCACGTGTAATAGCTTGGCGAATCCACCAAGTTGCATACGTACTAAATTTGAAACCTTTACGATAATCGAACTTTTCAACAGCTTTAATTAGACCCATATTACCTTCTTGAATTAAGTCTAAGAAAAGCATACCACGGCCTACATAGCGCTTTGCAATACTTACTACAAGACGTAAGTTTGCTTCTGCAAGACGACGTTTCGCTTCTTCATCGCCTTCTTCAATACGCGTTGCAAGTCGAATTTCTTCTTCTGCAGATAGTAAGTCTACACGACCAATTTCTTTTAAATACATACGAACAGGATCGTTGATTTTAACCCCTGGTGGTACACTTAAATCATTGAGGTCAAACTCTTCTTCTGTTTTTGAAATTTGGCGATTATTAGGGCCTTCTTCGTTGTCATTATCACCAACTAAGTCAATGCCTTGTTCACCTAAATATTCATAGTATTCATCCATTTGATCGGATTCAATTTCAAATCCATTCATGCGTTCTGCAATCTCTTCATATGTAAGAACGCCACGTTTTTTTCCGAGCTCAGTGAGTTGTTCTTTCACTTGCTCAAGGGTCATTTCAGTTTCAATTTGTTTAGAACGAGCTGGTTTGTCAGCCATCTGTTCCCCTCCTTACGCGAGATACAAACATTCATTATACTAAAACTTTATCAAAAAAGCTATTTTCTCGCTTTTTGATTTTGTAAATATGCTACATAATATTTAGCAGCCTCTACAGGATCTGTTTTTTCCATTTGTTTCACTTTAAAGATGATCTCCATCTTTTCAAGTTTTTCCTGATGCCGCCTAAGCGTCTCCAAATGGCCTTGCAACACTTCTTCTGTGTATTCTGGATTAATAAATTCATCCGTCGAAATATCAGTGATAATATTTTTCAACTTTTCATCAGAGAGCCAACTTAAAAATGTTCCGACTGAAGGTTCATTTCCCTTTTCATAATATGCGTATAGTTCATATAAAATCCCTTTATGTTCTTCTGTATGAAAATCTTCTATATGGGATTCCATGCGAACAGCTACTTCTGCACTTTGCAACATATGGTAAATAATTTCTCTTTCCGCTCTTTCAAAACCTGTTAACTTCGGTTTTGTTTGAACGACTTGAGACGGTTTAGCAACCTGCTTTATTTGTTTTTGCTGTACCTTTTGTTCTTTGCGATATTGGTGCAATTGATTCAAAAGTGTTTCCATTGAATACGAAAATTCTTGCGATAATGACTTCAAATATGACTCTGCCTGCATCGCATCTTGTAACAACGATAACTCTTTTAAAACACTTTTCACATATTCTTCTTTGCCAGACTCATCTTGCAAATTTTTCCCTAAACGCAAATAATTTATTTTAAAACCAACAAAACTCACACTTGATTTCACAAGATTTTCAAAAGCGGTAGTCCCATATTGTTGCACATATTCATCAGGATCAAGCTTATCTGGCAAGGATGTGACTTTCACTTGGCAACCAACTTTTAGCAATAATTGCCCTGCTTTCATCGTCGCTTCTCGCCCTGCTTTATCACCATCATAGCAAAGAACAACAGTTTCAACGTTACGTCGCAGAAGTTTTGCTTGTTCTTCAGTTAAAGCTGTTCCCATTGTCGCAACAGCTTCTTCCACACCACTTTTTACCGCAGCTAGTACATCGGCATATCCTTCAAAAAGAACCACTTGCCCACGCTTTCTAATAAACGGTCTTGCTTGGTGGAAGTTATACAACAATTTACTTTTGTGAAAAATCGGTGTTTCAGGGCTATTTAAATATTTCGGAGTGTCATCCCCTAACGCCCTTCCACTAAACGCTATCACCTTACCTTGTAACGTATAGATCGGGAACATAACTCTTCCACGGAAGCGATCGTAATGACTACCATCCTTCTCACTTCTTATTAGAAGGCCAGCTTGTTCCATACTAGACAGCGATAAACCTCTTTTTTGTAAAATTTTCGTCGCCGCATCCCAAGCAGGTGATGCATAACCAATTTCAAACTTCTCAATCATCTCTTTCGTAATACCACGGTTTAATAAATATGAAAGTGCTTCATTTCCCTCTTCCGTATTTACTAATAAATGATGATAATACTTTTTCAATAATTCATGAGCTTGTTGCATGATGACAGTGTCATCAGATATGTCTTCTTGTTGTCCTTGTCCTGATGTGTACTCTGCAACTGCAATTCCATTTCTTTCGCCTAGCTTTTGAACAGCCTCGGTAAAAGCCAGTCCTTCCATTTTCATTAGAAAGGAAAATACATTTCCACCTTCTCCACATCCGAAGCAATGAAAAATTTGCTTATCAGATGAAACAGAGAATGAAGGAGAATTCTCACCATGAAATGGACAAAGGCCGAAATAGTTACGCCCCTGTTTTCTAAGTTGAACGTATTCACCAATGACTTCTACAATATCGGATGATGTCCGAATCTGTTCAACAACTTCTTCGGGAATTCTGTTCCCCATAACTCCATCTCCGTGTCGTATTTTGTATTCGATATAAATTAAAAAATTCCTTTATAATTCGACAATATTTTTCTAAACTTGTTAGAAAGTGTTGCCGATTACATTGTATAAACGATTTTGAACCTTTCCTATAGGTCCTTTATCTGCATAAATCGCATATACATACTTGCTATATAAAATTGTATACATTTGCTCATCTGTTACAAATGTATCTCTTAGAAACAATACATATACACCTTTTTACAAGAAGAGTAGCAAGCCACATATACTGTTTGATCTTGAGATCTGTAACTTTTTCATGTTGATCCATATAACAATCAACTCCATTTTGTTCAGTATCTACAATGATCCAATTGCCTTGCTATTTCCTTAAAGGATGAGCATATGATGCGACAAACAAAATTCCGACATGAAATTCCGCTCCAACTTGCACAATTTCAGCCTTCACGGGATATACATCTACACCGACTAATATGTTGTTGATGTTTTGCATATTTCTGTATTCTACATCCCTTCTGTGAATCCTTCCATAATGTGCGTTTTCTTGTATAGATTTTGTCGATTTAACGTAATTACATGTCTTTTTCGTAAATCCTATCCCTAGTTTATTCTGAAAAATTAAAGTCTAAACGTAAAATATAGGTTTTTATCACAATTTTTTATTATAATATATTTTCTTCAACTACGCTACATATCCCTTTATTTTTTCATCTTACATTTCAGGATGACAAACTCACACCTTGAATATACTAAAAGACAAAGGAGTATAAGTATAACCATTACACTACAATCTATTACAAAATCCATAGGTATCATATTTCACACGAGCGAAAAAAGCACATTCACCTTTGGTAAATGTGCTAAAACATTTTTTGGTTTTGCACTGCATTCACAATAATATTTGCTGTTTCTTCAATCGCTTTATTCGATACATCGATTACTTGGCAATTTATTTTACTAATTACTTCCTCAAAGTGATCAATTTCTTCTTGAATACGATTAATATTTGCATATGTTGCTCCATCACTTAATCCAAGTGATTTTAATCGTTCTTTTCGAATATGATTTAACTTATCTGGCGTAATTTTCAAACCGAAACATTTTTCTTTTGCCACTTGATATAGTTCTTCAGGTGGGTCAACTTCTGGCACGAGTGGTACATTCGCAACTTTCAAGCGTTTGTTATGAGCTAAATATTGGGAAAGTGGTGTTTTTGATGTACGCGAAACACCAATCAACACGATATCTGCTTTTAAAATACCTCGTGCATCTCTGCCGTCATCATACTTCACAGCAAACTCAATCGCTTCAATCTTTTTAAAGTATTCTTCATCTAACCTACGGACAACACCTGGCTCATATCTCGGCACTTGCCCCGTAATTTCTTCAATTTGATCAATAAGAGGGCCGATAATATCGTATGCCTCTACCCCTTCTTTTGCAGCCTCTGTTACTAAATACTGGCGCATATCAGGCTTAACTAACGTAAAACATATAAGTGCTTGATTACTCTTAGCAATCGAAATCACTTCTTTTAATGTCCCTGTATCTTCTACATACGGTACACGTCTAATATCAGGAGCAAACGGGAATTGCCCCATTGCTGCTCGAACAACCAAATCAGCCGTTTCCCCTACAGAGTCAGATACGACATATACGATTTTATTATCCATTACATTACCTCACTTTAAACAAATTACACTTATTCGTTATTTACTAAATTTACAAACGCACGTGTAATATTTGTTTTTGTAATTCGCCCAATCACTTCTAAACCTTGTTTCGTATCTTTTACAACTGGCATTGCATCAATCTGTCTTTCTATTAATTCCATCGCAATATCATATAAAGAATCCTCTCTACGACACATCGCAATGTTTGGCATCCTTGTCATGATAATATTAACCGGAAGAGAGGTTAAATCCTGCTTTCCTAAGCTCGCTCTTAATAAATCTTTACGAGACACAACACCAACTAATAGAGTCATCTGATCTACAACGAACAATGTACCAACGTCCTCTAAAAACATCGTACAAATTGCATCGTATACGGAAACATTTTTATCAATTACAACCGGTCTAGATTGATAATCTTGTACTTTAATTTTCTTAACAGCTTCAGATAATAGCTGCCCCCCAGTTTTACCCGTATAAAAATAACCTACGCGTGGACGTGCTTCTAAATAACCAGCCATCGTTAAAATTGCTAAGTCTGGTCTTAGCGTCGCACGTGTTAGACCCAATTGCGCTGCAATTGATTCCCCTGTAATAGGACCGTGATCTTTTACAATCTGAATGATATGTTCTTGCCGTTTATTCAGCTCTATGATAATCACCACCTTTAATGCACAACGAAAAAAGTTATACTATCTCTTAAATATTATATACTAAATATGCTATTCGAAAAAGAAAGTATGTAAAAAGGACCGTATACGGCCCAAAATTATATTTGAAACTTATCAAGTTGTTCTAAAAAACGTCTTGATTTCAAATAAATTCCGCAATATTCATCATAATATGTATTCAATACTAAACGCATTTGTTTTTTTGTGCTATCCTTTACCGATACATTTCCGAGCCTATGTAAATCGAAATGGAAGAAAAGACGTAATAATTTATGAACAGCTTCTCCTACCGGTATACGATATGGGTCTTGCTCTGCATGACGTGAGCACAGAAAACCGCCTTCCCTGACGGAGAAGGCGACAAAGTCTGTTTCTTGATGACAAATCGCACATGTATCAAAGTACGGGCGCATCCCTAATACCGGAAGCATTTTCGTTTGATAAATTAATGATAATACTTCTGGATCAACACCCTCACACATATAATGCAACGTTTGATATAACATTTCAAATAAATACGGATTATGTTTTTTATCTTCTGTTGCTTTATCAGTTAACTCAACAATAAATGATGCATAAGCAGTTAAAAATATATCCTCGCGAATTTCTTTCATAGTTGAAATAATCTCGCCTTGTTGCAATGTTCCAAGCCCAGATCCCATTTGAATTAGAAAATGGCCATGTGTCATTAATTGCGACACAGATGCTAATCGGCTTTTCGGTTTTTTTGCCCCTCTTGCCATTGCACTTACCTTACCAAGTTCTCTTGAGAATATTGTAACAATTTTGTTCGTTTCTCCGTAATCTGTCGTACGGATAACGATGCCCTCAACTTTTTGAAACATGTTCGTCACCATCCAAGGTTTGAACAAAACGGGTCAAGAAATTGGAGAGTCTAGATGCGCTAGCTCCTCTTCATGTTGATCCATCTCATCGTTTACGTCTTTTTCCATTTCTTTCAAAAGCAAGTACGTTTCAATGCTTCCTGTTTTGGAGAAAAACTTCCAGGTAAAATCTAGCATAAGAATCCACCTTTCTCAATAAGCGTAGCCTATAAACCAATTTCCTTTGTTGTTATTAAATTGACCCATTTTGTCCATTTTCATGTGAGAAAAATTTTTCCTAATTTATCAAAGTTCATAAAAACCAATAATCAGTGGATGAACCAACCATCCACTGATTACAACTTTACTCTATTTTAGTACTCATCCTCGCGGAAACCTAGGTCACGAAGCTGAGACATTTTATTACGCCAATCTTTTTGCACTTTTACCCATACTTCTAAAAATACTTTAGAACCAAGTAGCGCTTCAATATCAAAACGAGCTCGCTTACCAACTTCTTTTAACATTTTTCCTTGTTTTCCGATGATGATTCCTTTTTGTGATGCACGTTCAACAACAATCGTTGCATTTATATAAACTGCCCCGCCCTCACGCTTTTGAATCGCATCGATAACAACAGCCACAGAATGCGGCACTTCTTCACGTGTTAAATGTAGTACTTTCTCACGAATAAGCTCTGCAATAATAAATCTCTCCGGATGATCCGTTACTTGATTCTCTGGATAGTATTGTGGTCCTTCTGGTAAATACTTTTTAATTGTCCCAATTAAAGCGTCCACATTATTACCGTCTAACGCAGAAATTGGTACAATCTCTGCAAACTCATGTAGTTTACGATATTGATCAATTAACTCTAGTAATTGCTCTGGATGAAGTTGGTCAATTTTATTAATGACTAAAAATACTGGTTGTTTTGTTTCTTTTAATTTCTCAATGATGAATTCCTCACCACGACCAAATCCTTCAACTGCATTAACCATAAACAGAACAATATCAACTTCTTTTAATGTCGTTTGCGCCATCTTTACCATGAAGTCGCCTAATTTATGTTTAGGTTTATGTATTCCTGGTGTATCAATGAAAATAACTTGTGCATCATTTTCTGTATATACACCTTGAATTTTATTACGAGTCGTTTGTGGCTTATCACTCATAATAGCAATTTTCTGGCCGATAATACGGTTTAAAAATGTAGATTTTCCAACATTCGGTCTGCCAATAATAGAGACAAAACCTGATTTATAACCTTTTCTATTCATGTAAATCCTCCGCTAAAAATGCTCCTGGTAACAATTCTCCGACTGTCGTCTCTTGAACGTCACCATGTAAGTTTGATAAGTATACTTTCGTATCCTGTTTACATAATTCTACCATAACTTGTCGACATGCTCCACAAGGAGGTACTGGACGCTTTGTATCTGCTACAACCGCAATGGCTACAAATTCGTTATCCCCTTCAGAAACCGCCTTAAATAAAGCTGTTCTTTCAGCACAATTACATAAGCCATATGATGCATTCTCAACATTACATCCACGATACACTTTTCCATCGCGCGTTAATAATGCTGCACCTACTTGAAATTTAGAATATGGTACGTACGCTTGTTTACGCGCTTCGATTGCTTCTAGAATTAATTGTTTACTATTCATATTCCCGCATCCTTCCTGTTCACAGCTATGAAGAGATACACTCTCTCATTAAAGGCCCTTACGGCACTTCCAAAGCTTAATAAAAGCTTCGGAATGCAACTATACCATATACGGTAAAAAGATAATAGCACCAATTATAACAGCTATAATTGCAAACAATAAAACCGCTCCTGCCGCAACATCCTTTGCAATTTTTGCAAACGGATGAATATCGGCAGTCGCTAAATCTACCGTTTTTTCCACAGCCGTATTTACCATCTCTAAACTCATTACACTCCCTATTACAATAAGTAATATCATCCACTCTATTTTCGTAATATGGAAATAAAAGCCGCAGCATATAACAATGACTGCGGCTAAATAATGGATTTTCATATTTCGTTCATGACGAAAACAAAAGAATATACCAGCTATAGCATATCCAAAACTATCTATAAGTTTTCCTTTTTTCATCGTCCTAATCCAAAAGCTTCTAAAATTTCTTTTTGTCTTCCGAACATTTCTTTTTCATCTTCTTCTGTCATGTGATCATAACCAAGTAAATGTAAAAAGCCATGTAACGCCAAAAATCCAAGTTCACGATCGAAAGAATGTCCGTACTCTTCAGCTTGCTCTTTCGCCCTTGGAATAGAGATAATAAGATCCCCTAACATGCGCGGCATCTCTGCACCAACAATCTCCATTTCTCCTTCTCCCATCTCTTCCATGGCAAAGGATATTACATCTGTAGGTTGATCTTTATCTCGGTAATCACGATTAATTTCTCTAATGCGCTCATTATCTACAAATGTCACCGATACCTCCGCACCATCCTCGATATTTTCCATTTGAGCTGCTTTTTCTAACACTTCACGAATTAAACTCATATACTCTTCTTTTACTTCTTCTGTTTCATCAATAAAATCAATTAACAAACTCATTCTTTCTCCTTTTCTTCCGGAGGTTCCGGATATGTAATACGCGAATGGAAAATACCATTTAACGTTTCACACAACGTTTTTCCAACGATTTGTAGTTCCTTAAACGTCAAATCACATTCACTAAATTGACCGTCTTGCAGTCGATCTTTAATAATACTTTGCACCAAATTATTAATTTGTTCTGGCGTTGGGTGATTCATAGAACGTACCGCAGCTTCTACACTATCAGCAATACCAACAATTGCCGATTCTTTCGAAGTTGCTTTTGAACCTGGATAACGGAACATCTCTTCTGTATATTTTTCTTTATCTTCTTTAATAGCTTTATAATAAAAATATTTCAGTAACGTTGTACCGTGATGTTGCCCAGCGATATCAATAATTTCTTGTGGAATATGATATTCTTCGAGCATTCTTACTCCATCCGTTACGTGAGCAATTATAATATCTTTACTCGTTACAGGATCTAATTTATCATGCGGGTTTTTAATTCCCATTTGGTTTTCAATAAAGAATTGAGGTTGTACTGTTTTTCCTACATCATGATAATATGCCCCTACACGCGCTAATACACCATTTGCCCCAACTGCTTCACAAGCAGCCTCAGAAAGATTCGCTACCATTACACTATGATGATATGTCCCTGGCGCTTCTAACAAAATTCTGCGTAAAAGCGGATGATTTGGACTTGATAGTTCCATAAGCTTCATACTTGATACGATTCCAAGTCCACTTTCTAAATATGGTAAAATCCCCATAGCCAAAACGGATGATATAATCCCTGAAAGTGAAGCCATTAATAATTGCGTACCAATTTCAAGAGGCGAAAAATTCCCATTACGTAATAATAAAAGCGCCGCCAATACGACTACATTTAATACAGAAACGAGTATACCAGCTTGTAAAATCATTGTACGACGATTTTTTTCTCGCAAGAAAATACTAACCGATAACGAACTTAACAATACGTAAATCCCTACACTATAATTTAATGTACTCGTTACTCCTTCATTAAACATAATACTTCCGCATACAGAAAAAATCATACTCGTTAAAAAGACAAATCGATCACCAATCATTAGTTTTACAAGTATTGTTCCCATCGCAACTGGGACAACATATGCAATCCCTGCGTATTCAAGTTTTTGAAACAAACTAATGATTTTCATTAAGACGATTGTGATAGACAAAATTGTAATATACGCTAAAACATACGGTCTATCTTCTCTTTTTCTCTTTAAAAATAATTCAAATTGTTTATGCATAAAGTATAGTAACACACCAATGAGTACCGCTAATCCAACATAAGGTTGAAAACCGTTCCCTTTTTCTAACAAACCAACTAATTTCAACTGATTATACACATCACTTGAAATTGTTTCACCTTCTCTAACAAGAACTTGTCCTTGAAGAATATAAACAGGTGGAACTAAATCTTCCTCTGCTTTTCTCTTCTCTTTCGTTAAGATTGGGTCATAAAAATAGTTAGCTGAAATTGCATATCTTCCTAGCGCCTTAATTGATTCTTTTAAACCATTATCAACATTAACACTATTCATCTCACTTACATATCGTTCTTTCGCATCTTTCAATTCGTCCATTTTAATATGCTCAGTCATGATACTATTAATCGCTGTGACCGCAGCATCTTTCGCTAATACTAATTGGCTCGGATCTGCATTAATCAAATTCAGTAAGTTTGAATCAGATAACTCTTTCGTTAAGTCAGCGGGTAGTTTCTTTTTTAACTTGTCCACTTTCTCAGCATCAGTCATCTTTTTTTGATCATCCGGTCCAACAGCTTTAATCTCTTGCACCACTTCATCCACTTTAGCAAAGACGTCATTCACAATATCAACTTTGTTTTGTTTATACTCACTTTTATATGTATATTGATCTTCAACTTTTGTAGCGGCTTCTTTTTTCTTTTTATCCGTTGTAACTTTATCTTCAATTTTTATAGGAGAATGGATTGTCTTTTTCGCAATAGAATACATATTAACATCTAATTGTTCTGGTTTTACATTATTCATAAGCGCAAAAAACAGCACTGCTCCTAACACAACGTAAGAAATCCAACTTAGTTTTTTCGAATGTTGTAAATTACGAAACCACTTAGAAATTTCTTGAGATCTTGACATGATTTCAATACCTTCTCCTCTCCAGAAATAAAGTGAAACTATTTATAGCTTTCATTTCTTCTACCAAACGATACTTTGAGGCAATATTTTATACACTAGTACCAATAGTTTATTTTCCTTATCTTTCATGATAGTAAAAAATATGACGTTCGCCAACCTTATCATACAAAAAGAAATGATCCTGACAAATAGGATCATTCCATTTTATCATATGCCTCAATAATACGTTGCACCAATGGATGTCTCACAACGTCCGTTTGTTCTAATGTAATAAATGACAGACCTGATACACCAGATAAAATATTAGCAGCTATAGATAGCCCTGATTTTACCCCTTTTGGCAAGTCTACTTGTGAAGGGTCCCCTGTAATAACCATTTTAGAACTAAAACCTAATCTTGTTAAAAACATTTTTATTTGAGCACCCGTTGTATTTTGAGCCTCATCTAAAATAACAAATGAATCATCAAGCGTACGCCCCCTCATATAAGCAAGCGGAGCTATTTCAATTACTCCTCGCTCCATCATACGCTGCGTATATTCTTGTCCAAGAATATCATGTAAAGCATCATATAACGGGCGTAAGTATGGATCTACCTTCTCTTTCAAATCCCCTGGTAAAAAACCTAAATTTTCTCCAGCTTCTACAGCAGGTCTTGTTAAAATAATTTTCTTTACATATCCTTGTTTTAAAGCCCTCACAGCCATTACTACAGCTAAATATGTTTTACCAGTTCCTGCAGGCCCTATCCCAAAGACAATATCATTCTTCTTCATCGCATGAATATATCTTCTTTGCCCCATTGTTTTTACACGAATGGATTTACCTTTTGCAGTCTTGAAAATTTCTTCCTCATATAACTCTTCAAATTGAGCAATTTTCCCTTGTTGTGCAAGCTGAATCGCATACGCAACATCTCTCTCTGAAATTGATATACTTTTACGAATTACAACAAGTAATTGCTGTAAGATTTTTTCTACGAGTGCCACCGTTTCAACTGCCCCAGATACATGAACAGTTTCTCCTCTAGTTACGATCGATACATTCAGTTCTCGTTCAATTACTTTTAAATGCGCATCATTAACTCCAAAAAGAGCGATTGCTTCGTTAGCATTTTCCAATTGTTGGTTCATTTCTACTAATTGTTCTGCCATTACTCAGTCTCCTTGAATATCGGATTCGGATATTGGTTGTGGCTCTGCAATATTTTCAACCACAGTATAATGCAATGTAACTTTTAGTTGATCCGCCTCAACCTCTTTACTCAAAATCTTATCACTTACAATCATAGCATGTTCATCCAATTTTTTCTTTAGTTCTTTTTCGGCCATCTCCTTCGCTACTTTCAGCGCTTGCTTTTCTGTATATTCTCGATTCGCTTCTTCCTCTTCTCTCACAACATCTTTTTCATATGCAATCGGCAGTGTAAAACCAAATAATTTCACATCATGCTTTACACTTTCAGTACGAGAGCGTTTATACTTATCATGCTGAAATCCCCATATTTTTATTTTCGTATCCCCAAATTTAAGAAAATGTTCATTGTATACATTACCAGTATACACTTGGAATTGCGTCTTTAACGGGACATCCACCTTAGATGTATACCACGTTTCGCCATATACAATACCTTTCGCTGAAACAATCGTCGGACTTTCCTCATTACCATATATTCCCGATACGAGAATCTGTCCTTTTTCTACATGATCATTTTTCAGTACAACCGGCTTTCCAACTTCTACAAACGTTTTTGTAATAATCGCTTCTTTTTTTGCTACTAAATTTTGCGGCCTTTGTTCCTTTTCTTTCTTCGGTTCGTTTTTTTCAACAATTTTAAAATGATAAGTCGTTCCCCTTACTTCTAGTCCCGCCCAAGTAATGGCATTAATATTATCTGTCAAATGGCGTTGTACATCTTCTACATTCGGCATTTGAAATTGTAGTTTCCCTTTTTTAATACCCATTTTATCCAATTCTTTCATCAATATATATTCTGTTTCAGGTTTAGCACCTGTAATTTCAATTTTCCAAACCATATTTGACATTGCAATCACACCAAAAAAGAAAATTAAAAAACCAATTAAAAATCCACTGTTTTTAATTAAACGTTTATTCCAAAAAGGAAAACCATAACGTCCAATAAAATATAATTTACATTCATTTTTTCTATAAATTGGTTTTATTTTTTTCACATCGCGTAACAACATACAAAAAACTAACGTTTCATCAGCTATCTTTTTAACATCCCAAACTAATAAATTCCTCCGTACACATTCATTAACAAACCGTTCCGCTCCTCTACCTTCAATTCGCACTTTTACATATCCAAGCCACTTTATAAACCATTTATTTTTCATTTACCACCTTCACTACCTTTCTAAAAGTAGATATACTACTTTTTATTTGAAGCATTAAAATAGCTCGTACTAAAATAAAACAGAGTAAAACTGTAATCAGTCTCTATCAACGGAACTTTTACAGGATAAAGAAGAAAAACTTCACAAATGGAAGTTTCACTTCAATCACCTTTTTTTTCATTTTCTAAAAATGTTACTTGCTCAATTATCCCCTCGAGTAAAAGCTCTTCTGGAAGAATCGTTTTAATAACAAAGGATTGTCCTTTAATTAATAATTGACCGTGTTTTAAAAGCAATCGCACTTCTTTATCTGAAAACACTAATAACCCCCGATGATTTTCTATATAAATATGTATTTGCCCAACAAGAGTAATCCGAGGTAGATCCATTAACACATCCACTGGTAGGTCTACTTGTTTTGTCAACCAATTTTTCATTTGTTCTAATTTCTTCATCTCGAAAGACCCCCTCTCATCCCATATATATGTATTTCTTCACAAGTGCCTATCGTGTTATAACGACTTCACTAACATAACTATATTCTGCAAGAGTTCATATCATGTTAATTAAAACAGTCGCTATATGAAATCATATTTGTCAGGATAATGATGGATCAGAGGATGTTACCTTTAATAATAGAAGTATTAATACAAGAATATGCGCCCCTACAGGATATCAGTACAAGTTACATTAAGAAATTGAGCCTAGCGAGAAGTGGGAAACTTGAAAAAACCTGTTACAATTCGTTCTGGACGTGACATACTGACCATAGAATAAGTAGTTGTCATTTATTGGACAACTGAGATAAAGTAAAACTATAATCAATCCTCACCAATCGGGCTACCCGTTAATGCGGGATAAAATCAAAAAAAAAGAAAATTTCTTCACTCTGAATGTTACGTTGTAAGTAAGAATATTTTATAGATGGTTGTTATATGAATTTCAAAAAATATTAGGGTTCATTAAAAAATGAATTAATAAATGAGGAAATACGAAAGGAAATCGGCTTTGGTCAAGAAGTTTTGAATGTTATAAAACAAGTTACCGACAGTAATATCCAGCCATTTTATGCAACTGATGCAAAATCTAAAATAGTTAGAATCTCTTTCGTTACCTTTGAGGATTATGCTGAAGAGCAAGCTATAAAACTTCAATCTGAGTTTCAGAAGGCTCGGTACTTAGCTTTTATTCGCGAAAGAAGTTTTAGTCAAGGAAGTAAGAATAGGTGTAGAATCGGAATTATACAAGGAAATAATAAATTGAAACTTTAACTAGAGGGGTTTTTATCACTTACAGAAACGCTTTTTAAGCAATATAGCGTTTCTCCTTAATCAGAACAATAAAAAAACGTCTCATACGAAATGAGACGTTTTTTTATGCTAATAGCTGGATAACCAGCTTATTCACAAGTGATCCGTCTGTTTTACCTTTTACTTTCGGCATAACAGCAGTCATCACCTTACCCATATCTGCTTTAGAAGTCGCACCAACTTCAGAAATAACTTGCTTGATTACATCAACTAGTTCTTCTTCAGTTAATTGCTCTGGCAAATATGCGCTTAAAATCTGAATTTCACTTTGCAGTTTATTAACAAGGTCTTCACGACCAGCTTTTTTAAATTCAAGGAGGGAGTCCTTATACTGTTTTACTTCACGAGCTAAAACTGTTATTTCCTCTTCTTCAGTAAGAGTATGTTGCAGTTTAATACCTTCATTTTGTAAAGCAGCCTTAACCATACGAATAACGGTTAATTTTTCTTTTTGTTTATTCTTCATCGCTTGTTTCATATCATCGTTTAAACGACCGAGAAGACTCATAACTTACACCCTCTCTTAGAATTTACGCTTTCTTGCCGCTTCAGATTTCTTCTTACGTTTTACACTTGGTTTTTCATAAAACTCGCGCTTTCTTGCTTCAGCAAGTGTACCAGTTTTAGAAACCGATCTTTTAAAACGGCGAAGTGCATCCTCCAAAGACTCGTTTTTACGAACGACTGTTTTTGACATTCTCTTTCCCTCCCTCCGAAACATCACACTTACATACTAACTTCAGCATGCAAAAAGAAACACTTCTTCAGCATGTCTTTTACGATTATAATACATTTTATCACTTCAGGTCAACTATTTGGCAGAATAAAAGAAGAATAGAAGCATTTCCTTTTCAAAAGTTATGCAAATAACTAGTATCCTTCACTGATGAAGACAACTATATTTTTATCATTTCATCTTTTTTCATACAGGGATGCATGAAACGCCTCCCCACCTTCTATTACTTAACCGCTTCAAATAAAGAAAGCATGCAAACCGTTTCCGGTTGCACGCTCTTTTTATGCGCTAGCTGATTCTTTTTTCACATCATCTTCAAGAACACGAACAAATTGCGCTTCGTTATATGGATAACCAGCTTTCGTAATTTTCACTTTCACTAGCTTACCAATTAATTCTTCTGATCCTTCAAATACAATTTTCAAGTAGTTATCTGTATAACCTACATATAACCCTTCACGGTCGCCCTCTTTAAATTGCTCTTCCGGAATGATTTCAAGCACTTCACCTTCAAACGCTGATGCGTACTCTTTCGCTAATTGATTAGATAGCTCAATTAAACGATGAACACGATCGTTCTTCACATCTTCAGGAACTTGATCTTCCATGCGCGCTGCAGGTGTTCCTGTACGTTTTGAGTAAGGGAACACATGTAACTCAGAGAAGCGGTTCTCTTTAATGAAATTGTATGTTTCCATGAATTCTTCTTCTGTTTCACCTGGGAAACCAACGATTACGTCAGATGTAATCGCAAGGCCTGGTAACGCTTCTTTCAAACGATCTAAACGCTCTTGGAAGAATTCCATCGTATATTTACGACGCATACGTTTTAATACAGTATTAGAGCCAGATTGCAACGGAATATGCAAGTGGCGTACAACTACTTCAGATTTATCTAACACTTCAATTACTTCATCTGAAATTTGACTCGCTTCAATAGAAGAAATACGAAGACGTTTTAATCCGCCTACTTCCGCTTCCATATCACGAAGTAATCCAGCTAAGTTATAATCTTTTATGTCTTCGCCGTATCCACCTGTATGAATACCCGTTAATACGATTTCTTTATAGCCTGCATCCACTAATTGTTGCGCTTGTTTAATAACTTCTTTTCCATCACGAGAACGCATTAAACCGCGCGCCCAAGGAATGATACAGAATGTACAGAAGTTATTGCAACCCTCTTGTATTTTTAAAGACGCACGTGTACGATCCGTGAAATAAGGTACATCAAGTTCTTCGTACACACGTGTTTTCATAATATTGCGGACAGCATTAATTGGTTGACGCTCTTTACGGAATTCTTCGATGTAACCTAACATCTTTTCACGATCCTGTGTACCAACTACAATATCCACACCCGGGATCGCCATAATTTCAGCTGGAGATGTTTGTGCATAACATCCCGTTACACAAATAACTGCATCTGGATTTTGACGCACAGCACGTCTGATTACTTGACGGCTTTTTTTGTCCCCAGTATTCGTTACTGTACATGTGTTAATAACATATACATCAGCTTTCTTTTCATATTCTGTTCTTTCATAACCACCTTGTTTAAACAATTGCCAAATGGCTTCTGTTTCATAGTGGTTTACTTTACAACCTAACGTATGGAACGCAACAGTTGACATTGATCATCACCCCATCAATTCAAAATGATACGAAGCAGCACTTAACGCGTATAACGGCGCCGTTTCTGTTCTTAAAATTCTTGGTCCTAAACTACATGGTACAAATTTATGTTCACGAAGCGCTGTAATCTCTTCCTCAGCTAAACCGCCTTCTGGGCCAAATACAATCAATAGCTTTTGACCTGGTTTCATTGTCGTTAAAGCTTTCGCAAAATTAGATTTCTCGCCTTGTTTTGCTTCCTCTTCGTAAGCAACAAGACAAGCATCATACTCACCACTCATTGAAAGCAATTGCTTAAATGATGCTGGAGCATGTACTTCTGGAATTTCACTTCTATGTGATTGTTCCGCAGCTTCTTTCACAATTTTTCTTAAACGCTCAACTTTTTTATCAGCTTTTTTCGCATCCCATTTTACGATAGAGCGAGATGCTTGAAATGGTAAGAATGCAGCTGCCCCAAGCTCAGTTCCTTTTTGAAAAATTAACTCTAGCTTGTCTCCTTTTGGCAGTCCACTTGCAATCGTCACGAAAACAGGAAGTTCACTTGACGCCTCTACCCATTCTACAATAGCCGTATTAATAAATTCACTGGTAATTTCATCAATTGAACATACTGCTGTTTTTCCATTTACACAGCAATAAATATGATCACCAGCTGACATACGCATCACTCTTGCGATATGATGTACGTCATCACCTACAATGCGAATACTTGTCTCATTTACATATTTCTCTTCTACAAAATAACGTTGCATATAATCACCTTAGTAGAGTTTCGTTCCTTTCGTAAGTCAACACTTACGAAAAGAACGAAACGTTATCATTTTTCATATAACAAACGGCAAGTCCCTCACCTTATAGTGAGAGACTCCCCTTTTCATTATAGACTAAAATCTATATTACGCATTTCGTGCAATAATTGCTACCCAATCTTCCATTCGTAACACTTCTTCAATTGTAAATCCAGCTTTTTCTAGCGCCTCAGAAATTACTTTTTCCTTCGCAGCAATAATGCCCGATGTAATAAATAATCCACCTGACTTCACAACTCTTGCTGCATCTTCAGGGAATAATAGAATAATTTCTGCTAATAAGTTAGCTACGATTAAATCAACAGGACCTTCAATACCTTCTAAAAGACTATTTTGTCCAACAGACACGATATCATCTGTTTTATTTAAACGTACATTCATTTCTGCACTTTCAACCGCAACCGGATCTAAATCATACGCTTGAACAGAAGACGCACCTAATTTTGCTGCTGCAATACTAAGTACACCAGAACCTGTTCCTACATCAATAATAGCGTCACCTGGCTGTACTGTTTTTTCTAAAGCACGGATACACATCGTTGTTGTTGGATGAGTTCCTGTACCAAACGCCATACCCGGGTCTAATTCAATGATTTTTTCATCAGGAGAAGATGGTGTATATTCTTCCCAAGTCGGTACGATTGTGAATGTATCAGAAATTTGTACTGGATGGTAATATTTTTTCCAAGCAGTAGCCCAATCTTCTTCATTGACTTCGTTAACGGTAATATTTCCAGTACCAATTTCGATGTCGTAAGATGGAAGCACATCAATAGATGATTTTACACCTGCAATCGTTTCATGTAAAGAATCGGTTTGCGGGAAATATGCTTTTATTAATACACCTTCCGCCGGATATTCATCTGGATTCAATGCATAAATTTCACCATATTGTTGCTCGCGCTCTTTCGTTAACTCCGCTGGATCCTCAATCGCAACTCCGCTAGCACCAGCTTCATGTAAAATATGAGAGACAGCTTCTACTGCTTCTTCTGTTGTATGAATACTAATTTCTGACCATTTCACAATTTACCAACTCCATTTTTTATTTCCATTATTCCCCTTTGAAAGCACGTTTAAGCTTTCCGAATAAACTATCATCCTGCTCTTCTTGTCCTGCAAATTCACGTAATAAATCTTTTTGCTGTGAAGTCAATTTCGTCGGTACAACAACACGAACGACTACATATTGATCTCCTTGACCGTATCCACGTACGTTCGGAGCACCTTTTCCTTTTAAGCGGAACTCTGTTCCAGTTTGTGTTCCTGCTGGGATTTTCAGCTTCACTTTACCATGAACAGTAGGAACTTCCACTTCAGCACCAAGTGCCATTTGTGCAAATGTTAATGGCATTTCGCAAATAATGTGGTCTCCTTCACGCTCGAAGAATTCATGATTTCTTACATGAACAACAACATATAAGTCTCCTGCTGGTCCGCCATTTACGCCGGCTTCACCTTTTCCAGACACACGAATTTGTTGACCATTATCAATACCCGCTGGAATTTTAACATTAATTTTTTTACGTTTACGAACTTTACCTGAACCGTGACATGTCGTACATTTTTCTTTAATAATTTGTCCAGTTCCTGAACAATGACCACAAGCTTGACGGTTTACGATACGACCAAACGGTGTGTTTTGTTCAACACTCACTTGACCAGAACCTGAACAATGTTTACATGTTTCTTTTGAAGTTCCTGGTTTTGCTCCACTACCTTTACAAGTATCACATGGATCTTCTACTGGAATTTCCACATTTAATTCCTTACCAAAAATAGCTTCTTCAAAATCTAAAGTGACTTGATATTGTAAGTCAGCGCCTTGGCGCGGAGCATTTGGATCACGACGTCTGCCGCCGCCACCGCCAAAGAAAGAACTAAATATATCTTCAAAACCGAAGCCACCACCGAAGTCTCCTCCGCCGCCAAATCCACCGAATCCTTGATTTGCACCAGCATGACCAAATTGATCGTACTGCGCACGCTTTTGATCATCACTTAACACTTCGTATGCTTCTTGTACTTCTTTAAACTTTTCAATTGCATTTTCTTCTTTGCTTACGTCTGGATGGTATTTTTTAGCCAAACGACGATACGCTTTTTTTATTTCATCTGTTGAAGCGCCCTTGCTAAGTCCAAGGACCTCATAATAGTCTCGTTTACTCATAAATTTACAACCCCCGAATCTTTCACATAAACGTAATTTTAACACCGAAAGAAAGTGCTTTGCAACAAAGTTTCCTCACTTACAGTATGCAAAGCGAAAAACTTAAGATCCTCACACATCGCTTCTCATTCGTGAAAAAAGCCAAAGTCAAGGCACGCTTGACTTTGACTTTTTGTCATCTTACTTATTATGTTTACAGTTGAATTACTTGTCTTCTTTTACTTCTTCAAACTCAGCGTCAACTACATTGTCTTTCTTCGCGCCAGCGTCTTGTGCACCTTGCGCACCTTCTGCTTGACCAGCAGCTGCTTGAGCTTGCTCGTATAATTTAACAGTTAATTGTTGTACGATTTCTTGTAAAGCATCTTTTTTCGCACGAATTTCTTCAAGCTCGTTTTTCTCGATTGCAGCTTGTAATGCTTCTTTCGCTTCTGTTGCTTTTGCAACTTCAGCTGCATCTACTTTACCTTCTAAATCTTTTACAACTTTGTCTGTTTGGAATACAAGTTGGTCAGCTTCATTACGAAGTTCAACTTCTTCCTTACGTTTTTGGTCAGCGTCAGCATTTGCTTCCGCTTCTTGTACCATACGTTCTACTTCTTCATCAGAAAGACCTGAAGAAGATTGGATTGTAATAGCTTGCTCTTTGCTTGTTCCTAAGTCTTTCGCACGTACGTTAACGATACCGTTCGCATCAATATCGAATGTTACTTCGATTTGTGGAATACCACGTGGTGCTGGTGGAAGGTCAGTTAATTGGAAACGACCTAACGTTTTGTTGTCAGCTGACATCGGACGCTCACCTTGTAATACGTGAATGTCTACTGCTGGTTGATTATCAGCAGCTGTCGAGAATACTTGTGACTTACTTGTTGGAATTGTAGTGTTACGCTCGATTAATTTCGTGAACACGCCACCCATAGTTTCAATACCTAAAGAAAGTGGAGTTACGTCTAATAATAGAACGCCTTCTACATCACCAGTAAGTACGCCACCTTGAACTGCAGCACCTAATGCTACAACTTCATCAGGGTTTACACCTTTATATGGCTCTTTACCAGTTTCACGTTTAATAGCTTCTTGTACAGCTGGGATACGAGTAGATCCACCAACAAGAATAACTTTATCTAATTCGCTTGGAGCAAAACCAGCGTCTTTTAATGCACGACGAGTTGGCTCTAATGTTCTTTCAACAAGACCTGCTGAAAGCTCTTCGAATTTCGCTCTTGTTAACGTTAATTCTAAGTGTAATGGACCAGCAGCTCCAGCACTAATGAATGGTAATGAAATTTGAGTTTGTGTTACACCAGAAAGATCTTTTTTCGCTTTTTCAGCTGCATCTTTCAAGCGTTGAAGCGCCATTTTATCTTGGCTTAAATCAATGTTATTTTCTTTTTTGAACTCAGCTACTAAGTGATCGATGATAACTTGGTCAAAGTCATCGCCACCAAGACGGTTGTCACCAGCAGTTGAAATAACTTCGAATGTGCCGTCTGCTAACTCAAGGATAGATACGTCAAATGTACCGCCACCTAAGTCATATACTAAGATTTTTTGTTCTTCGTCTTGTTTTTCTAAACCGTAAGCAAGTGCTGCTGCTGTTGGCTCGTTAATGATACGCTCAACTTCTAAACCAGCGATACGACCAGCATCTTTCGTTGCTTGACGCTCTGCATCGTTGAAGTATGCAGGTACTGTAATAACAGCTTTCGTTACTGTTTCACCTAAGTATGCTTCAGCAGAAGCTTTTAAATTTTGTAAAATGATTGCAGAAATTTCTTGAGGTGTATAATCTTTACCTTCAACTTCTACTTTGTAGTCTGTACCCATATGACGTTTAACAGACATGATTGTATTTGGGTTTGTAATTGCTTGGCGCTTTGCAACTTCCCCAACTTGACGTTCTTCATTTTTGAAAGCTACAACAGAAGGTGTTGTACGGTTCCCTTCTGGATTTGGGATAACCTTTGGTTCTCCACCTTCCATAACAGCTACACAAGAGTTTGTTGTACCTAAGTCAATACCGATAATTTTACTCATGGCGAATCCTCCTAGTTTTATGTAAATTATTGATTTACTTTTACCATTGATGGGCGAATCACACGGTCTTTTAATTTATAACCTTTTTGGAATTCTTCCACAACCGCGTTTGATTCAAATTCACTATCTTCCACTTGCATAATAGCTTGGTGTTCATTAGGATCAAACTGTTTACCAACAGCTTCAATCACTTCCACACCTTCTTTAGTCAGCGCTTCTAACAATTGACGATGCACCATCTCCATACCTTGTAACAATGATTTCGTTTGCTCATCAGTCGCTTCCACTTGCATTGCTCTTTCAAAATTATCAAGAGCTGGCAAGATGTCTGAAACTAGACTTTGTGCTCTATATTTTTCAGCAGCCTGTTTATCCATTTGGACACGGCGCTTATAATTTTCAAAATCAGCTTGTAGACGTAATGTGCGACCTTCCGTTTCCGTTAGTTTCGCTTGTAACTCATCTACTTTTTCTTGTAAAAGAGCAGCCTCACTTTTTTCTTCTACAGTTTCTTCACTGTTTTCTGGCGTGACAGCTTCTTCAACTTGCGCTTCTTTTACTTCTTCTACCACTTGTTCGTTACGCTCTTCCACAATATTCACCTCCTTAAAAGGTATTAGGTATCATGCATAGCATGATTACCTAATCATTATATATTACACACAGCAATGAAAATTTCATCACTTGAGCGAATGTATTACTCTCATTTACTTTTTAAGCCCATCAGTAAATTGTCTCGTAAATAACTGTAACAAACTAATTACACGAGAATATTGCATTCTCGTAGGACCTAAAATAGCAATTGTTCCAAGTTGCTCTTCGCCGATCGAATATGTTGCAGAAATTAAACTACAATCCTCCATAGCCGTCGAAGAGTTTTCCCTACCAATTTTCACTTGAATCCCGACTTGTTTATGACGCAAAATGTCATAAAATTCGGCTTCATTATCAATCATGGTAAGTAAAGATCTAACCTTTTGAATGTCATGGAACTCTGGCTGCGAAAGCATATTTGCTTTTCCTCCAAAGTATATCTTTTCCGATAACGGAACTTGAAATGTACCATCCAACATTTTTATTGCACTATCGTAATTATGAACATACCCACGTAAAACTGTAACAATTTCCTTAAAGATTTTATTATGAAGTTCTTCCATCGGTACGCCAGATAGCTTTTCATTTAAAATATTAACCATTTTTTCTAAATCTGATAAATCAACAGATTCCGGAACGGTAATCGTTTTACTTTGTACATGCCCTGTATCGGTTACAATAATAGCGACTGCAGTTTGACGATCAAGCGGCACAATTTGTACATTTTTAAGTTTATTTGTACTTAACTTCGGTCCAAGAACAATTGCCGTATAATTCGTAAGTTCTGATAAAATTTGAGCAGATTGCTGTGCAATTTTTTCCGCTTCAAAAATTCTTTCAGCAAATAAATCTTTAATTTGTACAATTTCAGCGTTCGGTAAGTTTTGCGGCGCTAAAAGATGGTCTACATAAAATCGGTAGCCTTTCTCAGAAGGAACACGTCCAGAAGAACTGTGCGTTTTTTCAATAAAACCTAATTCTTCTAAGTCCGCCATTTCATTTCGAATAGTAGCTGAACTAAATGTGATTTCATCTTTTTTAGCCAACGTTCTAGACCCAACGGGCTGCGCTGATCCAATAAAGTCATCAATAATTGTTTGTAAAATTAAGAGCTGACGTTCCGTAAGCATCTCATCATCACCTCTGTTAGCACTCTTTGTCTTTGAGTGCTAAATCTATTAATAACTTACCAAAATTGACATTCAATTGTCAACGGAAACGTCACGAAATAATGAAACTTTTTCACGCCTATGGAACATTTAATTAGTCAATCAAAAATGATTGGAATACTTCATTCCCTAATAATTTTCCTTTTCGCGTTAAACGCACATGTCCATCTTCCTCTTCAAGCAATCCCTGCTCTTGGTTGCTTTGTAACTGCTTCGCGAAAACTTGATCCATCTCTACATTAAATTTATTGCGGAACGCCGTTTTAGAAACACCTTTTGTTTTTCGAAGCCCTAAGAACAGCTCTTCTTCCATTCTTTCTTTCTCCGTCACTTTGTGAACATCTAAATACGGAAATCCTGTTTCATCAATTTTATTAAAATATTGCTTCAGAGGACCAACATTTTGAATACGTTCTCCGTTCACATAACTATGAGCTCCAGCTCCAAATCCATAATACTCTTCATTATTCCAGTATGTGAGATTATGTCTACTTTTATTGTCACCTTTTGAGAAATTACTAATTTCATACTGGTTATAACCGTGTTTCTCCATTTCATCCATTACTATTTCATACATTTTCGCTTCATGGTCTTCACCCGGAAGACGTAATTTCCCTTTGTTCATTAAGTTATAAAACACTGTTTTTGGCTCCACAATTAATGAATATGCCGAGAAATGTTGTACACCAAGCGTAAAAGCAATATCTAATGTTTCTTTTACATCTTCTATCGTCTGTCCTGGCAAAGCATAAATAATATCTACATTAATATTTTTAAAGCCTACTTCCTGTGCCTCTCGAATCGCGAGGAATGCATCTTCCCTCGTATGCTTGCGCCCGATCTTCTCAAGAAGTTCATCACGGAACGTTTGCACACCAAAACTAATTCGATTTACTCCACCTTCTAGCAGTACATTTAGCTTCTCTTTCGGTAAATCTCCTGGATTCGCTTCAAATGTTAATTCACAATTCGGGGCGAACGGACGCAAATGACGATTAATAATCTCGAGTAATTTTTTTGTCTGTTCCATATTTAACGCTGTCGGAGTTCCCCCACCCACAAAAATCGTTTTCATACTATCAAATGGAACTTTTTGAACCGTATTTATTATTTCCTTCTCTAAATAATCTAAATATTGATCAACCGGTTGGCGTTCAATAAACACTTTATTAAAATCACAATAGTGACAAATGTGCTGACAAAATGGAATATGAATGTATGCAGCTTGTACCAAATATAACTCCTACCTTTCTAAAAAGAAAACCTCCGCACTCCGGAGGGTTCTCTACTTCTCTAACGTATTACGAATTTGTTCCATTCGCATTTTTCCCCAATCATACATCATTTCAACGATCGGTAAAAGTGACATGCCTAGTTCCGTCATATAATACTCAACGCGAGGAGGAATTTCGGGATATACTGTCCGATCAACAATCCCATCTTCCATTAACTCTTTTAATTGGTTCGACAAAACTTTATGAGAAATGCTTGGGAATAACCGTTGTAATTCACTGAAACGATGCGGCCCTTCCACACCAAGATGCCACAGTATCACAACTTTCCACTTTCCACTAATAATAGAAAGCGTCAATTCCTTTTCACAATTAAAATTACCATTTTGTATTTTATCTTGAATATCTTTTCGAATATTTTCGGACATTAACAATCTCCTAACTCTATATGAACTAAAAAGCTCTCTCATTATTGTAAATGAGAGCTGCTCAGATGTCTAAAAAGTAATTATACAGAAAAAAGAAGCCGCACAAACGACTTCTTTTTTATTTCAAATATTAGTTGTCATCCATTTTCAGTACAGCCATGAATGCCTCTTGCGGTACTTCTACAGAGCCAACAGACTTCATACGTTTTTTACCTTCTTTTTGCTTATCAAGAAGTTTACGCTTACGAGAAATGTCACCGCCGTAACATTTTGCAAGTACGTTTTTACGCATCGCTTTAATTGTAGAACGTGCTACAACTTTATTTCCGATAGTCGCCTGAATTGGCACTTCGAACTGTTGTCTCGGAATTAATTCTTTTAATTTCTCTACGATTACTTTACCACGGTCATACGCTGAATCACGGTGTACGATAAATGATAAAGCATCCACTTGTTCATTATTTAAAAGAATATCCATTTTCACAAGTTTAGATGGCTTATAGCCAATTAACTCATAGTCAAATGATGCATACCCTTTCGTATTTGATTTCAATTGATCGAAGAAGTCATATACGATTTCTGATAACGGGATTTCATATGTTAATGTAACACGCGTTTCATCTAAATATTGCATATCAATAAACGTTCCACGTTTACCTTGGCAAATCTCCATTACAGCTCCAACATAGTCATTCGGAACCATAATTGAAGCCTTCACAAACGGCTCTTCTACACGATCGATAGACTGTGGATCTGGCATATTAGATGGGTTATCAACAATAACATCTTCACCGTTAGTTAAATAAACTTTATAAATAACGCTTGGCGCTGTTGTAATTAAGTCAATCTTAAATTCACGTTCAATACGTTCTTGAATGATTTCCATGTGAAGAAGCCCTAAGAAACCACAACGGAAACCAAATCCTAGCGCTTGAGATGTTTCTGGTTCAAACTCAAGAGCAGAATCGTTTAACTCTAATTTTTCTAATGCATCACGTAAATCGTTATAACGAGCAGAGTCAATTGGATACAGACCACAGAATACCATCGGGTTTAACTTACGGTAACCTGCTAACGGCTCTGCAGCTGGACGTTTCGCATGTGTAATCGTATCACCAACACGTGTGTCACCAACATTTTTAATCGATGCTGCTAAGAAACCTACATCACCTACTGTTAACTCGTCACGTTGCGTAGTTTTCGGTGTAAATACACCTACTTCTGTTACTTCAAATTCTTTACCCGTTGCCATCATACGTACTTTATCGCCAACTTTTACTGTTCCATTTACAACACGGATATAAGCAATTACACCGCGGTACGGATCATATAAAGAGTCGAAAATCATACATTGTAATGGCTCTTCTGAATCACCCGACGGAGCTGGTACTTTTTCAACAATTTGTTCTAAAATTTCTTCAATACCAATTCCAGCTTTCGCAGAAGCAAGTACCGCTTCTGATGCATCTAAACCAATTACATCTTCTACCTCTTGACGTACACGTTCTGGATCCGCACTCGGTAAGTCGATTTTATTAATAACTGGTAAAATTTCCAAATTATTATCAAGCGCTAAGTATACGTTTGCTAACGTTTGCGCTTCAATACCTTGCGCTGCATCTACTACAAGAATCGCGCCTTCACAAGCCGCTAAACTACGAGATACTTCGTACGTAAAGTCGACGTGTCCTGGTGTATCAATTAAATGAAGAATATACTCTTCACCATCTTTTGCTTTATAGTTTAATTGTACTGCGTTTAATTTGATTGTAATACCACGCTCACGCTCTAAATCCATAGAGTCAAGCAACTGAGCTTTCATTTCACGTTGTGTTAACGCGTTTGTTTTCTCTAAAATACGGTCTGCTAACGTTGATTTTCCGTGGTCAATATGAGCAATAATAGAGAAATTACGAATTTTGGACTGTCTTTTTGCTCTTTCTTCTTTATTCATCTATGTTCTCAACTCCTAATAGTCTCGCCAATATACACTAGCACTGATTATATCAATAGAGCAACAAAGATTCAATGAAAACTCGTGCTGCTTACGATACAAATCATTCTATCTATATCTTATGCGAATAAACCATAAGAGACAAACCCTTTTCAAATTTTAAAACGACTGTCTTACAAACCAGTAAAACAACCGCCTCCCATGTTACTCTTAGCTAAAAATTCCTTTTATTTTCCCAACAACGATATCCGTTCCGAACTTCGTCATTTCATAAGCTACACTTGCTACTGCCATCCCAATTCCTTCTACAACATTAAAACTTCTTAAACGTTCTAACTGTTGTTGTTTTTCTGAGGCCGAAAACGAGCTACCCAAAATTTCTGATTCAGCACCTGTACTTTCTGTCCCTGTCATATGAGCTATTTGTTCATATGACAGTTGCTGATAGCCTTTCATACTTTTCAAACCATGATTAGCAAGTGCCACTCCTGCTATCATCATAAGTAAACATAAAGCCACACTACATATACACAAAATCGTAAAGCGACTCAAACGATAATCATCTGTTCCCCTCAATGTGTATATGCTCCCGTATTATCTTGATCAATTTGATGATGCAGCGCCGCATTTAAACCACTCGCTATTACATTCGCCATATCCTCAATAAAAGTATCTACTTCTTTTGGGGTTACCATTAAATTATGACCAAGAGGAGATAGCACTTCATAAATCAGCCTTCTTTTTTCTTCTTCTTCCAACGTGCCAACAGCACCTAAAAACATATTTCTGCTCTTTTCATCCGGCATATCTTCTTCCGTTAATTTTTTCTTTTCTCCAAATGAAAATCCCGCTGGTAACAAAGAGCGTGAAGGTTTATTTCCTTCTTTCATCTCTCGGCCGAAATGTTTCAAAATAAAATCAATCGTATCACTTGTAATCGAAACAGCATCGACCACAGTCGGAACACCAATCGCGATTACAGGGATACCTAATGTGTCTTTACTTAGTTCTTTACGTTTATTCCCAACCCCCGATCCGGGATGAATTCCAGTATCAGAAATTTGTATCGTGCTATTTACTCGTTCAATAGAACGGGCAGCTAATGCGTCAATCGCAATTACAAAGTCCGGGTTCGTCTTCTCAATAATCCCATAAATAACATCGCTCGTTTCGATCCCTGTAATTCCCATTACCCCCGGCCGAATTGCACTAACAGGCCTAAACCCTTCTTCTACACTTTCAGGCTGTAATTGAAACAAATGTCTCGTTACTAATACATTTTCTACAACTATCGGTCCAAGAGCATCTGGTGTTACATTCCAATTCCCAAGACCTACAATTAAACAGCTTGCTTCTTTTGTAACGCCAACCTCTTCTAAGAAATTAGAAAATTCTTTTGCAAAAATACGCTCCACTTTTTGTTGAAGTTCTGTATCTTGCTGACGTATACCTTGAACTTCAAGCGTTAAATAATTTCCAGGCTTTTTACCCATTGCTTCAGAGGCAGCTTCATCAATTGTTACTTTTGTAATTATAGTCCCCTCTTCTTCTCTCTCTTTTACAATAACTCCCTGTATCCCTTTTTGTTCCTCTTGGCTTTCTTGCAACATTTGATGGGCTTCTATAGCAAGGTCAGTTCTAATGCTATATTTACTTAAATCTAATGGTTCTTTCATCGTATCTCCTCCGTAATTCATAGTAAATATCGTTAGATTTCCCAAAGTTATATAAGGTCATTCTTTCCTTTACGTGAAATTTCATGGATATACTATTGCAATTCTCTTCACCGTTTGATAGAATATCACTTGTTCTATGTAAGAATCGAGTCATTCGATTGCACCAGGGAGGTGAAAAGTATGGCAAACATCAAATCTGCTATCAAACGCGCTAAACTTAGCGAAGAGCGTCGTGCACATAACGCTTCTATCAAGTCTGACATGCGTTCTGCTGTTAAAACTGTAGAAGCTTTAGTTACTAATAACGATCTTGAAAATGCTAAAGAAGCTTTCAAAACTGCTTCTAAAAAACTTGATAAAGCAGCTCGTAAAGGTCTTATCCACCAAAACGCTGCAGCTCGTCAAAAATCTCGCTTAGCGAAACAAGTAAACGCGTAAGGCGTTTAAAAAACGATCCATTTGGATCGTTTTTTTATATACAAAAAAGTTCATGTACTTAGTACATGAACTTTTTTGTGTCATCACATATGATTTAATCGCATTAAGAAAAACTCGAGCACAAGTTTCTTATCCATCTTTCCCGTCTTCATACTATAATCAGCTTCCGCTAATTCTATAATCACTTTTTTTAATTCTTCAAAAGAGAAAAACTTCGTTTGATTCATTGCCAACTTCACGCGATACGGATGTACACCAATATGAGACGCAATTTGATTTTGTCCATAACCACGTTGCTGTAGCTCTTTCACTTGATACAACAAGCGGAATTGACTCACTAATAACGCAAGCAATTTAATCGGCTCTTCCTGCTGCGTAAATAATCCATCCAAAATTTGCATTGCACCTGCAATATCTTTTTTCACCACTTTTTCTGTCAAAGCGAATACATTTTGCTCAACGGATTTTGGTACAAGCTCTGCAACAAGTTTCGTCGTAATCTCTTCACCCATACCAACGTATAACGTTAACTTGTCCATTTCCTTCGCCAACATTGTTACATTACTTCCCACAAGCTCTAGCAACAAACTAACAGCCGTGTTATCAATATGCACATGCACTTCATCTGCACGAGCAACAATCCACTTCTGAACATCCTGTATTTGCATCGCATTTGCTTCTACTACATCTGCTGTTTTCTTTAATAGTTTTGTAATTTTTTTTCGCTCATCAAGTTTTTCGTAAGGCGCAACAAAAACAAGAATAGAAAATGGAGAAGGTTCACCAATGTATTCTTCTAAAATTTTTATATTTTGCTCTAACTTTTCTTTTTGCGAAGTCAAAAATAGCGGTGATTTTATTAACAGTACTTTCCGTTCTCCGAAGAAAGGAAGCGTACGCGCATCCTCAACCACATCTTCTAAATACGCTTCTTCTAAATCGTATGTCACAACATTAAACTCTCGATCTTCTTCTTCAAGTGCTTCTGTCGTAATAAGCTTTATCGTTTCATTTATAAAAAAAGCTTCCGTTCCATATAGTAAATATAACGGAGCAAACTGTTTCTTTTTAATTTTTTTATGTATATCACTCATACTTTTTCCTACTCCCTAACTTGGCAATATATATTTATACTAATGCCCTAGCTTTTGTTTTACAAGTACAAAGGAACAGGCTTTATAACCCGTCCCTTTATTTATATTAAACGCCACGCAATAAGCCCCGGGTTTCTTATTGGTGTGCGGTAATCACCTTCCCTTTATTATTCGCAATAAAAATTTGAGTATAAGTGCCAACTGTTAACATGCTTGGAAACGAAAAACTCACATTACTTCTTGATTTAAAAGTAGCAAAAAAGCTCGTTTTCTCTTCATATGGAAATTGTAGATTTTTTTCTGACAATATTTTATACTAAAGTGGAATGTTGGGGAGGGATTCTAAATGAATGATTTTGAACAAAACGTTCAAAGTAAACGCAATGACGCTATTGATTCAGGGGTAGGATTTATCGTCTCATTTGGTTTTTTCGCAACACTTTTCATCATTGCAACTGTTATTAAATTTATCGGTTCTTAAAGACTGCCATGAAGTGGCAGTCTTCTCTTTTTCATCTATTATGTGTTTTATCATATGTGATTTTACTTTTAAAGGTTCCATTTTCCCCTTTAAAAACATAGGAAATAGCACCTTGCTTGTCCGTGCGCCATATCGCACTCCCCATCTTCTCAAAACGCTCTATCACTTCTTTATGCGGGTGTCCATACCTATTCTGCTTACCAACAGATATAATCGCTACACGAGGCTGTATGACGTTCAAAAAAGGCTCTATAGATGACGTATTACTCCCATGATGAGCAACTTTTAAAACATCCACTTGTAAATCTGGATATGCCTCTACTAAAATCTTTTCCCCTTCTTCTTCCAAATCGCCTGTAAATAGCCACTTCAACCCTCCAAATTTTGCCCATATTACAATTGAAGCGTTATTTTCGCTTTTTTCTTTTCCTTTTGGAGCTAAAACGAAAAATTCCGCTTCATTTACACTCCAACTCGCCCCTTCCCCCACTTCAGTTATTTTCATTTCCTTTTCTAATGCCTGTTTCTTGACTACTTTTTCTAATACTGCATCTTTTCCCTTTCGGCCAAATACCACTTCTTTTACAGGTATATATGATAATAATTCTTGCGCAGCACCTATATGATCTGCATCTCCATGCGTTACGATTAATTTATCAATTGTTTTAATACCTTCTTTTTGTAAAAAGGGTATTAAAACATCATTCCCAACAGAAAATTCATGCTTTTTTTGTTGCCATTCTTCCTTATTCACACGAAGCGTTCCACCTGTATCAATAAGATAAATCCCTTTATCATACGGAAGGCGAATTAATATTGCATCACCTTGTCCAACATCAATAAATGTTACACTTCCGCTTCCTCTAAAATATGGATATACATAATGACATGTGCTAATAAAAATAAATACACTCGCAACTATACAAACCATTTTTTTCGGCGCTCTTCTTTCCCAAACCATCAATATACTGACAATACTCGCGCAATATACAGCTACAAGATTGAAGGGCGTTTCCCCGAAGATAAGCTGGGTAAATGGTAAACTTTCACAATAACTTAGAAAATCATTAGACATACTCAAGCCTATTGATAATACATCCGCAAATCCTTTTGCGAGAAACGGGACAATTGGCATACACAGTAAAATAATAATGCTACATGGTAATACAATGATAGATAAAAACGGAACGTATAAGAGATTGAGGAGAATGCTATATGGAGAAAAATAACCAAAGTGATATAACAAAATCGGAGTACTAACGAGCTGTGAAATGATAGAAATATAAATAGAATTTCGGATTACTCCGTTGCTACTCCCTAACAATAACGGAGCAGACAAAAGTAAAGCGAAGCTACCTACAAAAGAAAACTGAAATCCAATATTAAAAACAGGATAAGGGTCATATATAAGCATACATATAGCTGTTACACTTAAAGCATCTAAACTAGATAAACGAATCGAGCACATAAAAGCAATCAACATCAAAACCCCTGTTATAGAAGCTCTTATAACAGAGGGTGAAGCCCCTGCTAAAACCATATACAAAGGAATACAAATGATAAGGCAAATTGTTGCTACCTCCCTCGTCGCACCGCTTCTTAGCAAAATAAAATATACTATCACCATCAACAATACAATGTGTGAACCTGAAATTGCTAACAAATGTACAAGACCAAATTGTTGATATTGCTCTTCCACTTCAAACGTCATTTGTTGTCTATCACCAAAGAGTAATGCATTCATAAAAGCACCTGATTGCTCTGGAAACATTTCTGTAACTTTCGAGATTGCTTGTTGCCTTAAAAGAAGAATCCATTGCGTGAGCGACAATGATGTTTTATAGCATTCAGAAATATATGTAGCCTCAAATGTGAAATGAATATGTTGCTTGTATAAATAATCACGGTAATTAAAACCATGAAAATTCCGAGCTGTTTCCGGTTCTTTCCTCTCACCCTCGAATACACATGATATCCCTGCCTATAATTGTTGCATTTTTTTCTTTTCCAAAGCTGATTTTATTCTATAACTTAACTGCACTATATTTTTATTCTGATCTTCAAATTGAAAAGATAGGCGATCCCCATTAACAAGCGGTGTGTTTTGTATAACCCCTCTTGTAACTGCATAGGGCTTCCCTAGAGGCTTATTCCATACTTGAACATAGGAAGTGTATATAACGCTACTAAAGCACGCTACAATACAAAAAATGAAGGTTTTACGCGAAGTGCGATATAAACAGAAGAAAACATTTAAAAAGAGGCAAAAAACTATCAATAAAAGTGACGAGGAAAAGGCAATTGCAATCCCTATTATAAACGAGATTGCAACATACCCCCATTGTTCTTGCAACTTATACTCACTCCTTATAGCATCATTTTTGCTTTCGTGAATACATGCTGTAATTCTTCCATTGATAAATTATCTTTTTCTAAAGACACAAATAATTCTTTCAACTCTGTATAACGTTTTTGATCCTCTAATGCAGCAATATCATATTCTAGCGGAACGTGTTTCACTGTTACATTCGCTTGTTCAAATAACTCTATGGCGTATGGATGATTTTTATAATCCTGCGCATAATAAACCGCTGTAATACCACTTTGAATAATTGCCTTACAACATTGTAAACAAGGGAAATGCGTAACGTAAATTTCTGCTTCCTCTGTTTTCGCACCAAACTTGGCACATTGTAATAAAGCATTCATTTCGGCATGAATTGTCCGAACACAATGATTATCGATTACGTAACAACCATCATCTATACAATGTACGCCACCTTTAATTGAACCATTATATCCACCAGCAATAATTCGTTTATCGCGAACGATTGTCGCTCCTACCGCAAGCCTTGTACATGTACTACGCAAAGATAGTAGATGGCTTTGCGTCATAAAATATTGATCCCATGAAATTCGTTCCATATTTTTCACCTACTTTTTTGTCTACTTGTAGTGTAGCGAAAGAAGAAAAACTTCGTCAATCTTTTACGGAATAATAATTTGATCTTTTATCTTTTCAAGAGACTTCGCACCAATCCCATCAATCTCTAATAAATCTTCTATTTTCTGAAACGGACCATGTTCTTCTCGATATTTCAAAATACTTTCTGCCTTTCGAGAGCCAATCCCTGTAATTTTTTCTAGTTGTTCTTTCGCCGCTGTATTTATTCGAATCTTGCCATCTTCCTTAGAAGAAGTAAGCACCCCTTGTTCTGATTCATTTTTACTCGGTATATAAAGAAGCATTTGATCTTGTACAATTTGTGCTAAATTCACTTTTTTCATATCTACTTCTGATAAAAAACCACCAGCCTTTTGAACCGCATCCTTTACGCGATCTCCTTCCTTCATTTCATATACCCCTTCTTTACTAACCGCTCCTTTCACATCAATTATAATTGTTCTTTTCTGTTCCTTTGTATCCGATATTTTCGGTTTACCCTTTTTTTCGATCTCCTTCTCTTGTACATTCATTGTAATAGGCATTCGTTCTACACTCTGATTCATTTTCCAAAAAACAAGAAAAAGTAAAGTTCCAATAATAGCTACTAAACCTAACCACTTTTTCGGAAAATCCCACATCATTTTACACCTCTAATCATAAATTTATAACATCATTCATATTGTTTAGGAGAAAGCTGTTACGAAGGAGGGATGAAACTTTGAACATAGGAATTATAGGGACAGGAAACATGGGGAATATACTAATCGATGCATTTTTAGAAACCCGTGCTGTCAAACCTTCGTGCCTTACAATCATTAATCGGACGCCTGCAAAAGCATATCATATAAAAGAAAAATACCCTTCTGTTCATATAGCAAAAACAATCCCGGAAGTAATCGAACAATCACAACTTATTTTTATTTGTGTCAAGCCGATAGATATATACCCTATCCTAAAAAAATACGCTGAACATTTTTCTGATGAAACGTGCTTAGTTTCTATTACAAGTCCAATATCTCCATCACAATTAGAGACTCTCGTACCTTGCCACGTCGCGCGTATCATTCCAAGTATCACAAATCGCGCGCTCTCTGGCGCCTCACTATTTACATTTGGAGATAATTGCTCTGAAGAATGGCAACAAAAACTACTTCGTCTATTCAAAAACATTTCTACACCTCTTGTAATAGAAGAAGATATAACGCGCGTTTCATCTGATATAGCAAGTTGCGGTCCTGCTTTCTTTAGTTATTTACTACAATGCTTCATTAACGCTGCTGTAGATAAAACAAATATTACACACGAAGAGGCTACTACTTTAGTAAGTGAAATGGTCGTGGGGATGGGGAAATTACTTGAAAAAGAAATCTTCACATTACCTACCTTACAAGAAAAGGTTTGCGTGAAAGGCGGCGTTACTGGGGAAGGCATTCGGGTTTTAGAAGAGCACGTTGGAGATATGTTCCATAAGTTAATCGAGCGAACACATGAAAAATTTGATGAAGATTTAGAATGCGTTGATCAGCAATTCAATAAACACACATAATAAATACGTCATTTTCATTCCAAATCCTTTTTATAAATACTTACTTTTTTACAATACATTTTCACTTCAACTACTATTCCCACACTTTACGCATACAATCTTCAGATTATGCTAGAACTAAAAATACATCTTCTTTATAAAACAAAAGCAACCTTCTCGGTTGCTTTTGTTTTATCCGTTTTTCTTCGCCATGAAGAAAATACGCTCTGTTTGTTCTGTAACTTCAAGTCGCTCAAAATCACCTGTTACACGAAGCACTATAAAACCTGCTTCTTCAAGCCATTTCGTTAACTCTTCCACTTGATATGCACGTTGCACGTGACATTCGTCAAACCGATGGTACACATCTTCTTCCGGATCTTGAACAAAGAATGTTAAATCATGCTCTACACTATTTGATTCTTCACCAGGGAAGCAATTCCAAATAAGAGATATTTCTTCTCCATTCACTGTATACGTTTCATTTTGAAATACATGATGTATTTTATATAAAGAATGTACATCAAATAAAAACAAACCATCTTGACGTAAATGATGAAATACTCTTCTAAATGTTTCTTGTACTCCATCTTCTTGCAATACATAATTTAATGAATCACAAAAGATGGTTACACAATCAAACTCACCTGGAACATCAAGCTCTCGCATGTCTTGTTGATAAAAAGGAATAAAGTATCCCTCTCCTCCTAGTTTTTGCTGAGCGACTGTTAACATTTCTTCTGAAAGATCGACACCTATTAAATCGTAACCCTTTTGCACAAGCGGCAGGGTTACATTACCTGTACCGCATGCTACATCAAGAATTTTTGCCTCTTTCATATCTGCCTGCTGTAAACTTTCCTCTGTAAATTCCACCCATTTATCATAAGGGACATCATTCATTAGTTCGTCGTACAACAATGCAAATTGTTCGTATTTCATTGGCCTAACTCTTCTGTAATATCTTCACGTGGCACATCGCCCCATAGACGCTCTAAATTATAGTGATTACGCTCATCTTTATGGAATACATGAGCAACTACATCTCCAAGATCAACTAATACCCAACGTGCTTCGTCAAACCCTTCCATACGTTGTACGTCGATTTGGAACTCATGTGCTTTTGATTTAATTTCACGTGCAATTGCTTGCACTTGTTTGTCTGAATTCCCGTGACAAATAATGAAATAATCTGCAATTGGTGAAATACCTTGCATATTTAGGACAACCATATCTTCTGCTCTCTTATCATCAGCTGCTTTTGCCGCTAATACTAATAAATCTTTATCGTTCATTTACTCATTTCCTCCTTGATAACTGCATTGTATGTTTGGAATGTTAATGGATAAATCGTCTGATCTTTTTCCATTAAAAATTGAATTGTTCTCTTTAACGCAAATAATAAAGCTTGATTTATATCCGTATATACGAGTTTACGAGCCTCTTCCACTCCTGGAAACTTTCGCCCAGGTTCAATGTAATCAGCTACATAAATCACTTTATCTAACATCGTCATATTCTCATGACCACTTGTATGATATGTAATAGCTTGCAAAATTTCAGAATCCGTAATGCCTACTTCTTTTTCTACTAAGTATGCCCCAACAGGTGCATGCCATAACTCTTTGTTATAGCAAAGTAAATCTTTCGGCAAATCTTCACGTTTAATAATCTCTTCCATCTCTGAAATTGCTCTACATTTCGCATAATCATGGAATATAGCTGCCATCTCTGCTTTTTTTTCGTCCACACCGTATAACTTAGCAAGCTCAATCGCTGTCTCCATTACACCAATTGTGTGTATATAACGTTTTTCATGCATTTGTTGTTTGACAATATGCAGTGCATTCTCACGATTCATACAACCCATTCCTCTCGATATATACCTGTACTTTTTCGGGAAGTAAATATTTACACGTTTTCTTCTCCTTATATCTCTCACGTAATAAGGATGAAGAAACTGCAAATTCCGGAATTTCCACTGTAGTAATCTTATATGGTGTATGCAATGTATACCCAGGTCTTGCAACTCCAACAAACGTTACAAGATTAAATAAAGCTTCAATGTTATACCACTTCGGTAAATACTCAACCATATCCCCACCAATAATAAAGTGAAACTGCACATCCGGATACTTCTTCGTCAATTGTAACATAGTGTCATACGTATAAGATGGGCCCTTCCTACTTAGCTCTTCTAAACAAATAGAAAAGTGCTCTTCTGCCTCAGTCGCGAGCTCTAACATATGTAAACGACTTTCTACACTTGTAATATTCCGCCCTTGTTTATGTGGCGGAATCTGGTTTGGCAAGAACCATACTTCTTCCAAGTTCAAAGCGTGATATACTTCATTTGCAATTAGCAAATGTCCATAGTGAGGCGGATCAAATGTACCGCCAATGATGCCAATTTTTCTCAAAAGAAACGCCCCTTCCTTTTACATACAGCAACTCTCCTCTGTTAGGAATGAAGAGAGTTGCTATTAATAAAAGTTCAATTGGTTTCGCTCTCTACATCATTACGCATAAACGATAAAAATAGCGCATGCTAGTCTTTTTATCGAGGAAGCTTAATTTGTTTATTTTCTCTTGATTCTTTGTATAAAACGATTGTGCTTCCAATTACTTGAACGATTTCAGCACGTGCACCTTTTGCAAGTTCTTCCGCAACCTCACGGCGATCAAATTCACAGTTTTGTAATACACTTACTTTAAATAACTCACGAGCTTCTAAAGTATCTGCGATTTGTTTAATCATATTTTCATTTACTCCGCCTTTTCCTACTTGAAAAATTGGTGTTAAATGATGTGCTTGTGCACGTAAAAATCTTTTTTGTTTTCCTGTTAACATATATGTTAGCCTCCAAGCTTTTCTATAACTAATTGTTTCATTCTCTCGATATTTGGCGTGCGTCCTGTCCACATTTCAAATGCAAGTGCTCCTTGATAAACAAACATATCAATACCATTTTGAATGATTGCACCTTGCTCTTTTGCCTCACATAAAATTTTCGTTTCAAATGGATTATAAATTATATCTGATACAATCATTCCTTTTTTTAACGAACAAATTTGTAATGGCGTATGTTCTACGTGTGGATGCATACCTATCGTTGTCGTCTGAATGATAATATCATAATTTCCTTGTTCTTCTGTCGCTTTTTCTAACGACAAAGCAACAGAATTAACATCGGCCGTACGTGCAGCAATAAGTTCCTTTGCCTTATCTACTGTACGATTGGCTACATCAATCTCTTTTACACCTACATCAGCAAGAGAAAAATAAATAGCTCGGCTAGCACCACCTGAACCAAGTAACAAAATACGTTTCCCTTGAAGTGGTTCATTACTAATTGACTGCAGCGCTCGAACAAAACCAATCCCGTCTGTGTTATAGCCAATTAATCTTCCATCCTTATGAACCACTGTATTTACTGCACCGATTTTCCTTGCCAATGGGTCAATCTCATCCAAATACTCCATAATAGCAACCTTGTGCGGAGTTGTTACATTAAATCCTGAAATACCTAATGCTTTTAAACCTCTTACTGCTTCCCCTAGCAATTCCTCTTCAACAAGGAACGCATGATAATGGGCATCCATATTCAAGTGTTCAAATGCATCGTTATGCATAACGGGTGATAATGAATGTCCAATTGGATTTCCGATTACACCATATAATTGTTTCATAAATCCCTCTCCATATTAAATTAAAGATTTACGTAGTGAAACACTTACTCCTTTTGGTACGTGTGCAACAATTTTTGCTCCTGGTTCGTTCACAGTAACCCATCCTAATCCAGAGAATACAACATCCGTTTTAGGTTCACGAATATTAAATTCGTATTTCACTAGCTCAGGCATATTTGCTAATTCTTCTGGCGTTGGTGGGCTTAGTAAATCCCCGGCATGATTTTTATATAATTCATCTGCTTTCTCAAGCTTTGTACGATGGATTGTTAAGCGATTCGAGAAGTGACAAGTAAATGCACGACGACCACCACTTACATAATCAAAACGTGCCAATCCACTAAAGAATAACGTTTGTTCTTCATTTAATTGGAATACCATCGGCTTAATTTCTTTTGTTGGTGTAATAAGCTTTAAGCTTTGCTTTCCAACATAATGAGCCATTTGGTGGTGGTTAATAATACCTGGCGTATCATATAAAGAAGACTCTTCGTCCAATGGAATATCAATTAAATCAAGTGTTGTTCCTGGGAAATGAGATGTTGTAATTACATTTTCAGTCTCATCACTAAATTCTTTAATCATACGATTAATAAATGTCGATTTCCCTACATTCGTACATCCAACAACATAAACATCTTTGCCGCCGCGATAATACTCAATAGCATCTGCTAGTTCAGCGATTCCTTGTCCCTTCGCTGCACTAATTAAAAAGACATCTTCTGGTTTTAATCCTAGCTGCTTTGCACTATAGCGCATCCAATGTTTTACTTTATCATGTTTTACTGACTTTGGAATTAAATCAGCTTTATTTCCAACAAGTAATACTTTATTATTCCCTACGAAACGATGTAAGCCAGGTAACCAGCTACCATTAAAATCAAAAATATCTACAATTTTGACTACTAATGCATCTGATTTTCCAATTCCATTTAAAATGCGTAGGAAGTCATCATCTGTTAACGATACATCTTGAATTTCATTGTAATGCTTCAAGCGAAAACAACGTTGACAAATAACTTGTTCTTTCTCTAAAGATGAGGCAGGAGCATACCCCACTTCGTTTTTATTTTCTGTTTGAATTTCTACACCGCAACCAATACATTTAATTGTTTCAGTCAAACTTTATTCCTCCCAGTTAATTAAACCTTTTTTCTTCATATTTTTCATAATTCTTCGTTCAATTTTTCGATTAAAGCGCGTTACTAATCCGTCCGTTTGTGCTACCGGTACAACTAAAATTGTATGAAGGCCTACTCGGTTGCCACCAAGCACGTCCGTCAGTAACTGATCTCCAATTACTACAACTTCATCTGGCTGCAAACGCATCTCTTGTATCGCACGCTTAAATGCGCGAACAAATGGTTTACGTGCACTATGAATAAATGGAATACCTAATGGATCAGCAAAATCTTTTACACGTTGCTCATTATTATTTGAAACGACCGTTATTTGAATGCCTTGCTCTTTCATTTCCAAGAACCATTTTTCAAGTTGCGGTGTTGCATTGGGACGATCCCATTCAATTAAAGTGTTATCTAAGTCAGTAATAACGCCTTTAATCCCACGTTTTTTTAAATCTTCTGGTTGAACATGATATACATTTTTCACATATTCATTTGGTAAAAATAGTTTCAATTTCTTTCACCTCTTTGAGGATTTTTCATAAAATTTTTCGACAACATTTTTCGATATATAACCTGTGGATAAAATTGTACACATTTTCCACATTAATTTTTCAGTTAATTTGGAATTTACTAACAAACTATACACACTTTATCCACCTAGGTATGTGGATAACCACTCGTTTGTGACTGTCATATTTTTTTGGTACATTAAATGCATCAACGAATCAATCCTTATATTATTAGGAGGTGACTCACCTTGAAAACAAAACATATGGAACAGTTATCCACTGAGTTACTCACTGAGTCTTATTATAAAGCAAAAGAACTAAAATTAAATCCCGACTTCATTTTACTTATAAAACAAGAAATCATTAGACGCTCATTAGAGGACAAGCTTGTCAAATCATCTTGATTACATATAAAGTGAAAGTTTAATCAGCCCTTACCAATTAAACAGTTAAAGGATAATTTATTGGATGCCCTGTAAAAAGAGCCATCCTACGATGGCTCTCGAATAAACAAGTACTCCCATCTAGGGGATTTCATCATTAAGTATCTTTGCCCATAACTCTTACTTACGGTTATAAAAGCTTTTCTTTATTTATGAGCTAAGCGAGTAGCTATTTTTTGACCAAGACGAAGCTCTTGTCCACTCTTTAATTCCTGCACTACTTCTATCATATCTTTTTCAAACAATAACACAACTGTTGAACCAAATGTAAAGTATGCCATTTCTTCACCTTTTTGAACAGTGTCTCTCTCATGCAAAAGCTCAATACTATTAACAAACATGGCACCTACTTTTACAAGAGCCATATGCTCGCCATCACTGCTTACTTCTGTAACAGAACGATAATTTTTTGACAGTGGTTCTTTCCCGTATTCCATACCAGCTGCATTTACCGGATATGATTTTCTACCGAGTACAAATCTTTCAGTCACAGAACCAGAAAGCGGACTATGAATGCGATGATAATGACTTGGACTCAAATAAATTACCATATATGTACCGCCTGCATATCGCGTTGCACGTTCTTCATTACCTAGCATATCCACAATTGAATAGCGCTTTCCTTTAATATCAAATGTTTTTGTATCCTCAATAGGACCTTGATCTGCAAAAACACCATCAACAGGACTAACGATACTCGATGCATCTGTATCAATACTACGCTTTCCTTCTTTTAGCTTACGCGTAAATAATTCATGCAATGTTCTATATTCCTTCAAACCCTTTTCCATCTCATCTTGATTAATTTGAAAAACTTTCGCATACGATGGAATAATAATAGAGCTCAAACGAGATTGTGCAAATTTACGTAATATATAAGAAGTAAAGCGACCATTTGTAAGTTCTATCATAAGTCGATATAATGTACGTCGCAAATTGCGAAACCCCCTAATCAGTCTATAACTTTAGTTTTCCCTTCTTTTCTTTCTATATCATATGTAAAATTGGTTCTTATTCCCACATATCATATAAAGCAGCCTTATTATACATACAGAAAACTAAGTATGGTATTATTCTTAAATTATTTAGCACCTTCTAATATTACAGATAGAATCCGTCATTTTCAACAGTGAACATGTATTTCTTCTTAGCATAACGCGTTTTCTTTTCTTATTTACAATAAGAAAAGCAGCCCATTTTAAATATGGCTGCTTCTAATACACTTTACTCTTTCCCTTTTTTCTCTTTCTCTGCCCTTACAAACTCGTGGAACATTTTCATTAAAGCACGCTTTTCAATCCGTGATACGTAGCTTCTAGAAATACCAAGCGCCTTAGCGATTTCCCGCTGTGTTTTCTCCTTATCTAGCCCAAGTCCAAAACGTTTCACAATCACTTCTTTTTCTCTTTCGTCTAAAATATCGATATACTCTTTAATTTTTTCTAACTCCATACTAAGCTGAATCATATCAATTACATCTTCAGACTCTGATTTTAATATATCAATAAGCGATATTTCATTGCCCTCTTTATCTTGCCCGATCGGATCATGAAGTGAAACATCTTTTTTCGTTTTCTTTAGTACACGTAAATGCATCAAAATTTCATTTTCAATACAGCGTGCTGCATACGTCGCAAGCTTCGTTCCCTTTCCAGCAGAATAGCTCTCGATCGCTTTAATGAGCCCGATCGTACCAATTGAAATTAAATCTTCTGCATCTTCTCCTGTGTTCTCAAATTTTTTAACGATATGAGCTACAAGCCGTAAATTATGTTCAATTAAAAGATTTCTCGCTTGAGCATCACCTTGCTCCATTAACTCTAAGTACTTTCTCTCATCATCTGATGATAACGGCTGCGGGAACGCATTATTCTTCACATAAGAAACAAAGACAAACACTTCTCGAACCATATATCCAATTGCGGCGAATAGACTCAAACCTTTCACCTCCGCCAAAATAGTGGTCTTTATTATGTGTATGTGGGCGTGAGGTTGTTTGTGTCTGTACAGTTTATTTATAAAACTCAACACTTCCAACATTTAAAATAATTTATTGTTATATTATAATTATATAAAATTGTTATTTATATATGAATATGCTATTAAAGGGGACATTATTCATGATTACATTAGAACGATTATTAAATGTAACAATTTATTTAGGAGTATTTTTACTTTTCATTTCGTTCATTACTTTTGTTATTAAAAGAGGGCCTGATTTATTATTTTTTCAATTTGGAATTTCTTTATTTTTTGGAGCTCAAATTATAACTGGAATAAAATTTTTTCATAACTATGGTTTCTCGTTTCACTCAAAACTAGAACTACTTATCTTTATTTTCTATGTAATTGGAATTATTACATGTATACTATTGTTCTTTCATTTTCAAAATCTGTATCGAATTTTTTTATTAATTTGTAGTTTTTTATTTTTAACTGGATCCAATTATTACTTTAAAGAAACATTAAATTTTAGTAAAAAAATTCCAAAGCAACATAAAACTTTTTTAAGTACACAAGAAGACTCTTTTCCAAAAGAAGTCCGTAAATTTTCAGAGGATTACAATAACATAATAAGGAATGACTTTTATGAAATACCGATGATTCCTACTGAATTACAGATTACAAGCAAAAAAGATTCTTCCCATAGTACATCTTTCTTAGTTGAACTTCATAATAGCGAGAATGAAATTACTGATGACTCTGTACAATTAACTCCATCAGACCGTTTTTATGTGCTGTTAAATACACAAAAAACAAAAATATCAAAAATAGTATATGAAGGGCAGAATTTTTTCACATTTACAGTCACACTAAAGGCTCTTAATTTACAGCAAGAACCAGAAATTCATAATATGTTTTTAGAAATAGATAAACGTAGAGCGATAAATCTTCTTAATTTTGAAATTAAAGCCCATACTAAAGAATGGAAAGTAATATTTAAAAGTGATAGTTCTCATTCCAATCTTCCTATCACATTTACTTTTGAAAAGCGAACAGGCAAATTATAAAAATAAAAAGAGTTATTTTCTTTGAAAAATAACTCTTTTTATTTTACTTACTCCAAATCTTTCTCCCAGTTTGGGCATCAATATAACGAATTTCCCGACTACAATCAAAAGGTTCTTTATATTTTTCATCTGTCGTTTGTTTGTACAGTAGTTTGTATTTCGTTTCCTCTGCATCATGATCTACAAACCATTCTAATTTAACTCGGATAGCCGCTCTGTATATTTCTAACGCTTTTTCTTTTGTTACTTTTGGTGTTGTTTCATATGTAAGTAATTTTTTTATAAAGTTGCTAGACTCCCCCGAGTAGTGCATAACAGCACCATTTTCTGCATTGATGTTGATCATAAATTGGTTATACTCTGCCGGAATATCATTTATATATACAGAAAAGATAAATCTTTCAATCCCATCTTCTTCTGCTTCACGTTCCTCCCAAAGACGCAGATATTGTTTGATATCTGGAATAACTCGTTCTAAAAATTGAAGTGCTTTTTGTAAACATTCCTCTCTAGACAGTATTTGCTTTACTTCTTTATCATCTGTCAGTTTTATAAAACCAGTTAATTCATTGGTTAATTTATCAATTGTAACGCTAACTAAATTATTATATTTCAACATCGGTAAATGCTTGTTAAAGAATTCATTCATTAAATATGGATTCTTTTCTTCTTTCTGTTTTTGTAATTCCTCTTTCGGAACAAATTTCATCCTTATTTCATCATCATTTTCCGTCTCATCTACTTTTGTAAAACCTTCTTTATTCCAGTCAAATAATTCGAATACATCATCTTGTTGGCTACCTTTTCTCGATTTTCCAACAGCTACAGCCGAAGACAATTTATAATGATCTGGCTCATATAAATCTTTACCTGTACTTGCATCAATAAACGCATGACTAGGCTCTGGTTCATATACAAGATGGTACCCTTTTACTTCTTCCCCGCTTTCATACTCACATGAAGAGTATGTTAAATCTATAAATACAAGTCTCATATCTTGTCTAGCTTTCAAATTTTCTAAAACGATATTCTCCTCAACAATTTCACTTGTCCATAACGGTTTTTTCTCTATAGCTTTTTGTCCATTGTAATGAAATTGCACAACATTACCTGAAGGGTTCACTCGCACAACGCACCCTGTATTCGGCAATGGATAGCTATTCACTTCTTGCATATAATTTACTTCTTTCCAACCACGCCTGTCGTCCTTAACCGTTACATATGTATAGAATTCATATCCTTCTTTTGTATATTTTTTCAAGAACGCATTTGCAATCTCCCTTGCCTTCTTCTCCTCTATCGCTTCCTTACCACTTGAAAAAGAATTTTCATCATCTATCCTAAACTCAATTAAATTACCAGTATGTCTATTCAATGTAATTTGTATCGTTCTCTCCTGATCCTCTTTATGCTCCCACCATAATAGATGATACGGGTCATCAACCCCTTCTTGATCATCTACAACAAGACTATATTCATCTGGAATGTTAATAATATGAGCCACTCGCTCTTTTCTTTCTTTATCTTTTTGATTCATCATACCGCTCCCTTTATTACATTTTAAGGTAATTATAACAAACAAAACCAAAGAACTATAAAAAAAAGACTAGAGATATCTCTAGTCTTTTACTTCGTCTCACGATGTAACGTTACTCGCTTTAATCGTGGACAATATTTTTTTAGTTCGATGCGTTCTGGATTGTTTCGTTTATTTTTTTTAGAAATGTAATTACGATCGCCGCACTCCGTACAAGCTAATGTAATATTTACACGCATATTTAATTCTCCTTTCTTTCAAAGATTGCAACTAAAACGTAATGATTACGATTTATATATTATAAAACTTCATTCTATTTGTCAATTGCAAAAACAAGAAGATTCCATTTAGAATCCCCTTGTTTTTTATAGTTAAATAAATTTTGTCCCGCATTAACGGGCAGTAAGACCCCCACTGATTTAAAGTTTCACTTTATTAAAACGATTCGTATGTAACAAATTCACTAATCGGCTTTCGATATCCTCGTGGGCGAGTTTTAGTCATATCACTTTTTCCTATCGTAATCATTAAAACAGGTACTATATGCTCTGGCATATTTAATTCACTTTGTACTGCTTTTTCATCGAAACCAATCATTGGACATGTATCATAGCCATAATATTTAGCTGCGTACATAAAAGTCATCGCGCTTAACGAAGCATTTCTAATCGCTTCATCCTCCATGAAACGCTCTCCTTTTCCTTCATATAAACCTTTCGTTTGCCTAATTGTATCTTCATATTCACATTCATCAATCATTTTTAAAACTTTCATACCGAAGTAAATATTTTCAACATTTTGGTATGCTTTTTTATCACCACAAACGAGCACTACCGCTGATGCACTCGATACTTTATATTGACCGAAAGCTAATTCTTTTAATCTTTCTTTTCGCTCTTGATCACGAATTACAACATAATGTGTGTGCTGCAAATTATAGCAAGATGGAGAAAGCTTAGTTAACTCAAATATTTTTTTAAAATCCTCATCAGGGATTTCTATACCTTGTATAAATTTCATTGCAGAACGTCTAGCAATTGCTAATTCTTCAAAGTTCACCATATATCCTCCTCAATAACTATAAATTTAAATATACATTAATTTATAAAAATAGATAAATCAAATAAAAACACTTTAAATCCGAATAATAATTATGATTAACAGCAAAAAAGACAAAAAGCTGAAACAATTAGTTCATACGAAATTCACACGAATCTATTACTATAGAAACTGTACATAGTGAACTTATTAACAATCATGTTTATTAATATAAAATCTTACTCGAAAGGAGTTGAAAGTATGAAAACTAAATATCGCTTTATGATCTCATCATTTGCTGCTTGCGCTTATATGATTTGGTATTTAGTATAATAACGACCTCACTTGCAAATAGGAAAAGGTGTGTATATAAATGGAATATAATCAATCAACAGTTAACTACTGGAAAGCTTTTGTATTACCATATACATTTGCTTTAGAAGAGTTAAAAACTAAATTTGAAATTATGAACCGGGAAGCTCAATTTCTAGAGGATTACAACCCGTTTGAACATATAAAAACAAGACTAAAACAACCTGAAAGTATTATTAAAAAACTAGAGCGCAAAAACTTATTACCAACAGTTGAAAATGCTCAAACACATTTACAAGATATTATTGGTATTCGTATTACATGTTGCTTCGTAGAAGATATCTATCATTTGAAAGAAGTCATTCAAAAACGCGAAGATATGGAAGTCATAGAAGTAAAAGATTATATCGCTAACCCAAAACGAAACGGATATAAAAGTTTACACATGATCATTAAATACCCTTTATCACTAAATTCTGGTACAAAAGATGTATTTGCAGAAATTCAGTTACGTACACTGGCAATGGACTTTTGGGCAAGTTTAGAACACAAACTTTATTATAAATATGAAGGGAAAATACCGGAGTATTTAAAAGATGAACTACATGATGCAGCAATGAAAGCTGAAGATCTGGATAATAAAATGGCCACAATTCGTCAAGATATTGATGATATTGAGGCATGTTCAAATCAAATTATGCTACCACTATAAAAAAAGGTTCTCGCCAATGAGAACCTTTTTTCTATCATTTTTGGGAAGTACGACTCCACACTTATTAAAGTTTCACTTTATTTTTTCTCTATCGTTCGAACCTCTTCAATCTTCCATTTATCATCTTCTTTCCCAAGAGCATACTGTACTTTCTTTTGAAGAGTGATACTGTCGTCTACTTCCTTTTCTTTCGTTTCAACAATAACATACCCTACTTTACTAACTTTCATATCTATATGTTCCAATTCAATTTTCTTATTTCCCTTTTGAAATGCGGCTTCTTTTTGTGTTTTTAAGTCTTCAGCACTAGGCATCTTCTTTGAAAATAACTCCATATGTTCTGCAAGATTTTTTTCATTCGTCGTTCGCACAAATGTATGAATAACATCTTGAATAGATCTCTCTTCTTCTTTTGTTATTTGTACCTTTTCCTCAGTTTTTTTAGTAGTAGATTTTTGTTCTACGTTATTCTCTTCTTGTTGACATCCAACTAGTAGTACTACAAACACTAGAAGGAATCTTAATTTCCTAAATAACTTTTTCATATTCCCAACTCCTAAAAAGAAAAGTGAGGCATTTCGCCTCACTTTCGCTCTTAATTAGCGTCTTCCTTTATTCGGATCGCCACCGCCAACAATATCAAAGACACGTTTCGCTATATTTGTATTCTCTTGAACGCCAGAGAACAAGTATTTACCTGGACCAAATGCATATACGTTCACATCTTCCCCTGTATGTCCACCCGTTGTCCAGCCTGTAACCGAGCGCTTATTGAAAATATCTTCAATTGCATTATCAATCTTTGTTACATCTTTTGACGGAGCTATATCATTTACAGCTTGAATTTCTTCTGGAGTTAATTGTAAATCAATATACTTTTTCAATGTTTCTTCTACATTTGCACCTTTTGCAATCTCATTTGCCATAAAGTCTGGTGTGCGCTTTGCAGCTTTAATTGGTTCTACTTTAAAGTTATACTCGCCATTGGCACCTAAAGATAAGCCACCAGTAGCGTGATCTGCCGTTGCAACAACTAACGTATTTTTATCTTTTTTCGCAAACTCAATCGCTGCTTTGAAAGCTTTTTCGAAGTCTTCCATTTCACTCATTGCACCAACAATATCATTATCATGTCCAGCCCAGTCGATTTGACTTCCTTCCACCATTAAGAAAAAACCATTTTTATTTTTGTTCAAACGCTCAATTGCTGCATTAGTCATTTCTTCTAATGAAGGTGTTTTCTCATTACGGTCAATCATTTTATCTAATCCACCTGGTGCAAATAAACCAAGAATTTGGTCATTTTTATCATTTAACAATTGATCTCGATCCGTTACATAGCTATAACCAGATTTCTTAAACTCTTCTGTAAGATTACGATCTTTTCTAACAAAGTTCTTTACGCCGCCGCCAAGCATAACATCTACTTTATGCTTCCCTTTAATCTTCTCATCAAAATAATCATTTGCAATTGCGTCCATATTTTTACGGCTAATGTCATGCGCACCGAAAGCAGCTGGTGTTGCATGTGTAATTTCAGAAGTTGCAACGAGTCCCGTTGATTTCCCTTTTTCTTTCGCTTGCTCAAGAACTGTTTTCACTTCCGCTTTATCATTATCAACTGCAATTGCAGCATTATATGTTTTAATCCCTGCTGACATAGCTGTTGCTGCCGATGCAGAGTCTGTAATATTTTCATGTTCATCTTCTGGGTATGTTTTTTGTGTTCCTACAAGATGCTTATCAAATTCTGTAGATTCCATTTCAAAGGTTTTTGGATTATCTTTCATATAACGGTGAGCCGTCATATATGAAGGACCCATACCATCCCCAATTAATACGATAACATTTTTAATCTTTGCATTGCTTCCGTTCTCATCTGCATTAACCTCACTAGAACGAGTAAAATTCCATGTTGCTACCGAAGTAACTGCTAATGATGCCACAACTGCAAATGGCCATGCTTTTTTCACAAACTTTTTCACTGTCTTGTCCCCCTAATTAGGTTATTCATTTCCCACTATCAAATTTAATGGAAGACTATTAAGAGAAAATTAGCTGTATGTAAATTTTTTGTTAACTTATGTAAATATCAGTTATAATTTGTATAACTTTGTCTTTTTGTATCAATCATCCCGCCCTTTACAATTTAAATATAAACAAGTTGGATTTCATTTAACGTAAATCTCTTTTTTTACATTTTGACTCTATTTTTATGAAAATAAATAGAAATGCGGTGAGCCTTTATGAAAATAGTAAAGCTAAATGAGTCTTTTATTTTTGAATTACTTAATCTTTGCAAATCTGTTGGATGGTTACACGATGAAATTTTTATGAAAAAACAATTCGAAATGTATCTTTCTATCGGCACACTTGTAGGTTACATTCATGAAAACAAACTCATTGCGACTGGAGGAGTATTTCCCTTTCCAAGTAACTTCGCTTCCATTGGTATGTTAATCGTTCACCCTAATTTTCAAGGACGCGGATTAGGGCGCATGTTGCTAAATCATTGCTTGGAACAAATTCATCCAAAACAACCCATTGCACTTATTGCGACAAAAGCTGGCGAACCTCTATACACATCATGTGGATTTCAAACAGCAACAACGATTCATCGTTTTGAAAAGCAGACTATTAAGACGTATCCTTCTCACTTACAACAAGTACAAGAAGAAGACCTTATATCTCTTACTTCTCTGGATCAAATTGCAACTGGTATGAATCGTTCTCTACTTTACTCTTTGCTATTACCAAGGGCCGTATACTCTTTTAAAATTGAAAGAAATAACTGTATAGAAGCTTTTTCATTATGCATACAAAAGGGCAATATATTATGTATCAATCCACTTATCGCCAAGCAAGAAGAAGATGCTATCCAATTATTAAAAAAGATATGTGAATGTTGGAATGGTATAGTACGAATTGATGTTCCACACTCACAATTTACATTTCGTCAATTTCTTCAAACAGAAAATTTCCAAGAAACGCTCCTTTCACCTCTTATGATAAAAAATGGTAGCCAACTTCCTGGAAATCGTAATATGCTATTTGCTATGATAGATACAGCGTTATGTTAGAAAGGAGACACCTAATTGAAGCGATTTAGCTATTTTATGGTAGGTTGTCTTACTCTTACACTATTAGTAGGATGTAGTGCAGCAGAAAAGCCAGTAGAACAAGTAAAACAAGTTAAAAATACAATTACAGCGAAACTAGCTACCGAGGAAAAAATGGTAGAAATAGATGGTCAAACCATTTACTTTAAAAAGATTGGTAATGAAAAACCACCTTTACTTATGATTCATGGCTTTGGAGGGTCATCAGATGGTTTTCAAAAGATTTACTCCGATTTAGCAAAAGATCATACAATTATTTCTGTAGATGCTTTAGGATTCGGGCGCTCATCTAAGCCAATGGATTTTTATTATTCTTTTCCAACTCATGCAAATTTGTATTATAAATTAATGAAAAAACTAGGGTATGATTCATTCGCAATACTGGGGCATTCCATGGGGGGAGAAATTTCTCTAAATTTAACATATTTATATCCTGAAGCAGTTTCTCACCTTATTTTAACTGATGCTACAGGTGGCCCTCATACATTCGTTAATAAACAAGGCTCACCAAAACCACAATTGTCGACTGATTTAAATGCCGTTTCTTCTATTACAGATTATGATGAAAGCAAAGTGAAATTCAAACGTAATGATGAAGAGCATTATAATAAAATGAAATTATGGCCTAGACGTCTTAAAATTAATGCAAATGAAATAAAACAGCCAACTTTAATTATATGGGGCAGAAATGATAGTAGCGTTTCCTGGAAAGAAGGAGAAACGTATCATCAATTCTTAAAAAATAGCACTTTACATATTATTGAAAAAGGTTATCATGCACCATTTCGCCAAGAACCACAAGAATTTGTCGGGTATGTAAAAGATTTCTTTAAGAACAATCCGATTAAAGTTGAAAAATAACATAAACGGGTATCTCAAAATGAGATACCCGTTTTCATATATTAAGCAGCTTGCTTTTGGCGTTTTGGAGTTTTTGATCCTAATACTTTCGGGATAACGAAGCCATCCATTCCAAATTTCCCAGCGTTCATACCGGAAACAAGAACAAACATAGATAAGATAACCATCTCAGGGTTCACACCAATTGACCCACTAAACATATAGGAAAAGTTCATTACAAGACCAAAAAAGACCGCTGTTTTTGTTAAACAGCCTACAATTAAACCAATTCCGACTAAAATTTCTCCCCATGTTACAAGTGTATTAAACAAATCTACATTTGGAATTGCAAATTCTTGTAAGAATGATGCCCACCAAGATTGAACAGCCGGTTGTGCACCTTTAGATTTTTCAATTGCCCCTTGCAAATAACCTGTTGCATCGAATCCTTTTCCTTGTAGTTTACCGATTCCAGCCATTAACCATGTGTAACCAAGATATACTCGAATTACTGCTAATGCAAAAGAAACTGCTTTGTTTTCTCTTAAAAATTGAATAACCATATCTTCCTCCTAAAGTTGTAATTAAGTTAGTTACAGATAATATAATAACATTAGTTACTTATTTTTCAAACGTTAATTATGAATAATCTGTGACATGCGTATGAAACATTAAAAACTAACGTTTATATAGTAACTTTTATTACCTGTAAAAACTTGAACATATCATACCACAAGTGATAACCATTTTCATTGAAAAAAATGTAAAAAAAATGTGAGTTAAATGTGAAACACGTTTATTCGAATATAGAATAAACGTGTTTCACACTAATTATAGAATCGAAATGTATGTGTCTCCTCATCAATTAAACTCGCTTCTTGAAAGGCTTCTTCTAACGTTTTCCCATGGTTAATAACCCCATAAAATAAGCGTATAGTAAACATAAGTGCTGCATTTCCATCTACATAATCAATCGATCCAATATATGATTTCGCACCACTATGTAAAAAAGATTTTGCTAGATTTTGCTCCCCTAACGTGCACCCGCTATTTACAATATGTGTATTATGCAATTTTGCATATTTATAAATTTCTTCTGTACCAAAATACCCTCTCGGTTCATCTTGTTCATATACTTCTTCGCCTAACTCTTCCATGACAAACTTCCCTTCTTCACCATGAAAGCAAAAAATAATATAATTAATATCGTTAAATAAGTTCTTTCCAGAAAGAACTTCCACAAAATCTTTCGGTCTACCAATCCAATATGTCACAACCCTTGCACCAAAATATTCAAGAGATGCTCGGATTGATTGCGCCTCTAAATCCGAATTAAAACCAACTACTAATGCAATATTCAACATACAACCCCCATCCTATAATCAGCCCTTATCAATCAGAATTTTATGGGATAAATCCATTTCATATATGCCCGTTTCTTTCAAAAAATCTGATCTAGTTAAAACGACTTTCTGTAAATATTGCCTATATGCTGTAATTGTTCCATCGTGAGATACAATGCAAATTCTTTCAGCACCCAGTTCATAACACCAAAGAAGAAATTTATCTACTATTTGCTGAAAACTATTCTCTGAAATAGTGTTTATACCTTCCTTCCATAACTGATTATTTGAGCTTTTCTCTATCGAAAAATGCGGAAATAACTTTGTTATCATTCCCTGATCTACTATATAATCGCACGGTAATGTTCTCGCTTCTTCTCGATAAGGAAAAATACGCGGAGATACATATGGATGAACGATTTTTTGACAAGCAACTTTCGCACTCCATATTGTCGCCGTTTGCAAAGTTCTAAGTGTAGGACTAGCAATTAATATATCCGCCTCTTGTAATGGCACATTGCATTGAAGTAATTTAGCCTGATTCCTTCCTTCATCCGTCAATGGCGGATGAAGCACTTTTAAACTTGATGGCAAATCCCTTGTATGTTCTCCTTCCCCGTGCCGAACAAAGACGATTTTCATCCCCTTCCTCCTCTCATTATGAAATCCTCTTACATATTTCTTCCCTATCTCATACTTTATTCCTGCTATATGAAAACCAATATGTAAAAAACATTTGACATGAAACTTTGTAAAATATTACAATATTATATGTAAAAAACTTTTTACATAGAAAGGAGAATTACATATATGAAATGGATAATTGTCTTTATTGGAATGATTGTATGGGGATATATAAACGGCTTCTTTAGTAGTGATAAAACTGCTAATCCTTGGATTACAGATGATGAACGTGAAACAAAAATTAAGCAAAAAGCAATTACGGCAAGCTGGTCCGGTGTTTTTATGTTTTGTACCATTAGCCTCTTAAATAAATGGTTAGGTTTAAGCACAAACGATAAATCACCGTACTTACCAGACACTATCGCAGCTATTTTAAAAGAAAATGTAGAGTTACAAGTTTTACTCATGCTATTTGTTATGTATGGAATATTTTACTTACATTATCGAAGAAAATTAAGTGCCTAACTTCTAACTCATGATTATCCTCCTAAATGGTTATAGTAATCATGACAAAATGAAAGGAGAGATATAAACATGAGTAACTCGAATGAATTTTTAGATACACTACATGAAAAACAAGCAAAAGATGAACAAAATAGAAAACGTCAAGGGAACGGAAACCCAGCGAAAAAGAAGCCAAATAAAACACATAAATAACAGTAAAAAACTGCCTAAAACGATCTTTTAGGCAGTTTTTTATTCTTCTTTCACCGAGATAACATTTTCCCAATTCCATTTCTCATAATACCACTCTGGTATATCTACATTTTCAATCCACTTTTTTTCATGTTTTCCATCACTATGAGCTATCCATATATTAGCTTTCTTACGATCTGAACGTATCCATATTAATTGATTGCTCTTCTTCATGAAAATTGGATGATAATCGCCTTGCTTATTAGATGACTTTGTAATTTGATATTGTTTATCGCTTGTGCTATTTATCTCATATAAAGATGGGAATGGCCTTTTTTCTGGCAGAGTTTCAAACCCTCCCTCTTTTGCTCGTGAAACGATAATTACATTATCGTTCTTCCATGTAAAATCCCAATCCACATATCCTTTCGGCGTAAATGTTTGCTGCTGGAGTGCTGGCAGTTCTTTTATTTTTAAATGTTTATTCTCTAATGCAACTCTCCCGCTTCCTTCAATATAAGCCAATATGTTTTTTGATGGCGCCCATTTGAACCATTCTGTATTTAATAGCATTTGATCTACTATTTCAAACCGACTACCATCTGCTCGAACTAAGCAAAGCGTATTACTATCAGCTGACCATGAAGCTGTCGGTACTGCTAAAAATGAAATCCACTTTTGATCTGGTGACCACTTAAAGCCACTTGCTACTAGCGCTAGGAAATCATCGTGTTCATTTGGCAATGCATACAAATGCTTCATTTTGTGAGGATTCATATGTGCATCTTTTTGCACTTCATATAGCTGAGCCCCTGTCCATCCTGTTGGAAGTAAGTGCGCTTCAGAGGATACAAGAAAGTTCTTTCCATCGGGGTACCATGCATAATCCCCTACACCAGCCGATACATTTTCAAAATCTGCATTCTTTTTTTCTACATCAAATGTATTTAATGTACCTGTAAATATAAATGCAATTATATTTTCTGTTGGTGACCATTGATAATTCGATGCTTCTGAGTGAAACGGCGTAACTTTCTTTCCATCTTTCAGCCGATATAACTCAAGAATACTTTGTTTCTTCCCTTTTACATACGCTAGCCATTCCCCATCATATGACCACTTCGGCCCTGTTATGTACTCTCCTTTTGTAATCTGTATTTCTTTCCCATCAACTTTAATCCAAAGATTATGATGACGAATAAAAGCAACTTTCACACTATTATTTTCTGCACTAGTAATAGTGATAGAACATAAAAACATAAACAACACTACACTACTACTTACTATTAGCCTTTTCATACCATCACTCCATTTCCCTCATAGCATTCCTCACTTTATCCCTACAATATGTCGAAAGTATAGTTTAGCCAACATTTATATGTATAATTTCTAACTAAAATGCAAGATTTTATTTCTGAATATTGGCATTTTTTATTAGGGGGAGTATCAATGAAAAAAACTACATCTACACTATTAAGCATGGCGCTTGTCTTTTCTAGTTTTGGAGCTTTAAGTGCTCATGCTGAATCACTACAAAAGGAGAAGCAATTTAGTCCACAATTAAAAACAACGATTGAACAGTGGGGAGAACATAAAATCGCTCAAAATGTTGAAACGAAAACAACAAAAGAAATATCAGTAATTGTAGAATTACAACATGCACCTCTCGCTGCTCAAAGTAATATTCAGCATGCTCCAGATTTACAAAATAGTAATGCACAGTCTTATCATGCTGAGCTCAAAAAAGCACAAGAAGATACGACTAAGAAAATAAAAGAAAAAGCACCTGGTGCAAAAATTAAAGAAGTGTATAATACGTTATTTTCCGGATTCTCTATTTCAATTCCTGGAGATCAAATTACCTCTCTTGCCTCTTTACCTGAAGTAAAAGCAGTCTATCCGAACTTAACATATAAATTGCATGAAACATCAAAAAGTGCTATTAACGAAGAAGCACCAAATATCGGTGGACCGACAATTGGTGCACCTGAAGCGTGGAATTTAAAAGATCCATTTGGCAAACCGCTTGATGGAAAAGACATGAAAGTAGCCATTATCGACTCTGGCGTAGACTATACACACCCTGACCTAAAGGCAAATTATATCGGTGGATATGACACGGTTGATGAAGATAACGATCCAATGGATGGTAACGTACATGGTACTCATGTAGCTGGAATTATTGCGGGTAACGGAAAAATTAAAGGCGTTGCTCCAAACGCTTCTATTCTAGCCTATCGTGTAATGAATGACGGTGGAACTGGTACAACAGATGATATTATCCAAGGAATTGAGCGAGCAATTCAAGATGGTGCGGATGTGTTAAACCTCTCCCTTGGGCAGGATTTAAATGTACCTGATCAGCCTGTAACATTAACGTTAGAACGAGCAGCGAAACTTGGTGTTACTGCTGTCGTTTCAAATGGAAATGACGGACCAAAACCTTGGTCTGTTGATGCTCCCGGTAACGCAAGTAGTGTCATTTCTGTTGGAGCATCTACGGTTTCTATCCCGTTTCCAACATTCCAAGTAACTGGTTCCAGCAAAACATATCAAGGATTACCATTATCAAAATCCGATTTTCCAATAGGAAATGATTCTCCTCTTGTATATGTTGGTTATGGCAATCCAAGTGATTATGCAAAACAAGATGTGAAAGGGAAATTCGCACTTATTTTACAAGGTACTTCTAGTACATTAGTAAAAGCAGGACAAGCGAAGCAAGCTGGTGCACTTGGTGTGTTATTAATCTCTAGCGAAAAAGAAATTAATATGATGCCGGAATATTTTTCACGTGAACATCTAGCTGTCCCAGTAATGCAATTATCAAATACAAATGGGGAAGAATTAAAAACTTTAATTACAAAACGAAAGAAAAATATAAAAATTGGACAACCAAAGCAAACAGAACTTATCGGTAACTTTAGTTCAAGAGGACCATCACAAGGAAGTTGGCTAATAAAGCCTGATGTTGTTGCACCTGGAGTACAAATTACTAGTACAGTACCGCGAGGCGGCTATGAATCGCATAACGGAACAAGTATGGCTGCTCCGCAAGTAGCTGGAGCGGTTGCCCTCTTGCGTCAAATGCATCCTGATTGGACGACAGAACAATTGAAAGCGGCTCTTGCCAACAATGCCAAAACATTACATGATGTCAATGAAAATACATACCCTGTTATGGCACAAGGATCTGGTTTAATTAACATTCCGAAAGCAGCTCAAACAAATGTATTAGTAAAACCTAACAATGTCAGCTTCGGTCTTATTAAGCCCAATAGCGGAAAAGTAAAACTGACGCAAAATGTTACATTACAAAACCTTTCTAGTAAAAAGAAAAGTTTTTCAACTCGTGTGGAATTACTAGATGCAAACACAAAAACAAAAGTAAAAGCTTCTGTCCCTTCATCGATTAGCATTCAACCGAATAGTAGTACCGAAAAACCATTTACTATCACTGTAGATAGCTCACTACAACAAGGTGTGTATACTGGAAATGTATATGTAAAAGAACAAGGGGCAAAAGAAGAAATTCGAATTCCATTCACATTTAGTATCGATCCTAAAGATTATAAACGTATCGATGGACTTGAAATTATTAATTCTACTTTTAGCCCAAATGGCGACCACGTACTAGATGATAATCTCATCAACTACTATTTAGTTGCGCCTGTGGATGATATCACATTGCATGCAAATTTAGTTACGAAAGAACGTGTAACGTATCAAGGGATTATCCATCAAGCTAAAAATGCAACTCCTGGGTATAAACCTTTCAAATGGAATGGTACAAAAGCAGATGGCACTCCTTTAACTGATGGGCTATATCAAATTGAAGCAGTTGCTTCTAATTCTGGCGGGGAAACAAAGCAAACAGCTGCTGTATTTCTTGATCGAACTGCACCTAAGTTAACACACGAGGTTGACCAAGAAAATCTCGTAATTAGAGGAAAAGTTGATGATATTCTACTAGATTGGATGTCAGAATCTGGTTGGATAGCACCTGGTATTCCAGTGAGAATGCAATATGAAATTAACGGAAATGGTGTATGGGAACAGGCATTCCTGAACCCTTGGGAGAAAAGCTATGACATTTATTTCGATCGCACTCAATTACAAGAAGGAAAAAATACTATTCACATTGTAGCAACTGATGCAGCTGGCAATACCTCTAATTTAACTGTTAATTTAGAAGTGAAATAAAGTAAAATTTTAATCAGTGGAGATTTCGTTCATCCCCACTGATTATTAGCCTTCACCAATCGGGAGTTACGGGCAGTTAATCTCCCATCTCACTTCTTTGCTCCAACCGAATTTTGAGGTAGGAATTTTACTGCTCATTAACACGGGATAAAAAATTTTTGTTGACAATTTTTTTAATATAGTTTTATAATACAAAACATAGTTTAGTTGAACGAATTATATATCGGCTTTGAAGGAATACTAGTAGCGACTTATATCACTGTCTCAGAGAACTGATGGTTGGTGCGAATCAGTACATATACAAGCGTGAATTACAATTCTGGAGCTTCTTTCCCGTAATGCTTTTTATGCATGAAGAGAAAGACGGATCTTTCCGTTATCGTAAAGTGAGTGGTAAACAATTAGTTGTTTACAAATAGGGTGGTACCGCGATTTTTATCGTCCCTATCGGATTTTCCGATAGGGACTTTTTTGCGTCCATCCTCTTACACAATTTCATATATACGCGTTGAAAGAATCGCAGTAGTATCTTATATCCCTGTTACAGAGAGCTAATGGTCGGTGGAAATTAGCACATATATAAGTATGAATTACAATTCTGGAGCTTCTTTTTCGTAGTGCTTTTATGCATGAAGGAAAAGACGGAATTTTTCCGTTATCATTAATTGAGATGTAAGTATATTTTCACTTACAAATAGGGTGGTACCGCGATTCTTTCGCCCCTATCGGATTTTCCGATAGGGGCTTTTTCTATTTCTCACAGAAACAGATGTTAAATAATTCCGAATCTTATGATAAAATTTTATAAGCGCTTACAAATAATGAAGGGAGGTGATACAAGCTATACGAAATCGATATTCAATTTTATAGAAAAAAAGGAGGATGTCTAAATGACAAAGAAAACAGAAATTCCATCGCATTTAAAACCATTCGTATCCACACAACATTATGATCAATACACACCGGTGAATCACGCTGTGTGGCGTTACATTATGAGACAAAATCATAGCTTCTTAAAAGACGTTGCTCATCCAGCCTATGTGAACGGACTACAATCATCTGGTATTAATATAGATGCAATTCCAAAAGTAGAAGAAATGAATGAGTGTTTGGCACCAAGTGGCTGGGGCGCTGTAACGATTGACGGACTTATTCCCGGCGTAGCATTCTTCGATTTTCAAGGACACGGATTACTACCGATCGCAACAGATATTCGGAAAGTAGAAAATATCGAGTACACACCAGCTCCAGATATTGTACACGAAGCCGCAGGACACGCACCGATTTTACTTGATCCTACATATGCAAAATATGTGAAACGTTTTGGGCAAATTGGTGCAAAAGCTTTCTCTACAAAAGAAGAACATGATGCATTTGAAGCTGTTCGTACATTAACGATAGTGAAAGAAAGCCCTACTTCTACTCCTGATGAAGTTAAGGCTGCTGAAAATGCTGTAATTGAAAAACAAAACTTAGTTTCTGGTTTATCAGAAGCTGAACAAATTTCACGTCTTTTCTGGTGGACAGTAGAATATGGATTGATCGGAAATATAGATGATCCAAAGATATATGGTGCTGGTCTCCTTTCTTCTGTTGGCGAAAGCAAACATTGCTTAACAGACGCTGTAGAAAAGGTTCCATTTTCTATCGAAGCATGTATAGGGACAACTTATGACGTAACAAAAATGCAACCACAACTATTTGTTTGTGAATCCTTTGAAGAATTAACAGATGCGCTTGAAACATTTTCTAAAACAATGGCCTTTAAAACAGGTGGAAAAGAAGGTTTAGAAAAAGCAATTCGCTCTGAGAACTATGCAACAGCTGAGCTAAATAGTGGATTACAAATTACAGGTACATTTAGCGAGACAATTGAAAACGATGCAGGTGAATTAATTTACATGCGAACAAATTCGCCAACGGCATTAGCGCTTCATAATAAACAGTTAGCAAATCATTCTACTTCTGTACACAGTGACGGATTTGGAACACCGATTGGATTACTCACTGAAAATATTGCATTAGAAAATTGTACAGACGAACAACTACAATCATTAGGAATTACAATTGGAACTATCGCTGAGTTTACTTTTGCAAGTGGTATTCATGTAAAAGGAACAGTAACAGATATTGTAAAAAACGATAAGAAAATTGCTCTTATTTCCTTTATCGATTGCACAGTTACTTATAACGCCCGCGTTTTATTTGATGCTTCATGGGGCGCATTTGATATGGCTGTTGGCTCACAAATCACTTCAGTATTCCCAGGTGCCGCAGATGCCGCAGCATTTTTCCCAATGGATGAAGAAGTTCACGAAATTCCTGCTCCACTTGTACTGAATGAACTTGAACGTATGTATCAAACAGTTCGAGATATTCGAAGTGAGGGGATTTTACACGACGCGCATATCGATCAATTAGTAGCAATTCAAGAAGTATTAAATAAATTTTATGAGAAAGAATGGTTGCTGCGCCTTGAAGTATTAGAGTTACTTTTAGAGCATAACAAAGGGCATGAAACATCTGCAGCATTACTACATCAACTTTCTACTTTCACAACTGACGAAGCTGTAACACGCCTTATTAACAATGGTCTTGCGTTACTTCCAGTAAAGGATGTGAAAAATGATGCTAAGATTAACTGAAGAAGAAGTTCACGAGGAATTATTGAAGGTAGATAAATGGATGGTAAAAGATGAGAAATGGATTGAACGAAAATATATGTTTTCCGACTACTTAAAAGGAGTCGAATTTGTCTCTGAAGCCGCCAAACTATCAGAAGAACATAATCACCATCCATTTATCCTTATCCAGTATAAAGCAGTTATTATTACTTTGTCATCTTGGAATGCAAAAGGTTTAACGAAACTAGATTTTGAGCTTGCAAAACAATTTGACGAACTATTTTTACAAAACGAAAATGCAATTATAAGAAAATAAAAAAGAGAAGCCTTTTTAGGCTTCTCCTTTTATTTTGAAATGGATACAATGTCCAAATGGATCCTCGACTTGTAATATTCCATCTTTGTACGTAGCAATCTTGCCAATATTTTTTAAGCTTTCACATACTTGCTCTTTTTGTTTTTCATCCGCTAGTACAATTGTGAAATATTTTAAACCAACAGAACCTGGCATTTGCGGTGGTACCCCTTCACCTTGCCACGTATTTAAACCGATATGATGATGATAACCACCTGCTGATACGAACAACGCTCCATTACGAGCTGGGATCGTTACTTCAAAACCAAGACCATCAACATAGAAACGTTTCGCTTCCTCTAAATCAGCTACATGAAAATGAATATGCCCCATCACAGTACCAGCTGGAAAGCCATTCCATGTACTTCCTTGCTGTAATAATTCTTCACCAGCTAACGGGTTACTAACAAATGGGAGTTCTCCATTCTCATCACGCCAAACTTCTTTTTGTCGATCATGATAAATTTCAATCCCGTTTCCATCTGGATCAGCTAAATAAAGAGCTTCACTAAAGTAATGATCGGCTCCGCCATGTAGTGGATATACCATCTCTACAAGATGACGAAGAACATTCGCTAAATCCTGTCTACTTGGTAATAAAATTGCGTAATGATATAACCCTGTTCTTCCTCTTTGCTTCGGAAAAGCTTCTTTCTTTTCTTCAATGATAAGAAGTGGTTCATCATTTTCATTCCCAAATGTAACGACTGCTTCTTCTTCTCTTAGCACCTTCATACTTAGTACTTCCGTATAAAACTCTAGTGATTTCTTTACATTAGATACGTATAAATGAACAACATCAAGTGTTGTATCGGGATGAAGTTGAAAACTCATCTTGTTAGCCCCCCCATTTAAATTAGTTCTTCTTTGACATTTTTTCTTTTAAGAAATTATCTACAAAGCCATCAGCTTTTGCAACAAATAAGTATGCACCCATTGCTAATAATGCAAGTTCTAATTCGAAACCAGGATTTTTTCCATCTCCCAATAAACCAGCTGACCATTTCACTTTTACGATTGCTCCAACCATAACAAGTGCAAATAATAATCCAATATATCTTACACCTAAACCTAGAATTAATAATAGACCTCCAACTAATTCAAACGTTGCTACACCGTATGCAAGTCCTCCTGGTAAACCAATACTTGTAAACCATCCTGCAATATTGTCAATTCCTGATTGGAATTTTGTTAAACCGTGCATGAAGAATGTTACCCCTAACACGATACGAATAATTAAGTTACCAATATGTTGATTCATTTCATTCTCTCCTTTATAGTTTCCTTATACAAAACTTTTATTCACATTACAAAACATACACTAATTTTTTTTATTCGTCAATTCATTTTCACTGGGAAAAAATATATTTTTTTTGCTATGATACAAATAGTTGTTTACAAAAAGGAGCTTGATTTTATGAATATTGGTTCTGCAATACGTGAAATTCGTCAACGTAGGGGCATAACAATCGCACAAATTTGTGAGGGAACAGGTCTTTCTAAAGGATTTATGAGTCAGGTTGAAAATAATAAAACATCACCATCTATCTCAACTTTAGAAACGATCTCCAATTTTTTAAACGTTCCCCTTCCCTATTTATTGTTAGAGCAAAAAGATCGATTAAAAATTGTCAAAAAAGAAGAACGGAAATACAGTGTATACGGCAAAGATGAGCAAAGAATTGAACATGTTGCGGAGCAAGGGGGCCTTCGCCTATCTTTAGTAGAAATCCCTACTGGATTCCCGAAAGAAAATTCACCAAATGCCCATGAAGGGGAAGAATGTCACCTTGTATTACGCGGAAAATTAGAAGTTCAGCACGGTGAAGATATTGCAATTGTAGAAGAAGGTGATTCTTTCTCATGGAATGCATGCGTTCCTCATATTGTTCGTAATATAGGAGAAGAAACTGCATTATTACTCATCTCTAGTTATGCAGAAAATCGAAAACGTGTTTACTAAATAATAAAAAAGAAGCCTGTTAAACAGGCTTCTTTTTATCCCCTTATAATTCCATAACTTGTCCCAACTAGTACAGTCTTCTCATGCTGATTGCGATAAACTGACTCGATTGAAACTTTTTTATAGCCTTCCATTTGCTCAACATTTGTTAAAGTTAGTTCACAAGTGATCGTATCTCCTGTGAAAACTGGTCTAATAAACTCACTTACTAATTCTCTTGCTATGTAATGTAACTCTTCTCCCACTTTCGTCCCAATGCTAGCAGTCAATAAACCATGAACCATTAATCTTCCATTTTCATCGTATTCCACATGGTGTCTACCTTTATCACCTGTAATATTTGCAAATTCAAAAACTTCTTCCTCAGTAAATCTTCTTTCATATTTAAATACATCCCCAGCTTTTACACTCATTTTTATCCCCCTAATAATAAACAGAATTTTCTTTTATTTTATCATAAAACGAGCCTCAATCCATTCTCTATTATCAAAAGTCTCAAAATTACCTCGCTATACTTTTTTACTTTCCATTCATTTATCGGTGACCATCTCTTTTTGCGACTTGATATCCATAATACGCACATGTTCCATTTCTCGATAGCTCTCTAACTTCAAATCCACAGCTTCTATAAAAATCAAAATTGTTCGCTGATGTATGCGCAAACCAATCACCGTGGGGAAGTTTTTGCAGGCAAAGAGCTACAAGCTTCTTACCTAATCCCTTCCCTCTATATTCACACTTCACAACTAAATTTACTATGTTCGCAATCATAATTCCATCAGAAATGACTCTAACCATCGCAATCATCTCTTCCTCATCCCAAATTGTGAAAGCCCATGTTGAATTTTCGAATGCTATCGTAAATTTTTCAATTTGCCAAGAAGGGATATTATCATTACTCCAACCGGCATCTTCAAATAAAGCTTTAATTGCATATGCTGGTACACTACTCGTTCCCTCACGAATAATAAGTCCATTATGATAAATGTACATGTAACCCCTCCCTTTATTTTCATATACCATTCTTCAAAAAATGCAATTTACCTTTAAAAAAGTAATTTTTTCATCCAACACGCTTAATAGAATAAACTAGAGCATCGATTCCATGAAATGACGTTGTTTTCTCGTAGCTGAGCCCAGTTTTTCTAGCAACAAATATTGAGGCGGGATGATTCGGATTAATAAGAGAAATTAATTTATTCATTCGTAATGCTTGGAAACCATAGTCACGAAATGCTGCCGCCGCTTCTTTTGCATACCCTTTTCCCCAATACTGAGGAAGTAACCAATAACCAATTTCAATTTCCTCTTTTCCATCTATTTTCTGCTTTACCAGCCCTGCATGACCAATTCTTGTTCCCGTTTCCTTTTCAATCAATACAAATAAACCGAGACCGTTTTTATAGCTAGGAATCACCCATTCCTCCAGACTTTTTTTACACTGCATATATGTTTTTAATGTCCCATTTCCAATATAACGCATTACCTTCTCGTTCCCCCATAGTGAAGCGTAGAACTGTAAATCATCCATTGTATATTTGCGAATTTGTAAACGTTCTGTATGAAACATGCTGGCACTCCTTTCCACTAATTTATTCTTCATTTCACGATCATGTTTTGTATGTATACGGTATGTTACTATTTATTATAAAGTGAAACTTTAATCAGTGGGGAATTTTGTTCACCCCAATGATTATTAGCCTTTACCAATCCGACGTTTACGGGCAGTGGATCTCCCGTCTAACTTCTTTTCTTTAACTGAATTTTTAGGCGAGAGTCTTACTGCCTGGAAAATAGCGGGATAAATGAACCAGCGATAAAATACAGAATATTCATTCTAAATAACTAAAAAAAGCAGTAGACAAATATTGTCCACTGCATCCATATCATAACTAGCATAAAGAAAACTACAATTGAGGGGGGTGTAGGATTTTCAAATATACTAGATACTTATCCCGTTCTAACGGGCGGTAAACTTTCCAATTGTTTCAAGTGAAAAGTTTACCGCACATAAGAACTTCCTTCGTTCATTAAGATAGTATTGCTAAATAATCATATACACGCTTAGATTTCTCTCCACCCATTCGTGCATGTTGAAGAAGAGAAATACCATGAGGGCCAGATGCACGCAATGCTTCTGGTTGAGCTACTAAAATAGCTTGTACAACTTCTAATTCACCAAGCATAGCTGCTGCAAAAATATCCATCCGAGCACCCTTTTCTAGTAAATAAAGAGCAATATCTTTACGACCTACATGTGCCGATGCGCCTAACGCACTTTCCCAATCTGATCCACCCCAATTATAAGAGGCGTGAAGTAAGCTTGGTGATTCAACCAATAGCTCTTGTACTTTCTCTAAATCCCCGTGAGCTGCCATAACAAATTCTCTTACTAATTCCGTGGTAATACGCTCTTCTGTTTGCATCGCTCTTCTCCCCTTTTAGAAATTCGTTTCGGTGTAAAAAAAGGCTTGTCACTTCCTTGAAAAATATCTACATCTATGCCAAATACATGTTGAAACATTTCATGGCATAGTACTTCTTCTGGTATACCATCATACTGAATCTTTCCTCGCTTTAATACAAGTAAACGATCGCTATATTGAGCAGCTTGGTTAATGTCATGTAAAACCATTATAATTGTCATTCCAAACTCCTCATTTAATCGTTTCACAAGTTCCATTACTTCCAACTGGTGAACGATATCTAAAAAGGTTGTTGGTTCATCCAATAATAAGACATTTGTACGTTGCGCTAACGTCATCGCAATCCAAGCACGTTGCCGTTCCCCTCCTGATAAAGAATGTAAAAGACGATATTCATACCCTTCAAGATTTGTAACAGACAATGCCCAATCAACAATTTCTTCATCTTCTTTATTTAAGCGGCTACTCCATGATTTATGTGGACCTCTTCCGAACTCAATTAGTTCTTTCACTGTTAAATCTAATTGATGATCATGCATTTGTGGTAACATTGCTAATTGCTTCGCTACATCAGCACTCTTCATCATATGAATATTTTTCCCATCTAAAATGATGTCCCCTTCGCTTTGTTTCAGTAGCCTTGCTATTAAACGAAGCAAAGTAGATTTTCCCGATCCATTCGGACCAATTAAACTAACGATTTCTCCAGCCTTAATATGTACATTCATATTTTGCATTTGAAATCTTTCAGAGTGTGCGTAAAACACTTTGTTAACGGAAATCACTTTGTTTTCCTCCTCTATGAATTAAATATAAGAAGAACGGACCACCTAAGAAGGACAGTAAAATACCAACAGGCAATTCGATTGGGTCAAACCAACTTCGAGCTATTGCATCCGCAAAAACAAGTAATACCCCGCCGCCAAGGCATGATAAAGGTAGCAAATATCTATAATCATTTCCAACTAATAAACGTAGCATATGTGGTACGACAAGACCGACAAATCCAATAAGACCAGACACACTTACTGCAATTCCAGCTAATAATGTACTTACTACGATTAAATAAAACCGACTTTTTTCCACATTATGTCCTAATAACTTTGCCATTTCATCTCCAAGCATTAACACTCGAATATGCTTAATACCAAAGAAAGCTAATATAATGGCGAATATTGCATAATAAATAATCATGTTTAAATGTGCCCAACTTACACCACCAATACCGCCCGCTAACCACGGTAACACCGATTGTACTTTGTCACTATGTAATAACATTAATGCTGACGTTGCTGCACCAATTAATGCATTGATCGACACCCCTACTAAGACGATTCTTGAAGGTGGTGCCCCTTTTTGCCATGATAAAGCATAAATAACCATCGCTGTTATGAAAGCTCCTAAAAACGCCCCTAGTGGTAAAAAAGCTAGATGCTGTGGGAATAAAATCATGATGACAATTGCTACAAGGCCTGCTCCAGATGAAACTCCGATAATACCAGGATCTGCAAGAGGGTTTCTCATAACCCCTTGTAGCAGTGTACCAGATGCAGCTAAACATGTTCCTACTATAAACCCAATAAGCACTCTCGGTATGCGAAGATCCCATACAATTCGATGAACTGTCGAACCTTCCTCTTGTATACCTGTTAAAATATCTCGTATAGAAAAGGATAAACTTCCTGCGAAAAGACCGTACAAGAGACCTAGGATTGTTAATACAACTAAAGTAACTGCTATTATCCATCTTTTTTTCGCAAAAGGATGTTCCTTTTCTCTTACTACTTCACTACTTTCCATACGTATCATTTCCTTACATCTTGTATACTTTTATACATAAAATCCATTGCTTCTGTAACTTTTGTACCAGGATTAGATCCAAATAAATCAGGTGGCAAAATAACTACGCGGTTTTGTTTTACTGCCTCTAAATTTTTCCACGCTTCATTTTTCATCATTTCGCCTTCGAATGCTTTTTTCACACTTTTTGGATCTCCGTGTGTAATTAAATAAATCACATCTGGATTCGCCTCAATAATACGTTCTACACTTAGCTGTGCATATTGCGGATATTCTTTCGTTTCTGGAAAATCAGAAGCAATATTTTTTCCGCCTGTTTTTTCTAAAATATCACCTGATAAAGATGTTGGTAATGCCGCTAAATAAGTACCTGGTGCGCCATACACTAGCAATGCTTTCACATCGCTCTTTTTCTCATATTTCTTCATTTGATCATTCATTTTTTGATTAATTTCTTTTGCTTTATCTTCTTTCTTCATTACCGTTCCATATAATTCAATATTCTTTTGAATATCTTGTACAGAATTCGCAGAAGAAATGATAACTTGCGTTCCTTGTCCTTCAACCGTTGGCACATTCTTTTGGAATCCATTGTTAGCAACAAGTACATCGGGCTTTAAACTAGCAATTTGCTCAAAATTCGGTTGATGTGCATTCCCAATTACTTGTGCTTTCTTTAACTCCTCTGGAAGAGTTAATTTCGTATCCGGGCGACCTACTATTTTTCCACCTAAAGCATGAATAATATCCATGTCCCCCATACTTAATGTTGCAAAATTTTCTGGCACTTTATCGAATGTTACCTTTCTTCCTGATAGGTCAGTAATTTCGATTTTCTCTTTTCCTTTTTCTGTTTTGGTTGCAGACGCTTTTTCGTCCCCTTTGGCACTGCAACCTATTAACAAGAAAAAAATAGATAAAATCGCTGTAAATAGCGTAATAGATTTTTTCATTCCTTCACCTCTAATTGATAATGATAATCATTAACTACTATTCTACTTTAATTGATAAGGATTATCATTGTCAACACGAAACGCATACATTTTTCTACAAAAAACAAAAAGCGTGACAAAAAGATTTTTTCTTTTCGCCGCGCTCTACTTAACAATATTATTCACATTCATTTTCCTCTAGCTGGTCACGCATCACTTTCACACGCTGAAAGAAAAAGAACGATAAACTTAAAAATATAACGATGCTCCCCATCATAACAAAAAATTGGATTGTCTCTTTTGCTCCATTCGGAATCAACAAGCCAACCATTAACAATGTACTTACAGCGAGAAGAATTTGTCCGAACCGAGTATAGTCTTCTATTTTTCCTTTTAATTCTTTCATTATATTCTCACTCCTCCATTTCACTGTATCATATTCTATGAAACTGAAAGACCAGTAAATACAGCCATTCTGGGAGATGTTTTCCAATAAAAAAAGAGCCGCTTTACTGCGGCTCTTTTGTAATCATTATTCACCTTTATATGCTTCCATATAAATTTCTTTCAGTTCTGAAATAAGTGGCAACTTTGGATTAGCAGTTGTACATTGATCTTCAAAAGCTCTTTCTGCTAATACTCCAACAACCTCTTCAAATTGCTCTTTATCTACTCCTTGTCCTGCAATACTCATATTAATATTTAAGCTTTTTCCAAGCTCAATAATTGCTTTGACGAGTGATTCCACCCCTTCTGCTGCCGAGCTTGCTGGAAGCCCGAGCATTCTCGCTATATGTGCATATCTTTCATCTGCCACAAAGTGCTCATATTTTGGGAACAATGCGTGTTTTCTTGGCTTAATAGCATTATAGCGGACTACATGCGGCATTAGAATGGCATTTGCGCGTCCGTGCGGAATATGGAATTCTGGTCCAATTTTATGTGCTAAGCTGTGATTAATACCGAGGAAAGCATTTGCAAATGCCATACCTGCAATTGCAGAAGCGTTATGCATTTTTTCTCTTGCTTCTTCATCATTTCCATCTTTATATGCTCTCGGTAAATATTTGAATACGAGATCAATAGCTTTTAATGCTAATCCATCTGTATAGTCATTTGCCATAACAGACACATACGCCTCAATTGCATGTGTTAAAACATCCATACCAGTATCTGCTGTTACATGTGGTGGTACTGTCATTACAAATTGCGGATCAACAATTGCTACATCTGGTGTTAATTCATAATCTGCAAGCGGATACTTTATATTATTTTTCTTATCGGTAATAACCGCAAATGGTGTCACTTCTGATCCCGTTCCTGATGTCGTTGGAATCGCAACAAACTGCGCCTTATTTCCTAATTCCGGATATTTACATGTACGTTTTCTTATATCTAAAAACTTCTGTTTAATGCCATAGAATGTCGTTTCTGGATGCTCATAGAATAACCACATTCCTTTTGCTGCATCCATAGCTGAACCACCACCAAGTGCGATAATTACATCTGGCTTAAAGCTTCTCATCATTTCCGCACCTTTAAAAACAGTTTCATCTGATGGATCTGGTTCGACCTCAAAGAAAACTTCAACTTTCACATCATTTGCATGCTTGTTTAAATAGTGCGCGACTGTATCGACATAGCCATGTTCAACCATTCCAGGATCCGTTACAATAAATGCACGTGAAATGTTAGGCATATTTGCTAAATAAGCTGTAGCATGTTTTTCAAAATAAATTTTTGGTGGCAATTTGAACCACTGCATATTCTTTTTTCTATTTGCCAGCCTTTTTATATTTAATAAATGAGTGGCTGTTACATTTTGGGAAACTGAATTCTTTCCGTATGAACCACAACCAAGTGTAAGTGATGGAATAAATCCATTATATATATCCCCTATTCCACCTTGTGATGAAGGTGCATTTACAATGAGACGGCAAGCTTTCATACGTAACCCAAATTGCTTTTGCACATCTTTATTTGTAGAATGGATAACTGCTGAATGTCCTAAACCACCTAGGTTCAACATTTCTTCGCAATATGTAAATCCTTCTTCTAATGAATTCGCCTTCACACAAGCTAATACTGGACTCAGTTTCTCACGAGATAACGGATATGCTGCTCCGATACCTTGAATTTCAGCTACAAGCATTTTTGTATGTTCAGGAACAGTAATCCCAACTAAATCGGCAATATACTGTGCTGATTTCCCTACAATATCACTATTTACAGCACATGTATTTTCATTTATAACAAGCTTTTCTAATTTTTTTCTTTCTTCTTCTGTTACAAAGTAACAATTGTTTTCAATCATTTCTGTTTTAACATCATCATAGATTTCTTTATCGACAATGATTGCTTGTTCCGATGCACAAATCATACCGTTATCAAATGTTTTCGATAAAATTAAATCATTAACAGCTCGTTTTACATGTGCTGATTTTTCTATATAACACGGTACATTACCAGGCCCAACACCTAACGCTGGTTTTCCAGTAGAGTAAGCTGATTTCACCATACCAGCGCCTCCAGTTGCTAGAACGAGTGCTACACCATCATGGTTCATTAATTGTTTCGTCGCTTCAACAGACGGTCTTTCAATCCATTGAATACAGTGTTTTGGTGCACCAGCTTTCATCGCTGCATCATATACTGTTTTCGCCGCTGCCACAGAACATTTTTGTGCGGAAGGATGAAATGCGAAAATAATTGGATTTCTTGTTTTTATCGCAATTAACGCTTTAAACATTGTTGTCGACGTTGGATTCGTTACTGGCGTTACCCCAGCTACTACACCGACAGGTTCCGCGATTTCTATTATTTCTTCATGAGAATCTTCGTGAATAATTCCTACCGTTTTATCCTGCTTTATACTATGCCAAATATATTCAGTGGCAAAAACATTTTTAATGCATTTGTCTTCATATACACCACGGCCAGTTTCTTCAACTGCCAATTTTGCTAGCGGCATATGTTGATCAACACCTGCTAATGCCATTTCATGAACAATGTTGTCAATTTCCTCTTGTGTAAAACTTTCTAATGCTTGTAAAGCTTGTTGACCATTATTTACTAGCGTATCAATCATCTTTTTTACTTCCTGCATTTCATTTACAACTTTCTCTTTGACTACCATGTAAATTTCCTCCTATTCTACTATCACGGTCCTTATATGTCCCTATAGGTCAAAATAAGTCCCAATTAACATAAAAAAATAGAGATGCTTTCCTACATGAATTTCATTGTTTGTGAAATGTTTCACAAGTTTGTTCGTGAGTAACATTTCCTGAATTCAATATACATGAAATCATTTCGTTTGTGTATGTCTATTTTGTGAAATATTTCACAAAATGATGTAATAAAAAAACGCACTGCTCTATATTAGCAGTGCGTTTTTTTATTATGCTAGCGCTTGTGCTAAATCTTCAATTAAATCTTCACCATCTTCAATACCGACAGAAATACGAATTAATGTATCTGTAATTCCTAATTCTTTGCGGCGATCAGCTGGGATTGATGCATGTGTCATTTGAGATGGAATAGAAATTAAACTTTCTACTGCTCCTAAACTTTCAGCAAGTGTAAAGTACTGCAATTTCTCAAGTACTTTATTTAATGTCTCTTCACTATCTACATCAAATGAGATAATAGCACCAAATCCATTTGCTTGTTCTGTTGCTAATTCGTGGTTTTGATGTGATTCAAGACCTGGGTAATATACTTTATTTACTTTTGGATGATTATTTAAGAACTCAGCAATAGCGCGTGAATTCGTTTCATGTTCTTCCATACGAATTCCTAATGTTTTTAAACCACGAAGTAGTAAGAAGCTATCTTGCGGCCCAAGAATACCTCCTGTTGAGTTTTGTACAAAGTGAAGATCTTCTGCTAGTTGTGGGCTATTTACAACTACTAGACCTGCAACTACGTCACTATGACCTCCTAAATATTTCGTTGCACTATGAAGCACAATATCTGCTCCTAAAGAAATCGGCGACTGCCAATATGGCGTCATGAATGTGTTATCAATAATTGTTAATAAGTCTTTCTCTTTAGCAAGAGTAGATATTTTCTTAATATCAGTAATTTTTAGTAGTGGGTTCGTTGGTGTTTCCACATAAATTGCTTTCGTATTTGGACGAATCGCTTCTTTAACTTCCTCTAAGTTTGTTGTATCTACAAATGTATGCTCAATACCGAAACGGTTTAATACTTTTGTAATAACGCGGTATGTTCCGCCATAAACATCATCTGTTAAAATAACGTGGTCACCTTTTGAGAACAACATAATTGTCGCTGTAATAGCAGCCATTCCCGAACCAAATGCAAATCCAGCATGCCCATTTTCTAATACAGCAATCATTTCTTCTAAAGCTGCACGTGTTGGGTTACCTGTACGTGAATATTCATATCCTTGATGCTTACCAACTGCTTCTTGTTTGTACGTACTTGTTTGATAAATCGGTACGTTTACAGATCCAGTTGAAGGTTCTCCTATGCGAATACCATGAATTAACTTTGTCTTTGCTCTCATTTTTTATTCCCATCCTTTGTATATGTCTTTACTTAAATAGCGCTCACTGCTATCAGGAAAAATGGTTACAATATTTGTACCTGGTGCTGCCTTCTCTGCCTCAAGTAAGCTCGCATGAAATGCTGCTCCTGAAGAGCTCCCAACGAGAAGTCCTTCTTTTTGCGCTAATTCTTTCACTCGTAAAAATGCATTTCGATCAGAAATCGTATGAATTTCATCAAAATAAGATGTCTTCAAAAATGGCGGGATAAATTCCAGTCCAATTCCTTCGGTCTCATGTGAACCAGCCTTACCACCATTTAAAATAGATCCTTCTGGCTCTACGATAACTGTTTTAATATCTATATTTTTTTCTTTCAAATAAGATGCAGTCCCCATAAATGTACCGCCAGTTCCTGCTCCAGCAACAAATATGTTAATCTCTCCATTCAATGCGTCCCACAGTTCAGGTCCTAATGTTTTAAAATATGCACGAGGATTTGCCTCATTTGCGAACTGACTTGGAGAGTATGAATTCGGTATTTCATTTACTAACTCTTTTGCTTTGGCAATTGCACCGGTCATTCCTTGCTCAGTCGGTGTATGCACGACAGTTGCACCTAGTGCTTTCATTAATTCTTGTTTTTCAATACTAAATTTCTCTGGTACACAAACAATAACACGTAAATCATGTTCTAATGCTGCAAGTGCCAGTCCAATACCAGTATTCCCAGCAGTCGGTTCAATAATTGTTCCACCCTGGGTAACAAGCCCTTTTTCTAGCGCATCTTCGATTAATTCTCTTCCTAAACGATCCTTAACGCTTCCGCCTGGATTATAAAATTCAAGCTTTGCAAATAAACGGACCCCTGTTGGAAGTGAAAAACGAGTAATTTCTACAATTGGTGTATGACCAATTAACTCATGAACTCCACGATATACATTCATCGTGTTCTCCCCCTTGTTTGCCAATAAAGAAAAGGCAACTGTATGTATTTTCTTTATATGAGACAGTTGCCTTTTTGTTACATTACTTTAACTCTTCTAACACTTTTACGATAAAGTTTGTAGAATGAAGAGCTGCTTGATCTAAAAACTGATCAAATGAAACATTTGATTCTTTACCAGCAATATCAGAAAGTGCGCGAATGATAACAAACGGAATTTCATATTGGTGGCATACTTGTGCAACAGCTGCTGCTTCCATTTCTACCGCATAAAGATTTTCAAATTTATCACGGATGGCTGCAACGCGGTTCGGATCACTCATAAATGAATCACCTGTTGCAATCATACCTTTTACAACTTGAATATTTTCTTCAGCCTGCATACATTTCTCAGCTAATGCAACTAACGCCTCATCAGCTTTAAATCCAGGCGGCATTCCTGGTACTTGACCATATTCATAGTTAAATGCTGTTACATCTACGTCATGGTGACGAACTTCAGTGGAAATAACTACATCACCAACGTTTAGAGAATGATGGAATCCACCAGCTGAACCAGTATTAATTACTTTTTCAGGCTTATATTTTTCTAATAAAATTGTCGTTGACATCGCTGCGTTTACTTTACCAATACCAGACTTTAACAAGATTACTTCATGCCCTGCTAATAGCCCTTTCGTAAATTCACAACCAGCAACCGTTTCTGTTTCTGCTTGTTCTAATTTGTCACGTAAAATACGTACTTCTTCTTCCATTGCTCCAATTACAGCAATTCTCAATCTAATCCCTCTTTCTATTGCTTAGTTGCCTCCATTACCCAAACGAAATGATTTAATCTCGTGAATGTTACATGGAAGCCATTGTTTTCAAAAATAGTCTGCATAACTGGAATACGTGTATAGTATTCCGTTTGCAAATCGTTTGCTAACTGGTGGAAACCTCTTTCTTGTGCTGTTTCAACAGTTTTATCATATGCATCTTGATCTGCAAATATCGTATCAGCAAACACTATTTTACCACCTTTGTTTAGCAATTGACTATACTTCGCAATCGCTACATTTTTTTCATCATCTGTTAAATGATGAAATGCATAGGTGCTTACAATGGTATCAATTGAATTTGGAACTTCAAACGAAAGAAAATCACCCTCTGTAATTGAAAATTCTTTTGGCAATTTCTCTTTTGCAATCATGCGCATTTCACGCGACGGTTCTATACCGTAAACTGTGCGGCCAGCAAGTAATAATTTATTTGTTAAATTACCTGTACCGACACCAAATTCTAATACATTACCAAATGACTTGTTAACTACATCCTCTAGAATGTCCTCATAATGGGCGAAAACTTCTTTATATTGTATATCTTCGCCTTGTACAAATGAGTCGTACGTATGAGCCCACTCATCAAATAAACCATTAAATTCTGTACCCATAAAAATTCCCCTTTTTCTTATCGGTTTTATCAGTATGATATTCCCTCTTTCTAAAAATGTCAATTGAAATGTACATGGTATTTGCTTCTTTTCTTTGTTACACTATAGTTGATTACATAGGAGAGGGGCCGTCTTCATGTCATTTACCTTTGAAATGTTAGAAGATAAAGTAGAGTTTTTTGAAGCGGGAGACTTAGCTTCTTTAGAACGAAAAATTAGTGAACAAATCGATAATAATAAAGCGCTTATGCTTGAAGTTCATCACATCTCTCATCAAATGGTTATGGATCCTGAAAGCAAAAGACCGTATTATAGCGCGGTTGTTCATTTTAAATTAAAGAAATTGCGTTAACAAAAAAGAGAAGCTCCTAAGGAGCTTCTCTTTTTTAGTTTAGAGTTTGAACAAGTACTGGTTTCCAGCCCTCATTGTCTACCCAATCAATATTTACGTAATATCTTTTCCCACTTTGCTTATCTTGAACATCACCATAAGCTTTGCTCTTTCCAGTTTTGTCTCTTCCAACAAAATGGAATACTAATTGCTCTTTCGGTATCTCAACACCTGCAGCAATTGCACTTTGCATCTCATTCCAATCTGATGACCCTTGTTTAAACGTCATCGCCGGTGATGAACCTTGTTCTGTTCCTACAGCTTTCCAAGAAGGTTTTGTGTAAGCCTCTTTTGCCTTAGATACAGTTTTTTCAGCTGATACTTTCTCGTTAGCTTTCGCTTCTTCTTCAGCTTTTTTCTGTTCTTCTTCAGCCTTTAGCTTCTCTTCTTCAGCTTTTTTCTTAGCTTCTGCTTGCTCTTGTTCTTTTTCTTTTTTCTTAGCAGATTCTTTATCTTCTGATTTTCCAGCTTTCTCATTCTTTGTTGTTTGTTGAGAGACTTTCTTATCAGTAGAAGATGCTTGCTCTTTCGTACTAGGAACGAACAATTGATATGCTACAATAGCTACTAATAGTAATACAATAGCGATTGCAATATTTAAAACACCGTTTTGACGACGTTTTTGTTGTTTCTGTTGGAATCTTGATCCTCCTGCCATTCTCCAAACCTCCATGCAGTTTTTCCTAATTGCTATTGTAACATTAAATCTAGAAAGGTTGAACATTTACAATGATATTTTCATGAAATGAAGACATTTCACTATAAATTGCAAGATTACTTTTCATTCTCCAATTGATAGATTGCTCCCACCATATCTTTAAAAATAGGTGTAACTTTATTCACTTTGCTATCAGTCTCTAGATCAACAACAACTAAAGCATATCTTGGATTCTCATACGGAAAATAACCTGCAAACCAGCGATTCACCCTCGTCCCTTTCCCCGTTTGCGCTGTCCCGGATTTTCCAGCGACACTTAGTGGCAACGAACGGAATGCCGTTCCTGTTCCTTTCTCCCTTGTTACAACGCCTCTTAATAACTCTTGTAATGTTTTCACTGTTTCATACGAAAGCTGTTTTCCATTTAACGTATGGCTCTCAAATGTAAAAAAATCCGCTCCATTTTTATATACTATTTTTTCAACAGCTTTCACTTCCATCTTTTCTCCATTCCTCGCAATCGTCGCCATCATATTGGCAATTGCTAGAGGTGATATACGTACATCTTTCTGTCCAATCGCTGTTTGTTCTACCGCTTTTTTATTACTTTTATTTTCTTCATTCCCCCAAATAGTAGTGCCTTTCTCTTCTGACATTTGCTCAAAATGAGGTGTATGAAATACAGAACCTTTCCATCCAACCTTTTCATTTGCTCCTAGAGCTGCTACGTATGTTTCTAACACCGTCCTATCCTTTTGTAATAGCTCGTTACCTAACTCGGAAAATGTTCTGTTACAGCTCCTAGCAAAGCTCTCTTTAAAGTTAAGTGTACCCATCCTAACTTGCGGGTCGTTTTCACCATATAAATCTTTATTACAGTTAAATGTCCGATTAAACAAATTTACTTTTTGATCAATGACTGCAGCTGCAACTACTGTTTTAAAAACAGAGCCTGGAAAATGTGGCGTTAACATTTGATTTTCAAGTGTAGTTTTATATAAATTCTCATCCCTTACTTGTAAAGACGGCTTACTAACCATCGCTAATATTTCATTTGTCTTTACATCAAGTAATACTAATCCCCCCTTCTTTATTTCATTTGCTTCAATCACTTCTTCTGCTTTTTGCTGCAACTCTTTATGTAAAGTAGTTTGAACCCTAACTGGATAAAACGGATTTCCTGGTGAAGTGTATTTCGCTTGCTTTCCGAAAATTGGTTCTCCTTGCCGATCTACTTGATATAATACTTTTGCCTCTCCATCAGTCAATAGAAATTCATCAAATGATTGCTGTAATCCTGAAATACCTATCGGCGTTTGTTTTGAAATTTTTTTCAATTCTCCATATCGATTTTGAAATTCCCTTTCGTTCTCCCCTACATCACCAATTAAATGACTGATTTCTCCAGTTTGTTTTAATCGCACTTCAGCTGCTACAATACCTAATACATGTAATTCATTTACCTTCTCCATCTGCTCTCGTGTCACTCGAAATGGAGCAGTTTCTCCTTGTAGGGTAAATGCATTTTTGTTATTTTTCATTTGTCTTCTAATCTCTTGTCTCGACACACCAATGATATGCGCGATTTTCTCTAACATGTCATTTTTTATTTGTAAAAATGGAAAAATAATTAAAACAGGATATTTTTCCTCACCTATTTCTTTACCATTACGATCTATAAACTGCCCACGTCCATCGTCTACTGTAATGGATTGTGTGCGTTGCGTAACACTTTTTTCAATTAAATTTATTTTGCGATCAGTAAATGATTCTGTATCTATAATTTGAATTTGGATTAAACGACAAAGCAATAAAAACATAACGCTCATAAAACAAATTAAAACAATTGTAATTCTCCATTTTATTTTCATAAAAAACACCTCGTCTATTGTAGTTTAGACGAGGTACTATTTTATTTATACAAGCTCCAAAACAAAAATAGATATTATATAAAGCTATTATTGTTTTTTTGGCTTCTCTAAAAATTTCGTAAGAAGCGATTTAAATTCAGTTTCACTCACTCCAGTGTTTTTAGCAACTTCAATTACAGTAGTTGTTACATTAGCCGCTACTTTTAAATAGTCCTTACTGAAATTATCCATTTCATTTCTTTTTTCTTTTGCATTCTCAACTGTTACAGAATCAATACAAGTAATCATCTTATCTACAATATGTAAATAATTATTTTGTGCATCTATTATTTTTTGAACGTCATCTTTATTACTTACTTTCGATTGTTTTAAATATGTATATGCTTGATTCACTTCATCTTTTAAAATTTTATCATTATTCTTCGCCTGTTCTTGTAACATATTCTTCATATCATCTATTGTTTTTTGATCCATCGAATCTCGCAATAAATAATCTGGATTCCCAATCGCATAATCGTACTTAATCGTTACATCTTGAAATATTTTCATCACAATAGCTAATTGATACGCTACATCAAAATTATTGAATTCCTTTTTATCTTGTGGATTTGCTAAGGCTTTTGAACTCTCCGTTGCTTTAATATCCTGTTTTTCTTCTTGCTTCACTTTTTCTCCCTTTGATGATGTAGTTTCCTCTTTCGTTCCGCAGGCAGCAAGTCCTAATATGGAGATACTACAAACCAACCCTGTAAAGATTTTATGTTTCATAATTAGCCCCTTTTCCCTTTTGAAACCTATATTCTCCAATTATGATATCAAAGTTTAAAATGTTTTTTTGACATTTTTTGTCGAATCACTCCCAGGTTTACACAAATTTTTCTATTCTACAGATAAAGTGAAAGTTTAATCACCCCTCACCAATCGGGCGTTTACGAGCAGCCCAACACCCACTTAACTTCTCTGCTTCCGCTGAATTTTGAGATAGTGGTCTTACTGCCTGGCAAATAGCGGGATAAAAAAAAAAGATTCTCCCGATAGGAGAATCTTTTTTTTTATTTTACAGAGACAATCTCTACTTGCATTTCTCCACCTGGTGTTTGGATTGTTACTTTCTCACCAATTTGCTTACCTAATAAGCTTTTTGCGATTGGAGAATCGTTAGAAATTCTTCCTTCGAATGGATCAGCTTCCGCGCTACCTACGATTGTGTACGCTTCTTCATCTCCGTTTGGTAATTCTTTAAATGTTACTGTTTTACCTAATGTAACAACAGTTGATACTTCGCCAGTATCTTTAATGATAACTGCATTACGAATCATATTTTCTAATTGTGTAATACGTCCTTCTACGAACGCTTGCTCATCTTTCGCTGCATCGTACTCAGAGTTCTCAGAAAGGTCCCCGAAGCTACGTGCGATTTTAATACGTTCTACTACTTCTTTACGTCTTACTGTTTTTAATTGCTCAAGTTCGTTCTCTAGTTTTTGCTTACCCTCTTGCGTCATAGGGTATGTTTTTTCTGTTGACATATTTTCCACTCCTTTTATATACCAATCCCCCGAAAAAAAGAGGAGTTCCATATGAAAACTCCTCCGCTTCCATTGTTAGCGGAGGTTTCTAGTACCCTTGCACTAGCGGAGTTGTCACATACAACCCCGTATTTCCAATTCTTCTTTATATAAAGAAGATATGTATGGAAAGTTGATATAAATATGCCCTCACCTATATATAGATGAGGTTGCATGTTTCATTGTATTCGATAGGAAGGGAAAAAATCCCTTCCTACCGTATATCTTTTACTATGCTATTACAAATTTACTTTTTGTTCAAGAATTGTTGCAATTTTTGTCACCATAATATCAATTGCAACGTGGTTTTGTCCACCTTCAGGGATAATAATATCCGCAAATTTCTTAGAAGGCTCAATAAATTGATTGTGCATTGGACGTACAACATTTACGTACTGATCAATAACTGAATCCATCGTACGACCGCGCTCTTTAATATCACGCTGCATGCGACGCAGAATACGAAGGTCAGCATCCGTATCAACGAATAATTTAATGTCCATTAACTCGCAAAGACGTGGGTCTTCTAAAATAAGAATTCCTTCTAAAATAATTACATCTTTCGGCTCAACTGGAATAATTTCTTCTGAACGCGTATGCAATGTATAGTCATATACAGGCTTATCAATTTGCTCATATGCAAGCAACTGCTGCAAATGTTCAATTAACAGATCATTATCAAACGCAAGCGGATGATCATAATTTGTTTTTAAACGCTCTTCCATTGGTAAATGGCTTTGATCTTTGTAATAATAATCTTGCTCTAAGATTAAAATAGAATGACCTTTAAAATGGTCAAAAATCGCTTTCGTTACACTCGTTTTACCTGATCCCGAACCACCAGCAATTCCAATTACAACAGGCTTATTCGTCCCCATTCGACTATCACTCTTTCTTATTGAAGTATGCTTTTGCGCATCATATTATTCACATACACTCGTTGATCCACTTTGAATTTCACGATTTGCAACGGATGTCTCGCTGCATCTAATTCGTTTCCATCCTCATCCCAAATTTTCTCCACCGTTTGCGTAAAGTTTTCTATTTCTGGTCCAAAGAACTCCACTTCATGTCCTGGTTTGAAATGATTACGTTGCTCAATCGTTACGATGCCCGTTTCTTCATTATAATCTAACACTAAACCAGCAAAATCATACGTTGTTTTCTTACTATGATTTCCAAACATTTGTTCTTGATGTCCTGGAACCCCTTCAAAGAATGCAGGAGCTGTATCACGATTTGCACATTTATCAAGCTCATCTAACCATTCTTGTTTAAACTCAAAGTTATCTGGATCCGCACAATAAGCATCAATTACTTTACGATATACAGTTGCTACAGTCGCTACGTAATGGATTGATTTCATACGTCCTTCTACCTTTAAGCTATCGATTCCGATTTCAATCATTTTCGGAATTGATAAAATTAAATTTAAATCTTTTGGACTCATCGCAAAGTGAGCATCTCCTTCTTGGAATAGAGGAAGCTCTTTTGCATCTTTATGTTGTGATACTGTTTGAACTAAATCATAATCCCAGCGGCAAGATTGGCAACAACCACCACGATTAGAATCACGCGCTGTCATATGGTTACTTAATGTGCATCTTCCTGAATATGCGATACACATTGCACCATGTACGAATGCTTCAATTTCAATATCCACTTTTTCTTTAATTTCTTTCATTTCTTCATAGCTTGCTTCACGAGCTAATACAAGACGATGTAAACCTTCTTCTTTCCAATACTGTGCTGCTTTCCAGTTGGATAGTGATTGCTGTGTGCTTAAATGCACCTCAACAGAAGGCGCTACGCGTTTACAAGTCTCAATGATAAGCGGATCAGCAACGATAATTCCCGTTACGCCAGCTTTTTCAATCCCTTTTAAATATTCCTCTAGCCCGTCCATATTTTCATTATGTGCAAAGATATTTGTTGTTACGTATATTTTTGCTCCATACTTCTTTGCAAACTCAACGCCTTCTGCCATTTCTTCTAGCGTAAAGTTACCTGCATTCGAACGAAGACCAAATTCTTGTCCACCTAAATATACAGCATCTGCCCCGTAATGGATAGCTACTTTTAATTTTTCTAAGTTACCCGCAGGGATTAACAGTTCAGGTTTCTTCACAATAACACGTTTGCCATCGATCACTCGTGAAATTTCTTGTACAGTCATTTCCTACACCCTCCTCGTTTAGTAAACCGTTTCTTTAAAGAAGAATCCTGTATCTAACGGACGATTTACTGGTTGCATTTCTTCTATTTCTTTATATAGATCATCTTTCACGTCATAATATGCATCACGATCTTCTACGCATAAATCAATCGCTTGACGATATTTCTTCGTTACTTCAATAATGTATTCAGAGCTTTTTAGTACACCGTCGATTTTTAAGCTATCGACTTCAGCTTCGATTAGTTCCTCTAATTCATCGATGAAACAAATATCGTTCGGACTCATAATGTGAGTACCATTTTCATCTTCATAAATTGGATATTTATTGTTACGCTCTGGGTCATATAAGAACATATTCTCTTCATATTTTTTCTTTTCAATGTCAAGATTACGTCCTTGATACTCAAAGTAGTTTCCTACTAATGAACGCTTCGATTGGAACATACAAGTCATACCGTGAATTTGTACTTCTAGTTCCACTTCAGCATTTTCTTTTAAATCAACAATTTCATCTAAGCTCAGCTCACGAGCTAATACAGCGCGCTTCGCTCCTCTTTGTCCCCAGTAGTTACAAGTGAACCAGTTTGTTGCTGTCGTTTCTGTATTCCAGTGCAACTGCATATTTGGTGCTACTTCGCGAACAGCCATTAATACCGCTGGATCTCCGAAAACAATTGCATCTACATTTACTTCGTTTAAAAATGAAACGTAATCTGTTAATTCTTCTACTTTATCGTTGTGGAACATAGCGTTCATGGCTACGTATACTTTCACACCATTTTCATGTGCAATCTTCACAGTTTGTTTTACATCTTCACGTGAAAACTCCCCTGCTAAACGTAAACCAAACTTTTGCTCACCGATCATTACCGCATCTGCTCCTGCTTTCGCAAGAGGTTCGATATCCGCCACCGCTCTTGGCGTTACTAACAATTCAGTTTTCTTCATACTTTGGTCACCCTCTCTTTTTACTAACAGCTACTCCATCACCAATTGGGAAAATCGTTGTATCATATCCTTCATGATTCATAAGCCACTCATTGTACGTCTTAATACGACGGATTAAACCACGTGTACGTCTGTTTTCAATTTTCTCTTTTGTCGTTACAAGACCGTGGTACATAACATTATCTGAAATAATTACTCCACCAGGATTTAATAACGGTTCATATAAGTCAAAAAAGCGACGATACTGTCCTTTTGCTGCATCAATAAAAATAACGTCAAATGTCCCGTGTTCTTTTACTTGTTCACCTGTCTCTAACGCATCACCGTAAATAACTGAAATACGATCTGTTACTGGGGAACGTTCTATATATTCAAGTGCTTTTTCATATCGCTCACGATTGCGCTCAACTGTCACAATACGTGAATTTGGAATAGCTTGCATCATACGAATACTAGAATAACCGATTGCTGTTCCAAGTTCTAAAATGCTTTTCGGTCCAATTAAACGTAAAAATTGCAGCATAAATTCCATTCCAAGTCGATCCATAATCGGCACATGATTTTCTGTTGCATATTCTTCCATTTCAAGAATTAATTTATCTTTCGGATCAATAAATGATAATAGGTACTCGTTAACTGCATCCTCCATAAATGGTCCTCCTTATTTACATGGAGAAGTGCCTCTATGACGTCTTTTCACACATAGAATGCAATAAAAATACAAGCCAGCTTTACCCTTAGCTTGTACGTCCCGTTTTGATATTAAAAACGATTCTTCTGCCAGTTTTTAACCCGATATATTTTACCACAAAAAAGAGGGATGTGCGACTTTTTTCGCTATCCCTCCCCATTTCACTGTTTTTTCGTAATGTATTTTTGCTTTAATGCATTATGCTCTTCTAATGTTTTCGCATAATACACTTCACCACTTGGTGCAGCTAAGAAATAATAATAATCTGTTTGCACAGGTTCTAACGCAGCTTCCACTGAATGTTTACCAGAGTTTGCGATCGGCCCTACCGGCAATCCTTTTACAACATACGTATTATACGGTGAGTTGACCTTTAAATCTTCGTATAATACACGTTGTTTATGCTTTCCAAGTGCATATAATACCGTTGGATCCGTTTGAAGTGGCATGCCTTTTGCTAAACGATTATAAAAGACACTAGAGATCTTTTGACGATCTGTAAAACCTGTTGCCTCTTCTTCAATAAGTGAAGATAATGTTAAAAGCTGATGAACATCCCAATTCTTCGCTTTCATTTTCGCCTCATTTTGAACAATGATTGCATTTGTTTTCTCAAGCATCAGAATTACAATTTCTTCCAACGTCGTATCTTTCTTATAAAACGAATACGTTGCAGGATATAAATAACCTTCTAATGGGTATTTAATATTACTATCAAAGATTTTATCCGTTAATAACTTCGGATACTTTTGCTGCATTTTTTGAATAAATGCTTTATCGTTTAATTGACGCGTAACATCATCTTTATTCCACTTTAGTTCTGTCGCAATCGTTTCTGCAATTTCAGTTACTTGCGCCCCTTCTTTAATCGTCACTTTATAAAGAGCTGGACGATGCACGTTGCCAGATGACATTTGTTCGATCACATCTTCAGCATTCATTGAAGGATTTAATAAATATGTACCTGCTTGTAAACTTTTCGATTTAGCCTTTGTATAAAAACTAAAAACTGTACCGTTTTTTACAGCGCCTTTTTCTTCTAAAATTTCTCCAATTTTACTTGTAGATGATCCTTTCGGAATTTCTACTTCAATCTCTTTTTTATTCCCGCTATCAACTGGTCCTAATGCGGATGAAATATACGCATAGACTGAACCACAAACTAAAAGCAGTGCAATAATCGAAAATAAAAAGATGCGTCTACGCTTCTTTTTCACTTGATTCTCTATCAAAACATTTCCTCCTTACTTAATTGTAGACCGTATGTACACCTTTCTATACAGCACGATGTAAAAACGCAACAAATTCACTTATCTTTTTTAATTGACACTTTATTTTTCTACAATCCGTCTCATTATACTACAAAGACTTACACAGTTTCGACAAAAAATCTTTCATTTTACATATAAATACAAAAAAAAGATGGACTGTATGTCGTCCATCTTTTCAGTACTTATTATTCAGCTTCTTGCTCATCAGCTAGAGTGTTGAACATTTCTTGTACCATTTCCCACTCTTCTTCAGATTCGATTGGAAGTAAAGTTCCGCCCTCTTCTTCATTTTGCTCATAAGCCATTGCATCATAAATTTGGTCTCCATCTTCGTCTACTTCACCGATTGGAGAGAAGACTACGTATGATTTTTTGCCAAATTTTTCAGCGTCAAAAGTGAAAATAATTTCACATAAATGTTCGTTACCTTTTTCGTCTACAATTGTAATTTGATTTTCTTCCATTTTGGTCACCTCTTATTTACTATCTAAAAATCCTTGTAAGATTACGACTGCAGCCATCTTATCAATTACTTGCTTTCGCTTCTTACGGCTTACATCGGCTGAAATGAGTAGACGTTCCGCTGCCATTGTTGACAAACGCTCGTCCCACATTACAACGTCTAATTGTAACAGCTCTCGTAGGTTTTCTGCAAATTGTTGGCACGCTTCACCACGTGGGCCAATTGTACCATTCATATTTTTAGGTAAACCTACTACTATTTTGTCCACATTGTACTGCTTTACTAACTCAGAAATACGATCAAAACCAAAGTGACCTCGTTCTTCGTTAATCTTAATTGTTTCTAATCCTTGTGCTGTCCAGCCCATCTCGTCGCTAATTGCAACTCCGACTGTTTTTGTACCTACATCTAAACCTAATATCCGCATAAACTACTCCTCACGATGATGTTTCAAGTAAGACTTCACAAGCTCTTCAATTAACTCATCACGTTCAAGCTTGCGAATGATGCTACGTGCATCTTTATGGCGAGGTATGTATGCTGGGTCTCCACTTAATAAATAACCGACGATTTGGTTAATCGGATTATAGCCTTTTTCTTGAAGTGCATCATACACAGTTAAAAGTACATCATTTACATGGACACTCTGTTTTTCATCTTGAATGCTAAACTTCATTGTTTTATCAAAACCGTCCATTTCAAGCACCTCACTTATATAGTAAGTATAGGGAGAAGAACTTCTCCTCTCCCTACCATTGTACACTACTATCTCTTTATTTTGAAACAGATTTAACGTACTCTTGTACAAATGCTAAAGCTTCTTCGACTTGAGCTGGGTTTTTACCGCCTGCTTGTGCCATATCAGGACGGCCACCACCGCCACCGCCGCAACGAGAAGCTACTTCTTTCACAAGTTTACCAGCATGGTAACCTTGGCTAATTAAGTCTTTCGTTACACCTGCTAGGATGTTTACTTTATCGTCATTAACAGACGCTAATACAACAACTGCTGACTCTAATTTATTTTTCAGATCATCCATCATCGTACGTAAGTTGTTCATATCTGCAACATTTACTTTCGCTGCTAATACATTCACACCATCAACTGTCATTACAGAATCAGTTAAGTTTCCAGCTTCGATATTGCTTAATTTCGCAGCAAGAGATTCATTTTCTTTTTGCAGTTGTTTCACTTCAGCAAATAGACCATCAACTCTTGTTAAAATATCTTTCGGATTTGTTTTCATTTTTCCTGCTGCTTCTTTTAATAAACCTACTTGATCGTTCATTAATTCGTATGCAGACTTACCAGTTACTGCTTCAATACGACGAGTTCCTGCACCAATACCAGACTCAGCAACGATTTTGAAAATACCGATAGAAGCTGTATTATCAACGTGACAACCACCACAAAGCTCTAAGCTGTAATCGCCAACTTGTACAACGCGTACAACATCTCCGTATTTTTCACCGAATAATGCCATTGCGCCCATTTCTTTCGCTTCTTCGATTGCTTTTTGAGAAATCTCAACATCAATACTTTCCCAAATTTTTTCGTTTACCATACGCTCAATTTTTTCTAATTCGTCAGCTTGTACTTGACCGAAGTGAGAGAAGTCAAAACGTAGACGTTCAGAAGTTACAAGAGAACCTGCTTGGTTAACGTGTGTTCCAAGTACGTCTTTTAATGCTTGGTGTAGTAAGTGAGTTGCTGTATGATTTTTTACAACGCTACTACGGTTTTTCGTATCGATAATAGCTTTTACAGCCGCATCTTTCGTTAATGTACCTTCTTCAACAACAACTTTATGCAAGTTTTGGCCGTTTGGTGCTTTTTGTACGTCTTTTACAAGAACTTTCACACCATCTGCAAGAAGGTAACCACGGTCTGCAATTTGTCCACCACTCTCAGCATAGAATGGTGTTACATCAAGAATTAACTGTCCTTCTTCACCAGCTTGTAAGCTGTCTGTGTATTCGCCGTTTTTCACAAGTGCAACAACGTTACTTTCTGTTGCAACTGTACCGTAACCAACGAATTCGCTCGCTACTTTAATTTCTCCAAGGACACCACCTTGAACTTGCATAGAATCAACGTCTTGACGAGCAGCACGTGCACGCTCACGTTGTTTTTCCATTTCATTTTCAAAACCTTCATGATCAACTGTCATGCCAGCTTCTTCTGCATATTCTTCTGTTAATTCAATTGGGAAACCGTATGTGTCATATAGACGGAACGCATCTACTCCAGAAATAACAGTTGTTTTTTCTTCTTTTGCTTTTGCAATTACTTCAGCTAAAATTGCTTCACCATCATGAAGTGTTTCATGGAAACGCTCTTCTTCGTTCTTCACAACTTTCGCAATGAAATCTTTCTTTTCAAGTACTTCTGGATAGAAGTCTTTCATTACTTCTCCAACAACCGGTACTAATTCAAACATAAATGGACGGTTGATGTTTAATTTCTTCGAATAACGAACAGCGCGGCGTAATAAACGACGTAATACATAACCACGGCCTTCGTTAGATGGAAGAGCACCGTCACCAACAGCGAATGTTACTGTACGGATATGGTCAGCAATTACTTTGAATGCCATATCTTTTTCTAAATCGCCATTACGATATTTTTCACCAGAAATTGTTTCTGTTGCACCAATCATCGGCATGAATAGGTCTGTATCAAAGTTCGTAGGTACATCTTGAACGATAGATGTCATACGCTCTAGACCCATCCCTGTATCAATGTTTTTCTTAGGAAGTGGTGTATATGAACCGTCTGGATTATGGTTAAATTGAGAGAATACAAGGTTCCATACTTCTAAGTAACGCTCGTTTTCTCCGCCTGGATATAATTCTGGGTCACTAAAGTCATTACCGTAAGCTTCTCCGCGGTCATAGAAAATCTCTGTATTCGGTCCACTTGGCCCTTCACCGATATCCCAGAAGTTTTCTTCTAAGCGGATAATACGCTCTTTTGGAACGCCCATTTTCTCATTCCAAATTGTGAATGCTTCTTCATCTTCTGGATGGATTGTAACTGATAGTAATTCTTTATCGAATCCGATCCATTTGTCGCTCGTTAAGAATTCCCAAGCCCATGTAATTGCTTCTTCTTTGAAGTAATCACCAATTGAGAAGTTTCCTAACATTTCAAAGAATGTATGGTGACGAGCTGTTTTCCCTACGTTTTCAATATCGTTTGTACGAATTGATTTTTGAGCATTTGTAATACGTGGATTTTGTGGGATTACACGTCCATCAAAATATTTTTTTAATGTAGCTACACCACTATTAATCCATAGAAGAGATGGATCTTCATGTGGAACTAGTGATGCACTAGGTTCTACTGCATGTCCTTTTTCTTGGAAAAAGTCTAAAAACATTTGACGAATTTGTGCGCCTGTTAGTTGTTTCATTGTATTTTCCTCCTTAAATATAAAAAACTCCCGTCCCTATAAAAGGGACGAGAGTTAACTCGCGATACCACCCTAATTATGAATTGATTACAATAACAATCAATTCATCACCTCATGGTGCCGTAACGTGGCAAGACGGCAGTGATTAGCTGCTCTCAGGATTAGCTTTCTGTTACCCTTCATTTAAAGCTTCTTTCAGCCATATGGAAGCTTCTCTCTATAAATGGACTGTAACGTACTTGTTCCGTCATTGATTTAATGTATTATATGACTAAATATAATAGAATTCTCTTAAGTTTGTCAATGTAGATAATCATTTATATTGTATTAATTGCTTATTAATCATAGGTATTCTACTATTCATTCTTAACAGCCTTTTCATATATTATGCGTTTATTAACAAATCGGAATCTCCTTATAAGAATGATTTATAAAAATTTCTAAATATTACTTTTTTTGCTACAATTAAATTATTGTTAATAAAATAAAGGAGCGATCACAATGACAACCTTACTTAGCAAAGCTAAAAACATATTAGCGACTGACGAAACGATATTATTTTACGCAGCATGTTCATTAGACATATTTATTTATCGTTCCGTCGCAAGGCCAGGATTGCTAATTTTAACGAACAAAAGACTATTCTTTTATGGGCCAGATGTAAGTAAGAATCCAATATTTGAAGAGTACTCTTTCGCAAAAATTTCTAATCTAAAAGAACAAAAGCGTCTTTTCAACAATCAAATTATATTTATGTATGATAACGAATGGAAAAAAATAAAACATATTCAAACAAATGATGTGAGCTCCCTCGTTCAAAAAATACACGAGCAACTTTCTAAATAAATATATGATTAGCCCTCTATTTCTTACATAGAGGGCTTCTATACTTACACATCTTCTTTTTTCAAGAGCGGTCTCACATGAACAATGACAGTGCGAATAACTGCTAAAATCGGAACCGATATTAGCAATCCTACAATCCCAGCTACCTCTCCCCCAACTAGTAAGGCAAGCATAATAATAACGGGATGCATACGAAGTGACTTACCAACGATGTAAGGCGATAAAATGTTACTCTCCACAAATTGCAAAATCGCAATCGTAATCCCCGCCTTAATAAGTAAACTCGTTGATACTGTTGCTGCAATCATTAACGTCGGGATCGCTCCTAAAATAGGACCGAAGTATGGGATTATATCCGTTACCCCAATAATAATGCCAAGCAATAATGGATATTTCATACCGATAAACCAAAAAGAAAGAGCTGATACTCCCCCTAATACTAAACAAACAAATAACTGTCCTCGAATATAGCTTCCAAGTGACTTATCAATTTCTTTCGCAAGCATTTGCCCCGTACCTCGCCATTTACTTGGGACTAGTTTCCAAAAGATATGATAAAACTCACCATAATCTTTTAATATGTAAAATACAATAAACGGTATTAAGAAAATAATGAGCAATGAATCGAGTACACCACGAGCTGTACTCATCACTTTATTTAAAAGCGCTTGAATCTTCGTTTCCACACCCACAAAAAGTTGCTTCACCTTTTCATGAATGAACGAAGGGAAATTCGCTGTTTGTTCTGTAACGCCATCCATCCACGAATCGTACATCTTTGTAAACTGGGGAAATTGTTCATTAATCTCTTGTAACTGTTTAATAACAACTGGTGTTCCTTTATAAATCCCATAACCAATTCCGCCAAAGAAAAGGATATAAATGAGCAAAATGGCAAGTGTACGGGGCATCCCTTCCTTATGAATTTTTTCAATTAAAGGGTGCAATAAATACGCAATAAAACACGCGATAAGAAACGGCGTGATTGCTACTTTAAATACAAAAATAATCGGTGCCCATAGCGGCTTAATTTTTAAAAAGACGAGCAGACAAAGAAAAACAAGTAACAATAATCCTAAACGATATATCCAAATGATTTTAAGATTCTTCACATGAAAAACCTCCTCCACCTTTATTTTGAAAATAAATGGGGTAGGTTATGTGCGAAACTTTTAAAATCTTTTCATACGGACCATACTGTTTTTTAAAGACGTACATATAAATAACATAACAAGGACAACCACCCCTGAGAATACAGCATGAATTAATATAATCAGGAGGGCTAATTATGGTTTTGTTTATGCTTGGATTATCAGCACTTTTTATGATTCTTGAATGGATTTGTATCGGGTTCGGTATTTGGAAGGGGTTCTTTATTCATTCCTCACGTAAAGAAAAAGCGAAGCAATTATGGCAGTATGGAATACTTGGCGTTGGCTGCTACGGTCTATCTTATCTTTTCTCAGAGATCGGACTTTTTTATTTGCATATGGGTGCATAAAAAAACTCCCTTGTCTACAAGGGAGTTTTTCAATTTATCGAAATGATTATAAGTAAGACTTAATCATCTTACGTGCTTTTTTCATATTGCGTTTTGAAAATACATCTTGTTTACGAGCATATTGATATGCTGCAGCTCCAACACCTAATGCGATTAATGAATTGCGTAGATTCAAAGTAAATCCCCCTTTTCGTTATCCGATCGTTCTTTCATTCTCATCAAATAAATCATCAAGAGAGCTTAATGAACCGTCTTCCTCAACTTGATGTGTATGGATTTTCCCCTTTGAAACCGATAATTCGATATAACAATTCCAGCAATAAAATTGGTTGACACCTATTTTTCCAATGTCTTTCCCTTTGCAATTTGGACAAATGAACATATGGCTTTCATCTCCTTACAGTCTCCCAGATTCTATTCGCCATTATGTCCAAACTGCATTCATTTATACATTACTGGAGCCTTTCAACGCTATGCGTTTGAAAGTTTCACTATATAATTTCACCTTGTTACATGAAATCATACGGTGAAATGTTTTCCACGTCCATTTCCTCGCCATTAACTGTGACCATCTGTACTTCTCCTTGTGATTCTTGCAAGCGACTAGCTAAAGTTGTTTGACGCATTGCATCATCAAGGCGATTTACACCAGATTGGAAAGCTGCTTCCTCCCCGCAAATAATAAGGAACTTCTTACTTCTTGTAATACCCGTGTAAATTAAATTACGACGTAACATACGGTTGTAACTTTTCACGATTGGCATAATAACAATCGGAAATTCACTACCTTGTGATTTATGAATGGAACAACAATATGCATGCGTAATTTGATTTAAATCGGGCTTCGTATACGTTACCTCAATTCCATCAAATGAAACGATAATCATATCTTGTTGCTCAACGTTTTCTTTTGCATAAAACACCGAAACAATTTCCCCAATATCACCATTAAACACTTGGCTCTCCGGCTGATTCACGAGTTGCAGTACTTTATCACCTCTTCGGTACACAACATCACCGTAAGCAATTTCTTTACTCTTTTCCCTCTTCGGATTAAATACTTGTTGCAGCGCTTCGTTTAATACATTAATACCAGCAGGCCCGCGGTACATCGGTGCTAATACTTGAACATCCCTTGCACTAAAGCCTTTTGTTTTAGCATTTTCGCAAACTTTTTTCACAACCTCAACAATTTGAGCCCCTGTACAGCTGATAAACGAACGATCTTTTTTGTTTTGCGCTAAATCTGGTGGTAGAGTTCCATTTTTTATCGCATGGGCAAGTTGAATCACTGATGAGCCTTCCGCTTGACGATAAATTTCAGTAAGCTTCACTGTCGGAACTGCGCCTGCATTTAATAAATCTTTTAATACTTGTCCAGGTCCTACAGATGGCAACTGATCTTCATCACCTACAACGATAACTTGAATATTCGTCGGCAACGACTTAAATAGCTGATTTGCAAGCCAAATATCAACCATTGAAAATTCATCGATAATAAGGAGCTTACCTTGGACAGGATCCGTTTCATTACGCTGGAAAGATCCTTCTGGCGTCCAACCAAGTAAACGGTGAATTGTGCAAGCTGGAAGTCCTGTCGATTCACTCATCCGCTTCGCTGCTCTTCCTGTTGGAGCTGTTAATAGTATTGGAAATGGATTATCATCACTGTATTCATTCGGATTTAACGATAATCCGTGAAGTGACGCATACATTTCAACAATCCCTTTAATAACTGTTGTTTTCCCTGTTCCTGGTCCACCTGTCAATAACATCATCGGTTTATGAAGTGCCGTTTGAATTGCTTCTTGCTGAAACGGTGCATATTGTACGTTCAGTTGTTCTTCAATTTCACCTAACGTTTTTAACACTTCCGCTTCTGGAAATGAAGGTGTTTCTTCTTGATTCATAAGCCTGCGAATAGACTTTACAACACCTTTTTCAGAGTAGAATAACGTCGCTAAATACACTCGTTCTTCTTCTATGATGACTTTCCCTTCACTTTGCATCGTTTCAATACAACCTATAATATCTTCCTCAGTCACTCTTCCTTCTTGATTGTTTAAAAGTGACATCGTTTCTCTTACAAGTTGATCTTTCCTCATATAAACATGACCAAGTTGTAATGAGACATTCTCTAATGTGTAAAAACATCCCGCTCGTACACGGTCGTCATGATTACCCGATATCCCTAACGCACGCCCTATATCATCCGCTCTTCCAAAACCAATCCCGTCCACTTCTTCAATAAGTTGATACGGATTATTACGAATCACTTCTAATGTCATCTCTTTATATTGCTGGTAAATCTTAATAGAAAGTTTCGTTCCAAAACCGTAGCCATTTAAAAAGCTCATTACTTTCTCTAATCCTTGATGTTCAACAATTGTCTCATATATTTCCTGAGCCTTTTGTTTATTAACAACACCATTTAACGCCTCAGGGTCATCCATAATTTTAGAAATAGCATGTTCTCCGAGATGGTCCACAATTTTTTCAGCTGTACGTTTTCCTATCCCTTTAAATAAATCACTCGCTAAATATTGCACCATACCTGCTTTTGTTTGCGGCAATTCTTTTTTAAATGTTTCAACCATATATTGTTTTCCATACTTTGGATGGTCCTTAAAATGACCTGTCAATGTAAACACTTCATCTTCATGCATGCGGGGAAAATGACCGTTTATCATTACTTTCTTTTCGTCATACGTTTCATTCGTTTCAATGACTTTCATACTGACAACGGAATAGAGGTTTTCTTCGTTGTGGAAAATGGTATGAAGAACTTGCGCTTTTATAAACTTTTTCTCTTCCTCAAACAAATCCATTGCATGTTGATTTCCCATCTTTCCTCTCCTTTCCGATATTTTCACTTTAATGAGCAGTACATCCCCCACCTTTTTAGATGAGGGATAACTACCCATTAAACTATATTTTTATCTTATTCAGCTTCTTGCTCTAATAAACGAACGCCATTACCCGCTAAAAAGTGATCTGGCTGAATTTCAGTTGCTTTCTTAAATAAAGCGAGAGCCTTCTCATTATTTTCCTCAAATACGTACGCAACACCTAAATTGTAATACGCATCTGCATGCTCTTCATCCATTTCTAATACCTTTTCAAAATAAGGTTTCGCCTCTTGAACATGTTCTAATCGCGCGAAGCAAAGTCCGCACTGGAATACAGCTTCTACATCGTTTTCATCTAATTCTGTTGCTCTTTGTAAGAATGGTAGTGCAAGACGATCATTTCCAAGCTGTACATGTGTGATACCTAACATAAATGTTACATCAGCTGATTGTAATCCAGCTTGCATTGCTTGTTCAAATACAGCTTTCGCCTCAGTAAATTGCTCTTGGCCATAATATACATTTCCTAAACCATAATAGGCAGCTGCAGATTTATCATCTAACTCTAGTGCGCGTTTATAAAATAAAATCGCTCGCTCGCTATCACCTAATACGTCTAATAAATTTGCAAAATTAATGTATCCAAGCGCATCTTTCGGATTTTCTTCGATTGCTTCTGTAAAATTTTTAGCTGCTTCTTCCCAGTTTCCTTCTTGCATATATTGAATACCTGTTTCAAGTTTGTTTGACATGTCCTTCACCTCTACAACAAATTATAACAAAGAATGTATTTTCCAAGCGAACGAAAATTCGCTTTATGTAAAAGAAACCTCTAACCGCTAATCGGCAGAGGCTTCTCGTTTATCCTAAATAATCCAATTTCTTACCACTACGGTATACTTCATCAATTGTAGCACCGCCTAAGCACTCATCTCCATCATAGAAAACGACTGCTTGTCCTGGTGTAATTGCACGAATTGGCTCATCACAAAGAATACGAACTGTATTTTCATCAACGATTTGAACCGTTACTTTATTGTCTTCTTGACGATAACGGAATTTCGCCGTGCACTTAAATTCGGTTTCTTTTTCTTTGTTACTTACCCATCCTACATTCGTAGCAATAACTTCATCACCATATAGAAGTTCGTTATGGAATCCTTGATCAACATATAAAATGTTTTCTTTTAGATTTTTCCCAACAGCAAACCATGGATCACCATTACCACCAATTCCAAGGCCATGACGTTGTCCAATTGTATAATACATTAAACCGTCATGCTTCCCTTTCACTTCACCAGATAATGTTTGCATTACACCTGGTTGTGCCGGTAAGTAGTTACTTAAGAAATCCTTAAAGTTACGCTCACCAATGAAGCAAATACCTGTACTATCTTTTTTCGCCGCTGTCGCTAAGCCAGCTTCTTTCGCCATTTCACGAATTTGCGGTTTCTTTAATTCACCTAACGGGAACATTGTTTTTGATAATTGCTCTTGGCTTAATTGATTTAAGAAATATGTTTGATCTTTATTGTCATCAACGCCGCGAAGCATTTTATATTCGCCGTCCATATAAGCAACGCGTGCATAATGGCCTGTTGCCACATAATCCGCACCAAGCGCAATTGCATGCTCTAAAAATGCTTTAAATTTAATTTCTTTATTACACATTACATCTGGGTTTGGTGTACGACCAGCTCGATACTCATCTAAGAAGTACGTAAATACTTTATCCCAGTATTGTTTTTCAAAGTTTACTGCATAATACGGAATACCAATTTGGTTACACACTTCAATTACATCATTGTAATCTTCTGTTGCTGTGCAGACACCATTCTCATCTGTATCATCCCAGTTTTTCATAAAAATTCCGATTACATCATAACCTTGCTCTTTTAATAAAAGTGCTGCTACAGATGAATCGACGCCACCGGACATTCCGATGACAACGCGTGTTTCGTGAGGTAGTTTGTTCATCATGTCACCTCCCATGCTAATTTTGTGTTAATCGCTTCACGATTTTCACTGTTTCGTACGCCGCTTTTTCAATTTGCTCTTTCGTATTTCCAAGTCCAAAACTAAAGCGTACGGATGAACGTATTTGATCGGAGTCTTTTCCAAACATCGCTACTAATACATGTGATGGATCAATCGAACCAGCTGTACAAGCAGAACCGCTTGATACTGCAATGCCAGCAAGGTCTAAGTTCACAAGAAATGGTTCAATGTTCATTCCTGTAAAACTTACATTAAGTACATGCGGTAAGCGATGTTCTAAGTTTCCGTTTACCTCGAAAGTAATGCCTTCATTTTTGAAGACAGATACCATTATATCTTTAAACTCTTCATATTGGGCATTTTTTTGCTCACGAGTTTTTTCAGCTATAAGAATTGCATGCTGAAGCCCAGCAATACTAGGCACATTTTCCGTACCAGCACGGCGTTTTCTTTCTTGCTCTCCGCCTATTAATAACGGTTCAAATTTCACATTTGCACCAGCGTATAAGAACCCTACACCTTTTGGCCCATTAATTTTATGAGCTGAAATTGATAATAAATCAATTCCAAACTCTTTCACATTAATTTCTACTAAACCGTAAGCTTGTACCGCATCTGTATGGAAATAAGCTTGATGATCTTTTAGCAACTTTCCTATTTCCACAATTGGTTGCATTGTCCCTACTTCATTATTCCCAAACATAACAGATACAAGAATCGTCTCTTCTGTTAATGCCTTTTGTATGTCAGAAACTTGAATAAGCCCTGTTTCATCGACAGGTAAATATGTCACTTCAAACCCTTCACGCTCTAACAATTCGCACGTATGCAAAATCGCATGATGTTCAATTTGCGTCGTTATTATGTGGTTACCTTTATGACGGTTCGCACGTGCTACACCGATAAGCGCTAAATTATCAGCTTCTGTACCACCGCTCGTAAATATAATTTCATTCGGATTCGCATGAATGCTGCGTGCACACACTCGTCTCGCCTCATCTACTGCATGGCGCGTTTGACGTCCATAAAAGTGAATACTAGACGGGTTCCCGAATATTTCTGTCATATATGGAATCATCTTTTCGACCACTTCTGGGTGAGTCGGAGATGTCGCAGCATGATCTAAGTAAATGCGTTCCATTAAATCTCCTTCTTTCCAAATCGTTTCACAAGGAATTAAATGTAAAACATATAGCCCCCGTGATTTTCTTCCTCATAACGTACTAAATCTTCTAACGTTGTACTATCTAACACTTCTTGCACCGCATCACGAACACGCATCCATAACTGGCGCTGTGCTGGCTCTTCTTCTTCTATCATTTCTACAACACTAATCGGTCCCTCTAATACACGGATTACATCCCCAGCTGTAATGTTAGCCGGTTGATCAGATAATACATATCCGCCGTATGCCCCGCGCGTACTCTTTACAAGACGAGCGTTACGAAGTGGTGAAATTAATTGCTCTAAGTAATGCTCGGATAAGTCATGCGCCTGCGCAATTGATTTTAATGAAATCGGACCTTCACCAAACTTTTTTGCAAGATCAATCATAATTGTTAAGCCATAGCGGCCTTTTGTTGAAATCTTCATCTATTTTGCACCTCTTTTCAAATTTTCACTTCTATTGGTTATATCTTATTTATAAAAAGAACACAATTTAAAATCCTATGAAATTATAGCATAATATAGTATTATAAGAAATTTCAACTTGTGTATCAAAATGATAACATAAAATCACATTGAAAAACTCGGAAATTATTACAATTGAAAGAAAAATGAAAATATTAACCTTCATTTTTCCCATAAAACAGCATCCTATTTTAAATTCCGTAGAAAAAAATGATACGATAGAACGAGATTATATATTAAGGGAGACGGTCCAAATGAAACAACCACTCGCACATCGAATGCGCCCTACAAATATTCAAGAAATTATTGGGCAACAACATTTAGTTGGTGAAGGAAAGATTTTATGGCGAATGGTCCAAGCCAATCATTTTCAATCTATGATTTTATACGGTCCTCCAGGTACAGGAAAAACATCCATTGCCAGTGCAATTGCAGGAAGTACCGGTACCCCGTTTCGTCTATTGAACGCTGTTACTCACAATAAAAAAGATATGGAAGTTGTCGTACAAGAAGCGAAGATGCATCGACACCTCGTTTTAATTTTAGATGAAGTTCACCGTCTAGATAAAGCAAAGCAAGACTTTCTATTACCTCACTTAGAAAGCGGACTTCTTACTTTAATTGGTGCTACGACAAGTAATCCATTCCATGCAATAAACTCCGCTATTCGAAGCAGGTGTCAAATTTTCGAATTACACGCACTAACAGAAGAAGATATTTTAATTGGGTTAAAAAGAGCTTTAGAAGATAAAGAAAAAGGGCTTGGAGAATATGCAGTAACGGTAACAGATGAAGCACTACATCACTTTGCAAACGCCTCTGGTGGTGATATGCGTTCCGCTTATAACGCACTTGAGCTTGCTGTATTATCTAGCTTTACTACAGACGACCAAGCGGCTGAAATCACACTCGAGATTGCAGAAGAATGCTTACAAAAGAAGAGCTTCGTCCACGACAAAGGCGGCGATGCTCATTATGATGTATTATCAGCATTTCAAAAATCAGTGCGCGGAAGTGATGTAAATGCAGCACTCCATTATTTAGCACGCCTTATTGAAGCAGGTGATTTACAAAGCATTGGCAGACGCCTTCTTATTATGGCTTATGAAGATATTGGACTTGCTAGCCCACAAGCTGGACCACGTACACTAGCTGCAATTGAATCAGCTGAACGAGTTGGATTCCCAGAAGCACGCATCCCACTTGCAAATGCCGTTATCGAGCTATGCTTATCACCAAAATCAAATTCAGCTTATAAAGCACTTGATGCTGCATTACACGATTTACGCAACGGTCAAACAGGTGACATTCCAAGCCATTTAAAAGATAGTCATTACAAAGGCGCAGAATCACTTGGAAGAGGCATTGGATATTTATATCCGCACGACCATCCAAACGGCTGGGTAAGGCAACAATACTTACCTGATAAAATAAAAAGCAAGCAATATTATAAACCGAAAACGACAGGAAAATTTGAGCAAGCACTTTCTACTGTTTATGAAAGATTACAAACTTCGAATAAAACGAAAAATAAAGGGTAACATAAACGAAAACGTCACCATTATGGAGGCTTCGCTTATGAAAACACGTCAAGATGCATGGACAAAAGAAGATGATCTCCTTTTAGCAGAAACTGTTTTACGACATATTCGCAGTGGAAGTACACAAATAAAAGCATTTGATGAAGTTGGCGATGCGTTGAACCGGACTTCAGCAGCTTGCGGCTTTAGATGGAATGCTGAAGTAAGACCGAATTACGAAGATGCGGTGCAGCTTGCAAAAAAACAACGTAAAGAATTAAAACGTTCTGAAGCTAATATAGAAAAAAATCGGTTCAAGAAAACGAAACAACTCGTAATTGACGCCGATTTTTCAGAAGATATTACGCCAAGTAAACAAGATCTTACAATGCAAAATGTCATTTCATTTTTACAAAATTTAGAACATAACAATCCTTCACTTGCAAAGTTGCAAACTGAAAATGATGTATTACAAGCTCAACTCACCTCTCTGCAAAAAACGAATCATGAACTTGAAACGAAATTAGCGGTACTCACAAAAAAACAACAAGCAATCGAAGAAGATTACGCGATGCTTGTTCGAATTATGGATCGTGCTCGAAAACTTGTTTCAGTCGAAGAGCAAGAAGAGCAAATTGCCCCGATTTTCAAAACCGATCAAAATGGGAATTTAGATATTATTTATTCTGCAGAGAATTAAAAACAGGGATGTCACTTTTTTAACTGAGTGACATCCCTGTTTGTTTTCGGTGAATCATATATAGATATCGGTAAATGAAATTATATTAACGGTTTTTCGAATATATCTATCATAACTTGCAATATATCAACGATTTTTCAAATATATCTATCACAACTTACAATATATCAACGATTCAATAAAGGATATCGATTTAACGACAAAGATTGACAATAACATTCCTCCTTGTCATACAAGGAAACTCCTAAAACAGATTGGATATTTTTTACTAAAATGTTATTATAAACATATACCTTTAAAGGGAGATGGTTGCTATTTCATTAATAATCTTCAAAATAACTCTTGGCCTTCTCGTCCTAACTTTAGCTCTTTTCACCATTAACAGTCTAAAAAAGACATCCGCCTATAAATCAGATAAATATGATTATTGCTTACTAACCTTACTTACATTTGAACTAGTAGTGATGCAAATATTCATATTTCTTTAATACATATAAAAAAGCATATATCCAAAATGGATATATGCTTTTCTTTTATTCTTGCCCTACACGTTTCACTTCTACGTTTTTAATGCGTTCACGTACAACGTGACTTGCCATAATTAAGCCTGCCACAGATGGTACGAATGCATTTGATGAAGGCGGTAATTTCGCCTTACGAATTTTTGCATTCTCGTCTGGTACAATTTCTTTACGTACTTCTTCACGAATTACGATTGGGTTTTCGTCAGAGAAGACAACTTTTACACCTTTTTTAATACCCTCTTTACGAAGCTTCGTACGAATGACTTTCGCAATTGGATCTGTATGTGTTTTAGAGATGTCCGCAATACGGAAACGAGTTGGGTCCATTTTATTCGCTGCACCCATACTTGAGATAATTTTAATTTTACGACGTAAACATTGTTTAATTAAATGAATTTTGAACGTAATCGTATCAGATGCATCCACTACAAAGTCTAAACCGTACTTAAAGAACTCTTCATATGTTTCATCTGTATAAAACATTTCTAGTCCAATTACTTCACACTCTGGGTTAATGTCCGCGATACGCTCTTTCATTAATTCTACTTTTGAACGTCCTACAGTAGATACTAAAGCGTGAATTTGACGGTTTACGTTTGTAATATCTACAACGTCTTTATCAACTAATACGAGACGTCCTACGCCAGAACGTGCTAACGCTTCAGCTGCAAAAGAACCTACACCGCCAATTCCTAAAATACCGACTGTACTATTTTTTAATATTTCAAGTCCTTCTTTACCGAAGGCTAATTCATTACGTGAAAATTGATGTAACATTCAGCTCTACACTCCTATTACAAAAATGGTCTACCATGTATTCTAGCGTTTTTCCGACTATTTGTATAGAAAAAGTTATAGAATTCCTAAAAATACATATTTCGAGAATGAAAACATAGACCAGAATTTTATTTCTTCCTAAATACACGTTTAAAAAAGAGGATTTAGAGAACCGAGCAGATCGAGGCGCTGAAGCCAGGAGGAGCGCAGTGTAGAAACACTACTCGAGCACCGGACTGGCGAAGCAACGATGGGATGCGACAGTTATCTGAACCAGACTTTTTAAACTTCCTTTCAATACACGTTTAAAAAGGAGGATTTAGAGAACCGAGCAGATCGAGGCGCTGAAGCCAGGAGGAGCGCAGTGTAGAAACACTACTCGAGCACCGGACTGGCGAAGCAACGATGAGATGCGACAGTTATCTAAACCGAACTTTTTAAACAACCTCTCAAAAAAAGTCTAGACGGTTATAGTATAACCATCTAGACCCTATTCTTACTTCTCTTCTTTCAAGCTTAATTTTAAGTTCAGTTCTTCAAGCTGCGCTTCTGCAACTGGGCTTGGAGCTTCTGTTAATAAGCAGCTTGCGCTTGCTGTTTTCGGGAATGCAATTGTATCACGAAGGTTCGTACGGCCTGCAAGTAACATAACAAGACGATCTAAACCTAATGCGATTCCGCCGTGTGGTGGTGTACCGTATTCGAATGCTTCTAATAAGAATCCGAATTGCTCTTGCGCTTCTTCTTGTGAGAATCCAAGTGCTTTGAACATTTTTTCTTGTACGTCACGCTCGTAAATACGAAGTGATCCACCACCAAGCTCATAACCGTTTAATACAAGGTCATATGCTTGTGCACGTGCTTTTTCTGGTGCTGTTTCTAGTAACTCAACGTCTTCACGGAATGGCATTGTGAATGGGTGGTGAGCTGCGAAGTAACGATCTGCATCTTCATCGTACTCAAGTAGTGGCCAATCAGTTACCCATAGGAAGTTAAATTTACTTTCATCAATTAACTCAAGCTCTTTACCTAGACGTAAACGAAGTGCGCCTAAGCTATCTGCAACAACGCTCTTCTTATCTGCTACGAATAGTAATAAGTCGCCAGCAGTAGCTTCTAATGTGCTCATTAACACATTTGCATCTTCTTCACCGAAGAATTTCGCAATCGGTCCTTTTAGGCCGTCTTCTTCAACTTTAAGCCAAGCTAGACCTTTTGCACCGTATACTTTCACGAATTCAGTTAATGCATCGATGTCTTTACGAGAATATTTACTTGCAGCACCTTTTGCATTAATTGCTTTTACTTGTCCGCCGCTTTCTACAGCACTTGTAAACACTTTAAAGCCACAATCTGCTGCAAACTCAGATAAGTCTGTTAGTTCCATTTCAAAGCGTGTATCTGGCTTATCAGAACCGTAGCGAGCCATTGCATCAGCATATTTCATACGAGGGAATGGTGCACTCACTTCTACACCTTTTGCATCCTTCATAACTTTCGTCATCATACGCTCCATCATATCTAAAATTTCATCTTGTGTTAAGAATGAAGCTTCGATATCGATTTGCGTGAATTCTGGTTGACGATCCGCACGTAAATCTTCATCACGGAAACAACGTGCTACTTGATAGTAACGCTCAAATCCGCCGACCATAAGAAGCTGTTTAAATAACTGTGGTGACTGTGGTAATGCATAGAATTCACCATCATGTACACGACTTGGCACTAAATAGTCACGAGCTCCTTCTGGCGTGCTTTTCGTTAAAATTGGTGTTTCTACTTCTAAGAACTCTTCTGTATCTAAGAAGTTACGAATTGTTTTTGTTACGTCGTGACGCATTTTGAATGTGTTGAACATTACAGGACGACGTAAGTCTAAATAACGATATTTTAAACGCACATCTTCTGATGCATCTGTATCATCAGCAATGATAATTGGCGTTGTTTTCGCTGCATTTAGTACATTTACTTTTGTTGCTTGTACTTCAATACGACCAGTTGCCATATTGTCATTAATTGCGCCTTCACCACGTTCAACAACTGTACCTTCTACGTGTAATACGTATTCGCTACGAATTGTTTCTGCTACTTCTAACGCTTCTTTTGATGTTTCTGGGTTAAATACAACTTGTACGATACCTGTACGGTCACGTAAATCGATAAAGACTAATCCACCTAAGTCACGGCGTTTTTGTACCCAACCTTTTAATTGAACTGTTTGTCCAACAGCTTCTACTGTTACTTTTCCACATGCATGTGTTCTTTCAGCCACTGTAAGTTCCCCCTATATTAATTTCTCTGCTACGTATGAAGCAAATACATCTAACGCTACTTCTTCTTGTTCACCTGTTGCCATATCTTTTAAGTTAATGATGCCTTTATCTAGCTCATCTTCTCCTAATACAGCTACAAATTTCGCCTTTAGACGATCTGCTGATTTAAATTGTGCTTTCATTTTGCGATCTAAATAATCTTTTTCAACTGACAATCCAGCTTTACGAAGATCGAACGCAACTTTTGCAGCATGGTCTTTCGCTTTTTCGCCAAGCGCTACAACGTAACAATCAATGCTATGTTCAAGTGGTAATTCAATGTTTTCAGCTTTTAGCGCCATAATTAAACGTTCAATACTCATTGCAAAACCGATACCTGGCATTTCTGGTCCACCGATTTCTTGTACAAGTCCGTTATAACGGCCACCACCGCTTAATGTAGTGATCGCACCGAAACCTTCTGCCTCACTCATAATTTCAAAAACAGTGTGTTGATAGTAGTCTAAACCACGCACTAAGTTCGGATCTTTTTCAAATGGAACATCCATCATCGTTAATAGTTCTTGAACTTTGTCATAGTATACTGCTGAATCTTCGTTTAAGTATTCTGTAATAGATGGTGCTGTTCCCATTAATTCATGGTTACGGTCTTTCTTACAGTCTAAAATTCGAAGTGGGTTCTTTTCTAAGCGAGATTGACAGTCAGAACAGAATTCGCCGATACGTGGCTCAAAGTGTGCGATTAATGCATCACGGTGTGCTTGACGGCTCGCTGCGTCACCTAAACTGTTTAATACAACTTTAATATTTTTTAAGCCCATGCCGCGGTAAAATTCAACAGCAAGTGCAATTACTTCTGCATCAATTGCAGGGTCATTACTGCCGATTGCTTCGATACCGAATTGTACGAATTGACGATAGCGACCTGCTTGTGGTCTTTCATAACGGAACATTTGACCGATATAGTATAATTTCGTTGGTTGTGTCGCATCACCAAACATTTTATTTTCAACGTAAGAACGTACAACAGGTGCAGTACCTTCTGGACGTAATGTTAAGCTACGCTCTCCACGATCTTGGAATGAGTACATTTCTTTTTGTACGATATCTGTCGTATCACCAACACCGCGTAAAAATAGCTCAGTGTGTTCAAAAATCGGTGTACGAATTTCTTTATAATTGTAACGACGGCAAATTTCGCGTGCTTGCCCTTCGATATACTGCCATAACTCAACAGTGCCTGGAAGAATATCTTGCGTTCCGCGTGGGATTTGAATAGACATATTCAGTTCCTCCTCAAATTGTTTTAATCTTAATAAAAATAAAAAAACTCCCGCCTCTACTGTTTAAACAGTAGGGACGAGAGTATTATACCCGTGGTGCCACCCTAATTGAAGCACGTATGCTTCCACTTTTTTAATAACGCTTAAATATGCGTTCATCCCTACTAAGCATATATGCCGTTCAAGTTGAAACCTCTAGAGTGTCATTCAATCAGTCATCATGCAGAAATGTTTTCAGCCTAAGACATTCCTTCTCTTTCCATGTGTGTCTCATTTACTCTTCTCTATCAACGGTTATATTCATATGTAAATATAAAATTACTATACGTTTGTTAAGTAGGATTGTCAAGTGCTCTAAGAACGTTCAATCTGCTTCTTTAAACGCTTTACATCTTGAAGAGAAATCCCAAACTCCGAAGCAAGCTCCATTGAAGTATTGTTTTGCTCTTTTGAAATAAAATCATGAAAATTCACGTTAAACAGTTGATTTGCACCATTTGTAACAGAATGCCCTTTTTCATTCATACGCATACGTATATCCCTCACATTCAATATGGATGTTTTACTTTTTATTGTTCCATATTGATGAGAGAGTTATACATAACCGAAACTGCTATTGATTCCAAATAAATGAACAAAACATACAACAATGTATAAAAAAGAGAGGATTATATAACCCTCTCTTTTTTATGAACACTATTTACTTTCTACAATTAAGGTCACCGGACCATCATTGATTAAAGAAACGTCCATCATTGCTCCAAACTTCCCTGTTTCCACATGTAATCCTTGTTTACGAACTTCTTCATTAAAGAAATCGTATAAACGCTCTGCATAATCAGGTTTCGCAGCATCCATAAAGTTTGGACGTCTGCCCTTGCGGCAATCTCCGTATAATGTGAATTGCGAAATAGATAGAACTTGTCCTTCTACATCAAGTACAGAATGATTCATCTTTCCGCTCTCATCTTCAAAAATACGTAAGTTTGCAATTTTTTCCGCAATGTAAGTTGCATCTTTTTCTGTATCTTCGTGCGTAATGCCAACTAGTAATGTTAAACCGAACGGAATTTGTCCTACGATCTCACCGTCTACTGTGACAGACGCTTTCTTTGATCGTTGTAAAACAACTCTCATCTTTCTACACTCCCTATTAATGCATCATGCGTCGTACTGCATAAATTTCTGGAACGCGTTTAATGCGTTCTACTACTTTTTTCAAGTGTTGTAAGTTACGAATCGAGATTGACATATTAATTGTTGCCATCTTATTACGGTCACTTCTACCAGAAACAGCTGAAATGTATGTTTTCGTCTCTGTAACAGCTTGCAGTACTTCATTTAATAAACCGCGGCGATCGTAACCTGAAATTTCAATATCAACGTTATACTCAATTTCTTTTTCAGGGCTACCTTCCCACTCTACCTCTAATAATCGTTCTACAGCTTCTTCTGTATGAACATTTACACAATCACGGCGGTGAATTGATACACCTCGGCCTTTCGTAATATACCCAACGATATCATCGCCCGGAACTGGGTTACAGCATTTCGATAAACGGATTAATAAATTATCAGCACCGCTTACCTTTACACCAGAATCCCATTTTCGAATTTTCATCGGTTTACGGACTTCTTTAACTTCAACAATTTCTTCTTCTTCGCGTTGTTTGCGGAACTTGTCCGTTAGTCGCGTAACAATTTGCGAAGCTGTAATTCCGCTATATCCAACTGCTGCAAACATATCTTCTTCATTTGCAAAGTTAAATTTCTCAGCGACGCGTTTTAAGTTATCCGGCGCCAATACTTCTTTCATCTCATACTCTAGACCACGTACTTCCTTTTCAACAAGTTCACGGCCTTTTTCAATATTTTCGTCTCTACGTTGTTTCTTAAAGAATTGACGAATTTTATTTTTCGCATGAGATGTTTGAGCAAGTTTTACCCAATCCTGGCTTGGGCCATATGAATGTTTCGACGTTAAAATTTCAATGATGTCGCCTGTTTTTAATTTATAATCCAGCGTCACCATTTTCCCGTTTACTTTTGCACCAATTGTTTTATTCCCAATTTCCGAATGGACACGATACGCGAAATCAATCGGAACAGATCCAAGTGGTAATTCCATTACATCGCCTTTCGGTGTAAAGACGAATACCATGTCAGAGAATAAATCAATTTTTAATGACTCCATAAATTCTTCTGCATTAGAAGCTTCATTTTGCCATTCTAATATTTGACGGAACCATGTGAGTTTCTTCTCTAATGTACCTGTTGTTTCTGCTGTTTTTCCTTCTTTGTATGCCCAGTGTGCCGCGATCCCGAATTCTGCAATTTCGTGCATTTCTTTCGTACGAATTTGCACTTCAAGTGGATCACCTTTCGGTCCAATTACAGTCGTATGAAGAGATTGATATAGATTTGCTTTTGGCATTGCAATATAATCTTTAAAACGACCTGGCATCGGCTTCCAGCACGTATGAATAATTCCAAGCACAGCATAACAATCTTTAATACTATTTACAACGACACGTACAGCTAATAAATCGTAAATTTCATTGAACTGCTTATTTTGCAGTGCCATTTTACGATAAATACTGTAAATATGTTTCGGTCTTCCAGAAATCTCAGGTTGAATTGCAACTTCTTTTAATTTCTCACGAATACCAGTCATTACTTCGTCTAAATATTCTTCACGTTCTGCACGTTTACGCTTCATTAAATTTACAATACGATAATATTGTTGTGGATTTAAATAGCGAAGTGACGTATCCTCTAGCTCCCATTTAATAGTACTAATTCCGAGTCTATGTGCCAAAGGTGCAAAGATTTCTAACGTTTCATTCGCTATGCGACGCTGCTTCTCTTGAGGCAAATGTTTCAATGTACGCATGTTATGAAGACGATCAGCTAGTTTAATTAAAATAACTCGAATATCTTGAGCCATTGCAATAAACATTTTGCGATGGTTTTCTGCTTGTTGTTGTTCGTGAGATTTATATTTGATCTTCCCAAGCTTTGTAACGCCATCAACAAGCATAGCAATTTCTTTGTTAAATTCCCGTTCAATATCTTCTAACGTAATCTCTGTATCTTCCACTACATCATGTAAGAAACCTGCTGATACCGTAGCTGGATCCATGTGTAAATCAACTAAAATACCTGCAACTTGAATCGGATGAATAATATACGGTTCACCCGATTTTCTATATTGTTCGCTATGCGCATCACGTGCATATTCATAGGCACGTGCCACTAGCTCAATATCTTCATCCGCTAAATATTGACTTGCTTTCTCGAGTACCTGTTCAGCTGTTAGTACCTGCTCATTTGCCATCGAATCACCTTTTATTGAAAATTGACTTTATCTTTATTTAATAGAATAAATTATATTCTATCATTATAACCCAATGATTGTGAATTGTGAAAAGGAAAAGATTTTACTGACATTTCACCATAATTTTTTGTTCAATTATACAAAAGTACCCGCTCCTCTCCAAGAGATTCACGGGTACTTTTTATCACCGTAGTTTTACCTATATAGTGATTAGTATTTTTCTAATACTAATACATCGTAACCATCTAACATTTTACGACCATCTAAGTAAGTAAGTTCTACTAAGAATGCAATTCCTGCTACAACTCCGCCTAGCTCTTCAACTAACTTAATTGTCGCTTCGATTGTTCCACCTGTAGCTAATAGATCATCTGTAATTAATACGCGTTGACCTGGCTTAATTGCATCTTTATGGATTGTTAAAACGTCTTTACCATATTCTTTACCGTAGTCAACTGTAATTACTTCACGTGGTAATTTTCCTAATTTACGAACTGGCGCAAATCCTACTTCTAACGCATAAGAAACTGGGCAACCGATAATGAAACCACGAGCTTCTGGTCCTACTACAACATCGATATCTCTTTCTTTTGCGTACTCAACGATTGCGTCTGTTGCTGCTTTGTATGCTTTACCGTCATTCATTAAAGGTGTAATGTCTTTAAACACAATACCTTCTTTCGGATAATCCGGTACAATTGCGATATGTTGCTTGAAATCCATATTTCTGAATCCTCCTCAGATCTAAAAGGTTTGTAAATACAAATCCTTTACCCTAACTGTTCTACTTCTTTATGATTACGAATCGTTTCAAACCATGTATATAGTTGCTGATATGTGCTATAAACCAATTCTTTTTCTAATTGTAAGTGGTTCATTTTCTCACGATATGTGTTCGATTCAATTAAATCACGCTTTTGTTTTTTGTCTGCCATAAAAATGACGCCATCTTTTATTGTAACAAATTCTAACTCAAAAAACACCTGTGTCATGAAATTTACTGTATCTTTTGACCAACCTTTATGACGACATAGTTGTTCTCCATATTGTCTTAAAGAAAATGGTGTTTTTTGGCTTAAGAAAGAATAGTACCATTTAAAGTGTTCTCTCGTCGGAACTGTACTAAATAAGTGGTTATTCTCTTGATAAAATAGCGTATAAATTCGCGCTGGGAATCCTACCTTAAATAGCTCACGTAATTCATCTGTTCCTTTTGGTAAATCAAGTAACACGATATATTGATCATCTAAATGCGTTACTTCTGAAGCATGCATGAGCTTTTCTTTATAGCTCTCTAAAGAAAATTTATTCAATACCTCTTCAGAAAAATACACCATTGTTATTTTTTCTTTCGGAAGTTCTGCTAAATTTGCTTCTGCATTACGCATACTACGCCAATCAAATAATTGCCACGCCTCTACAGCAATATCTTGTACCATTAGTTGTGGCTTCTTAAAGTTATTCCATTCATTAATAGACGCTTCTCCTATTACAGATACTTTTGCAACTGGAGAGATTTCTTTCGCATATGCACCAAAGCCAAATCCAATTGTATCCAGTGTTGCTTGTCCATCACGAAGAGCCATTTTTAAATGAGAGCCATCTGATCCGATTGCGCGAATGCTTTCTAACTCTGCATCTTTTACTGCAATACGTGGTTTCGGATTTCCAACACCAAACGGGGCTAGTTTTTGCATATCTTCAATTGCCGCTAGCGTTACATCCTCTACTTTACAAAAAACATCAACTGCTGTAATTGGAATAAAATCTTCTTCTGTTAAAATTGCATCTGCTTGTTCATTTAAGCGGCGACGTAATTCATCTACATCATTCATATGTAGCGTCATTCCCGCTGCCATCGGATGCCCTCCGAAGTGTGGTAATAACTCTCTACAATCTGATAAATTTGCAAACAAATCAAATCCTGCAATACTACGTGCTGAGCCTTTTGCTGTTTCTTTTATAGGATCAATGCTTAATACAATCGTCGGACGATAAAAACGTTCAACTAATTTCGAAGCAACAATTCCAATTACCCCTGGGTTCCAGCCTTCTTTCGCAAGTACTAATACTTTATTTTCTTCTGGTGGGAAGTTATTTTCCACTTCAGCGATAGCCTCTTCTGTAATTTGCTTTACAATATCTTTTCGCAGTTTGTTCAGCTCATCAATTTCTTCAGCTAGCTCTTTCGCTTCCTCTGGATCATCTGATAATAAAAGGTGTACAGCCGGCGTAGCATCTTCTAAACGCCCAACCGCATTAATACGAGGTGCAATTGAGAAACCAATACTCTCTTCGGTAATTTCACTTTGCGAAACGTTAGCAACTTTAAACAATGCCTTCAAACCAATATTTCTCGTCATACGCATATGTTTTAAACCGCGTTTCACTAGCAACCTATTTTCACCATGAAGTGATACTAAATCGGCTACTGTACCGATTACTGCGATCTCTAATAAATGTTCTGGTACACGGCCTAATAGTGCATGCGCAACTTTAAACGCAACACCTACACCAGCTAAATAGTGAAACGGATATACACCGCCATCTAATTTCGGATGTATAATCGCAAGTGCTTCTGGCAATTCTGGCGGTGGCTCATGGTGATCTGTAATAATTAGATCTATTCCAAGCTCTTTCGCTACATTCGCTTCATGTACCGCTGCAATACCAGTATCGACAGTAATAATTAGCGAGAACCCTGCGCTATGCGCCCAACGAAATGCTTCTTCGTTCGGTCCATACCCTTCTGTAAAACGATTTGGAATGTAAAATTCTACTTCTGCACCTAATTCTTGAAGAGCAAGATATAAAACTGTCGTACTACTTACTCCGTCCGCATCGTAATCACCAAATATTAATATTTGCTCTCCATTTTGAATCGCCTTATTTACACGTTCTACCGTTCTATCCATTCCTTCTAATAAAAATGGATCATGAAATTCTTGATTTTCTGTATTTAAAAAATCTAAAATCTTATCTTCTGTATCGAGTCCTCTACCGAGGAATAACGAAACGACAAGTGGCGATAACTGTAATTTACTTGCTAATTCACTCACTCGCTCGTCATTATATTCTTTTTCTTTCCAACGCGTCTTCGGTTGTAACACGAAATCACCCCTTAACCTGTTCATTATACAAGACAGATTAAGGGGTGACAATATAATGCAAACTACGATGCAATATCTATATACTAAAATGTTAATGATGTTTAATTTGGAGAATACGGATTTATATGTACGAATACATTTTGTACATTATCTTGTTTCATAAGTATTTCTTTCACATGTTTTCCAATACGGTGTCCTTCTTCTACAGTAATGTATGGATCTACGGACACTTTAATATCGACAATAACATAATGACCATGCTCCCGTGCATATAAAGAACCAATTTTTTTCACACCATCTACTTGAAGAACTGCTTCTCTAAGCGGAATAACATCCTCCTCATGAAGAACATGGTCAAGCGTTGCATGAATTGCTTCCGCTCCAATGCTCCATGCCATTTTTACAACAAGAAGTGAAACAACTAATCCCGCAATTGGATCAGCGTATACAAGCCAGTCTATACCAAGCTTACCACCTATTATAGCTGCACAAATACCGATTAAAGCTGCAATTGAAGAAAATACATCCGAACGGTGCTCATATGCATTTGCAATAATTGCATCACTGTTTACTCTTTTCCCTAATCGGAATTTATATTGAAACATTCCTTCTTTCACGACGATTGAAAGAACAACAGCAAATATCGTAATTCCTTTCGGCGGTTCTAGTTCTTGCGAAAAAGCTTTTATAGACGAAATCGCGATTTCAAGTCCCACAATAAATAATAATACCGCAACAATAATCGCTGAAATCGATTCCGCTTTACCATGACCATACGGATGATCCTCATCAGGTGGCTGCTTTGCCGCTCGCAATCCAAAAAGTACAGCTAGCGAACCTATTACATCTGATGCAGAATGCACGGCATCCGCTAATAGCGCTTTACTGTTCCCAATATAACCAATTACCGCCTTTACAATCGCTAATATAATATTACCAACGATCCCGACAATAGCACCAAACTCGGCCTGTTTAAAACGTTCATCTTTTTCCATAATTAAAATCCCTTCTTTTCTTAACCTATCTTTTTATTTTAACAAAAACAGCGATAACACCACCACTTTCTTCCATCTTCTTTCTGTTAAAAAGTTGCTATCTTATTGTATCCACAAACGAAAAAAGAGATGCCTCATAAAGAGACATCATCTTTTCTATACTTGCGGTTCAGATTCTACTTTCTCAACCTTCTTCTTGTTTTTTCCCTTTTTCAAACGACGGTTTTCAAGCATTAACCAAATTTGAGAGGCAACGAAAACAGAAGAGTACGTACCTACAATTAATCCAACAAGTAGCGCAAACGAGAAGTTACGTAGTGACTCACTACCGAAGATAAGCAGTGCAATTACTGGGAATAACACTGTTAATACGGTGTTAATCGAGCGACCAAGCGTTTGGCGAATACTTGCATTTACGATTTCTTCTAGATCTTTTATATCGCGCACTCGTTTTTTCTGTTTGTATAATTCACGGTTTCTATCAAATGTAACAATCGAGTCATTAATAGAATAACCGATGATTGTTAGTACTGCAGCAATAAACGTTAAGTCTACCTCTAGTTGGAAAATACTAAACATAACAATCATAACGAATGCGTCATGTAATAATGCAAGTACTGCAGATAACGCATACGTAAATCGGAAACGAATACTTACGTATAAAATGATAACCGCAGAAGCAATCAGTACTGCGATAAATGCATTTCGTGCAATTTCTTTACCGATTGTCGGTGAAACTGTACTTACGTTTGGATCTGTACCATATTTATCGTGGAAGAATGTTTTTGTTTTCGCAATTTCATCTTTTGATAAAACACCTAATGTACGAACTGCGAAACCTTTATTGTCATCTCCAGTCGGTACAATATTTTCTTCCTTCACATCAATGTTCAATTCTTTAAAATCTTTATGAACATCAGACACAGTAACGGCTTGTTTTGATTGCAAGTCGATACGTGTACCACTCGCAAAGTCAATACCAAGATTCAATTTGAAAATTGGTAAGATAATTGCACCCGCAATTACAACTACAATCGAGAAGATAAGGAATTTATGACCGATATTTACGAAATTAATACGATCAAATCTTGTTGGCGGATGTACTACACCTTTTGTTAATGGAATAATATCCTTTTGTTTCACACCAAAATATCCTGGTTTTTTATCAAAGTAACGGCTCTTTACAAGTAGACCTAGTAAGAAACGAGTACCGAATACGTTCGTAATAAAACCAACTAAAATACTTACGATTAAACTTGTTGCAAATCCTTTTACAGAGCTATTACCATAAACGAATAACACACCAGCTGCTGCAAGAGTCGTAACGTTTGCATCTAGAATTGTTGCTAATGAACGATGGTTACCAGCACGGAATGCCGACATCATTGACTTACCAATTTTCAGCTCTTCTTTCAGTCTCTCGTACGTAATAATATTTGCATCAACTGCGATACCTACCCCGAGCACTAACGCTGCAATACCTGGCAACGTAAGAACTGCATGCATCCAGTTAAAGACAAGTAATGTAACGAAAATGTATAACCCTAACATAATAACCGCTACAAGTCCTGGTAAACGGTAGAATACAAGCATAAATAAGAAAATAAGAGCGATACCAATCGCACTAGCGAAAATCGTTTGCTCTAACGCTTGTTGACCAAATTTCGCTCCAACAGATGTTGAATACATTTCTTTTAAATCAACAGGAAGTGCACCTGCATTTAATAAAGATGAAAGTTGTTTCGCACTTTCAACTGTGAAGTTTCCACCTACGATAGATACTTCAGCTTGGTTAAATACTTGGTTTACTGTTGCTGCTGATAAGAATTTCGGATTCGGTTTTGCAGATTCTGCTTTATACGAATCTTTTCCTTCTTCAAAGTCAAGCCAAATTACCATTAAATTCGTTGGTGGTGGCATTTTAGAAATTTTTTCAGTTACTTCACGGAATTTTTCAGCGCTTTTTAGTGTAAGACCTACGCTCGCACGGCCTTGCTCATCAAATGTTTGCTTCGCTCCGCCGCCTTTTAAATCCGTTCCATCCATAAGAAGGTTATCATCCACATCACGGAATGTTAATTTCGCTTGTGTTGATAACATTTCACGTGCTTTTTGCTGATCTTGTACACCAGCAAGCTGTACACGAATTCGATCTTGCCCTTCGATTTGAATGTTCGGCTCACTTACACCGAGAACATTGACACGATTTTCAAGAGCACCTACTGTACTTACAAGTACATCTCGATCGATTTTATCACCTTTTTTGGCTGGTTTTACTTCATACAGAATTTCAAAACCACCGCGAAGGTCTAGTCCTAGACTAATTCCTTTTGCTATGTCTTTTCCTGCCGCACCAATTACTCCACCGATTAATAAGACGATGAGGAAAAAGGCGGCAATTCTCGTACCACGCTTTGCCATATGTACCCTCTTTCTGCTACTAACACTTTCAATAAATCTCTTACGATTCACTGCTATACGTGTGCATACGCCTAGTTAGTAGACTTCCTTTCTATAATTTTTGCTAGTTCATCACTAGCTCTATAGGTAAGCTTTTACACTACCTACACTTCCATCATTTATTTTCCTCTTCACTACCTCCTTTATATATAATCTTAGACATAATTATTTCCTCTTTATCAATACATATCATTATACTGCAAAAGGAAGAACAAACCAATTGCAGTCGGTTATTTATTTTCGTACTCATCAAATGACCAAAGTGGCGCTTGGTAAGCTTCAACAGTTAAATATGTCATATATTCATTAGCTGTTACTGTTAATACGTCATTAACTAATTCATACAATCTAACATCGCTGTCTATCTTCTTCCACTTTTTCACTTTAAGAAACTTCCAAATGTCATCATCTGTCACTCGGTCGTAACCGAACATTTGAAACTCTTCTACTTTACTTTCTAAAACGACTTGTAACTGTCCGCGGTATGATTCTACCAAAGCCTCTCTATCTAACATCTATAAACATCTCCTTCTTATTTCAGCACGAAAAAGTCGCTTTAATCCCGCTCTAATGGACAGCAATAACTACTTTCAAGAGCACTATCATACTTCACTCTCTTAAATGCTTGTCATTCTTGTCTCGTACGTGCATATAAATTATTGTAAATCATTCCATTGATTTTGAGAAGGTAGGAGAAGAACATGACGAGACAAAGCTTTTTAAAAGGCGCATTTATTTTAATGATAGCCGGCTTTATTACAAAAATACTCGGCTTTATCAACCGCATAGTAATGGCACGTATTTTAGGAGAAGAAGGCGTTGGTCTTTATATGATGGCCGTTCCTACATTCATTTTAGCAATTACATTGACACAAATTGGTCTTCCTGTCGCAATCGCAAAATTTGTAGCAGAAGCGGAAGCTGTGAACGATAAACAAAGAGTTAAAAAAATATTAACCGTATCACTAGCTGTTACATCCGTTATTAGTATCATTTTAACAATCGGAATTATGTTCCTCACACCTATTTTAGCAAAAACATTATTAACCGACGAAAGAACCTACTATCCATTAATGGCCATTTTGCCCGTTGTTCCTGTTATTGCTGTTTCTTCTGTGTTGCGTGGTTACTTTCAAGGGAAACAAAACATGAAACCTAGCGCTTATGCGCAAGTTCTAGAACAAGTCGTCCGCATTACCATTATCGCTATATGCATTCAATTATTTTTACCTTACGGCATAGAATATGCTGCAGCCGGCGCTATGTTATCAGCTGTTCTCGGTGAAGTTGCATCCTTATTATTTTTACTCACGTTATTTCAGCGAGAAAAACATTTATCAATACGCTCTGGATTTTTCACTACTGTAAAGGAAAGCAAAGGGACATTTTATTCTCTGATGGATATTGCCCTTCCAACTACAGGAAGTCGTTTAATCGGCTCCGTTTCATATTTTTTTGAACCTATTGTCGTTATGCAAAGCTTAGCAATCGCTGGTGTCGCTGCTTCTGTTGCAACCCAGCAATACGGTATATTAAACGGTTATGCATTCCCGCTCCTATCACTACCCGCCTTTATTACATACGCTCTCTCTACAGCGCTCGTTCCTTCTATTAGTGAAGCAATGGCAAAAAGACAACATAAATTAGTAGAGCACCGTTTACAACAAGCACTTCGAATTTCATTAATTACCGGCGGATGGTCTGTCGTTATATTATACGTATTCGCTTCTCCTGTTTTAACTCTTATGTATGGATCAGACAGCGCAACAGCATTCATTCAACTTCTTGCGCCTTGTTTTTTATTTCATTATTTCCAAAGTCCACTTACCTCTGTTTTGCAGGCTTTAAACTTAGCAAGAGCCGCAATGATGAATACATTTATTGGTGCCATCGTGAAATTAATCGTTATTTTTGTACTAGCATCAAGGCCAGAGTTTCAAATGATGGGGGTTGCACTTGCTATTGCTGCAAATATTGTAACAGTAACATTTCTTCACTACGCTACTGTTTTAAAAAAGATTACATTTACCATTTACGCAAAAGACTATATTTTCGGCGGACTTGCCATCGGTATCGCAGGCGCCTTCGGTTTTTATCTTCATAAATATATTATTTTCTCTCATTCCCTTGGCATACAAACATTATGGGAAATCACTTTAACAACAATTGTTTATATCGTACTTCTCTTCACTTTCAAACTCATTCGAAAAGAAGAGTTAAGTCGTCTCCCTATCATTCGTAAGCTTTCATTTTTGAAATAAGGTGAAACTTTAATCAGTGGGGTAATCTCCACTGATTATTAGTTATACTAATCATTCTTACTCTTCCAAAGGATAAGTCTCTAATTTTCTTTTACATCAACAAAAAATTGTCCATTTTGAAAACTACAGTATAAAATTTGTGTTATATCGTTATAACCTAAGTTTTTTAATTTCTCAATAAGCCATTCATCTGTATGCTCAATCATTTGTAAATGACTAGATTGAATTTCTCCATCAATAATAAGAGGAAGCGTAAACTGCAATGTATCTTGTTTATTTTTTTGTTTTTGAAAGACAGATAACTTCCCAGACGGTTCCAAAATAGCATATTCTACATCCCGAATATCTCCAACTCCTTGTTCCCTTAATTGCATCATTAAATCATCAATATTATATCGTTGGTTTCTCATCTTTTTTTCATCAATCTTTCCCGCATTAATAATAATTGCTGGTTCACCTTCTATTAAATGCCGAAATCGTTGAAACTTTAATGAAATGACTGACAAAATGATTTGTATGCACATAAGAAAAGTCATCGGAACTAATTGATGCCAAAGTGATTTATCGGTATTTTCAATTGCTACTACAGCCATTTCTCCAAGCATAATAAATACGACTAAATCTAATACACTTAGCTCTCCTATCTCACGTTTACCCATAAGACGAAAAATAATTAAGATGATGATATACAAAAGCATTGTCCGTCCAATTACCGATATCCATTCCATTTCTACATCTCCTTTTTTACGTATAGACTCCCCTATAAAAAAGAAACTAGTCTAACTTGAGCAAAAGGAAAATATGCTTGTATTAAAAAGGGGGAATGCATAAATGGATGGAACGAAAAAATTATCAACTGCAATTGGCTTCGGTATTGTTACGCTACTAATTCTCGCATCTATTACTAGTATGATTATGGCTCTTTTATTAAAGTTTACGAATATAAATGAAGGGACATTAACCGTTACTATTTTTATACTCGCTCTTTTATCTATGCTTATGTCTGGATTTACTGCCGGCAAAAAGGCTCAAGGAAAAGGTTGGCTAGTAGGTTTCACAACAGGGCTCACGTTCACTATACTCGTCTTTCTAGTTAACTATTTAGGCTTTTCTCAAACCTTATCGAACTCACAATTACTATATCAATTAGCATTAATGGGGGCGAGTACACTCGGTGGTATTTTCGGTGTAAATATGTCAAAGCAAAGTAACTAAAAAAGGCCCTGCACATTTCATGCAGGGCCTTCCACATTAGTTTTTCACAACTTCACGAATCGCATTGCGATCGAAAGTTAAGTGTGAACCACCAGATTTAATAACGATTTTTGTCTCATCTACTGATTCGATTGTACCGTGTAAACCACCGATTGTTACGATAGCATCACCTTTTGCTAACTCACTTTGCATTTGAGCAACTGCTTTTTGACGTTTTTGTTGCGGGCGAATTAATAAGAAATAGAAAATCGCAAACATCGCAACGATCATAACGATATTCATCATACCTGCATTCATCTTTTGTTCCTCCTTTTAAATTATGTATTAGAAGTTTTTAGCATTCGGTTTATTAAAGCCATACTGTTCAAAGAACTCTTCGCGGAAATCGCCAAGACGGTCTTCACGAATAGCTTGTCTCACCTGCTCCATTAAGTTTAACAGAAAATGAAGGTTGTGATAAGACGTTAAACGAATTCCGAACGTTTCATCACATTTCATTAAGTGACGAATGTACGCACGTGAGTAGTTTTTACATGTGTAGCAATCACAGTTTGGATCAAGCGGACCGAAGTCTCTTGCGAATTTCGCATTTTTTACAACAAGGCGACCTTCACTTGTCATACACGTACCATTTCGAGCGATACGAGTTGGAAGTACGCAGTCAAACATATCAATCCCACGAATTGCGCCATCGATTAACGAGTCAGGAGAACCTACACCCATTAAGTAACGAGGCTTATTATCTGGAAGAAGTGGTGTTGTAAACTCAAGAACACGGTTCATAATATCTTTCGGTTCACCAACAGATAAACCACCTACAGCGTAACCAGGGAAGTCCATTGAAACAAGGTCTTTCGCACTTTGACGACGAAGCTCTTCGTACTCCCCGCCCTGTACAATACCGAATAAACCTTGATCTTGCGGACGTTCATGCGCTTTTAAGCAGCGTTCTGCCCAGCGGCTCGTACGCTCTACAGATTTCTTCATATATTCAAAAGTAGCTGGGAATGGTGGACACTCATCAAATGCCATCATAATATCTGAACCTAATGCATTTTGGATTTCCATCGCTTTTTCTGGTGATAAGAATAATTTATCTCCATTTAAGTGATTACGGAAGTGAACGCCTTCCTCTTCAATACGACGGAAGTCACTTAAACTGAATACTTGGAAACCACCAGAGTCTGTTAAGATTGCACGATCCCAGTTCATAAATTTATGCAAGCCGCCTGCTTCACGAATAATTTCATGACCTGGACGTAGCCATAAATGATACGTATTACTTAAAATAATGCCAGAATCCATTGCTTTTAATTCTTCTGGTGACATTGTCTTAACTGTTGCAAGTGTACCAACTGGCATAAATGTTGGTGTATCAAATGAACCGTGCGGCGTATGCACACGACCTAAACGGGCACCCGTTTGTTTACATGTCTTAATAAATTCATAACGAATTGCTGTCATAACTTACTCCTTTTATTTGTTTCTCATTTTAGCGTGAGATGCAACGAACATTGCATCACCGAAGCTAAAGAAACGATATTTTTCTTTTACTGCTTCATTATAAGCATGAAGTACATTATCTCTATTTGCAAATGCACTTACAAGCATAATTAATGTTGATTTCGGTAAATGGAAGTTTGTAATTAAACCATCAATTGCTTTAAATTCATATCCCGGATACATGAAAATATCTGTCCATCCAGAAGCGGCGCAGAGCTTACCGTCATGATCTGTTGCAATTGTTTCTAACGTACGAGTTGATGTCGTACCTACAGTAATAATACGTCCACCATTCTCTTTCACACGATTTAATAATGCCGCTGTCTCTTCAGACATATGATAATATTCTGCGTGCATATGGTGTTCTTCAATCGTGTCTGCAGAAACTGGTCTAAATGTTCCAAGTCCTACGTGAAGTGTAATGAATGCTAACTGAACGCCTTTTTGCTTTAACTTCTCAAGTAACTCTTCTGTAAAGTGAAGTCCCGCAGTCGGCGCTGCTGCTGAACCGATTTCTTTCGCATATACTGTTTGATAGCGATCGCGATCTTCCAGCGTCTCTTTAATATATGGAGGAAGCGGCATTTCCCCAAGTTCATCTAAAATTTCATAGAAGATGCCATCATATGAAAATTCAAGCTGGCGTCCACCTTGATCTGCAGTTCCTGTGCAAGTTGCTTTTAATTTCCCTTCGCCAAAAGAGATAACAGTTCCTTCTTTTACACGTTTCGCTGGCTTTACAAGCGTTTCCCACTTATCACCTTCTTCTTGTTTTAAAAGAAGTACTTCAATGTGCGCGCCTGTATCTTCTTTCACACCGTGCAAACGAGCAGGCATAACTTTCGTTTCATTTAAAACTAAGCAATCCCCCTCATGTAAGTAAGAAAGAATATCCGTAAAATGTTTATGCTCAATATCACCTGTTTCACGGTCTAACACCATTAATCTTGATGTTTCACGATCTTCTAACGGGACTTGTGCAATAAGTTCTTCTGGTAAATGAAAATCAAACAGATTTATATCCATAGCTATATCCACCTATTTCTTATTTAAATCGATTTATTATATACATAATAAAAGATAATACAATACTTAACACAATACATGTAATGATAGGAAAATAAAAGGTAACGTTTCCTTTTTTCACAAAAATATCGCCTGGAAGCCTTCCAATGAACTTCCAAGCTAATCCAACAACGATGAGTAAGATCCCGGCTGTAATAAGCAGCTTTGGCATCTCCGTCATACTTTTGGTATCTCCATTCCGAAATGTTCATACGCAAGCGGCGTTACAATTCGGCCCCTTGGCGTTCGTTGTAAAAAGCCAATTTGTAATAAATACGGCTCATACACATCTTCAATCGTATGAGATTCTTCTCCAATTGTTGCTGAAACCGTTTCTAATCCAACTGGACCGCCACGGAATTTCTCAATAATACCAAGCAGTAATTTATGATCAATATGATCTAGACCTAATTTATCTACTTGCAGTAGCTCTAATGCCATTTGTGTAATTTCCATCGTAACCGTTCCGTTACCACGAACTTGCGCGAAATCACGTACACGTCTTAAAAGACGATTCGCAATACGAGGTGTACCACGAGCACGTCTTGCAATTTCTAATGCAGCTAACGAATCGATTTCAACTTCAAATACTTCTGCTGTACGTTCAACAATCGCAGAAAGCTGATCTACTGTGTAGTACTCTAACCTTGAAAGTACACCGAAGCGGTCACGAAGCGGTGCCGATAATGCTCCAGCACGTGTTGTTGCTCCAACTAATGTAAATGGCGGTAAATCTAGGCGTACAGAACGTGCTGAAGGCCCTTTTCCAATTACAATATCAAGGCAAAAGTCTTCCATCGCAGGATACAATACTTCTTCAATTGATCTATGCAAACGATGAATTTCATCAATAAATAATACATCCCCTGGCTGAAGCGCTGTTAATACAGCAGCTAAATCTCCTGGTCTTTCAATTGCGGGACCTGAAGTTGTTCTAACATTAACGCCCATCTCATTGGCAATAATATTCGCAAGCGTCGTTTTACCAAGACCTGGTGGTCCATATAAAAGCACGTGATCTAACGTTTCTTCACGCATTTTCGCCGCTTCAATAAATACTTCTAAATTATGTTTTGCTTTATCTTGGCCAATATACTGACGGAGCGTCTGTGGCCGTAATGAATATTCTAAATCCGCATCTTCATATGCAGATTCCCCTGAAAGGAGACGTTCGTCCATTATACTCACCTCTTACCATTTAGTAAAAGACTAAGTGCCTTTTTAATATACTGATCCGTCGTTAATGATTCTTTTAATAACTCTGGTACAACACGAGAAACTTCGCGTTCTGCGTATCCAAGTGCGCGGAGAGCTTCCAGTGCCTCATCAAGCTCAGCTGATGAACCTTTCTTCTCATCAAAACGTTCTGTGTCTGAGAATAAATCAACAAATGCATCTGGTACGACATCTGCTAGTTTTCCTTTTAAATCTAAAATCATTTGGCGTGCTGTTTTCTTTCCGACGCCTGGGAATTTCACTAAAAACTTCTCATCTTCATGCTCAATCGCTTGAACGACCTGTCCTGTTTGACCAGAAGCTAAAATTGCAAGAGCTCCTTTTGGCCCAATGCCAGACACGCCTAACAACTTTGTAAATAATAAACGCTCTTCACGTGTTTTAAACCCGTAAAGTGCCATAATATCTTCTCTCACATAATGATATGTATAGACACGGATTTCTTGCTTACTTCTTTGAAATACATACGGATTTGGTGTGAAAATTTGATAACCAATTCCATTATGATCAATTACGACATATTCCGGCCCTACATACTCCACGTAACCTGTAACATATTCAAACAAAATACGATCTCTCCCTCTTAAATCATGTATTCCATTTTAACATATTTAATGATAGAAAAGCGAGACTGCCCCAACAAATGTTCTCCACTTGAAACTTCTGTTATTTTCCATTGACAGAAAGGTTAAAGCACCTTAATATACAGAAGTCGATAATGATTATCAATACTAATTAAAGGGGTTACATCAGGATGAAACGTAAGCTATTTATTTTATTTACTATTATGCTCGTTGTTCTTTCTATCGTTGGATGTTCTTCTCAAAAAGAAGAATCGAAGGCAAAAGAACAACCGAAAACAAAAGTTGTAAAACATGCTAAAGGTGAAGCTACAATTCCAGTAAATCCAAAGAGAATTGTTGACTTATCTGGATCAACAGAAGAACTATTACTTCTTGGACACAAACCTGTTGGTACAGCAAATACATATAAAGATAAAATCCAAAATCACTTAACAGACAAGTTAGATGGAGTAAAAGCAGTAGGTTGGTACTGGGCACCTAAAGTTGATTTAGAAGCTGTTACTGCTTTAAAACCAGACTTAATTATTTTAAACAACCGTCAATTGAAAATTTATGATCAACTAGAAAAGGTTGCACCTACAGTTGTTCTAGAAACAAACTTAGAAGACTGGCGTGGTAAGTTTAAAGAAGTAGGTAAGCTATTTGACGAAGAGAAGAAAGCAGACAAATGGATTGCAGACTACGATAAGAAAGCAGACTCTTTATCTAAAAAAATTAAAGAGAAAACAAAAGATGAGAACTTTATGTTCGTTGCAGTTACACCACAAAACTTCCGTGTATACGGTAGCTTCGGATACGGTGACATCATCTTTAATGACTTAAAACTTCCAGCAACAAAAGGTACGGATTTAAAACAAACGATGGCGCAAGTATCACTAGAAGGTCTAGTTGCATTCCAGCCTGACCAAATGTTTATTGTAAACTTCGGCGGCGAAGCTGATAAAGTTTACGAAGACTACAAAAACAGTGCCGTTTGGAAAGACAATAAAGCAGTTAAAAATAATCACGTATATGAAGTATCAAATGAAGTCTTCAATACGAAAGCATTCAATCCAATCGGAAAAGATATGCTAATTGATGAAATCGCAAAAGAAATTTTAGCTAAAAACAAATAAGAAAAAAAAGCAGCTCACCATGAGCTGCTTTTTTTCTTACTTTGAACTGCGTATTGCTTCATTTTTTCAATCGTCTTCACAAAACCTTCTTTTGATTTAATACGAATGCCACGTTTCAATTTCGCACGTTCATAGCTCTCAAGCTTTTTCATATCAATTTGAAAGAAAGAATGGATCGCATTATCACTTTTCGGTACACCTTTGAAAATTTGTAATATCCCTTCCTCTGAAACACCAAAATACCCGCTCGTTTTCAATAACGGAGAAATATCATCAACTTTCTTTTGCAATACAATTTGTACATCATCACGATCAACGAGCTGCCATTCTTTATACTGCTGTAAAAACTTTTCTAAATCCGTCACTTTTTCTGTAAGTATTTCTTCGCTTACTTCGCCATCAACATACATACGCTCTAATAAAATTGTAACCTCTGGTTCTTTTTTCGTTACTTCTGGTACTGGCCCTTCCGCCTTCACATTCGTTCCATAAACGAAACAAAACATCATAACGAAAGCTTGCATCGCAATCAGTATCCATTTCATTTCCGTTCACCTCTTTTAGGCAAGATCATACTTTCATTAGTAGTTTTTCCGGAAATGGGGGTTTTATCCATATTACATTTCTTTCGAAAAATAAAAAATGCAGATAAGAGTTTACCTCATCTGCATGTATCATTTACTTTTATATAAAATGAAAGACGCCTGCAAAGCAGGCGTCTTGATGCGTTTACGGCGAGAGACCAGGCGACCACATTCGCGTGTTTAGCACTTAAGCATATCTCTCGTCTTACGTAAATTAGCTCATCGCTTTGCTAATATAACATTAATAAAGTATAAGTGCAACATGTTTATAAAAATATTTTATTTCCTCTTTCATCCAAATTATTTTATGTAAATTATAAATTGATAATTGCAATATATATGTTACAATTAATGTGACAGCGAAATCATAATAAGCAGGGGATGAATATTATGAAAAAAATAAAGGATGAACGCCTCATTCTTCAAATGTTAAAAAACATACGTATTGTCTTTCTTTTTCAATACATTGGCGTAGTTGGAATTTTAGGCTATATCGGATTCACTGAAGGCATTGATCAAATTACGAAATCTCCATTGTGGCTATTATTTATGTTTACAAGTATTTTACTTGCTTATTTACAGTTAAGTGTTTCAATCGATGTAGAAGAAGGCGGAAAGGAAATACAGTTAACTCCTTATTACAAACTTGTCTTCCACTCCCTTATTGTAGGAATCGTTACGGCTATTATTTATATTATTTTCAGTCCAGAAAGACCTCTATTTGAAGCTATTTCAACAGGTAGTATTCTTTTCATATGCTTTTTAGTTTCTTATTCCGTTAGTTATTTTATTAAAAAACGTCGCTTACAAGACAACGATGAATAAAGAGGAAGGGCTATCCCTTCCTCTTTTGTTTTGTTATCGCACTGTACCAGTTAAACCGTAACGAATGTCTCGGAACATATTCACTATGTCACGATTAAAATCGTTTGTAACTGTACCGTTACGTAGACGCGTACTCATTGCATCGACACGAGTAAACATATCATTTCTTACAGAAACATATACGTTTCTGTTTCCAACTTCATTTGCAACAGCTTGACGAATTTCGTTAGCCATCGCCGTTTCATTTGTCACTGTGTTACGTGGTTTTACCGCAATCGCTACATCGTTTCCATATACAACTGTAGACACACGGTCTACGTTATTCATACGTTTCACACGATTTGTTATTCTTTCAGCTGTTTTACCATCATTGTTAATGTATGAATTGTTCATTGTAATATTACGAGTTGGATGCGGATTAGCAATTTGTCCATTGTAATTTACATCTCGATAATAATTGTATCCTGTATCGTTACGACCATTTCTATATGTTACATAATCTGTATAACGATCATTACGTGTCACATTATCACGATACTGGTGTGTATCATTATAAGATGTACGCTCGTAATTGTAGTTACGTCCATCCATTGCATTGTTATCTTTCGGTGTACCACATGCAGCTAATGCACTGGTAACTAACAAAGAAGCAGCAATCACTTTTACTTTCGTATTCAATACAAAAACCCCCTCTGTTAGAATGAGCTTCTCTACTGAAAAGCTCCCTCTTATGATGAGTAACCGAGAAGGTTTTTACACTGTTAATATTTCACTGGGAATTTTCTAGCACTTCATAAAAAAACTTCATTTTCTTAATTAACAGGAATGTAAAAAAGGCGGGAATACTCCCGCCTTTTTAAACTTCTTCTTCGTCCTCTTCTTCTGAAACGGGCTCTCCAAATACATTCGGTGGATCTGGTTGATAATACATCGTTCCTGGCTGTGGTGCATATGCAGACTGAGTTGGTTGGTAATATAAAGGATTCGCATATTGCGGACCGCCTGGTTGTGGACTATATAGTCTACTTTCTCCTCCGCATCCACAATCTTCCTCACCCTGCACAAGCGGCGGCATATTATTATCCATTGGCATCATATTCTGGTTTGGCATAGACGTATATTGCGGTCCAAACGGCGCTCCTTGCTGATATGGCATTTGATATGGATTTGGTTGTTGATAATACGGATTCGGCGGCATCATGGGCTGTTGATACGGCATTTGATAGGGCATCATATTGGGTGGTTGATTGTTATCCATAATCGGCATCATATTCGGCATTTGATTGTTATCCATAATTGGCATCATATTCGGCATTTGATTGTTATCCATAATCGGCATCATATTCGGCATTTGATTGTTATCCATGATCGGCATCATATTCGGCATTTGATTGTTATCCATGATCGGCATCATATTCGGCATTTGATTGTTATCCATAATCGGCATTATATTCGGCGGCTGGTTGTTATCCATAATTGGCATTATATTCGGTGGCTGGTTGTTATCCATAATTGGCATTATATTCGGTGGCTGGCTGTTATCCATGATTGGCATTATATTCGGTGGCTGGTTGTTATCCATGATTGGCATTATATTCGGTGGTTGGTTGTTATCCATGATTGGCATTTGAATATTTGGCGGTATGACTTGTGGAATAACTACATTTTCTTTCGATACATTTGGCGATACTATATTCCCTACGTTTTCTTTTTTCACTTGCGGTGACACTATATTCCCTACACTTTCTTTTTTCACTTGCGGTGACACTATATTCCCTACATTTTCTTTTTTCACTTGCGGCGATACTATATTTCCTACATTTTCTTTCTTCACTTGTGGCGATACTATATTTCCTACATTTTCTTTCTTCACTTGCGGCGATACTATATTTCCTACATTTTCTTTCTTCACTTGCGGCGATACTATATTGTTTTTTTTCGTTTGCGGAGAAATGATATTGTTAGGTTTCATTTTACTAATTTGAGGAGCAATTAACTCGCTTCCTTTTTTTATTACATCTGAAATTTTATATTCTTTTTTCGGTTTTATTGGTGGTTGTGGCGGCTGCGGTAATACATTTACCGAAAACTTCGTGTTTTCTTTTTCCGCCGGTTTTTGTTTTTCTATCACAGGTGGTTTTTGAATAACAGACGGTTTTTCAACTGGTTTTTCTTTTTGAATTGGCTGTTCTTTTTGCACCTCTTTTTGCGGTTTCACCTGTACTTCTTTTTGTGGCTTTACCTGCATCTCCTTCTGTGGTTTCACCTGTACTTCTTTTTGCGGCTTTACCTGCATCTCCTTTTGCGGTTTTACTTGCACTTCTTTTTGTGTTTGTTGCATAGCTGGCTGCTGTGTAATTGGTGCTGATTGATACGTAACTTCTTCTTCATCTTCTATTCCAAGCGGAGTTGGTGTTGCTGCAAATTCTTTTTGCTGCACTTCTTTTACGTATTGCTTTGGAGGCGCTGAACCTGCTCCAGCCTGTTGTTTCATGTGAACACTCTTGGATGGCACTTTAATTTTCATACCTGGCATAATTAAATCTGGATTACTAAGTTGTGTATTTGTTTTTTTCAACGTGTCAAAATCCACTCCGTACTTTTTCGCAATTTTCCAAAGGGTATCCCCTTTTTGCACGATATGAATTTTCAAATTTTCCCCCTCCTGTATAACTTATCTATAAGTAACAAATCTCATGAAGTAACTCTTTCTAAATAACATTAACTTCTTTTCACTTTTATCACTTCTTCGATTTTCAATATCATTCGAAGCGGAATAAGCATAAAGAACCACAATGATTTCTTCAAAACAATGTATGCCCATTTCGTTCTCGTTATGATTATATGTATGAAAAAAAGCAACAGGAATACCGTTGCTTTACACACGCTCTAACATACGATTTAATGCAAGAACCGCTTCTGCCGTTACTTGTTTGTCTACGCTAATAACGTTAATTTCTTCTCCTCTTTCTATCGTTTCAAGTGTCCATAATAAGTGAGGCAGATCAATTCGGTTCATCGTTAAGCACGGACACATAAATGGATTAAGTGAAACAATTTCTTTATCTGGATGTTGCTGAATAATTCGGTTCACTAAATTCATTTCTGTACCAATCGCCCATTTGCTACCAGATGGCGCTGATTCAATCATATCAATAATATATTTCGTTGAGCCTGCATAATCTGAAGCAGCTACAACTTCATAGCAACATTCTGGATGTACAATAATATTCATATCAGAATGATTTTTTCGTACGCTCTCAATGTTCTTCACTGTAAAATTTTGATGAACAGAACAATGCCCTTTCCATAAAATTACTTGAATTTCTTCTATATCCCCATCGTACTCTAATGAATCTGTGTGTGGGTCCCATACTGCCATTTTATCTAACGGGATACCTAAATCGTACGCTGTATTTCTCCCTAAATGTTGGTCTGGTAAAAAGACGAGACGTTCTTTTTGAGTAAACGCCCAAGATACCATTTGCTTTGCATTAGAAGATGTTACTGTTGCTCCTCCGTTACGACCACAAAACGCTTTAATTGCAGCTGTAGAGTTCACATATGTTAACGGAATCATCGTATCTCCAAATAATTTCGTGAGCTCTTTCCATGCTCTTTCTGTTTGTTCAATATCTGCCATATCCGCCATCGAACAACCTGCACGCATATCTGGTAAGATGACAACTTGATCATCTGTCGTTAACATATCTGCTGTTTCCGCCATAAAGTGCACCCCGCAAAACACAATATATTTTGCGTCTTTATTGCTCGCTGCAATTTGTGCAAGCTGAAGTGAATCCCCTGCTGCATCTGAAAATTGTACCACTTCATCTTTTTGATAATGATGCCCTGGAATGAATAACATTTTCCCCATTTTCTCTTTAATTTCACGAACACGCTTTTCCATATCTTCCGTTGACATCGTGTAATAACGCTCTGGTAACATCGTTTCAATTGGCTGTACTTGTTCTAAAATACTCATATACGTTTCTCCCCTCTAAGCCACTTTCCTTATCCTTCAATATTGAAACTAATATCAAGTGCTTTCACTGAATGTGTTAACGCTCCAAGTGAAATATAATCTACCCCTGTTTTTCCGTATTTCGGTAAATCTTCAATTGTGATGCCCCCTGAAGCTTCTGTAACGATAGCACTTGGTACAATTTTTGAAAACTCCCGGATTTCATCTGGCGTGCGATTATCGAACATAATAATATCAGCACCAGCAGCAACAGCCTCTCTCACCTGTTCCTCAGTTTCTGTTTCTACTTCTACTTTCACCATATGTCCTAACTTCTCTTTCACTGATGTAACAGCTTTTGTAATAGAACCAGCAAACACAATATGATTGTCTTTAATCATGACACCATCATATAAACCGAAGCGATGATTAAATCCACCGCCGCACACGACTGCATGCTTATCAAACATACGTAGTCCTGGCATCGTTTTTCGCGTATCACAAATGCGAGTATGACTGCTATCTAAAGCAAGAACCGCTTTACGCGTCATCGTCGCTATTCCGCTCATACGCTGAATAACATTTAATATAACGCGCTCTGCTGTTAATAACGATGCAATTGGACCTTGCACAGTTGCAATGATTTCGCCTTTTTCTACAAGGTCCCCATCTTTTTTATGAAGCTCTACTTCAATTCTCTCATCAATTAATTTAAATCCTGATTCAATTACTAAACGTCCTGCAAAGACCCCTGTATCCTTCGCAAGAAACGTTCCTTTCGAAAGCAAGTTATCTGGAAAAATAAGCTGAGATGTTACATCTCTTTCCCCTATATCTTCTAAAAAAAATCGATTTAATGCTTCTTTAACTTTTATCGTGTTCATAAAGCCCCTCTTCCCCTCATTACACAAGTTGTCGTTTTCTCTTTACTCGAACAATCTCTTTCTTTCCTATATTTCTATCTGGATAATCACTCCGGTAATGCCCGCCAATACTTTCTTCTCTTTGCAAGGCTGACACAACTATAAGCTCACAAACCGTTAACATATTAATAAGCGTTATCTCTTCATTCGTAAGAACATCATGTTGTAATATCATATTTCGAACACCATACTTACTAAGCCATCTCTTCGCATAAGATAAACTTTGCTCTGTTCGCACAATCCCAACATATTTCATCATGCATTTTTGTATTTCTTCTTTCGTCGGTAAATGATTCAGAACGATAAACTTTGCTTCCTTTTCGGCTAGCATGTTCACCTTTTCTTTTGTCTCTCTAGATAAAATGTGTCGTCCGATTCTTTTTCCAAACACAAGACCTTCTAATAATGAATTACTCGCTAATCTATTTGCACCATGAACCCCGTTACAAGCTACTTCACCGACTGCGTATAAGTTCGGAATAGACGTCTCTCCATCACAGTTCGTTTTCACGCCGCCCATGTGAAAATGAGTACCAGGCACGACTGGAATAAGTTTTTTATTTATATCGACTCCATTTGTTTTACATATCGATGACACGGTCGGAAAGCGTTGTTCAAAGTTTTGAATCATTTCGATGTTTAAGTACACTTTTTCACCCGCAAGTAGCTGTTCATGAATAGCCCTTGCGACTACATCACGAGGCGCTAAATCCTGTTCGGAATGTATATCCATCATAAAACGCTGCCCTTTTCCATTTATAAGGACAGCTCCTTCTCCGCGAACAGCTTCGGATACAAGACCAGAACAACGCCCACCCGCGTATAACATCGTCGGATGAAATTGTATAAACTCTAAATCTACAAGCTCTCCGCCTGCACGGTACACCATTGCAAGTCCATCGCCTGTAATCGTCTCATCATTAGAAGTAAAGGCGTATAAACCGCCAATACCGCCTGAAGCTAACACCGTATAATCTGCATTGTAACGTTTCAATTCTCCTTTATTGTTGCGAGTTAAAGCCCCAACACATTTATCTTTTTCTATAATAAAATCGAGCACCATTTCCTGTTCCACTACCGTAACGTATGGAGCTACTTCTTGAATAAGATGCTCTAATAAATTCTTTCCTGTTGCATCGCCACCTGCATGTAAAATACGACGTTTTCGATGCGCTCCTTCTTTTCCAAGATGAGGACCTGTTTCATCTCCATCAAATTTCATTCCATTTTCAATAAGGTTATTAATTTCTTTCGGTCCTTCCTCGACTAAATAACGGACCACTTCTTCATTGTTATAATGACACCCTGCTACTAGCGTATCTTCAAAATGATCATTAGGATTGTCGTATGTAGCTACCGCTGCGGCAATTCCACCTTGAGCTAAATGTGTATTATTATTACGTTTCGTCTCCTTTGTGATAATAATCACATTCTTTTCGTGACAAATCTCTTTTGCAACACGAAGTGCCGCAACGCCACTTCCAATAATTAAGACATCTGCGCTTGGCATAATTGTTGCCTCCTACTTTACACTTTTCAACTGTCTTGACACCTATATTTACATAGTTTTAAAATAATGACAAGAGTTTTTTTATAATTCTTATTTTCACTACCATTTAAAAAGTAAAAGAAATGTAACTCTTACTAGAGAGAGGAACTTACATGATGATATATCTTGACTATGCAGCTACTACACCTATGAGCGAGGAAGCGTTACAAACATATATGAAAGCAGCTTCACAATACTTCGGAAATGAACAAAGTTTACATGATATTGGAGGAACGGCTTCTTCTTTATTACAAGTTTGCCGAAAAACATTTGCGGAAATGATTGGAGGCAAAGAACAAGGAGTATTTTTCACAAGCGGTGGATCGGAATCGAACTATCTTGCGATTCAATCACTTCTAAATGCCCGAAATAAGAAGCATATTATTACGACACCTATGGAACATGCATCCATTCGAAGTTATTTTCAATCTCTAAAATCAAAAGGCTATACGATCACTGAAATTCCTGTTGATAAAAATGGACTCATTTGTTTAGTAGATTTAGAGGCAGCTATTACGGAAGATACTGTGCTAGCAAGTATACAGCATGGAAACTCTGAAATCGGAACCGTTCAAAACATTACAGAAATCGGGGCACTTTTAAAAAAATATAATGTTTTATTTCATACGGATTGTGTGCAAACGTTTGGTAAACTGCCTATCCATGTTTTTGAGATGGGGATTGATAGTCTTTCTGTTTCAGCACATAAAATATACGGACCAAAAGGTGTCGGCGCTTGCTACATAAATCCGCAAACTCGCTGGGAACAAGTATTTCCAGGAACTTCTCACGAAAAAGGATTTCGCCCAGGTACAGTGAACGTTCCCGGCATCGCATCTTTTTTAACAGCTGCTGAAAATATATTAAAAACTCAATGGGAAGAAAGTTTACGTTTTAAAGAGTTACGATCCTACTTTTTAGAGCAAATACAAACACTTCCGCTAGAAATTGAAGTAGAAGGTCATTCTACTTCTTGTTTACCACATATTGTTGGGGTTACAATAAAAGGAATAGAAGGTCAATATACTATGCTAGAATGTAATCGCCATGGTATTGCCATTTCCACCGGAAGTGCTTGCCAAGTCGGTAAACAAGAACCTTCGAAAACTATGCTTGCAATTGGAAAAACGTATGAAGAGGCAAAACAATATGTCCGCTTCTCTTTCGGACAACAAACAACGAAAGATCAAATTGATACTACTATTCATGCACTACACACAATTGGAAATCAATTTTATAGAGGTGTTAAATCATAATGAAACAAAATGAACAAAAAAAGATTTTAGGTGAAGAAAGACGACAACTTATCCTCCAGTGGCTTCTTGCTGCAAATGAACCGTTATCGGGGAATGAACTATCGAAAAAGACGAACGTAAGTAGACAAGTTATCGTGCAAGATATTTCCTTGCTTAAAGCACGAAACGAACCAATTATTGCGACTGCTCAAGGTTATTTATATTTAAAGCCACAAGAGAAGCAACAAACTTTTGAACGCGTAATCGTATGCCAACATAAACCAGCAGAAGTACGTCAGGAACTTACAATGCTTGTTGACCATGGCGTTACGATTAAAGACGTAAAAGTTGAGCATCCTGTATACGGTGACTTAACAGCCTCCATTATGGTAAGCAATCGCTTTGATGTAGAGCAATATTTACAAAAAATCGAAAACACAAATGCTTCCTATCTTTCACAACTAACAGATGGTATTCACTTACATACAATCGAGGCAGATTCTAAAGAAAAATTAGATGCTGCTTGTGAGACGTTAGATAAAGCAGGATTTCTCGTTTATTAATGTAAAGCACAGAGTTTTTATCATTCTCTGTGCTTTTTTAATGCTATAATATTGTAATCAATCGTAAAGGAGATCAAATATGGGAATTGAACTCGTTCACTTTAGCATTGGCAAACCGAAACAAATGAAATATGGCGAAGATAAAGAAATGATAACAGGTATATGTAAAGATCCTACAGAAGAGGCCTTTCTCTCAAAAGACGGATTTCGTGGTGATGACGTAGCGGATTTAAAACATCACGGCGGACCTGATCGCGCTGTTTGTGTGTACCCACACGAGCATTACGCACTATGGGAAGAGGAATTTCAAACTACGCTTCCCGCTTCCACATTTGGTGAAAACATTACCGTAACAAATATGTTAGAGCATGACGTATGCATCGGAGATACATATCAACTAGGCGAAGCAATCATTCAAGTAACGCAAGCTCGCGTACCTTGTAGCACAATTTCAAAACGTCTTGGCATCCCTGGCATACTGCCGCGTATTGTAGCAACTGGATTTACTGGCTACCTATGCCGCGTTCTTCAAGAAGGTACTGTACGTAAAGATTCAAAAATTACATTACTAGAACGTCCATCAAGCAATGTTTCTGTTTTATTCTCTAACGAAATTTATTTTCATAATAGAAAAGATAAAGATGGCATCGAGAAGATTCTTGCTGTTCCAGAACTAGCTGATATTTGGCGTGGTCAATTAGAAGATCGTCTTGCGAAGTTAAAATAAAGAATCCCACCTTCTGCAGGTGGGATTTTATTAATCTATTAAAAAATATATTAGGCAATGAAATGATATTGACGATTAGACAAACACCAACATTCCATCTACATCTTACAACCAATAAGAAGAATAACTCCCCAGCACAGTAACAGAAAAACCGAGTGCTTCAAGTTCCATCGTTACGCCTGGCAATAATACGTCATCGTATGCTTTATCGACATCGATTAAGAAAAAGTAATTTCCAAGACCTGTTTTCATCGGACGCGATTCGATTTTTGATAAGTTTAATTTTCTCCATGCGAAAGCTGATAACACTTGATATAGGGCACCTGCATAATCTGCAGGTAACGTTATCATAAGCGTCGTTTTCTCTCCGCGGTTCTCTCCGTTATTCGGGAGTACTGCTTTCTTTTTCTTATGGAGTACTAAGAAACGTGTGTGATTATTTTTATGCGTATGAATACTACGTCTCACAATTGTTAATCCGTATTTTTCTGCAGCCGCTTCATTTGCAATAGCGGCAATTTTCTCTTCAGGATGTTCTTTCACATATTGTGCAGCAGCACTTGTAGATGTCATATCTCGAACAGTTACTCCTTTTAATTCTTCATTTAAAAATTTATGGCACTGTGCAATGGCATGCGGATGAGAATGCACTGCATATACTTCTTCCCACACTTCTGCATACTGCGGATGTACAAGTAAATGCTGCTGAATTGGTACTGTAATTTCTCCTACAATGGAAAGCGGCTGCTCATGTACAAGGTAATCAACCGTTATATTCACTGAACCTTCTATTGCATTTTCTAACGGTACCACTGCGAAGTCTACATTTTCATTTGCAGCTGCATCTATACAATCTGGAATCGTTCGATACGGTACATGCTCTGCTTCCGGAAAAAAACGACTCACCGCCATATTTGTAAATGTTGCTTCTGGTCCTAAATATCCTACTCGAATCATCGTCTTTTCCCCTCTTTTTCGTTTTCTTACTGTTATACCATACTTTTTTATATTCTTCTATGTAAATTTCGAATATTTAAAAAAGACTAGCATTCGCTAGTCTAAATGTTTCTTATACTCTCTTTGAGCGAAGAAGAAATAAATGATACATGCTGCGATATAAAACAGAATGAACAAACCTACTTTTCTTAATGATCCATCCATAAAAAGCGTATTATGAAACGTATATAATGCAACTGCACTATGCATACTCCCTACTATAATTGGCGCAAAAAATAGCATACATAATTGCCAACGAGAAATTTTCCATACTTCTTCCTTCGTCATTCCAAGTTTAGAGAGTGCACCATACTGCTTTCGGTCCGATGCAATATTATGGAACCATTTAAAATACACGATACTACATGAAGTGAGGAAGAATAATATACTAATAAATGAGCCTACAAATAGAGTAATATCGCCGCCTTCTTTCATATTTACATACAACTCCATATTGCTTCGAAATGCATTATTATTATCTTGTTTTATATGTCTCCGTAAATCTTCATTTAATTTCTTCGTCTTTTCGATATTTGATAATGTGTAGCCTCTATATATCATTTTTTCAGAATCAGGAACCTGATTTGCTATACTGTCAAAATCTTCATCATTCATAACGAAGAACAGACCATTAATGTACGAAGGGTGATGGTTAAATTGAACCCCTTCTTTCTGACCGTTAAATACGAATTGATATGGTTGATTCATTACTTGCAATTGAATCTCTTTTTGATTATATACATTCGAATTATTGTATTTATTATAATAAACGAGTGTCACTGTACCTTTTTTAGGACGATACGTTTTCTGTCTTTGTTTCCTTGCTTCTTGGTTATATTCACTTTCTTTTATAAGCGGTACTATTGTTGTTTCTCCCTTATTAGACTGAAAGGATGCATAAACTCCAACAAAACTCATATATTGAAAATCATCATACTCAGATTGATGCAGTAATTTTTCAACCGCACCTTCCTCAAAGACTTCATGAGTAGAAATGCCTTTTTCTATGTACGAAAACGAGTGTACCCCTCCAGTTCGCCACATATCTTGCATGCTAGAAAAATATAAGAACACCGTACCTGTTGCTGTAACTACAAACGTCGTTGCCATAGACATCAGAAAGAAAAAGCGACCATTTTCCTTCATTCGATGTGACAATTGATTCACTATAAATAAATACGGATATGTATACATAATCTTTTTATTTCGCTTTATCATTTCTAACACTTGGGTAGCTCCATGTGTAAAAGAAAAGTACGTTCCAAAAAAGACAAGTATAGACACAGGGAAAAAGTATATTGCTATCGTAGTCATCGTCACTTGTAGCGCCAACGCATACCCGCCCACTAAACAAGCAAAACCGAATAAACAAAGCCACTTTGATGTTTTCTTCTCTTTTTTATCTGTTCGAAATTCTTTCAATAACCGAATGATTTTTATATTCCATATACGTAAAGCACTTATAAAAGATAACAAAATAAAAACGGCCATATATGTAATAAATGTTACACCAATCGCCCTTACGTCAAATATCACAGGGAGTTCTTTCGGAAGCCCCAGTAACATACTAAATACCATAAAAAAGAGTTTTAAAAATATCATACCGAGCACAATACCGAAAATATTCGCGAAGACCCCGATTAAAATTTGTTCGGTCATAATCATTCCTATTACGTTAGATTTCGTTGCTCCCATTAACATATATAACCCTAATTCTTTCTTACGTGCTTCTATGAAAATAGAAGTAGAGTACAAAATAAATATGACGAAAAAAGAAATGATTATAACATTACATATGATAAGTCCCCAACGTACGTTTTGATACCACATCGTCTCTTGCATATACGGATGCACAATGACAGACATATATGCGTAAGAAGCAAATATTGCAAAACAACTACTTAAGAAAAACACTTTATAATTACGCCAATTTCCTTTTATATTTTGCAGCGCTAGTTGCCAAATGTTCATCTATCGTCCTCCTGTAACTTACTACATAGGCAAAAAGCTAGAGGTTCCCCTAGCTTTTTACGTGTTTTAAATATCCTCTTTGCGCGATCATAAAGTAAATGGCAGAAGCTAAAATGTATGCTCCAATTACAAGCGCACCTGATTTCCATAAATCAATATAAAGCATTTTCCCTAACGTATGAAGAGCAACTCCACTATGAATGGAACCGATTAAAATTGGGATAAAGAAGATAACTCCCATTTGTCGAATCGCAATTTTGCGAATTTCTTTATCTGTCATACCGATTCTCTTTAACGATTTAAATTGAATACGATCTTGTTCTTTATCGTTAAACCATTTAAAGTATGTCATACTACAAGCGAAGAAGAAGAACAGTACCGCTACGAAGAAACCGATGAACATTGTAATTGCTCCACCTTCTCTTATATCCTTATACGCAAACACTGAATTTCTCAATTCTCCTTGCTTTTCTGGTGCAATTTCATTTTTCAAATCTAATACAAGATTTTCTGTATTTTTCCAATCCTCGATATAATAACCGTAATATTTCGTCTTTTCTTCATCTGGTACGAGTTTTGCATATTTCTCAAAATCTTGATCATTTACAATAAGATATTCACTATCATTAAAAACAGAATACTGCGTTGGATTATTTAATTGAACAGACTGCTTTTGCCCGTTAATTGTAAATTCATACGGTTTCGTACGATCTATCTTCATCAGTTCATTTGACATATCAATCATAACCATCGTTGCACTACCTGGTGCATTATGAACTGCTGTAGGTTGCTCTCTCTTTTGTTTGCGCACTTCTGCATTATATTCTTTTTCTGAAATAATCGTCATCGGTACTTCATGTTCACTATTAAACAACGTTATTTTCTGTGTTGCCGGTAGTTTAACGTAGGTTACTTTTCGCGCATCTTCAAACCCGTGTCTCTTCACAAGCTCCTGTACCTTTTCTTCATTAATAAGATTATGCGTATTTAACCCCTTTTCCTCATATGAAATAGCATGTGGTGTAAGTTCTACCGTTTTCGCACTCATATTTTCAAAATATACGTACAGTGTACCTACTGCTGAAGATACTACCGCCGTAATAATAGAAATTACAAATAGAAAACGAGCATTATCTTTCATTTTATAAATAAGATTGCTAAGAACAAACATATTTGGATACGTATAGAAAGATTGCTTTCTTTTTTGTAATGCTTTTAATACAACTGTACTACCTTGTGTAAATAATAAATACGTTCCGCCAATTGTCAGTCCTACCACCGGTAAAAAGAGGATGAGGAAATTCAGAAACGTTACTTGGAAGCTAAGTACATATGCAACAATAATACATCCTATACCAACTACACATAACCATGTAAATGCAAACGGCTCTACTTTTTGCTTTCTAGCTTCTCTTAATAAATCAATAATTTGCAAGCGTCCTACCGTCCAAACGCTAAACAATGATAGGATTAAAAATAGGATAAAGTATACGCCAGCTGTAATAAGAACTGCTTTACTATTCCAAACAAGTGGAAGTGTCTTATCTATTTTCAATAATACGCTTAACGCTTGGAAAAATAATTTTGAACAAAGCATTCCAACCCCAATACCAATTACAATTGCAATACTACCTAACATCAGTTGCTCTAATATAATCATTCGGCCGAGCTGCGATTTCGTTCCGCCTATTAATGTTAGTAGACCAAACTCTTTTTTTCTTGCTCGTAAAAACGTTGAATTTGCATATAAAATAAAGAGTGCCGAGAAGATGACCACAATATAATTCATCGATTCTAATCCTTTTGTGATCATCTTTCTCATACTAATATTACCGCTTACGACATCTGGATGATAAATAAAAGAAGCATACATGAAAAATACGACAATCGATAAACAACTACTTATAAGAAACGCTTTATAGTTACGCCAATTTCCTTTTACGTTATTAAGCGCGAGCTGGCGAAAGTTCATGATATTCTCCTCCTAGCATCGCAAGTACGTCCAGAATTTCTTGGAAAAAGGCTTGTTTCGTTCTTCCTTTATGTATTTCCGAGAAAATTTCCCCATCGCGTATGAAAAGGATACGTTCACAATAACTAGCCGCTACTGGATCGTGCGTAACCATTGCAATCGTTACTTTCTTTTGCTCGTGTAAATCTTGCAGAGCGCCCATTAGCGATTTCGCTGACTTCGAGTCTAAGTTTCCAGTTGGCTCATCTGCTAAAATTAACGTCGGTTCATGAATGATTGCTCTCGCTGCTGCTGCACGTTGTTGTTGTCCCCCAGATACTTCGTATACTTTTTTATTTAATATTTCTTCAATATTTAAGAACTTTGCAATCTCAAGCACTTTTGCATCTATTTCATTTACAGATTTCTTCGCCATTACAAGAGGTAAAATAATATTTTCTTTAATCGATAGCGTATCAAGTAAATTAAAATCTTGAAAGATGAACCCTAAATGTGTACGGCGAAACTCCGCTAATTTTGCAGCACGCATTTGATTAATTTCTTCACCATTTACAAGCACATGACCTGAAGTTTGCTTATCAATTGTTGCTAATAAATTTAAAAGCGTCGTTTTCCCGCTTCCTGAAGGACCCATAATCCCTACAAATTCGCCTTCTTCTATTTTAAAATTTATATCGTTTAAAGCAGTCGTCGCTACTGAACCTTTTGATTGGTACACCTTCGTTAATCCTTTTACTTCAAGAACACTCATTTCTAATCCCCCTACGTGTTTTCTTCTTACATTTACTATAAGAAAAATAAGAAAAAGAAACGAGTGATTTCCCTTACAAAACGTTTTGTTATCTTACAGTTTTGTCATTTTTCTCATCAATGTATGATATTCTTCATCTTTTGCAAATTGGAACGTGAATGTTGTCCCTTCTCCTTCATCCGATTGAACATACATTCCATGATGTAAATTATCGCAAATTTCCTTCGTAATATATAAACCCATTCCAGTCGCTTCTCTCGTTTTACGGCCATTTACCCCCGTAAAGAATGGATCAAATATACGCTTTACATCTTGCTCTGGAATACCGATTCCATTGTCCTTAATATGTAATAACACCTTTTGGTCTTTCTCTTCAATTTGAAATTGAATTTCTTTTTTCTCTGCCGCTGAAATTTTTGTATACTTAATTGCGTTTACAACAATTTGACCTATAGCAATACTTAGCCATTTTCTATCAGAGGCAACCATACAAGTATCTTCTTCAAACATCACTTTCGGAAATACAGACGATTGAATGAAGGATTTCCGATTTTCATTAATAATACCTCGCACGACATCTATAACATTTACTACTTCTACCTTATAATCTTTCGCAAACTGCTCTAGTCTTGCCATATGTAACGCTAAATCTAAACCATTTAGTATACGGTTATTTTCTTCACGAATACTTTCAACTGTTGCTCTTGCCTCACGATGCTCTTTGCCAAACTTTTGCAGCAATAATTCAATAACAGATACTGGTGTTTTCATTTGGTGAATCCATTGGTTCATAAATATCATTTGCTGTTGCTCTTTCGCATGCTGTTTATGAACTTCATTCATATATTGCTGTCTTAATAACGTAAAAGATTCAACGACCATTTCTTGCTCTGATGTATAAGATTCATCAATAAGTAAAGAGTCATGTAATGTATTTCCACCAGTAACATACTTTTCGATCCTCTTTAAAAACACACTCCGTTTTCGGTAATCGTAAATGAGGTATACAGTAAACACAACTGTTCCTAATAAAAGTCCATATAACCATGTACTCCAATCAATGGATCGCTTTTCTAAAAGACTTTGCAACTGTAAAACGAGCCCAAATAAACAAAGGCTAACAATATAAGAAAGAATTAAAGAAAAGCGGTCCATGAGGTAAATTTTAACCTTCATGCCCTTCGCCCCACTCCGTAAGAAGCGCATAACCATATCCACGTTTCGTTACAATTGCATTTTTAATGCCTAACTCCTCTAGTTTCTTCCTTACACGTTTTACATTTACGGTTAATGTATTATCATCCACAAATGCTACTTCATCCCATAGAGCTTCTAACAGTTCTTCGCGCGTTACATATTGATTCACCTGTTTCATTAAACACTCTAATAAGTAAAACTCATTTTTTGTCAGTTCAGTTTGTTGTCCTTGCCACTCAACAATATGCTGAGACGGGAATAACAACAGTCCATTTACACCTAAACAATCACTCTCAGCAGCAGAAGCATACTCTCCGTAACCACGGCGAAGCGCACTCTTCACCTTTGCCATTACGATATCTAAATGGAATGGCTTCGTAATATAATCATCGCCGCCATTTTCAATCGCCATTACTTGGTCCATTTCTCCTGTTCTTGCAGAAACAAAAATAATTGGCGCATTCGATACAGTACGAATTTGACGACACCAATAAAAACCGTCAAAGTACGGTAAATTAATATCAAGTAACACGAGATGAGGATTCACTTTTACAAACTCATCTTTTATTTGACGTAAATCACTTGCTCTAAATGATTGATAGCCATATCTTTCTAAATGCTCTTCTAATATTCCCGCGATTTTCTCATCATCTTCTACAATTAATATTTTATACATGTTCGTTTTCTCCCCATAAAAAATTCTTCTAAAAACCACTCCCCTTTTTATTATAAATTGAAAATTTAATTAGTGGGGATTTTTCCCTATACAAATCCGATTTTTACGATATAAAAAAAAGACTGCCGTATTTCGGCAGTCTTAATCGATAAATTCAAATTCATATTCAAGAATTTTTACAATATCTCCGTCTTTTGCACCACGTGCACGAAGCGCTTCATCAATACCCATTCCGCGCATTTGACGAGCGAAACGACGTACAGATTCATCACGTGAGAAGTCTGTCATCTTGAATGTTTTCTCGATATCGTAACCAGAGATAACAAACGTGCCATCACTTTCACGTGTAATTTCAAATTTAACACCTTCAGTATCAAATTTGTACATTACACTTGTATCAGACTCATCCGCAACTTCATGTATTGGGAATTCTGGTGTTGTTTCTATTAAGTTCGCTACTTCAAACAGTAAGTCACGAACACCTTGTCTTGTTACAGCTGAGATTGGGAAGATTTTTACTTCGTCTCCCACTTTCTCTTTAAATGCTTGTAAGTTTTCTTCTGCATCTGGCATATCCATTTTGTTTGCAACAACAACTTGCGGACGCTCAGTTAAGCGAAGATTGTATTCTTTCAATTCATTATTAATCGTTACGTAATCTTCATATGGATCACGGCCTTCTAAACCAGACATATCAATAACATGCACGATTACACGTGTACGCTCAATATGACGTAAGAATTGGTGTCCAAGTCCGACGCCAGCATGTGCGCCTTCAATTAGTCCTGGAAGGTCAGCCATAACGAAGCTGCGGTTATCACCAGTTTCAACAACACCAAGATTCGGAACGATTGTTGTGAAGTGATACTCTGCAATTTTCGGACGCGCTGATGATACAACAGATAATAATGTAGATTTACCTACACTTGGGAATCCAACAAGTCCAACGTCTGCTAGTACTTTAAGTTCTAGAATAACATCACGCTCTTGACCTGGTTCCCCGTTCTCAGCGATTTCTGGCGCTGGGTTCGTAGCTGTTGCGAAACGTGAGTTACCACGGCCACCACGGCCACCTTTTGCAATTACAGCAGTTTGTCCATGCGTTACTAAATCGGCAAGAATTTGACCAGTTTTTTCATCTTTTACTACTGTTCCTGGCGGAACCTTTACAAGTAAATCTTCAGATTTACGTCCGTGCTGACCTTTACTCATTCCGTGCTGACCGCGATCAGCTTTGAAATGACGTTGGTAGCGGAAGTCCATTAATGTACGTAAGCCTTCCTCAACTACGAAAACAACATCTGCACCTTTACCTCCGTCGCCACCTGCTGGGCCACCTTTTGGTACATACTTCTCACGACGATACGCAACCATACCATTACCACCGTCGCCGCCTTTTACATATATCTTGACCTGATCTACAAACATTATTTCACCACACTTTTTTCAATTGGTTGTAATATAACTGAGACTTCTTCGTCTCGCACTGTATAAGAAATGGAATACCATTTATTGTTTTGGGTCGCAAGCCAATTCTGTAGTTCTTCTACACTCGTTAGCTTACCACGAAAATCAAAAAAGAAACGAGCATTATCCGCGTCACATTCAATTGTGATACAAACATAATTTTCAACATATACGTCTAAACTATGCTGAAGCATCGAGAAAAATTGATTCGTCCATGTACATACAGTCTCATCTAAGTGAGATAAGTTATGTAATTTCCCTAATACTTCGTACTCCAATAAGCACGGCTGCTGTTTCCAATTATATGTTAAAATCCACTCTGAAAATAAAGGCATTGATAGCCCCATCAGGTTGGATTCTTGTCTCGCTTCTTGGACAAAACGATCGATGAGACTATGAATTTCTTCCACTTTTCCAAGGGAAAGGTTTCCTTTCACCATCTGCATACGATTGAGCCAATCATGTCTTGAATGGCGCAATGCATCTATAATTGTCCATTTTTCATTCATTTAGATACCCCTTAATATAGAAAAACTCTAACCTGCACTCAGGTTAGAGTTTTCCGTGAGTTCTTATGCTTCTTGAGCAACAGGATATACGCTCACTTGTTTGCGGTCACGACCAAGACGCTCAAAGCGTACTACGCCGTCAACTTTCGCGTATAAAGTGTCATCGCCACCACGACCAACGTTAACACCTGGATAAATTTTTGTACCGCGTTGACGGTAAAGAATTGAACCACCTGTAACCGTTTGACCATCTGCGCGTTTAGCACCAAGACGTTTTGACTGAGAGTCACGACCGTTCTTTGTACTACCTACACCTTTCTTAGATGCGAAAAACTGAAGATCTAATCTTAACATACGTTACACCTCCTGCACTTTTTCTATTAAACGGATATACTTTCCGTAATCAAGTTCGATCGTCTTAAGCGAAACAACTAATCCTTCTAAAAGCGTTTGTGCTTTTTCTGCTGCATGAACGTCTAAATCATTAGGCAATTCATACGTTAAGAATCCGCCATCACTTCCGAGTTCAATAGTTGCTTGCACATTACAAAGTTCTTCCACTGCATTTATAGAACCAAACACAACCGCTGTAGTTCCAGCACAGACAAGGTCTTGTCCATGTGGCGCATAATCGGCATGTCCAGTCATTTTAAATGATTGGATACTTCCTAATTTCGTGCGACTTATCGTAATTTTAATCATGTTAACCAGAATTAAGCGTTGATAGCTTCAACAACTAGCTTAGTGTAAGGTTGACGATGACCTTGTTTCTTACGATTGTTCTTTTTCGCTTTGTATTTGAAAACGATGATTTTCTTAGCGCGACCTTGTTTTTCAACTTTCGCAGTAACTGTTGCACCTTCTACAACTGGGCTACCAACTTTAACGTTTTCGCCACCAACGAAAAGAACTTTGTCAAAAGTAACAGTTTCACCAGCTTCAACATCTAATTTTTCAATGTAGATTGCTTGACCAGCTTCAACTTTAATTTGTTTTCCACCTGTTTCGATAATTGCGTACATACTTGCACCTCCTCTTACTTACTAAGACTCGCCAAAAACGAGGTAGACATAAATGCCTTTAGGGAACCTGTCTTGTGCGGTTGTAGCATATAGCCGTTTAGGTGCTATAAACTATAACATAAAGATGTTATCATGAATCATAGACGGTTGTCAATAAATGTTCTGCTAACTATTTTTTCCGTTCTACAATTTCTTTTTTACTTCCAAAACGAACGATAGCATACTTTTCGATAATATCATCTTTGAAATAAATTTCAAATGGAATATTTTTTTGTAATCCTTTTTGCAAAAACTGTTTTTGCAGTTCTTTAGGCGCAGCGATTAATACTGCTTCATCTTCTATATTGCCATATGTGATTAGTTCTCTCTCTAACTCATACGCAATTGTTTCATGCGACATCACATAACCCGTCGCTTTGCAAGGTACACACTCTTTTAATAATACGTCCCGTAAAGAATGCTTTTTACGTTTACGTGTCATTTCCAAAATCCCTAGCTCCGTAAAGCCGAGCACCCTTGTATATGTTCGGTCATCTTGCATAGCAGCTATGAGACATTCTCTTACCTTTTCTTTATCTTCTCTTTTTTTCATATTAATAAAATCAATTAATATCATACCACCAATATCACGAAGTCTTAATTGGCGTGCAATTTCTTCAGCGGCTAGCTCATTTGTACGAAGTACTGTATCTTGTAAATTTTGTTTTCCCGTAAACTTGCCCGTATTCACATCAATTACAGTCATCGTCTCCATTTGTTCTACAATTAAATAAGCACCATTTGGAAGCCAAACAATTTTTTGGAGTGCTTTCTCAATCTCACGCTCTATTCCAAAATGGTTAAACATCGAAGACTTTTCATTATAAAAAGATACTTTTTCTTTTCCAACTTTGTCTTCTAATTCCTTTACTATACTTCTTGTATCTACAACTACTTTTTCAATTGTTTCAATTGGGTTCTCTTGAAATACACGATCTAAAAAGGTCGCCGGTCGATGAAGTAATAACGGCACCTTTCCTTGACCCTCTTTTCTTTTTAACTCTTCATACAACTGTTGTAATCCTTGCATTTCAGCTTGTATTTCTTCAATTGCTCCTTTTTCAGAAGCAGAACGGAAAATGTACCCCCCCGTTCCCTCTATTTCAATTTGGAGTAACTGTTGTCTTCTTTTATTATTTTTTATTTTTCGAGAAACAGCGCGCATCTCATCAAACGGCATATAAACGACATATTTCCCGGTAAATTCTATATTCGCTGTCAATTTAGGCCCTTTCGTATCAATTGCCTCTTTCACAACTTGTACGAGTATCGCTTGCCCTTCATGTATACGATAAGAAGATGGTACATCATCGTATGAAAGGTAAGCATGTTTTTCTAAACCGATGTTTACAAAAGCTGCATTCATTCCAGCAATTGTTCTTACGACACGTCCAACATAAATATGCCCAACAATCTCTTGCTCTTCATTACGTTTCCATAAAAACTCAACAATCTTTTTCTTCTCTTCAATTGCAACGCGCTTTTCCGAACCAGCGTAATTCACATATAACGTTTTCAAAATTATTTCCTCACTTTATAATCTTCTTTGCTTTTACAATAATAAAAGGTTAGTGCTATCGTCAACACTAACCGATTAATTCTTCAACTGATGAAGTTGTTCGTTTTTCAGTAAAATATGCATAGAGCAATTCATTTTCATCCAATGTGTAATGCTCTTTATATTTTCCACGGACGATAATAGAATGCTTATATCCTCTACGAAATTTTGTGAAGATCGTATATAAACGATCTTCCGTTTGCACTTCAATAGGTGCAATCTTTTCGATTCCTCTTTTGTTTCCATAATAACGTTCTAATAAAAAACGCATAAATGCATACCGTCTTTGTTTCCACTCCTGATATAATGACACTGCTAAAAATATGAGTAGTACCCACATCATAATATTGTTACTATTCCAAAGTAACTGCCATCCTAATATTACACTAAAAAAAACACATGACAATTGCATCATCTTTTCATGTGCTTGTAAATAAGGGAAACGATATGATAATACATTAAACAATACTTTCCCGCCATCTAACGGCCAAATAGGAAGTAAATTGAATGCTAAAATAATTATATTATTCCACATGAAGAAATAATATAAATCTGCATTCAGCCAACCAGCTTTGAACAACATATAACCTACCAGCATCATCCAAACATGTTGAATCGGTCCTGCAATTACGACAACAAGTTCCTCTTTCAATGACTTATTACCATGTTCCTCAAGCTCGGCAACGCCACCAAACGGCAAAAGCTGAATTCTTTTTATACGCCAATTATAGTGTGCTGCTGCAAAAGCATGCCCAAGTTCATGAATAAGAACAATACAAAATAACAGTAGTAACTCTTTAAAACGCGCAGTAAAAATACCAATGACAATAATAACCCAAAATAATGGATGCACGGAAATTTTCGTTAAAACGTCCCTATATTTAATCAAATGATATCACCTGGATCGGATCAATAAATTTCTCATTCTTTTTTATCGCGAAATAAAACTTTCCATTTTTATCATTTGTATCATTACTCACCGTTCCAATTTTTTGTTTCTTTGAAACGTAATCATATAATTTCACTGACATATCGTTTAAGTTTGCATACCATGACTCCGTACCATCTGCATGTTGAATTTGAACTGTATTTCCAAGTTCCTCTTTCTTGCCTGCAAAAACAACTAACCCTTCATTTACTGACTCCACTTTTGCATTTGTAGCTGTTTGGACAAATACACCTTGGCCATTTTTTTGAAACCCTTGCATTACCTTTCCAGAAGCAGGAATTGCATAATCTTTTTGCTGAATACTTCCTTCTTTTTTCTCGTTCGGCGAATAGAATACAAGCGGTTTTCCAAATTGCTTTTCGTACCATTTCGCTACAGTAGCAAACTGAAATTCCTCTTTCATCACTTTTTCTGTAACAGCTTTAGCTCCATTGAATGAAGAAGGAGCATTCTTATATAAAATAGCAACCGAAAGAACTAATATTGCTGATAATAAAACTTTGAAGAAAAAGACTTCCTTTCGAAATAAAGGATGCATTTCCTTTTCTCCATCTTCAATAAATACTGCTTCACTATCAAAATTCCCTCCGTTAAAATACTGCTCTTCCTCCATCCTTTCTTGCTCGGCCTTCCTTTTTGCAATCCGCTTTTTAATTTCTTCTACGCGTCTATTCTTCATACTGTCTCCTTTCTTTCGTTAAGCTAATTTCATTAGAAACAGTTGTATACAGTTTGTACATATGTATGAGCTAAGAAAGAAAGATATTCGTGTGAAGAAAAAAGAAAGCACCTCGCATATGTGCGAAGTGCTCTTAACGGATTCCAAAGAAGTTTTTCACCTTTGCAAATACCGATACCTTTTCTTGTTCAAATGCTTGTAATGGTACATTCTCACCTAACAAGCGTCTTGCAATATTACGATAAGCCAACGCTGCTTTTCCGCTTGGTTGCAACGCCACAGGTTCACCTGTATTTGTAGCTCGAATAACTTCATCGTCATCTTCGACAACACCAAGAAGCTCGATTGACAATGTACGTACAATTTCATCAACATCTAACATATCCTGTTCATGAAGCATATGACTACGTACACGGTTAATAACAAGTTTGGGTGGTTCAATATCCTCTTTTTCTAAAAGCCCAATAATACGATCCGCATCGCGCATTGAGGATACTTCTGGAGTCGTAACAACGATTGCTTTATCCGCACCAGCTACCGCATTTTTAAATCCCTGCTCAATCCCCGCAGGACAATCGATTAATATGTAATCATAATCTTGACGTAATACTTGTATTAATTCATCCATTTGTTCAGGTGTTACCGCTGATTTATCACTCGTTTGTGCTGCAGGTAATAAATAAAGATCATCAAAACGTTTGTCTTTAATAAGAGCCTGAGGTAAACGGCAACGCCCTTCAACGACATCAACAAGATCAAATACAATACGATTTTCCAGCCCCATTACTACGTCTAAATTTCGAAGACCGATATCTGTGTCAATTAAGCACACTTTCTTTCCAGATAACGCTAGGGCCGTACCAATGTTCGCAGATGTAGTAGTTTTACCTACTCCGCCTTTTCCAGATGTAATTACTATTGCCTCTCCCACAGCTATACAATTCCCCTTTCTAACTTTGTTAAATTAGGTCTAAGATGAGTGAGAAGTTGCAGGCGATCGACAACAATGTGATTGTTCTCATTAATATACGCACATTCTGCCGCCTCCGCTCCGTCTTCTTTCTCTTCCGGAGCCCGCATTGCCACATCACTAATTCGAAGTTGCATCGGGTTCATAACAGATGCAGCGATTACAGCATCCGAATCCCCATAATACCCAGCATGTGCAATTCCTCTTAATGATCCTACGACAAAAATATTCCCCCCAGCGATAACCGTTCCGCCTGGATTAACATCTCCAATTAACAACAAATTTCCTTTTACATGTAAAACTTGTCCAGAGCGAACAATTTTGGAAATAGGGACAATTTCTGTTTCTTCTTTCCAAGCTATTGCTTCTGCTTTAGTGATAACATCACTTTCAATTGAATCCACAACAAGATTCTTTTTATTACGAATTAACGTACGAATCTCTTCTTGTTGGACTTCTGTTAAATAACGATTTCCTACTTTCACATGCACTTCAATTAAAGAGCGCCCATCACCATCGTAGTAATGTGTAGAAAGTTTTTCGTCTAATTCCATCAATAATTCTGAGAATGAACAACAATCATCTAAATGAAGCGTTATCCCATCTTTTGTCCCTTTTATCGTTACATTTTGTTGCTTTTTTTCTTCCACTAAAGTTCACCCCACCGATTCAATTCGACATAAAATTAGAAAATCCTTTTTTCTTTTTCTTCCATCGCTTTTGAAAGACGCACTATATATCGTCTCAGTGGGAAACAAACTATCAATAAGAAAATAGCATTTAACAATAAAGTAGAAAGGAGACGATCTGTGAAAAAGACATACGCTGGCATATGAGTACGTCCTAATAAAGTTAAGAATCCATACACATAATACTCTAGTGCTACAACGCTAGCTAATATGATAGAAACAACAATAAATAAATTCAATTGTAGTACTTTCATCACACTATATACTAAATAAGCTAAAATCGGATAAGCAAAAATATATATCCCGACAAGTTCTGTGTATACGGTATCAAATAAGAAGCCAAATAATAGTCCGTAATAAATCCCTTGGACCGGACTATAATACACTGTAATAAAACATAAGACGATTATAAAGAAATGCGGTGCTGCTATGCTGTCTTTCCAAAACACATCCGTTGGAACAACAGTAGCAAACATATTTTCAAATAGAAACACAAAAAGGAGCAAAAGAGGAAGAGCTGCTCTTTTTAATATCTTCATCATCTCTTCTTCTCCTCCTATTCTAATGGCGCTGAAGGTGTTGCACGTTTAGCAACCGTAATATGCTCTACGTCATTTAAATCAGCGGCAGGTTTTACATAAGCTGTTTTTGTTAAGCCATATGCATCCGGCTGAACTTCAACGATTTTTCCAATTACAAGACCTTTCGGGAAAATATCACCCAGTCCAGATGTTACAACTAGTTGATCTTTCTCTACCGGTGCATCAGAGCCAATCTTTGTGAAAAGAAGTAATTGCTTTTCTTTGTCATAACCTTCAATCAATCCAAAGATTTTCTCTTGCCCTTGTACAATAGCAGAAACGCGATTTGTTCGGCTCATAGAACTTAGTAATTCTACTGATGATGTAAACTGAGATACACTTTTCACTCTTCCAACTAACCCTTGTGAAGTTACTACAGCCATATCTTTTTTAATTCCTTGCTGTGCCCCTTTATCAATTCCAATTAAATCGTACCATTTATCTGGATTACGAGAAACAACAGTAGCTGGAATTTCAGTATACCCGCTATTTAACTCTTTTTTACCAGTTAGCTCTTGTAACTTCTTGTTATCATCTTCTAATTGTTTTACTTTCCCTGATAGACCTGCATAATTATCTAATTTTGCTTTTAATTCTTTATTCTCTTCATACGTGCGCTTTACATCCTCTACATTTTCGAAGAATCCAGCTACGTATTTCGCTGGCTTTTGGAATACACGTTCTACAACACCGACAGTATCTTTAACAAACTGCTCTGGCCATGTTAAACTGTTCCGTTCTTTCAATGAGATTCCAATCAATGCCACGAGAAGAATAATACTAACCAACAAAACAATTAATCTTTTGTTTAAGAAAAACTGTGGCACGTTCACACCCTCTTAATTTCACTGATTTTTATTTTGCAATATTATCGAGCAGCAGTTTTGAAAAGATCGATATTGTCTAATGCTTTACCTGTTCCAATTGCTACGCAATCTAATGGATCTTCTGCAACAAGAACTGGCATTTTCGTTTCTTCACTAATTACTTTATCTAAATTACGTAGTAATGCCCCGCCACCTGTTAATACGATACCGCGGTCCATAATATCAGCCGCTAATTCAGGTGGAGTTTTTTCTAACGTATTTTTAACTGATTCTACAATCGCATCTACTGTATCTTTTAATGCATCTGCAATTTCTTCTGGCTGAATTAGTACTGTTTTTGGTAAACCACTTACTAAATCACGACCGCGAATTTCCATAGGCTCGATACCTTCTGGCTCGCCTGCAGAACCAATTTCTAATTTTAATGCTTCAGCTGTTCTTTCACCGATCATTAAGTTATAGCTTTTCTTAATGTACTGAATGATTGAATCGTCCATATCATCACCAGCAACACGGACTGACTGGCTTGTTACAATACCACCTAGAGAAATAATTGCAACTTCTGTTGTACCACCACCGATATCAACAACCATACTACCAGTTGGTTCCCAAACAGGTAAGTTTGCACCAATTGCTGCTGCAAATGGCTCTTCGATAGGATAAGCATCACGAGCACCCGCTTGACGAGTCGCATCGATTACTGCACGTCTTTCTACAGCTGTAATACCAGATGGTACACATACCATTACATACGGCTTACGTGAGAAGAAACCGTTTGATTTTTGAGCTTGTTGAATGTAATATTTCATCATTGTTGCAGTTGTTTCATAATCAGCAATTACACCGTCTTTCATCGGGCGAAGTGCCACAACGTTCCCTGGTGTACGACCAATCATTTGTTTTGCATCGCTACCTACAGCAACGATTTGTTTCGTATCAGTTTGTAACGCAACTACTGAAGGTTCACGTAAAACTACACCTTTTCCTTTTACATATACAAGCGTGTTCGCAGTTCCTAAGTCTATTCCAAGATCGCGAGTAAATCCACCAAATCCAAACATATTATTTATCTTCCTTTCTTGTTTTCACGGACTCATTTTTTCTTACTTTATATTATAAAAACAGTACGTTTTTTATATCTTTATCCTTTTTGTAGATAAATTTCTACAAAAAACTCATAAATCACATTATAAAACAAAATAAGTAAAAAGCATAGTCTTAAATATGACCTTTTTCCTTTAAACTCACGAATTTATGGTCACCTATTATAATATGATCAAGCACTTCAATTCCGATAATCTGGCCGCATTCTACTAAGCGTTTTGTTACTGCAATATCTTCACGGCTCGGCGTGGGATCTCCTGAGGGATGGTTATGAAGACATATGATAGAGGCTGCTGCACGACGGAAGGCTTCTTTAAAAACTTCCCTCGGGTGTACAATTGACGTGTTTAAACTTCCAATAAAGATCGTTTGCCTATGTATAACTTGATTTTTTGTATTTAAATATAAACAAACAAAATGCTCTTGTTGTAAAAAACGCATTTCTTCCATCATGTATTTCGCACAATCTTCTGGACTTCGAATACTATATCTATTTTGATATTCTAAACGTACCATTCTTCTGCCTAGTTCAAAGGCTGCCATAAGTTGCGATGCCTTTGAAATCCCAATACCATGTATACTAATTAGCTCTTCTAATGTTGCATCTTTCAACATACGTAAGCCATCAAATTGATGTAAAATTTTATCTGACAACTTTAAAACTGTTTCTTCTTTAGAACCTGTTCTGAGTAACACTGCGAGAAGCTCTCGATTTGATAAACTTCCAGCACCTTCTAACAATAAACGCTCCCGTGGCTGTTCTTCTCTTACAACATCACGAATACCGTTCATCTCTCCACCCCTTTATTTGTTCTCTCAAAGAAAACCCCATGCAATTTTACGCATGGGTTACATCAATATCAAATTGTTTTAATTCCCGAACGAGACGTGCAATTGGTAAGCCAACTACACTATAGTAGTCCCCTTGAATATTTTGAACGAAAATAGATCCTTTACCTTGAATCCCATAACTACCGGCTTTATCAAAAGGTTCTTTCGACGCGACGTATGTATCAATTTCCTCTTCTGTTAACTCCCAAAATGTAACTTCTGTACGCTCATAAAAAGTAACCGTTTTTTCTTTTGCTATAATTGCAACACCTGTATACACTTCATGTGTTTTCCCTGATAGTAATTGCAACATCTCTTTCGCCTCATCCTCATTAGAAGGCTTACCAAGAATACGCGACTCATATATAACAATTGTATCTGCACCTAACACAATGTGATCACTATTATTTTCTGCCACCGCTGATGCTTTTTGCAAGGCAAGCGACATTACAATATCAGAAGGCGATGAATATGCACCAATTGTTTCCTCTACTTCACTTACAACGATTTCAAATGGCACACTAGCTAACTCAAGCAATTCCTTCCTCCGAGGTGACCCTGAAGCTAAAATTATTTTTCTCATATTTTCTCCTTCCTTTCTCACATGAAGCAGAACAATTTATATTAATCGTATCAAAGGAATAGTTTGCCCACAAATGAAAGAAATATTAATTTCTCTAACTAAAATAACACTTCTTTATTGCATACGATTATATTCCTGTCATAGAGAAAGCACTTTGCTCTAAATTCAAAAGAAAAGAAAGAAGTACATGTACTTCTTTCTTACTCATTTTATTATCCTATCATTTCACTTTCTACGAAACAATTTTTTCATACGAGAGTAAACCATCAATAATAACTTGATTTAATTTCGCCAAAGATTCCTTATCCATCTTCCCATCTTTTACTGTTTGTACAGCTACCGACGTATACATATACAGTTTCTTTGCTTCTTCTTGTTTCATACTTTTCCCTTCTTTTTCAACCTTTTTCCATTCTTTTTCAATTACTTCTATATCTTTTGCGCTGCTTTTTCCACCAACTTGTACGCTAGAAGCATATTTTGCTAAATGAGTGTATAATGGCTGCACTTTTGTTAAAAATGTTCCTACTTCTTTATCATCTTTCAGCAATGCTTTATCTGTTATATCCCAGTTCTTTTTTAAAACGGAGACACCATCATTTTTATACTTAGTCATTAATTGATTTATAGACTGTTCATCGCTAGCAATACCAACAACTATTGCATACTTATCACCGCTCGGTCTCAAAGCACCAATGCCCCCATTGCCTTTCCATTCTTCAAGAGCTGCCTGTCCCTTTTCTTCAGAAGAATAAAGCCCCCCTTGAACAAAAAATAATTTCATTGGATCCAATGACGTTCCTGCTTGTGCTTTTTGTTTTTCTTCTTTCGGTGCTGGTGTTTGTTCTGCCGTTCCACCCACCTTTGATTCTCCATTTCCACTCGGCCTTGAAGCTGTCACTTCACTTCCTCCTGTCGTTCCTTGTCCAGTAAGTAAATGAAGCATCCCCATTCCAAACGCCGTACCGATAATGATTGCAGTTGCAACGATTACAATTAATGTATTACTCCACTTCTTTCGGTATTTTTCCACAGACATTGATTTCGCTTTTTGAAACGGAACAACATTTTTCGGTCGTTCACTTTCTACTACCATCCATTCAAATTCATCTTTCTTTTTTTCCTCATACTTCGCTTCTGTTCCATTCACTTTCACTGAGATCGTTCGTGATTGCTTGTCCATACACTCACACCTCACCTCTTATCGTTGTCCGCATCATATCATATTCATTTCATAAAAAAACGAGATATTTGTCAGAGGAATTCGCCAAATAACCCTATATATTTATCTTATATGTATGCATTTGACTTCATTTGTAGAACAAAAAAACTAGATAGCAAAGACTATCTAGTTTTTCTCGCAAATATATTTTCGTACTTCAGAAATGAAATAAAGAGAACCTGTTATGATAAAAACATCATTTTCTGCTATCATTTCAACTTTTGTATCAATTGCCTCTTTCCAATTTTCAAAAACTAATTTTGATTCTTTCTGTGAATATGATGCAAGCTTATCAGCAGAAATAGCACGATCAAAGGCGAATGTTGTAAAAATAATTTCATCTGCAATGGTTTCTAATTGGCCTACCATGTTATGTAATTGTTTATCACCAAGGGCAGTAAATAACACTATTACATTTTTATCTTTGTAATGCGCTTCTACTGTTTTCACAAGGCTTTCGATACCTTCTGGATTATGAGCACCATCTATAATAATATCTGGATTATTTTGCAGTTTTTCAAAGCGCCCCACCCAATACGCTTCCTGTAATCCAGTTCTTATTTCTTCTTCCTCAATTAAAAATGATAAGTATGTTTTTACATACATGACTGCCATAAGCGCAAGTGCTGCGTTTCCTACTTGGTGGCTGCCTTTCATTGTGATTCGCACATCTTCAAAAGAGGCGAAAGGACAAGTGAAATCGAACTGTTCTCCATCTTCACTAGACTGTTTATGTAATGCTGTAAAATGGTTGCCCATCTCGTATAAGTTTGCATGATTTTCCTTTGCAACATTTTGAATGACTTGCAAAGCTTCTTCATCTTGTACACCAGTAATTACCGGCACGCCAGACTTAATAATCCCCGCCTTTTCATATGCAATTTCTCCTAGTGTATTTCCTAAAATATGCATATGATCGTGACCGATATTCGTAATAATCGTGAGAACAGGGTGTATAACATTGGTAGAATCAAAACGTCCACCAAGCCCTGTTTCAAATAAAACAACATCACAGAAATTGAATTTGCCGAAATAGCAAATCGCCATAACAGTAATAATTTCAAACTCTGTCGCTTCCCCTAAATCCGTTTCATCTAGTTTTTCCACGACTGGTTTTACCAGCTTTACAAGTTCAGTAATCTCTTCGTCTGCAATTGGTGTTCCATTCACACTAATGCGTTCATTAAATGATTCGATGTAAGGAGAGGTAAACGTTCCTACCTTATATTTCGCGCCTTCTAACATGTAACGCATATATGTTAACGTTGAACCTTTTCCATTTGTACCAGCAAGATGAACACATTTTATATGACGCTCTGGATTTCCAAGTTCTTCTAACATCCAATTCATTCTTTCTAATCCTGGCTTAATTCCAAATTTCAATCGGCTATGGATCCACCCTATCGCTTCTTCGTATGTATGTATCACGTATATTTTTCCCCTTTCAAAAGACAACTTTCATAGTTCTATTATACGCAAAGAAAAGAGACTCACCAATATAGTGAGTCTCTAAAAACATTTTTACTTTTCAAGATCTGCTAGACGTTGACGAACTGCTTCGCGTTTTTCTAGGTAATCTTGCTCTTTCGCACGCTCTCCTTCAATAACCGCTGCAGGAGCTTTCGCTACGAAACCTTGGTTAGAAAGTTTCTTCTGTACACGTTCTACTTCTTTATCGAACTTCTCAAGTTCTTTCTCAAGACGAGCTCTCTCTTCATCAAGATTGATAAGATCAGCTAACGGTAAGAATAACTCTGCACCTGATACGATTGCAGTCATTGCTTTTTCTGGCGCTTGTAATTCCGTTTGAATTGTTAATTCGCTTGGGTTACAGAAACGCTCAATGTAAGAGCTATTTTTCGTAAGTTGAACAAGTACAGCCTCATCTTTTGCTTTAATTTGCATTTGAACTTTTTTGCTCATTGGCGTATTTACTTCTGCACGGATGTTACGAACAGAGCGAATGATATCAACTAGAAGGTGCATTTCTGCCGCAGCCTCCGTATCTTGTAAATCTTCGCGAACTGTTGGCCACGCAGCTACTGTAATAGACTCGCCTTCATGCGGTAAATGTTGCCAAATTTTCTCTGTTACGAATGGCATGAATGGGTGTAATAGACGCATTGTTTGATCTAATACGTAAGCTAAAATAGAACGAGTTGTTTTCTTAGCTGCTTCATCTTCACCGTATAGTGGAAGTTTCGCCATTTCAATATACCAATCACAGAAATCGTCCCAAATGAAGTTGTATAATGAACGACCAGCTTCACCGAACTCATATTTATCCATGTTACGTGTTACGCTTTCGATTGTTTCGTTTAAGCGAGTTAAGATCCACTTATCCGCAACTGATTTTTCACCAGTTAAATCGATTTCTTCATACTTCATATCATCCATGTTCATTAATACGAAACGTGATGCGTTCCAAATTTTATTAATGAAGTTCCAAGTAGATTCTACTTTTTCCATGCTGAAACGTAAATCTTGACCTGGTGCACTTCCTGTTGATAAGAAGAAACGCATTGCATCTGCACCGTACTTCTCGATAACATCCATTGGATCAATACCGTTACCAAGAGATTTACTCATTTTACGACCTTGCTCGTCACGAACTAAACCGTGAATTAATACATCTTTAAATGGACGCTCGCCTGTAAACTCTAAACCTTGGAAAATCATACGAGATACCCAGAAGAAGATGATATCATAACCCGTTACTAGTGCATCTGTTGAATAGTAACGTTTGAAGTCTGCTGAATCTTCATTTGGCCAACCAAGTGTGGAGAATGGCCATAATGCTGAACTGAACCATGTATCAAGTACATCGTTATCTTGATTCCAGTTTTCAATATCTGCTGGTGCTTCTGTACCTACGTATACTTCACCAGTTTCTTTATGGTACCAAGCTGGAATACGGTGTCCCCACCATAATTGACGAGAAATACACCAGTCATGAATATTTTCCATCCAACGTAAATATGTGTTTTCAAAACGCTCTGGTACGAACGTTACTTTTTCTTCTTCTTTTTGTTGAAGCGCTACTGCTTTTTCAGCAAGTGGAGCCATTTTTACGAACCACTGTGTTGATAAATAAGGCTCAACAACCGCACCGCTACGCTCACTATGACCTACTGAATGCATATGTGGCTCGATTTCTACTAATACGCCAGCTTCTTGTAAGTCTTTTACTAATTCTTTACGGCATTCGAAACGATCCATACCGTTATACTTACCAGCTTTTTCGTTCATCGATCCATCTTCGTTCATTACTAAGATGCGTGGTAAGTCATGACGGTTACCTACTTCAAAGTCATTCGGGTCATGAGCTGGTGTAATTTTTACAACGCCCGTTCCGAAATCTTTTTCTACGTACTCATCAGCAATAATCGGAATCTCACGGCCTACGATTGGAAGTGTAACTGTTTTTCCGATTAAATGTTTGTAACGATCGTCTTCTGGATGAACTGCTACTGCTGTATCACCAAGCATCGTTTCTGGACGAGTAGTAGCAAGACGAATGTGACCAGAACCATCTGTTAACGGATAGTTCATATGGTAGAATGCACCTTGAACTTCTTTATGAATTACTTCAATATCAGAAAGAGCTGTACGTGTTGCTGGATCCCAGTTGATGATATATTCACCACGGTAAATTAAGCCTTTTTCGTATAATTGAACGAATACTTTATTAACCGCATCTGATAAACCTTTGTCTAATGTGAAGCGTTCACGAGAATAGTCTAGTCCTAAACCAACTTTCCCCCATTGTTGACGAATGTGAGAAGCGTACTCTTCTTTCCACTCCCAAGCTTTTTCAAGGAATTTTTCACGGCCAAGATCGTAACGTGAAATACCTTCTTCACGAAGTTTTCCTTCTACTTTCGCTTGTGTTGCGATACCAGCATGGTCCATTCCTGGAAGCCATAGTACATCGTATCCTTGCATACGCTTCGTACGAGTTAAAATATCTTGAAGAGTTGTATCCCAAGCATGACCTAAGTGTAACTTACCAGTTACGTTCGGAGGTGGAATTACAATTGTATACGGTTGTTTCTTCTCGTCTCCTGTTGCTTCAAAATATTTGCCTTCAAGCCACCATTGATAAAGGCCTTCTTCAACGGACATATGATCATATTTAGTTGGTAAATTCTTTTCCGTGTTTGACATTATTTTCCCTCCTTAAAATAAAAAATGTCCCTCATCCAAAAAGGACGAGGGACATCGCGGTACCACCTTTATTTACAAACAAATTCATAATTTGCTTATACTCTTAATTTGATAACGGACAAATCCGTCTTTTCCTAATAAGAACTATTCCGTTCAGAAAAGATGCTCCAGGGCTACCTTCTAACATAACTATCTAGAGAATCTCCCAGCTAATGATTCTCCTCTCTGAAGACGTTTCATGTTATACTCTTCCCCTTCAAGGCATTTATATGATTGTTAATTATTATATACAATAGTGTAAAAAACGAAACCTTATTCGTCAAGATAAATTTAAAACTACAGCTTTTGGTGCCAAAAAGAAGATAAGTAGAATCCTCTACTTATCTTCTTTACCCCGCTATTTGTGGGCAGTAAGACCTCCACCTCAAAACTCAGCTGAAGCAAAGAAGTTAGATGGGAGCCCTGGTGCCCGTAAACGCCCAATTAGTGAAGGCTAATCATCAGCGGGGAATGTTTACTTTATCCGTTCCCTTGCTGGGCAGCTTGTAATTGTGACAGGAAATATTCTATATTGCTAACGAGCCAATGCGATTGTTGCAAACTCTTTACTCCGCGCAGTTCATTTTCCTCGTTATGATTATCTCTTCTTTTCTTATAAGACTGGATTTGCCGAATAAATTGCGATGGATACGTCATATACGCAAACATAAGTAGTTGCTCTTCTTTCGTAAAAGGGAAATTTTTTTGATACATTTGAAACCATTCAAACCGATCACTTCTTGCGATTGGATATGTGTTTAAAGACCGTGAATAAAAACCTACTATATCTTGCACAGGCGTTGCAAACTTCGATTTTTCTAAACTAATAAAATAGCCATTCCGTTCATAGTCAAATAAAAAATGATTCAGTGACACATTACCATGCACAAAAGTAATACGCGTTTTCTCCTTTTCTTTCATCGCATCGTTCCACTCATTTAATTGCTTCGTTGCAAATTCACGCGCTCTCATTACATGATGATAGTACGTACAATATTGCAATTCAAACGGGGACATATACCATTTTGATTCAGATTCTACGAGAAACTCTTCTAACATCTCACCATCATTTTCCCAACGATCGGATATACTTGTATAATGTTTTTCTAAATCTTCTTCCGTATACGTTTCTTCCTTCACAGTTTTTTGATGCAACGTTCCAAGTGTCTGAAACATTTTATGGTATTGATCATTGTCCTCACCGTTTCCTTCTGCACGTTCTAACCAAGGCATTAAATAATAATTATACGTCCCGTCACTTAAAATATAACTTCCATCCGTCGCATGATATATAGGTACATAATTTGAAAAACCTTTCTCCTTCAAATATTGAATATGATGCAGAAAGTTATTCCGCTCTAACTTTCTGCCTTCTATTTTCTTGAGTGCATATGGACCTTGATTCGTATAAATTTTCATTACATTTCCGTGCTCTTCCATATGCTGCGTATCCAATCTATATTGCCTCACGATAGGTTCATAGTGATTTCGCAACTCAATATCCATACGAATAACCCTTTCTATTCAAAACATAGCCTCTAAGAAAGGAAGTGAGTGAAAACACTCACTTCCTTATTTCGCCTTTACCCTTGAAACGGGAATATAAATAATTTGCCCCGTATTTAAAAATATATCTTCTGTTTGATTGACACGGTATAAATTTTGTACAGACGTTTCATAACGGTCTGCAATAGATTCAATTGTATCCCCTTCTTGCACGAAATACATTCTTAACTTTGTAAATTCTTCTTCCGGTTCTTTCGTAAATAGTTTTGTTAAATAAAGCGCATTTTCATCTCGCTGTGAGTACTCTTCTTCTTGTTCTTCCTGCTTTTTCGCTTTTTCTTTCTTGAAATCTTTTCGTCCGAACAGTTCAAATTGCGGCGTTGTTTCTTGCTCCTCTTCACGTTCCACAAATTCATGTTCTTCTATTTTCTCTTCTTCTAATTCCTGCTCTTTTCTTTCCTCTAATTGGAACGGTTCAAATGCGTAATCTTCCCACTCATCTGATTCCTTATATGCTGGTTCTTCTACATGCGGCGCCGGTCTATTTTCATCCTCTTGCGCTGAATCTTCTTCTAACTCAGCATACACCGTTTCTTCCTCTTCAACTTCATCCTCGCTTCTCTCTTCATCACACAAACCGGTAATAGATATATCCGCTAATAATTGTAAGCAACCATTTTCCTTTAATTCATAATCAAATTCCTCGATTGATACATATAGCTCTTCAATTACTTTCACTCGATTTCTCGGAATTGATATTTCAAGTGGAAAGGAATGAACAAGTTCATTAACCCCATCTTCTCTTGTTTCTACATAATCAATTGACTTTGCTGGCGATAGTTCTCTTAATGAATACGCGGAATCATCTTTTCGTGCAACATACTCTCCCGTTAAATCTAATTGTCCTCTCACGATTACTTCATGATCAAGCTCTTCTATCTCAACGTCTGGATCTAACGAAATTGACAAAAGTTCTTCGACTTCCTGTCCTTTTTGGAACCACACAGATTCTTTTAATGAAAATCGTAATGAATGATCTGTAGCCACTTCTTTTCCCCCTCCCAAACTATATGTCATTACAGATTTATGTGTGGGAAGCTTACTTTATGAATAAAAAAAATCGCTCCCCTTATGGAGAGCGATTTTCTCTAATACACTACGCTTTTAATTTTGACATTGCAATTTCAGCTGCTGCAATCGTCGCTTCAATATCTGCATCACTATGTGCTGTCGATAAGAATAAACCTTCGAATTGAGATGGTGGTAAGAATACACCTTGTTCTACCATTTCACGATAGTAAGCCGCAAAGAATTCTAAGTTTGAAGATTTTGCTGCATCGTAATTAATAACGGGTTCATCCGTAAAGAAAATACCAATCATAGAGCCTGCACGGTTAATATGATGCGGAATGCCATGTTTTTCAGCTGCTTTACGTAATCCAGCTTCTAACATTTCAGCTTTACGCTCAAATTCTACATATGATTCTGGCGTTAACTGTACTAACGTTTCATAACCTGCCGCCATTGCAAGTGGATTACCTGATAAAGTACCAGCTTGGTAAATCGGTCCGCTTGGCGCAACTTGGCGCATAATTTCCGCTTTACCACCGTATGCTCCTACCGGTAAACCACCACCGATTACTTTACCTAGGCATGTTAAATCAGGCGTTACGCCATAATAACCTTGGCCACAATTATAAGCTACTCGGAACCCTGTCATTACTTCATCAAAAATAAGCAATGCACCGTTTTGTTCTGTTACTTCACGAAGACCTTCTAAAAATCCAGGCTGCGGAGGAACAACCCCCATATTTCCTGCTACTGGTTCTACAATTACACAAGCAATATCATCACCGAATTGTTCAAACGCGTATTTTACGCTTTCTAAATCGTTATAAGCTACTGTAATCGTATTTTTCGCTACACCTTCTGGTACACCAGGACTATCTGGTAAACCTAAAGTCGCCACACCAGAACCAGCTTTAATTAATAACGAATCACCATGACCGTGGTAACAACCAATAAATTTCAAGATTTTATTACGACCTGTATAACCACGAGCTAAACGTAGTGCACTCATTGTTGCTTCCGTTCCAGAGTTAACCATACGCACAATCTCAATTGATGGCACGCGCTCAATAACAAGTTTTGCTAATTTATTTTCAATTTCTGTTGGTGCACCGAAGCTTGTACCTCTTTCAGCAACAGATTTTAACGCTTCTACAACACGATCATTTGCATGACCATGAATTAAAGGACCCCATGATAATACGTAGTCGATGTATTCATTCCCATCGATATCATATACTTTAGAGCCTTTTCCACGCTCCATAAACAACGGATTCATCCCAACAGACTTAAAGGCACGAACCGGGCTATTTACGCCACCAGGCATTAAGTCTTGCGCCTCTTCAAACGCTGCAATTGACTTATCAAACTTTTTCATTATTTAGCGCCTCCTTCTTGTAACCATCTTGCTGCATCTTTTGCATGATACGTAATAATTAAATCTGCCCCTGCACGTTTCATACTAATTAATTTTTCAAGAACAACTTCTTTTTCATTAATCCAACCATTTTGCGCTGCCGCTTTAATCATCGAATATTCACCACTTACATTATAAGCGACAACTGGTAAATTAAAGTTATTTTTCACATCACGAACGATATCTAAGTAAGAAAGAGTTGGTTTTACGATTAAGAAATCTGCACCTTCCATTACATCTGATTCTGCTTCACGGAATGCTTCCATACGGTTTGCCGGATCCATTTGATATGTTTTACGGTCACCAAATTGCGGTGCACCGTGCGCAGCATCACGGAATGGTCCATAAAATGCTGATGAATATTTCACAGCGTACGACATAACTGGCACGTGTCCAAAACCATTTTCGTCTAATGCATGACGAATTGCTGTTACGAAGCCGTCCATCATGTTTGATGGCGCAATAATATCCGCTCCTGCTTTCGCTTGACTTACAGCTGTTTTCGCAAGAACTGCAAGAGACTCGTCATTTAAAATAATCCCATCTTCAATTACACCGCAATGACCATGGCTTGTAAATTGACATAAACATGTATCTGCAACTACTACTAGCTCAGGGAAATCACCTTTAATTTGCTGAATAGCACGTTGTACAATTCCATGATCACAATATGCTGATGATCCAACTTCATCCTTTTCAGCAGGTAAACCAAATACAATAACAGAACGAATACCTAAATCAACAACTTCTTGCATTTCAGCTTGCAATAAATCTAAAGACATTTGATATACGCCCGGCATAGAAGGAACTTCATTACGAACATTTTCACCTTCTAATACAAAAATAGGGTAAATAAAATCTTCCGTATGTAAAAACGTTTCACGCACAAGTGCACGCATGCCCCCGCTTTGTCTTAAACGACGATGACGATTAAATTGTAAAGAGTTCATAGATTTCTATCCCCATTCTTTCATTTTATAGATTCACAAACATATTGTAGTAATGCTTCTACAGTGTACTCTTTCGGCACAATAACAGACGGAAAATAAAGACTTGCCTCTTTTTCCGTAATAGGTCCTATACAAGCAATTGTACATTTTTTTGTCCATTCTCTCCAGTTTGTACCCTCAAGTAAACGAACAAAACTAGTAACAGTTGAAGGGCTCGTAAATGTAATAATGTCTACTTTCCCTAACTTCAATGCTGCTATAAGTTCTTGCTTTTTTTCTATATTCACTTTCGTACCGTATACGATTAGCTCATCTAGAGAAACACCAATTTCCCGAAGTGCAACCGGAATTACCTCTCTTGCTAAATTCCCTTTCGGAAATAAAATACGTTCGTTTCCACTTAATTCTTTTAGAAACTCTTCTGCAAATGCTTCTGCAACAAATGAAGTCGGAACAAAATGAACTTGATAGCCCCTTTTTTCTAACTCTAATTTTGTTTTCACACCTACCGCAGCGATTCTAATGGTTAGCGGTAGTTTTTTTTTTAAACTATCTAGAAAAAAAGCTACACCATTTCTGCTCGTAAAAATAACCCAGTCGTATGAATGTAGCTGCTCTTCAATATGTTGAATTTGCCTATGAGACATACCTTCCATACGCAAAAGCGGAATTTCCAATGGAATTCCGCTCTTTTCTTTCACTGCTACACTCATTTGTTTCGCTTGATGCTGGGCACGTGTAATCAATACCGTTTTTCCAGCGAGAGCGTTCATATTTATTGTTGCTCCTTATTTGCAGCAAGAATGAGTTCTTTGGCGCCTTGTTTAATTAAACGGTCCGCGGCCTCTAACCCTACTTCCTCAGGATTAGTACCCACTACTGTCTCTTTTAATAAAACAGAGCCATCCATAGAGCCGACAAGAGCTGTTAATTCGATTGCATCGTTTTCTGTAAGGGTTGCATATCCAGCAATTGGAACTTGGCATCCACCTTCAAGTTTATGAAGAAATACTCGCTCCGCTGCCACTGTTCTTTCTGTTATCGTATCATTAATATGCGCTAACAACTGCAATAAATCCTTATCATCCTCACGACACTCAATCGCTAATGCACCTTGTCCTACAGCAGGTACACATAACGTATCATCTAAATGTTCTGTAATAACATCATTATCCCAGCCCATTCTTTGTAATCCAGCTGTCGCTAAAATAATCGCATCGTAATCTTCTTCTTTTAATTTACGTAAACGTGTATCGATATTCCCGCGAATCCACTTCACTTGTAAATCTGGTCTCGCAGCGAGTAGCTGTGCACTACGTCTTAAACTACTCGTACCTAAAATAGCACCTTCCGCTAACTCTTTAAACGATGCTCCATTTTTTGAGATAAAAGCATCACGAGGGTCAACACGCTTTGGTGTACAGCCAATCATTAAACCTTCTGGAAGTACGGCTGGCATATCTTTCATACTATGTACAGCCATATCGATTTCTTTCGTAAGTAACGCATGCTCAATTTCTTTAACGAACAAGCCTTTTCCGCCTACTTTTGAAAGAGTAACATCTAAAATAACATCACCTTTTGTGACAATTTCTTTCACTTCAAATTCATATGGTAGACCTAGGGCTTTTAACTGATCAATAAACCAGTTTGTTTGCGTTAATGCTAGTTTACTCTTTCGTGACCCTACAATAATTTTGCGCATAATTCTCTCTCCTCATTATAAATACCAAAAGTGGAAATTGGACAAACTGCTTAATAGAAAAATGTTTACTAGCATTACGAGAAACGATCCGATATTCCACTGTACAATTTTCTTACCTTGCAACACATCTGCCGCTCGTAAATATAAACCTGTGCAATACACAAATAGAACGACAAAAGATCCGATTACTTTCGTATCATACCAATGGAAATTATCCAATTTTGTATATCCCCATATACATCCTAATAAAATTGCTAGTAAGAAAAATGGAACAGAAAATAAATTTAATCCGTAAGACATAGATTCTAGCTTCGGTAAATTCCCTAACCTTCTTAATCTCGCATTCCATTTTTTCTTTTTTAATAGGCGATATTGCAATAAATACATAATAGAAAAAATGAACGATACAGTAAACGTTGCGTAAGAAATAATTGCCATACCGACATGCACGTATACAAGTTCTGAAACTAATTGTTCCGCAAGTACTGGCGACATCTTTCCGAGCGGTGTAAAAATAGAAAAAGCGCTTACGCCAAATGCTACAACATTTGTAAAAAAGACTAAAAAGTCAATTCTCATAAATCGATTAATAACTAACGACATCGTAATCAATAACCAAACATAAAAATAAATCCCTGATAATAAAGTTAAAATAGGATTCGTTTCTGAATCTGTAGCTCTAAGCAACATAAAAATAGACTGCAGGACCCATACAATCGCAAGTAACCAAAAAGCAAATCGGTTCGCCTTTCGGTTACTTTGGAAATAATCTATAAAATATAAACTAATGCTACAAGCATATAAAATAATTGCAATATGATAAATAATACTGTTATTTAAAAAACTCATCCGATCATCCTTCCAAATTATAAAGATGGAACGGATGGTGTCCACACTCTTTTATGTTCTACTTCTTCCGCACGACTCTCTACTTCTTCCGTTTCTAAATCAAAAATCTTTGCAAATAACGCTAATTTTTCGCTCGCTCCCTCTTCAGCAGCTATTTCTTTCGCTACTAAAATTGGGTCTTTTAATAATTGATTAATAATACTTTTCGTATGCTTACTAATAACTTTTTTCTCACGATCACTAAGGTTTGGTATTTTTCGCTCTAGGCTTACCATCGTTTCACTTTGGATTGCAAGTGCCTTATCACGAAGAGCTGATATTAATGGAACAACACCAAGTGTACTTAACCACGTTTTAAACAGAACAATTTCCTCTTCAATCATAAATTGAATTTTCTCTGCCTCTTTCAAACGCTCAGCACGGTTTGCCTCCACTACTCCTTGTAAATCATCAATATCATACAAGAAAGAACCTTCTAGCTCATCAATCGCTGGATCAATATCACGCGGCACTGCAATGTCAACCATAAATAATGGACGACCAGAGCGCATTTTCTCCACCTTTGTCATCATCTCTTTCGTAATGACATACTCAGATGCACCAGTTGAACTAATTAAAATATCTGCTTCTAATAATGCACATTGTAATTCGCTTAACGATTTTGCATGTCCCATATATTTCTCAGCCATTACTTCTGCTTTCGAAAGCGTCCTATTCATAACTGTTACTTTACGAGCACCACTTCCATATAAGTTTTGTAGTGCAAGTTCGCCCATTTTACCAGCACCAAGAATAAGCACATGACAATCTGTTAACTCGCCAAATATTTTCTTTCCAAGCTCAACAGCAGCATAACTAACAGACATTGCACTTTCCCCGATTGTTGTTTCTGAGTGGGCACGTTTTGCTAATGTAATGACTTGCTTAAACAATTCATTAAAAATTGTGCCTGTTGCTTTAACTTGTTGCGCTTCTAAAAAGCTATCTTTTATTTGACCTAAAATCTGCGTTTCTCCGACTACCATTGAATCTAAACCGCACGTTACGCGGAATAAATGATCTATTGCGCCATCTTGTTCAAAAATAGTTAAATATGGCGCGACTTCTTCTATTTCAAGCTGAAACCAATCAGCTAAAAACTTCTTAATATAATACCGTCCCGTGTGTAATTGATCGACAACAGCATAAATCTCAGTGCGATTACAAGTTGACACAATGACATTCTCTAACACGCTCTTTTGATTTTGTAATGTAGTCATCGCTCGCTCTAGTTCTGCTGCCTGAAATGTGAGTTTCTCACGAAATTCTACAGGGGCTGTTCGATAATTTACACTAACAACAAGAATATGCACGCAGCATGTCCCCCTTCACCCGTTTTATCACTTTATCTACTATCATAATACAACTTTCCTCTTATGAATCTGACAATCGTGTGAACAACCGATTATTTTTTAATTATTCTCCGTATGTAATAAAGGAGATTCAGTAACACTAATAAAAAAATTTCTACTTTATAATGATTATAAATTAATAACTCTATTTGTACGTTACCAAAAAAAGCCCTCATAATCAAGTGATGGAAACTATTCCATATAAATTATAACATCATCTTCCCTATCTTCTTTCATCATGAAGGAAAATATGTATGATTGTTCCAAAATGTAACAAAGACTTTCTCAATACAATGTATTTGACATTGCATTTCTTTTTCGTTATATTAGTTTTACAAAATTAAATTGTGCACAACTTAATTAGAAGGGAGTTATTTATGACAGAAGACTCTTTGCATCTAGATAACCAACTTTGTTTTTCTATTTACGCCTGCTCTAGAGAGGTTACTCGTTTTTATCGACCTTATTTAGAAGAAATGGGTATTACGTATCCCCAGTACATTACTTTACTCGTACTATGGGAGCAAGATGGACTAACAGTAAAAGAAATTGGAGAACGTCTATTTTTAGATTCTGGTACGTTAACACCTATGTTAAAACGTATGGAATCATTAAAACTTGTAAAACGTGTTCGTTCCAAAGAAGACGAGCGAAAAGTTTGTATTGAATTAACAGAACAGGGCAAAGATTTAAAGGAAAAGGCTTGTTCATTACCGACAACGATGGCTACAAACTTAGGAATTACAGAGCAAGAATATCGCTCTTTATTAATTCAACTAAATAAACTGATTGACACAATGAAAACAATTAATGATGGAAAAGGGGAATAAATATGGATAAATTATATACTGCTTCAGTAACAGCAACAGGTGGAAGAAATGGGAAAGTAGTTTCAGATGATGGCATATTAAATCTTGATGTAAAAATGCCGAAAGCACTAGGTGGTGCAGGCGGAGAAGCAACAAATCCAGAACAACTATTTGCAGCTGGTTATGCAGCTTGTTTCGATAGTGCATTACAACTTGTCATTCGTACAAAACGTGTGAAAGTAGAAAGTACAGAAGTAACTGCTCACGTTTCTATCGGAAAAGATACAGATGGTGGTTTCGGCCTATCTGCTGTACTTGATGTACATGTGGCTGGCGTTTCACATAGCGAAGCACAAGAACTTGTAGAAGCGGCTCACGGTGTATGTCCTTACTCGAAAGCAACACGAGGAAATATTGAAGTTACATTAAACGTACGCTAAAAAATTTAGCAAAACAAAAACGCGCGACATTCGTCACGCGTTTTTTGTTTTTGTAAATTTATGAATTGCTTTCCACGCTTCTTCTTTTCCAAGTCCTGTTTCAGAAGAGAATAGAACAATTTCATCGCCAATTTCAACAGCAAGCGTTTCTTTTACAACTTTTAAATGCTTTTGCCATTTCCCTTTCGGAATTTTATCGGCTTTCGTCGCAATAATAATTGTTGGGATTTCATAATGCTTTAAGAAATCATACATCATCACGTCATCACTTGTTGGTTGGTGACGTAAATCAACTACTAATACAGCTGCGTCTAATTGTTCACGCGTTGTAAAGTACGTTTCAATCATTTTCCCCCATGCAGCGCGCTCCGATTTAGATACTTTCGCATATCCATAACCTGGAACGTCAACAAAGTGCATCATCTCATTGATTAAGAAAAAGTTCAGCGTTTGCGTTTTTCCTGGTTTAGAAGAAATACGTACTAACTTTTTACGATTTAAAATTTTATTAATAAAGGAAGACTTCCCCACATTTGAACGACCTGCTAATGCAATTTCTGGTAAATCACTGTCTGGATATTGTTCTGGTTTAACAGCACTAATTACAATATCTGCTTTTGTTACTTTCATTGTTTCACTCCTACTAATGCGTGCTCCAATACTTCATCTAAATGAGATGCAAGCACAAACGTAAGGTTTTCTTTTACGCTCTCTGGAATATCATCTAAATCTTTCTCGTTTTCTGCTGGCAAAATAATTTTTGTTAAGCCTGCGCGGTGAGCACTTAATGTTTTTTCTTTTAAACCACCAATTGGTAATACACGACCACGAAGTGTAATTTCACCTGTCATACCGACTTCTTTACTTACAGGAATACCTGTTAGCGCAGAAATAAGTGCCGTTGCCATCGTAATACCTGCTGACGGTCCGTCTTTTGGAACTGCTCCTTCTGGAACGTGAATATGAATATCATTTTTCTCATGGAAATTCGGATCGATCTGAAGCTCTTCTGCACGAGAACGTATATAACTAAACGCAGCTTGTGCTGATTCTTTCATAACATCCCCAAGTTTCCCTGTTAAAATTAGTTTCCCTTTTCCTGGCGCTACAGAAACTTCAATGGCAAGTGTATCGCCGCCTGCTGCTGTGTAAGCTAGACCTGTTGCCATACCAACTTGGTCTGTTTTTTCAGCTTGCCCATAACGGAATATGTGTTTACCAAGTAAATCAACAATCTTTTTCTCTGTCACAACGATACGTTTACGTTCTGCTGTAACGATAATCTTCGCTACTTTACGGCAAACTTTTGCAATTTGGCGCTCTAGCGTACGAACACCAGCCTCACGTGTATAATAACGAATAATCTCAAGCAGCGCTTCATCACGCACTTGTAAATTACCTTTTCGTAAGCCATGTTCTTTTAATTGTTTCGGCAATAAATGCTCACGAGCAATGTGTACTTTTTCAAGTTCTGTATAGCCAGCAATCGAAATGATTTCCATACGGTCAAGTAATGGACCTGGAATACTTGAAAGTGTATTAGCAGTTGCTACAAACATAACTTTTGATAGATCATATGGTTCTTCAATGTAATGATCACTGAAGTTATGGTTTTGTTCTGGATCTAATACTTCAAGTAATGCCGCTGATGGATCTCCACGGAAATCGTTAGACATTTTATCAATCTCATCTAATAAGAAGACTGGATTAACTGTTTTCGCCTTTTTCATACCTTGAATAATGCGTCCTGGCATTGCTCCAACATATGTACGGCGGTGACCACGAATTTCAGATTCATCACGCACACCACCAAGAGATACACGGACGAAGTTACGATTCAATGATGTTGCAATTGAACGCGCTAACGAAGTTTTGCCGACCCCAGGAGGGCCTACTAAACAAAGGATAGGTCCTTTTAATGAATTCGTTAACTTCTGTACAGCTAAATATTCAAGTACACGCTCTTTCACTTTTTCAAGACCGTAATGATCGTTATTTAAAATCTCTTCCGAATGAGCAAGATCAATTATATCTTCTGTTGCCTCTGTCCACGGAAGCGCTAATAACCAATCAATATAATTGCGAATAACACCACTCTCCGCAGAACTTGCTGGTAACTTTTCATAACGATCTAATTCTTTCAGCGCAGCCTTCATTGTTTCTTCCGGCATTCCTGACTGTTCAATTTTCTCACGAAGTTCTTCTACTTCTCCGCCCTTGCCTTCTTTGTCGCCAAGTTCAGTTTGAATCGCCTTCATTTGCTCACGTAAGAAATATTCTTTTTGCGTGCGCTCCATGGAACGTTTCACTTTTTGCCCAATTTTCTTTTCTAGGCTAAGTAACTCTTGTTCATCTTGAATAATTGAAATAAGTGTTTGTAATCGTTCTTTTACAGATACAATCTCTAGAATCTCTTGTTTCTGCTTCGTTTTAATCGGCAAATGAGAAGCAATTAGATCAGCTAATCTCCCTGGTTCTTCCACATCAGCTACCGTTGCAAATGTTTCATTTGAAACTTTTTTCGAAACTTTAATATATTGTTCGAAATGCTCCAGTAACGTACGCATAAGAGCTTTCTCTTCTAAATCATCTTCTACTTCTTCAGTTACCGTTTTAATCGACACTTGTACTACATTTTCTTCTTCGATAAACTCTATTACTTCTGCTCTATGTAAACCTTCCACAAGGACACGAAGCGTACCGTTCGGCAATTTTAACATTTGCTTCACTTTCGCCACCGTACCTACACTATATATGTCATCTTCTTTCGGATCATCGATATTCATTTCTTTTTGCATTGCTAAAAAGATGATATTTTCATCCATTGCCGCCTGCTCTAGTGCTTGTATCGATTTATCACGTCCTACATCAAGATGCAAAACCATCGTTGGATATACGAGAACGCCTCTTAATGGTAGGAGGGGCACGATTCTTTCGTTCGTATTCATACTAGACATAGCACCTCCATAATAAATTAAACTCCTGTTCAACTATTTTATATTACAATACACCTAGATGCAATTGCTGAGATTCCGCGCAATTGTAAATAGCTTGTTTTTCTACCTCACGAAAAGAAAAAAGACTCCGATTAAGCATACAAACTTAAACGAAGTCTGGCAAATTTTATTATTGTTTATTTTCACATAGATTGTGCATCAGTTTCGTCTACCTTAGTATGTACATCTAGCTCTCTATGCATATTTTCTTGCATAAACGTTAACTCAAATACTTCTTTTAACTTACGGACAGGAATAATTTCAATTCCCTTGATCGTATACAAAAATGGTTGCATATTTTCAGCAGGAATAATGACTTTCTTAGCTCCCGCTTTTTTCGCAGCTTTTATTTTTGCGTACACGCCACCAATAGGTTTTACTTCTCCGTGTATACTTATTTCCCCTGTCATCGCTACTTCATTATTTACATACGTGCGGTGCACCGCAGAATATACACCTGTTGCCATAGCGATTCCTGCAGAAGGGCCATCAATCGGGATACCACCTGGAAAATTAATATGTATATCATATCCTTCTGGCAACACATCTAAAGAACGAAGTACTGTTAATACATTATCAACAGAGCCTTTCGCCATACTTTTACGACGAATCGATTTCGTTTGACTACCAATACTTTCTTCTTCCACAATTCCGGTAACATTTACCGATCCTTTATCTTTCGCCTTGATTGCTGTTACTTCAATTTCTAATAACACACCTGTATTTGGTCCGTATACAGCAAGACCATTTACAAGACCAATCCTTGGAATCGGATAAATGCGCTTTTCATATTTCGGTGTAAGCTGACTTGAGTGAACAACCCACTCTATATCTTCATCCTTAATGAAAGAACGTTCTTCATTTATCGCCATACCAGCAGAGATTTGCACGAGATTAATCGCTTCTCGTCCATTCCTTGCATACATCCCGATCATTTCAATACCATTTTCACCTATTTGCATTTCCACTTTTTCCGCGGCATTTTTCGCTACTTTTTGAATTTCTTCCGTATCTAATTCACGGAAAAATACTTCTAAGCAACGTGACCGAATAGCAGGAGGAATTTCCTCTGGCGAACGTGTCGTTGCTCCAACTAAGCGAAAATCTGCCGGTAAGCCTTTTTGGAAAATATCATGTATATATGTTGGGATCATCGTATTTTCTTCACTATAGTACGCACTTTCTAAAAATACTTTTCGATCTTCTAACACCTTTAACATTTTGTTCATTTGAATCGGATGGAGCTCGCCAATCTCATCAATAAACAAAATACCACCATGTGCATCTGTTACAGCACCTTTTTTCGGTTGCGGAATACCTGCTTGCCCCATCGCCCCAGCACCTTGATAAATCGGATCATGCACCGAACCTATTAAAGGGTCTGCGATACCACGTTCATCAAACCGAGCTGTTGTCGCATCAAGTTCAATAAATGTTGCATTCGTACGAAATGGAGATTTAGGATTTCGTTTCGCTTCTTCTAATACAAGACGTGCTGCCGCTGTTTTCCCAACACCTGGCGGGCCATATATGATTACATGTTGCGGATTCGGACCACAAAGAGCCGCTTTTAACGACTTAATTCCGTCCTCTTGCCCTACAATATCTAAAAAGGTTGTAGGACGCACCTTTTCTGCTAGCGGCTCTGTTAAAGAAATCTCACGCATTTTACGAAGCTGTTCTAATTCTTTTTTCGATTCTCGATCAATTGAAACTTTTTGTGTTCGTTGATTTCGAAGTAAATGCCAGAAATACAATCCGACAATTACACCAAAAACAAGTTGAACAACTAAAAATATATTTGTCCAGCTCATTATTTATTTCCTCCCGCAATATTTTATCTCTTAGTATTTCCGCGGAGGAACGTAGCTAAACATAAAGAAAAACAGCAATTATAAAAATTGCTGTTTCCCTTTCGCATTATGCAGATGTTTTTGTATCAAGTACAGTACCGTCTTGTAACACCAATTTTGGCGGCTCATTATCAGCTACTGTTTCTTTTGTAAGAATACACTTCTCGATATCTTTACGAGATGGAAGTTCGAACATTACATCAAGCATTAAGCCTTCAATAATAGAACGAAGTCCACGAGCACCCGTTTTACGTTCAATTGCTTTTTTCGCAATTTCGATTAGTGCACCTTCTTCAAACTCTAACTCAACATCGTCAAGCTCCAATAATTTTTGGAATTGCTTAACAAGTGCATTTTTCGGTTTCGTTAAAATATCAACAAGAGCATCTTCATCAAGTGGCTCTAGGTTCGCAATAACTGGAAGACGACCGATAAACTCTGGAATTAAACCAAATCTTAAAAGATCCTCTGGTAATACGTGAGATAAAACATGCTTCTCATTCACATCAGCATTTTTCTTCTCAGAACCAAATCCAATTACTTTTTCACCAAGGCGACGTTTAATAATCGGCTCAATGCCATCAAACGCTCCACCACAAATGAATAAGATGTTCGTTGTATCAATTTGAATAAACTCTTGGTGCGGATGCTTACGACCACCTTGAGGTGGAACGCTTGCTACAGTACCTTCTAAAATTTTCAGAAGTGCCTGCTGCACACCTTCACCAGATACATCACGTGTAATTGATGGATTTTCGGACTTACGTGCCACTTTATCAATCTCATCAATATAAATAATTCCTTTTTCCGCTTTCTCTACATCATAATCAGCTGCTTGAATTAATTTTAGTAAGATATTTTCTACATCTTCCCCAACATATCCAGCTTCTGTTAAAGATGTTGCGTCCGCGATTGCAAATGGAACATTTAAAATACGCGCTAACGTTTGTGCAAGTAATGTTTTACCACTACCTGTTGGCCCGATAAGTGCGATATTACTCTTCGCTAATTCTACATCATCAATTTTGCTGTTAGAATTAATGCGTTTGTAATGGTTATATACCGCTACCGCTAGTGCTTTTTTCGCGCTATCTTGCCCGATGACATACTCATCTAAGATTTCACGAATTTCTACCGGTTTCGGTACATCTTTGAATTCTACTTCTTCGTCCTTCGCAAGCTCCTCTTGTACAATTTCAGTACAAAGTTCGATACACTCATCACAAATGTAAACACCTGGACCTGCCACTAACTTTCGAACTTGCGTTTGTGTTTTACCACAGAAAGAACATTTTAATTGCCCTTTTTCATCATTAAATTTAAACATATTTTCACACCCCTTACAAAGTGCTAACCTCTTGCCTTCGTATGTACACGATAAATGTATCGTATGTAAATACATATTATGTCACTACGTGGCGAGAAATACAAATAATATGACTAGTTATGTACAAATAAAAAAATTTTAAAACTTTTGAAATATGTATATTCGACTTGTAAAGGAACTTTTCCTTCTCCATCGAAAAGTTTTATAAATATATTTCTATATTTATAAAACAAGGCACGATTTTAATCGTGCCTTGTTATTTTATTATGCAGCGTTTTCTACTAAGAAGTCTACAGCTTTACGCACTTTAAGATCTTCAGCTAAAGCGTCTACGCTTCCAAGAGCTTGCTTGATAGCGTCTACTGGCATACCGTACATTTCAGCCATTTTTTCAACTTCTGCAGTTACTTCTTCTTCAGTAACTTCGATGTTTTCAGCTTCAATGATAGCTTCAAGAACAAGATTGATTCTTACACGTTTTTGTGCATCTTCTTTCATTTGCTCTTTTAATTTGTCAGCATCAGTACCTGTGAATTGGTAGTAAAGCTCAAGGTTCATACCTTGTTGGCTTAAACGTTGCTCGAATTCACGAACCATACGATCTAACTCAGTGTTGATCATAGCTTCTGGAATTTCGATTTCAGCGTTAGCAGCAGCTAATTCTACTACTTCGTCACGTACTTTGTGCTCAGCTTCGTGCTTTTTGCCTTCTTCTAAGTTTGTGCGAAGTTTTGCTTTTAATTCATCAAGAGTTGCAACCGCTTCGTCTGCTTCTTTAGCGAACTCGTCGTTTAACTCAGGAAGTTCTTTTGTTTTGATTTCGTGAATTGTTACTTTGAATGTTGCTGGTTTGCCAGCTAATTCAGCAGCATGGTACTCTTCTGGGAATGATACTTCAACGTCTTTAGACTCACCAGATTTAAGACCGATTACTTGCTCTTCGAAACCTGGGATGAATGTACCAGAACCGATTGCTAGAGAGTAGTTTTCGCCTTTTCCGCCTTCAAATGCTTCGCCATCAACGAAACCTTCGAAGTCGATTACAGCTGTATCACCGTTTTCAACAGTTCCTTCTTCTTTAACAACTAGTTCAGCTTGACGTTCTTGTAAAGATTTTAATTCGTTCTCTACATCTTCGTCAGTTACAGTTGTTTCAACTTTTTCTACTGCTAAACCTTTGTACTCACCTAATTTAACTTCAGGTTTCACTGTAACTTTTGCAGTGAAGATAAGGTTAGCATTTTTTTCGAACTTCTCGATGTCGATTTCAGGATGATCAACTGGGAAGATACCAGCTTCTTCAATCGCTTCACCGTATGCTTTTGGTAAAATGATATCTAAAGCATCTTGGTATAAAGATTCAATACCAAAGCGTTGTTCGAATAATGGACGAGGCATTTTTCCTTTACGGAAACCTGGTACGTTAATTGTTTTTACTACTTTTTTGAACGCAGCGTCGATAGAGTTGTTTACTTCTTTAGCATCAACTTCGATTGTTAAAACGCCAACGTTACCTTCTAATTTTTCCCATTTTGTAGACATTTATTCTTTCCCTCCAACTATAATAATGTATGCACATACCTCTATAGATTAAGATCTTCATTATCTCTTTTTTGAAATAACAAATAGACAAATAATCCTCTAGCAAAAGCTTTCAGATATAATGTTCCAATCTACTAATTGCCCAGAAGACAACTACGGTATATTTTGTTCGAGAATAATATGAAACATATTAAGTAAGAGAATTACACTTCTCTTCTCTTACAAACAGGCAGTTTTCTGCCTTTTGCAACCCTTACATTATAACATAGAATATGCTCGTTTCAAGAACTGAACGATTCTTTTTCATAATTATACGGGCAAATATCCTTCTCTTTCAACACGTAATAACCATTGATAGGCAATATGAAACTCTTCCAATTCGATATTGTATGCTGCCATAAGCTCTTCTTCATCAATAGCCAATCCGAAACGCTTTCTTCCAATTCTCTCTAAAACAGCTGACCAAATCTCTTCTTTATCCATTAATAGAGCAAATGGGAAAACACTAATTTGCAATTCTTTCCAAAATGTAACCATTGCTTCAAATATATCGGGATAATTTTGCTCTAATCGACTTGATAATTTATGTATAATGTTATTGGATTGCTCCTCATTATGACCTGTAAATGCTGGAATTACCTTAATCGTATTCCCAAACTTTTCTACCTCTATTTCCTCTTCTACCTGACTTTCTATCATTTTATACAAAATAGAAGTTTTCAAATAGGGGTGTTGCTCTTCTTCTATTAAAAATTTCTTTAAAACAGGTAATGCAAGATCTAAGTCTTTTAACGAAAGTCGCTGAATCGCTCTTAGCTTCTGTCCAAAGTTTTCTCCAAAAATTTCATTAGTAAACTCATCCAACTCAAAATTTGAATCGACTAGCGATGCGTCTCCCTCATTGAGCATACCTTCTGCAAATAAAGCAAGTTGCGCTAATTTTTCCTTTTGATCAGGCATTATATCTTTCGTTTGTAAAACCTTTTCAACAGTTTCAATAACACCTTCATAATCATTTGTTTGAACTAAAATAGTCACGTACGTTTCAAGAATATCACCAAATAAGACAACTCCTGTTTTAAGCAACTGTTCACATTTGTCTTTCGCTTCTTCCATACGTTTTAATTCGAGTAAACAAATAACTGAAGCTAATTCCGTTTGTTCCGTTTCCGCATTATACTGACGTAATATTTCAAAGCAGCGCAATGCATCTTCGAACTTCCGCTCTTTCAGCGCTAAAAAACCTTCATCAATATAGCGCTCTGATAGTTGTGGAAACAATACGACCGTATTTTCTTTTTTATCCATACGTCCGCCTCTTTTTCTTGATTTTAATTATGTTCAAAGTAAATATATCAAATGCGTAATGAGAACACAACATCCCAAAACTATTTGTTTGAAATATAAAAATATTTAATTTTTACATTCCAATACGAATAAATCTCTACTAAAAATTAAAATTGTACAAATAAAAATCCCCAGCAACAAGCGCAGAGGATTCATCATTAATGGAAAGCTTTTATAATTGTGGGGTATATTACAAGGGTAATAATTTGGAGAACAATAATTGCCATAACAATCATGCTAAAATAGAAGATTGGTTTACTTCGCTTCATTAAAAACATAATAATAAGCATCGTACAAGCAAACAAACTTAAGAAGAACAAACTTGTTGTCGAACTAAGTATACCACTTGGGACAAAGAACAATAACACTACACTACAAGTACCTATAATTCCAAATAACCATTCCATTCATTCACTCATTCCCTTTCCCTCTCATGGCTGTTTTCTCTAAGCAATCAAATGTTTCACAACATCAACTACATACGTTAATTTCTCATATGCTACAAATCCAAAAGCAACCGTTAAGCCCGTTACAACTAATCCTTTCATCATTTCTGCCTCCTCGTTTTATCGTTGTTATCTTCATTATAAAAGATTAGCAATTTGTTACCATCGAACTACCTTACAGTTACCTTACAGAATTGTAAGATTTCAAAAGAGGATAGAAAAACACCTCACATAGCTTGAGGTGCTTTCACGGAATTTCTCTATAATCACTTGCAAAATTAACTTTTTTCTCTTGGTTATTTTTCGGAGAATCCAATCTTAAACTAATAGATTTACTAAATAATTTAGGATCAAAATAATTATTCATTACTTTTCTTAACTTACCTTCAGATATTTTCGTATTACAAGAAAACAAAGGATGAAAATCATGTTAATATATTTTTATACAATTAAGAATTTAATTTACAAGGGGGATTATATATGTTTAAAAAAATGGCCGCAGATGTATTAGGACTAAGCGATGTAGGTTCTGTTATTACACCTAAAGACTATGATAAGGTCGATGCCGATGATTATGTAATGCATGAAGATGGAGAGAAAATTTACTTTCTAATTAAATCGAAATCAGATGAATATTGCTTCACAAACAAAGGGTTAATTCACTTAGACGGTACAAGCGCAACAAGTAAAAAACGTACACTACGCCGCTTTCGTTATAGTAAATATCAAATTAAAAACGTAGCACTCGAAACTGCAGGAACGATTGATTTAGATGTAGAAATTAAGTTTCAAATGGGCGATGAACATTACTCAATTGATGTTCATAAAAAACATATTGAAGAATTAAAAGATTTATATAAGGCTTTACTTAAAATCGAAGAAATTTCATACGACAACGATATTACATTACAATATGCACATAAAAGTTTAGATATGGCATCTAATGCCTTTAGCCGCATTTCAAACGCACAAGTAAATTTAGCAGAGCAATTTAAAGAAATGAACGAGATTGCCTTTAACTGGCTTGTTGATACGAAGAAACAATATAATGTGAAAGATTATGGTTTTGTATTTGAGAAGTTTATTAACAACTAATTTCAAATACACAAAAAACCTTGTTATCAAGAGATAACAAGGTTTTCTTAGCGTCCCAGGAGAGATTCGAACTCCCGCTCCGCCCATTTCCGTACTATTTTATATATTTTGATCGCAGTCTTAATATATCTTCTCCTTCGCGAATGCCTGCCGATCCCTTCCTCACATTTTTTACGACAGTCCAATTCGGGTTAGTTTCATCACCGATGTTCTGTACTGTAAAATTGCCATCACCATATTTTCGGTGGCCTTCTGCCAATTTCTCCGTTAAATCATTCTCATTTGATCTCGCCATCTTTGCGCCATCTCCCTTTTTTATACGACCTTCTTAAACCATCTAACCAATCACAGGTCCAGTCAATTGGAGATTCTCATTTTCCGCTTCTATTAATTGTAACACACTGCCGGGGATAAGTTCCGATAACTGCTGCTCAACCGTACTAGAATGGTAAAGAATTTTATAATATTGCAAGTAAACAATTAAGAGAATCTGGATATGGATTTGAGTTCCATCATAAACCTATTAATTCTTTAAATTAAATAAGATGAATAGGGCACATAAATGGCGCTCTTTTTATTTAAGAAAAAAAGTACATATGCAACTGCTTAATATCAAAGGAAAGGTCGCAAATATTAAGCATGAACTACACTTATAACCCAAACATCAAATTTTAGACAAACAAAAAACCTTGTTATCTTTTGATAACAAGGTTTTTTTAGCGTCCCAGGAGAGATTCGAACTCCCGACCGTACGCTTAGAAGGCGTATGCTCTATCCGGCTGAGCTACTGGGACATGGAGCGGGTGAAGAGAATCGAACTCTCGACCAGAGCTTGGAAGGCTCTTGTTTTACCACTAAACTACACCCGCATATGTTATTTTCTTTTATTCGTTAGCGCCGTTGCCCTATCGACAATATTTATTATATGTATAACCACACATAAAGTCAACACCTTTTTTAAAAGAGGATAAATTTTCTTATCCTCTTTTAAAAACTGCCTGTTCAACTAGTTGTCCGTCTAACGTTTCAAAACGAACTTCCATTTGATTTTCATCCATTTCTAATAAAGCAAATGTCTTTTCTACACGCTGACGTGGTAATAAAATACTGCCTGGATTAATAAATAAAACGCCCTCGATTAATTCCGCACCTAATACGTGAGAATGTCCGAAGCATGCAACTTGCGCTCCCACTTCTTCAGCATGATACGCTAGCGTTTGTAATGTCATTTTTACATTATGTCGATGCCCATGTACAACTAAGAAGCGAATTCCATCTACATCAGTTACAATTTCATCTTGAAAGTTAGCATAATCACAATTTCCTTTTACAACATGGAAACCTTGCAGCTCTTCATGAGCAGGCGTTAGCTCTGAATCACCGCAATGAATCATGATATCTACTTTCCCTTCATACTTCTCTTTTAACTGCTGTAATTCCTTCACAGAGCTATGACTATCGCTTACGATTAAAGCTTTCATCAATCTCTCTCCCTTATTCTCCTAAAAACCATTCAGGGATTTTTTCTTCTAGCTTACGAAGAGCACGTCCGCGGTGACTAATAGCATTTTTTTCATCTGAACTTAATTCCGCCATTGCTTTTTTGTATTCTTCCACATAAAAGATCGGATCGTATCCAAAGCCATTTTCTCCGCGGCGTTGTTCTAAAATAAATCCTTCACATGTCCCGTTTACAATGACAGGCTTTTTATCACCTTCAGGGAAAGCTACTGCTAATGCACAGTAGAAGCGAGCTTTACGCTTATCAAACGGTATTTCATTTAATTCTTGTAAAACTTTATCAATATTCGCTTGATCATCTTTTGGCTCTCCAGCAAAACGAGCTGAATACACGCCTGGTTTCCCGTTTAACGCATCTACAATAAGACCTGAATCATCCGCAATTACAATTGCATTCAACTGTCTACTCAAACTATCCGCTTTTAAGATCGCATTTTCTTCAAATGTTTCACCAGTTTCTTCGACTTCTTCAATATGAGGAAAATCGTGTAATGATTTCACTTCTAAATCAAATCGCTCAAATAACTCAGCAAATTCACGTACTTTCCCCATATTTTTTGTCGCTACAACAACTTGTTTCATACTTTCCACCTCTACTCTATATGAGATACGATGTCACCTAACGCTTCTTTTTGCATATCAATCAGTTGGAAAATGCCTTGTTCTGCTGCATCAAGTAATTCATTTAACTGCGCTCTACTAAACGTCGCTTCTTCTCCAGTTCCTTGCACTTCAACAAACTGACCTTTTCCAGTCATAATTACATTCATATCAACGTCTGCTTTAGAATCTTCTGCATAGTTTAAATCTAAAACAACACCTTGCTCTTCAACAATTCCTACTGACGTTGCTGCTAAATAATCTTTTACTGGAATTTTAGATACTTTTTCTGCTTGTAATAACTTCTCAAACGCTAATACCATCGCTACGTATGCACCTGTAATAGAAGCTGTTCTCGTTCCACCATCTGCTTGGATGACATCACAGTCAATCCAAACTGTTCTCTCGCCAAGCGCTTCTAAATCAACTACCGCACGTAATGCTCGTCCAATTAAGCGCTGGATTTCCATTGTACGCCCTGTTACTTTCCCTTTGCTTGACTCCCTAATCGTACGTTGTTCTGTTGCACGCGGAATCATCGCGTATTCAGCTGTTACCCATCCTTTTCCTTCTCCACGCATAAACGGTGGTACACGCTCTTCAATTGTTGCTGAGCAAATCACCTTTGTATCCCCAACTTCAATTAATACAGATCCCTCTGGATGTTTTAAATAATTCGTATGAATATGTATATGGCGTAATTCTGTTTTCTCTCTACCATCTACTCGCATAAAAATAACCTCCTCTTAATTACTACTCGTTAGTATAGCCAAATTTAAATGTATGATATGTATACAATAAAAGAAGGAGAACCCAAAAAACAATTCTCCTTTCTTACTTAAGTATATCAAATTATTCAAGATTAAAAACTACCTGTATTCACGTTTTCTGGACGATCTACAGGTTTTATTAACTTTCCGCCCTTTTCATCTATAAGATTTGCTTTTCCATTCACTTCAATAGAAATATTTTTCACACCTTTCTTTTCTGTTAAAGATAAAACTAACGACTTCAATACGTAATTTGAGATCATATTTTTATCTGGGTTTACAAATATATTTTCATTAAAGTTTAATGTAAGATTTCCGTCTTGTAATTTCGGATTCGTAATAAGCTTAACGCCTGGATTAAAATCATTCAGGAGCGATTGATGGATCGGACCTTTTACAAGTTCATCTATAATTGCTGCATAGTCATTTTCTTTACCTTCCGCAACGCGGCGTGTGACTGGTACGTAGTATTGCTGTTTATTATTATTTTGCGCCATAAAATACAGTGTGACTGGTTTTGTATTTGTTACATCTGCTACTTGTTCATCATCGAAGTTAATACCATTTGCACGGCTCACTCCTTCACCAAGCGGTGTACCACCAACCGGCATCTTTGCCAATTTCTCACCATTTATTTGGAACTGCACTTGTTTTATCTCTGTAAATTGCGTCAACGTCCAAGCTATAGATTCAACGATTTGACGCTCTTCTTCTTTCGCATAGTTTTTCATTTCTTTAGAGAAATCAATAACTGCCGTTCCGTCCTTTTTCAAATCTAAAGTCATCGTTGTATTCGCCGGAATGACTGCACGAAACCCATTCGGTAATAAATTCGTTACCGGTCCATCTTTCACAAGGTATTCTAACGTTTGCTTCACAGTCTCATTTGCTTTCGGAGTAGGTATAGCTAACGTTTGTGGTACAACATAACCATTTTTATCAACAAGGTATAGTTCTCTGTTTACCATTTGCCCTTGCTTATCTTTTTTAGCTACTTCTTTCTCCCCACCCTCTGTATACGTAACTTGTTTTGGCGGATCAATTTGTTCAGTTGCTTTCTCTTGATTTATAAAGCCACACCCTGTTAGTAAAACAGCGCTCACAGTAGCACCAACAACCCATTTAAAAGTGGATTTAGGCATGCCATTCCCCCCTAAAATCTAAGTTTGTACTATTATGTATACGAGCTGTTTCACGTTTTAGAACAAGCTGCGCCTCTTATAAATTGAAACTTTAATCAGTAGGGGTCTTACTCCCCAGCAAATAGCAAGATAAAACAAAAACTCCTGATTTCTCAGGAGCTCACTTATATAAATTCTACTATTATTCTTTTTCTAAATGAATATGCTTCACATTTTCAATCGGTTGACCGAACCATTTTGATGCAATTTCTTTAAACAAGCCTATTTTTCCTGTTGTTAAGAAGAGATGATCGCTTTGTTCTTCTCCTTCATTCAACATTTTACTATGATATAAGATTGTACTTACTTCACGTGCTGTTTCATCACCAGAACTAATTAGTTGCACTTTATCTCCCATTACTTTTTTAATAACAGGTCCTAAAATCGGATAATGTGTACACCCTAATATAAGTGTATCAATATCGGTACTTTTCAGTGGTTGCAACGTTTCTCTTACAACTTCATACGCCATTTCACTTTCGAAATTCCCACTCTCTACAAGTTCAACGAAAGGTGGACAAGCTAAACTTTCTACCATAACACGGTTATTAATAGACTTTAACGCCTCTTCGTATGCACCACTTTTCACCGTTCCAATCGTTCCAATAATCCCAACGTGATACGTGTTTGTCACTTTTAAAGCTGTACGTGATCCTGGGTGAATAACTCCTACTACTGGAATTGGTAATTGTTTTTGCATCTCTTCTAATACAACTGCAGTTGCTGTATTACACGCAATAACTAACATTTTAATATTTAAGTCTAGTAAATGCTCTGTCATTTCCCACGTAAATTGACGTACTTCTTCTCGAGAACGTGGACCATAAGGACAACGTGCTGTATCTCCTAAATATATGATACGCTCTTTCGGCAACTGACGAATTAATTCCTTCGCTACTGTTAAACCGCCAACTCCTGAATCGATAACACCGATTGCTCTATTCAACTTCATCACCCGTTTTCTCATTCATCATCTTTTATGTTTATCATTATATTTTACACACTTTAAGTTCGCTCACTTCAAATGCTTCTGTATGAAAATTTTCATTTTCCCATGTATAGACTAGGACCTTTTTTATTTTGCTCCTTTTTTTCGTAATTTGCAAGATAGAAAAATAACCGACCTTCTATAAGAAAGTCGGTTTCTTCTATATAAAGTGCATATTCATTGCTCCATCTTTTTTTGAAAAGAAGACATTCCCATCAATAAGAAGAAATGAGCAGCAATTAAAATGACGATCAAAATAAAATTTAATCGATAACTATTTGTAGATTCCATAATTTTGCTCGCTACAGCTGGTCCAAATGCCATACCGAAAAAGTTAATTAAATTATATAAACCAAGACCGACTCCAACTTTAGCTGGATTTAATGTTTTCGGGATAAATGTGTTTAATGATACTTGAATTGCCGAATAACTCATAAATGTTAAAATAACCGCAAATAAAATAAAGAGTAAGTTCCCGTCCGGAATAATCCCTAAAATTAAAAAGCCAATGATCATAACTACAGAAGCTACATACATCATCTTCACATTCCCAAACGAAGGAATAATCTTTCCGGTAATAAAACTAGATACAATACCAAAGAGAGATGCAATAAACAATACAATTCCAATAACGAATGGAGACAATCCATGTCCTCTTCCTAACAGTAATGGTAATAATAATAAACTAGCACATAACGCCACATTAATGATAAATCCGACCGCTATTAAACGAAGTAATGGTTTATTTGTAAATAACTCAATATCAATAAACGGCGACTCTGTTCTCTTCATATGAGCCTTAAATAAAAATAGAAAAATAACAGATAACACAAAAAGCCAACTATTAATATTCACTCCTAATAAAATGGTCGTAATCAATACAAATAATAAAACTGCTCCAATGAAATCAAAGCGAAACACTTCATCTGTATGTCGCGCCTCTTCTGGCATAAATTTTACGAGTAAGAAAATACCAATCATTGAAATAACCATAAATAAAAATAAATACGGCCACCCTAACGTATTTGTAATTGCCCCACCTACTAAAGGTCCAATACCAACCGCTAATGCAATAGAAGAACTAATCATTGCTAACGCACCTGGTTTTTTAGCTGGAGCAACTAATTTCGCCACCGCAATCATACTAAGCGCAATAAACGCTGCTCCCCCGCTCGCCTGCACTAACCTTGCGAAAATGATAATTTCATAAGATTGATTCATAAATCCAACAATAGAACCAGCTACAAATATGATAATAGAAATAATTAATAGTCTTTTTACACTGTAACGATCAGCCAGCTTTCCATATATTATCGAACCAATACCGACAACTAAGGAATACCCTACTACAATCCAGCTTACTTTCGATTGACTAATTGATAAATCATTGGCAATATCCTCTAGCGCTACATTAAATAACACAGCGTTCATCGGTCCTAACAAAACAATAAAACATAATGTAAAAACAAACCATTTCGAATGGTTTCTTATATCTTTCCCCATGTGTAACACTCTCCTGATTGCAATTTTAAAACTATCAAACTATAGATAAAAAAATGAACTTATTTAAATGTTGTATCACCACTAAACAACTTCATTAAATGTGTAAAAGTTGCTAATTTATCGCGCGATAAAGTGAAACTTTAATCAGTGAGGTTTGTGTTCATCCCCCACTGATTATTAGCCCTCACCAATCGGGCTTTTACGGGCAGCCCAACCCCTACCTAAATTCTTTGCTTCCGCTGAATTTTGAGATGGAGGTCTTACTGCCCGTTAATGCGGGGTAAATTGAATTCGAAACGAAACACGTATGTTGTTCGATATTCATGGAACTATCATAGTTTCAGCATTACAGTTTGTCAACGAAAAATATACAAATTAAACTAATTAAGCCTTTTTAGTTTACTTTGTTCAAAAGTTATTATACACTAATTTCGAAGCCGATATAAGGAGGACTGGCATGATTATTCAAATTTACATTTTTTAACTTAATAAAATGAAACGCATACAGAACTTTTATATAGAAGAGACATTATAGGAGGATTATGATGAAGAGAAAAATGTTAGTTGTATTAACAAGCGTAGAAAAATACCCAAATTTAAATAGGGCTACCGGACTTTGGCTTGGTGAAGCTGTACATTTCGTAAAAAAAGTAGAAGAAGCGGGTTACGAAGTTGATTACGTCAGTCCACAAGGCGGTTATACACCAATTGATCCACATAGTTTAGCAATGGCGGAGAGTATCGATTGGGAATGGTATCAAAAGAAAGAGTTTATGAATCGCCTCGGTTCTACAATGAAACCAAGTGAAGTGAATCCAGAAGACTACGCTGTTATTTATTACGCAGGTGGCCACGGGGTTATTTGGGACTTCCCAGAAAATAAAGAACTTCAAAATATTAGCCGCAATATTTATGAAAACGGCGGAATTGTTTCTTCGGTTTGTCATGGAGCTGCTGGTTTATTTCATATTACATTAAGCAATGGGGATCGTTTAATTAGCGGTAAGAAGGTAACAGGCTTTTCAAATGAAGAAGAAAAATTAGCTGAATTAGATCAATTCGTTCCATTTTTAACAGAAGATAAACTCATTAAAAATGGAGGACTTTACGAAAAAGCCGCGCAACCGTGGGAAGCTTATGCTCTAGAAGATAATCGTGTTATCACTGGTCAAAACCCAGCTTCAGGTGGTCTAGTAGCCGAATTAGTATTAAAACAGTTGCAAAAATAATATGTACTAAAAAAGCAGATTCTCCTCTATTAAGGGAGATCTGCTTTTTTACGAAATCATTTGCAAAATAGCAATAACTTCTTTTTCAATTTCAGAATCATCAATTGCTTCTATATACTCTGGTTTAAAAAGTTGATACTTCTTTAATTGATAAAAATCAAGTATCGCTTTCTTTAACGTAATATCGTACTGAATACAAAAAGAATGATCTATAATACGTCTTAACATCACATCATCTTGTACCATAAATAATTGTGCATTCATTTTATTAAAATAACCTTGTTCCATACCCGCTTCAAAAAACATTTGCAAATTATGGTTACGATTTTGTTGGGCAGCGACTAATTGATCCGACAAATGCGGATATGCTTCTTTCAAATCTTGCAAAAAAACATCCGAAATATATGTCACACATTTTAAAGAATGGATAAACGTCTTTTGGAAACGTTCTGTAAATGACATACTTTCATCTTGATTATCCGCATCACCTTCGAGTAGATAGTTCATGAAATCCTCTACTACCGCCTCAATAATTTCATCTTTCGAAGAAAAACGTTTATATAAAGTAGCTTTACTAATATCCATATATTTCGCAATTTCATCTATTTTCAATTGGCTAAAACTTGTCTTTCTAATAATGGGCTTTATTTTATTAATATAAGTATTTGCACATGCGACTTTTCTCATTTAAAAGAGCCTCCCCTTTTGTCCATACAAAATAGTATAGCAAATTCACGAATGATTATAAATGAAGTTATTATACTCACTATGCCTTTTTAGTTTATTACATTTTCATATACTATACATAAAAAACTATAATCAATTATTACCAACTGGACGGTTACAAACCAATTTCGAGGCGGGAATTTTAGAATACAGTGAAACTTTAATCAGTGGGGGGGCGTTCATCCCCACTGATTATTAGCTCTCACCAATCGGGGGTCCTACTGCCCGGCAAATAGAGGGATAAAAATACCCACTACCTTTGTTAGTAGCGGGTACTTTTTCTATAATTTATTTACAGCCCTTTTTATAGCCTTACCTATTTCCACGCTAGACTGTGGATTTTGTCCTGTAATTAAATGACCATCTACTACTACATGCGGCGTAAAATTGGGGGCTACATAAAACAAAGCTCCTTCTTCTTTCAACTTACTTTCTAGCAAAAACGGAACGCGCTTTTCTAAATGTACAGCTCTTTCTTCATCGTTTGTATAACCTGTTATACGCTTACCCGCAACAAAAAACGAGCCATCCTTATTTTTCACACCGACTAAAGAGCTTACTCCGTGACAAACAGCCGCTACAATCCGGTTATTGTTATACATATTCTCAATCAAATTTGCTACATATGGATTACCTGGAAAATCTACAATCGCCCCGTGCCCACCACCAAATAAAACCGCATCATAATCCGAAAAATGAACATTTGAAATCGGCTTCGTATTTTGCAATAAAGAAGCTACATGCTTGAATTCGCGAGGTATACCATTCGGAATAGACACTCTATCTATAGGTACTCTCCCGCCTTTTATTGACACAATATCAACATCAAACTTAGCCTTTTTTAATACATGATAAGGAGCTGCGAGCTCTTCAAGCCACAAACCAGTCGGGTGTCCATTCATATCATGAGCACTTGTTGAAACTAACAGTATCCTTTTCAACATATCCCCTCCTTATTACCTATTTATGTATGAAACGTTTTTATCATTCATATAGCAAGTGAAGCAAACAAAAAAATAGCCGACTTTTATATAAAAGTCGGCTGCTTTCTTATAATTCGAGCTCTCCCATACGAAGAAGCTCCACAACTGCTTGTGAACGTCCTTTAACCCCTAGCTTTTGCATTGCGTTTGAGATGTGGTTGCGAACTGTCTTTTCACTTATAAAAAGTTCACCTGCAATTTCCTTCGTTGTTTTATCTTGAACCAGCAATTCAAATACTTCTCTCTCTCTCTTTGTGAGTAAAGGTTTAGATTGATACGCTTTTTCCTTCAACTGGTATAACCCTCCTTGCTTAAGCCAGAGCTGTGTATGTGTAAGTTGGGTGTTTATTTAGTCAAGATATTGTATGAACGAAATGTGCAGGTGGTGAATGAAAATGGGCTTTATTTCCTATGTTATTTTAGACTTTTATACAGTGCGTACACTCTTTTTATCCACTTACTTTCCAACGCGCCATATTTGTTCTAGCAATATACTTACAACCGTACCTACAAATAAGCCATTACCGAATATATATTGCATAACAGACGGCAAGGATTGGAGTGCTCCAGACGGTAAAAACATAACGCCGCTGCCAAATAATACTGCAACGCCTAAAATCGTTACATTCCTTTCACTCATCGGCACTTGTTTTATATTATTAAATCCAATTCCAATTAACTGTACGAACGAAGCCATTAAAACAGCCGATGCGACAGCTGATGGTAAAGATGCTAAGTAACGAATAATACTTGGAAAAAGAGACATTACGACTAGTAACGCACATGCCATTAAGAACGATCGGATATATTTTTGTTTTGTTAAACGTATAAATCCTGCCGTTGCTGGTAACGGAACGACACCTACAGTTGAAAATACAGAAGAGATGATATGCGAAATCCCCCCAACCCATGTTCCATCTTTCAACTGTTTTTGTTCAATAGTCGCTTTATGAATAGTTGCTTGATTAATTGCTATAATAGCTGCCACCGTATTCGAAACTAAAATACATACCATAACAAAACTTGATACAGCCATACCTGTATTCCATTTTGGAAGTCCCCAAGCAAATATATGTGGAAGTTGCACAAAATGAGTTACTTGAGATGGGATTGTCACTTTTCCTGCAATGAGAAAAATAATCCACCCACTAATTAATCCTATTAAAACTGCATAACTTTTGACAAAGCCTTTTCCAAAATTAGATAGTATAATAACGAACAGAAATATACTAAACGCGATCATTGCTGTAAATCCGTCGATTTGAGAAATAGTAGCTGTAATTCCTAACATTCCTTTTAAAAATACACCACTTAATTGTAAACATAATAAAAGTAAAAACGTCCCTGTCACAAGCGGCGTAAATAAAAATAAAATACGTCCTATAAAACCAGTTACTCCTAATCCTATTAAAATAATACCGGAGATTATCATTCCTAATTCTAAAATTTGCAGTGTACTATGTAATTGATCTTGTCCGGCCGTTGCATAAGCAAGTACGGTAAATACACCAACCCAAGATCCAGCCGGCCCATCCGCAATTGGTAGTCTATGCCCAAGCCATCCTTGTAAAAAAGAAGATATACCAACTACAAAAAACGTACGCTGCATTAAATAAAATATTTCTTCCGTCGTAAGATGAAATAATCCGCCAACGACAATTGGTAGTGCGATTGAATTTGCTAATAAAAATATAAACCATTGCAAAGTTCCCATAATATGATTTTGGTTATGTTGATTGTCCAATTTTTTCATCCCTTCTAGCTTTCCTATAAAAATATATTGTAAGAATAAAAAAGAAGAGTTCTATACTCACCATTAGAACCCTCCTCAAAATATTTAAACGATTCTTCTACACAAGATTATTTAATTCCACCTCATTTAAACTTCCAACAACAATATTTCCTTTATACACGACTAAACGTTTTTCTGTTTGACGCGCTACTGCTTCAGCAGCGCATGTCGCATTCGTCAAAACAAAGCTCGCTTCATCCCCTACATTCGGCCATACTCGCTTCCCTTCCTTATTTAACGTTTCTTTTCCTCCTGTAATAAAGCGGAGTGCTTTTCCTAAAGACCTTTCGTCACTCCACCCAAAACGCTCTGCTAATCGATTCGCCTTTTGAAGCATATCACCTGTTCCAAACGGTGACCAATGATCTGTAATGCTATCATTGCCTAATGAAACCTTAACACCTTTTTTATCTAATAACGGAATTGGGATTACTTGTTTACCAATTGGCACTGTTGAAGTAATATCAATATTTACATTTGCGAGTCTTTCTGCCACTTCTTCAGCCTCTTTATCAGTAACACCACCAAGTCCAAGTGCATGACTAATCGTTACACGGCCTTGCCATCCTGCTTCTTCTGTTAAACTTGCCAATCTCTTCATCGTAAACGTTCCAAGATTATTCGCATCGTGCAAATGAATATCAACATCCGCATTAAATTCGACTGCGATATCCATAATTGTATGTAATGACTTTTCAATGTCATTATCCACTGTAGCTGGATCTACTCCTCCGACTAGATGGGCACCCATACGCATCGCATCTTTCACGAGTTGCACAGAATTACTGCGCAATAATCCATGTTGCGGAAACGCAACAATTCTACTAGATACTCGATTTTTATATGTTTCTAATGCCGCTAACGTCGCCTCCAAATTACCAAGCCCAATAATTGGATCAACATTACAATGCGTTCTAATATTCGTTGCACCATTTTGCAGTAGTAACTCTAGCATATTTTCCGCTCTATTTTGAGCAGTCGCTAATTGCTTTGGTAAAATTTTTTCTTCTTCATTAAAACGTGTAAAAATACTTTCTGCTGGCATACAAGCTTTCCATGGGCCACTATAATATGTTTTATCAATGTGAATGTGCATCTCTTTGAAAGCTGGCAACATTAATAAGTTCTTAGCATCAAAAGTTACTATATCTTCCTCTTGAACAATCCCTTTTATAATTTTTTTAATTCGACCATCTTCAATAAGTAAACTGCATAATTCTGTTTCTGTTTGTGAAATTCTCTCTTCTTCATATGTATACCCTGATTCAAGCATTACGTTAGTCAACCAATATACTGTCATCTCTATTTCCCCACCCTTTATTAAAAATCACCTCATAACTACAAGTTTAATATCCACTGAAAATTAAGACAATTAATACGATCGCTTCTCACAAAAAAAATGTAATACAACCCCATAGTCTTCTCATAAATTTCCATATAGAATAAAAGTATGCAGTTTGATATAAAAAGGAGTTGATTGGAATATGTCAAAAAAGTTATGTAAATCCGAAACTGATAAAATGCTATTTGGTATATGTGGTGGTTTAGGAGAATATTTTGATATTAGCTCTACTCTTATTCGTATCATTTGGGTTATTGCTGTTTTATGTTTTGGGACAGGATTTTTAGTTTATTTCATTTGTTTATTACTTATGCCACGTTCGTACTAATGGCATCATTTCACATACTTAAGAAGAGCAAATCACCTATAGAATCCTATAGGTGATTTTTTCATGAAGAATATTTCATCGTTAAATGTAATACCGCCACTTCTTCTTCTTCATTTTTATAAATATGCTTCTTATTCGCTTCAAATTGAATGGAATCAAACTCATTTAATTCGTATACATCATTCTCCACTTGAATAGACACTTTCCCTTTCATTACCGTTACAAGCTCAATCGCACCTTCATGATGAGCTTCTGGCTCATATATACTATTTGATCGTAAACAAGCACGGTGCATTTCCATCCCTGTTTCTTTCGTATAACGGAACATCGTTTCTAAATGCCACGCTTGTCCTTCATCTACTGCAAATCCTTCTCCACAGCGCGCAACAGCTACAGGTTCTCCAACAACCATTAATCTGGATAAAGGAATTGATAACCCTTTCGTTATTTTCCAAATGACAGCTAGTGTCGGATTTGTTTCCCCTCTTTCGATCTTTCCTAATGTTAATTTACTAACTCCTGTTTTATGGGCTAATTCTTCTAAACTTAATTTCTGTTCATTTCGAATTTGTCTCAATAACTGTCCAACTTGTTGAATGACTTCTTTCGTTTGCATATCTTCATTTTCTTTCATATATAAAACCACCTCAAAGTATAAAATAGTTTACTTTTAAAAATTAAAAGTATATCATACTATACATAATTATTTATTTTCGAAAGGAGTGCTATACTTCATGCGCGCAATTTTATTAGGTCTTTTATCATCGGCCTTTTTTTCTGCAACCTTTATTATTAATAGAGCAATGAATGTATCTGGAACGAGCTGGGCTTGGACAGCTTCCTTCCGTTTTTTATTTGCTCTTCCTATTTTATTCCTTATCGTTTTATTTCGCAAAAACTTTAGGGGATTATGTGAAGAGTTAAAAAAACATCCATTGGCATGGATCGGATGGGGTTCTGTTGCCGGTATTGGTTTTTATTCTTTATTAAGTTTCTCAGCTGTCTTTTCTCCAGCTTGGCTCGTTGCTGGAACTTGGCAAGTTACGATTTTAGCTGGTTTACTACTATCACCACTATTTTTCGTGAAAATAGAAACAAAATCAGGTACGAAACTTGTACGCGGAAAAATTCCACTTCGTAGCTTATATGTTGCATTATTTATTTTACTTGGTGTAATTTGTATGCAAGCAACTGCCGCAGGCCATATTACAATGACTCAGTTCATTTCAGGTTTTTTACCTGTCGTATTAGCCGCTTTCTTATATCCGTTCGGTAACCGAAAAATGATGGAGCTTGTTGGTGGACGCCTTGATACGTTCCAACGTGTATTAGGAATGGCAATTGGAAGTCTTCCTATAACAATCTTGCTTGGTATATACGGATTTTCTACTACTGGCATTCCAACATCCAACCAAATGCTTCAAGGATTTTTGTTAGCATTATGTTCCGGCGTTATTGCAACGATGACATTTTTCTTTGCTACTGACTTAGCAAAAGATAACCTCGCTCTACTTGGAGCTGTTGAAGCAACACAAGCTGGAACGATGGTCTTTACCGTACTTGGAGAAATCATTTTCTTAAATGGTTCACTCCCTGGAGGACTTTCTCTCATCGGAATGATTATTATCATGTTAGGAATGGTTGCAAATAGTATTTTAAACCGTTCTGTTCCAGTCGTTAAACAGAAAAAATCGGCATAAAAAAAGGGTATGGTTCTATAGAGATGAACCATACTCTTTTTTATTGTCCCCCTATTTCGCCTTATCAGAATAGTATTTCATTGGCTGTTTATACTAAAACTTATGTTATAATACGTTTCATGCGCATTAATAGGAGGTAAATTATGTTAAAAAAAGCAATCGCTGAATTTATTGGTACATTTGTACTTGTATTATTCGGAACTGGAGTAGCTGTCACTGGCGGCGGAATTGAAGGAATTGGAACATTAGGAATCGCTATGGCTTTCGGCTTATCTATTGTAGCTATGGCATATAGCATCGGAACAATTTCTGGATGTCACATTAACCCAGCAGTATCAGTAGCTATGTTCATCAACAAACGAATGAACGCTATGGAACTTTGTTATTATGTATTAGCTCAAATTTTAGGTGGTTTATTAGGAACTGCAACGTTAGTAACAATTTTAAAATCTGCTAAAACACCTTTAGATAATTTAGGACAAAATGGTTTCGGAACTCTTGGTTTATCTGGAGCATTTTTAGTTGAGTTCATTTTAACTTTCGTATTTATTTTAGTTATCGTTGCTGTAACAGGTAAAAAAGGAAGTTCTTCTTTAGCTGGACTAGTAATTGGTTTCACATTAGTTTTAATTCACTTATTAGGAATTCCGTTAACTGGAACATCTGTTAACCCAGCTCGTAGTATCGCACCAGCTTTATTTGTTGGTGGAGAAGCACTTTCTCAACTATGGGTATTCATCGTAGCACCAATTCTTGGTGGTATCTTCGCAGCTATCGTAGGTAAATTCATTTTAAATACTGAAAAATAGAATTTTCAATATTTCTGAATAAAAAAATGCGAGCCCTCATTATGAGGAAGCTCGCTTTTTTTATTCTTTCATTTTAGACTTTAAATTTGTAACTAATTGATCTACCGTTACATTTGCAAGTACGTTTTCCATCGCTTCTTGCGCTTGCATTAAAATAATTTCTAATACTGATTGAATATTAGCTCCTACTGGACATTCAATGTTGGGATTTTCATGGAAGGAAAATAGTTGTCCTTCTTCTACAACTTCCACTGCTTTATATACATCAAGTAATGTAATTTCTTCTAAATCTCGAGCAAGTGTCGTACCACCTTTACCAGCTTGTACATCAACAAGTCCTGCTCTCTTCAACATTCCTGTAATGCGACGAATCACAACTGGATTTGTATTCACACTACCGGCAATCCATTCAGAGGTACAGCGAGAGTTTCGATCTATCGCAAGTAATGTCAGCATATGAACACCTACTGTAAAACGACTACTAATCCCCATCTGCACACCCTCCTTTTTATTCATTCTATTAAAAGACGACTCTTATTATTATATACTATTTTTAATTTATACATAAAGAAAAAGCATGATTTCAATAGGAAATCATGCTTTTCTCTCATTATTGACGCTTTATAAATTTCGCTAAATCTTTAAATTTCACTTTATCTGAGTAATTCATTACGCCGTTTACGTAAATGCGGCTTGTAACAGCATTTAATACTGCAATTGTCGCCAATAAGACTGCTAATGTTATCGTAATTTCTAGCATACCTGCTTCACCAGCTACAATACGTGAGAAGGTAACCATCGGTGTAAAAAATGGAACGTAAGAACTTACAACAACGATAGTACTATTCGGATCACTTAATGATTTAATACTAATAAAGAATGCAGCCATAATTAAAATCATTACCGGGAAAGATACAGCTTGTAAATCCTCCGTCTTAGATACGACAGCTCCAGCAGCAGCATACATCATCGCATAAAGTAAATATCCCGTAATGAAATAAACAAGAAACATGCTGATAACTTTTGCATCTAATTTTGTAAAGTCAATTGGAATACCAAATAGTGAGGCACTTTCTAAATCGACCCAACCTAACAAATATGGAATAAGATAACCACACGCCAATACGACAAGTTGCAATAACGCCGTTGAAACAACCGCTAAAATTTTCGCATACATCATCGTAAGAGGCTTCACTTTCGGAAGCATTACTTCCATTACACGTGACGCCTTTTCAGATGCAATATTCATTGCGATTGTATTTCCGAACGCTACAATAAACATATATAAAGCAAATGTAAAGAAATAGGCAATTCCGAAAGAAGATGTACGATCTTTTATCGCTTCTTGCTTCACTTGAATTTCTGTTTGTAATTGCTGTGCAATTTCTGGTGAAACATTATTTTTGGCAATCGTTACCATCGTATATTGTTGCTTTAAATATCCTGCCATAATTGCAGAAGTTGCTTGGCTTGGAAATCCATTATACATATATGTAATCGATGGAGCCCCACCCTTTTCCGTCACATGGAATAGACCATCTAAATCGCCTTCTTCTACTTGCTTATGCAGTTTATCAAAATCATCCTTTGAACCAATTGTTATTTTTGCTGATGGCAATAGCTTATTTAGCTCATCTTTTTGTACTTTATATGTGGAACTCTCTACTACAACTGCAATTTTATCTTTATCCTTATTTTTATCATCGCCTGAAGTAAAATGATTAAATGCAAAAATCCCAAACACAACTAAAAATAAAATCGCACTCGTAATTAATGATTTCTTAGATAAAAACGCTTCCCTAAAATAAAATGAAAATACGTGAGAAAATTTACGCATCGTTATTTCGCCCTCTCTACAAAGATTTCGTTTAACGTCGGCTCTAACATTTTGAATTGTCGTAAGCTAACACCTTGCTCTTGCAACTGTTGCAAAATCTTGAGAGCTTCCGCATCGTCTTGTACTTTCACATAAAGAAGGCCTTGTTGTTTTTCATACGATACATGTATAGCTTCTAATCCCTTTTCATTCTCTACTGTATCTTCAATCGTTAAATTACGGAAACCGTATTCTTTCTTAATATCACTTAGCTGTCCTTTTACGACTGCTTCACCTTTTTTCAAAATACATACATGTTGGCAAAAAGCCTCTACTTGTTCCATACGATGACTTGATAAAATAATCGTCTTTCCGCTCTGTACTTGTTCTTCAATAATACTAGCTAACATCCCAGCATTAACTGGATCAAGGCCGCTGAATGGTTCATCTAAAATGAGAAGTTCCGGATTATGAAGAAGAGCAGCAATTAATTGGATTTTTTGCTGATTCCCTTTTGAAAGCTCTCCAGCCGTTTTAAATTTATATTCTGGTATCGCTAAACGCTCTAACCAGTGATCAATAGCGTGATCCACTTCTTTCTTCGACATTCCTTCTAATCTACCAAAATATCGCAGCTGATCTATTACTCTACTTTTTGTATATAAACCTCTTTCTTCTGGTAAATACCCAATTGTTACACCACTATTTCCAAATGCTTTTCCATCCCATGTAATCGAACCTTCATTAGGCGTTAATAATCCGAGAAGCATTTTGATTGTTGTTGTTTTCCCTGCACCATTTCGTCCAAGTAACCCTAGTACTTCACCTTTTGGTAACGAAATTTGCAAACCGTTAACTGCTTTTGATTCCCCAAATTGTTTCGTTAAGTTTTGAATTTGTAAACTCAAGTATAAAGCCTCCCCTTTAGTATCATTCGTACTCTCTTTCAAAGACTATGTTTATTCAAGACAAAATATAGCACCACGCTTCATCCTCTTATATGTAAACATCGTCATGAATCCATCATTTGTTCTATTTAGTTAAAATTGTAAATAACAAAGTTCTTTTTGTCAATTATAATTGTCATTACGACAATAAAACTTGTCAAAACAGCTATTATTATTTTGCTCATCTTTCTAATATAGGACATACTACTATATATACAAAAGACAATATGCAAATGTTCATATAAAAATATTATATTTTAATATATAATATAAAATGATTTTCTAACATCAAGGAGGATACATATGAAGATGAAGAGGGGCATTACCACTTTATTATCTGTAGCGGTTCTATCTACATCACTTGTAGCATGTTCAGGAACACCAGAGAAAACAGTGGCGAAAGAAGAGAAAGTAAAATTAACAGAACAACAATTAATGGCTGATTTATGGTATCAAACAGCCGGTGAAACGAAAGCACTTTACTACCAAGGGTACAACATTGGTCAATTAAAGCTTGATGCAATTCTTGCAAAAGGGACAGAGAAAAAACCTGCTATCGTGCTTGATTTAGACGAAACTGTTTTAGATAACAGTCCTCATCAGGCAATGAGCGTAAAAACAGGCAAAGGCTATCCTTACAAATGGGATGATTGGATTAAAAAAGCTGAGGCTGAAGCCCTTCCAGGCGCAATTGATTTCTTAAAATATACAGAGTCTAAAGGTGTAGATATTTACTACATCTCAAATCGTAAAACGAATCAACTAGATGCAACAATTAAAAATCTTGAGCGTGTAGGTGCTCCTCAAGCAACGAAAGAACATATATTACTACAAGATCCGAAAGAAAAAGGAAAAGAAAAACGCCGTGAACTCGTTTCTCAAACCCATGATATTGTCTTATTCTTCGGTGATAACTTATCTGATTTCACAGGTTTTGATGGAAAATCTGTAAAAGATCGTAACCAAACAGTAGCAGATTCAAAAGCACAATTTGGTGAGAAATTCATTATTTTCCCGAATCCAATGTATGGCGATTGGGAAGGCGCTTTATATGATTATGATTTCAAAAAATCAGATTCAGAAAAAGATAAAATCCGTCGCGACAACTTAAAATCATTTGATGTAAAATAAAAGAGGATGGCATTCGCCATCCTCTTTTATTTTACTTTCTCTGTTAAAGGCAAGATAAATACTTCCACACGTCTATTCTTTGCCTTTCCTTCTTGTGTATCGTTTGGAGCAATTGAACGGTATTCTCCGTATCCAATCGCACTAAATTTTTCTGGTTGTAATTCTTTATTTTGCAGTAATACTTGCATAAAATTAACTGCCCGCTGCGTACTTAATTCCCAATTCGACGCAAACTGCGCATTGGCAATAGGGACATTATCCGTATGACCCGATACTGTAATTTCACGAGGTGACGCTGAAACAAGTAAGCTAGACATCTCTTTTGCAATCCCTAAAGATTCTAATTTCACATCTGCTTTCCCCGAATCAAACAGTATATTTTCTAATATTGTCACCATTAATCCCTTTTCAGTTAATTTAGTTTGAAAAGAAGAAGATAATTGTTTTTCATTAATATATTGATCAATCTTTTTTTGTAATGCTTTCAATTCATCCATCTCTTTTTTTTCTTTAGCTCTAGCTTCTTCTTGTTTTTTTGCTTGTTCTGCCTCAAGGCTACTTGCTGATAATTCTTTTTCATCATTTGGCTTTTGATCACTTAAAAATTCTTTGTTACCTGTTCCCCCAGCTAATTCACTTCGAAAAGCAACTGCCATCTGTTTAAACTTCGCAGCATCTATACTACTCATTGCGAATAAAACGATAAACAATGCAAATAACAACGTTAACATATCAGAATATGGGATTAACCACGTTTCATCGATATGCTCATCATGTTTTTTCTTTTTGCCTCTTCTATTTTTCTTACTCCGCATTTTTTTCTGCTCCTTTTTCTAGCTTTTTACGCTCAGTTGCAGAAAGTGCACCTAAAATGCGGTTCTTCATAATAAACGGATATGTACCTTCTTGTAACATTAATAAACAATCAATGATTAAACGTTTTTTCTCAATTTCAGCTGAAGATTTTTGCTTTAACTTATTTGCAAATGGATGCCATAATACATAACCTGAAAAAATACCAAAAATCGTTGCAATAAACGCACCCGAAATAGCATGACCTAACTTTTCAATATCAGTTAAGTTACCAAGCGCAGCTACAAGACCGATAACAGCACCTAAAACTCCTAATGTCGGTGCATACGTACCAGCTTGTGAAAAAATAGCAGCTCCCTTTGCATGTCTTTCTTCAATTGCTTCTAATTCAGATTCCAAAATCTGCTCTAAATCTTCTGCGGATACGCCATCAATCACAAATTTCATACCGCGCAAAAGAAATTCATCTTGAATTTTGTCTAATTGTTGCTCTAAAGACAAAATACCGTATTTTCTACTTTCAGATGTCCAATGAACAAATAATTCTAGCAACTGTTCATAACTTAAATCCTTTTTATTTGAACCAAAAAGAACTTTAAATAGTTTTGGAACCCTTTTTAGTTGATTCATCGGAAATGCAATACATACTGCAGCAAATGTACCGATAAAAATAATTAATGCTGCGGCAGGATTTAATAAGGCTGTTACGTCAGCGCCCTTGACGACCATCCCTACTACCACTGCTACAAATCCTAAAATAAGTCCAATAATTGTTGCAAAATCCATTCCCATTCACTCCTAGTCTATACAAGAAGTTCTTTATTCTCGATAATCGCTACATCTTCTTATGTATATATATTACATAAAAAATGCAAATCATGAAAGATAAGAAATGAATTATATAAAAAAATACTACAAATTCACACATTTTCTGACATTTTCTTTGCATTTCTATTACGTTATGACTCTTATATTCCTTTTCCAACAAACTAGATTTATAATAAAAAAAACAATACACATTTTATGAAGAAGGGACTGTGATTACAAGGCATCATGAAAAAGATAATAATTATTTCTGCCACTACTATTGTAATCGGGATCACATCTTTCGCTTACTTTGGTTCTAAAACACCACTACATAATGAAGCAAAAGCTGTCGAAAGTCAAAAGCATAATAACCATAAAAAAGAAGAGATTCCTGCTTTTCCAAAAGCTGATCATAATGCAAAGAAAATAGACAATGACTTTTCAGTTGTAACAAATCCAAAATCTAATCTTGTCTTAATTAATAAACATCGAAAACTACCAGATGGATACATTCCTGAAGACTTAACGAGACCAAATGTACCATTTATTAGTCCAAAAGATAAAGAAAAAACATTGCTGCGCAAAGATGCTGCCGAGGCACTTGAAAACATGTTCAAAGCTGCGAAAAAAGAAGGGCTTGATCTTACAGCTGTATCTGGTTATCGTTCATACAAACGCCAAAAATCGTTGCATGATACATACGTTAGACGTCAAGGAAAAGCCGAAGCTAATTCGGTAAGCGCAATTCCTGGTACAAGTGAACACCAAACGGGTTTAGCAATGGATATTAGTTCAAAATCAGCTAAATTTCAATTAGAGCCTATCTTCGGAGAGACAGCAGAAGGAAAATGGGTCGCGGAACATGCTCATGAATTCGGCTTTGTCATTCGTTACTTAGAAGATAAAACAGATACAACAGAATATGCCTATGAACCATGGCACTTACGCTACGTTGGTAATCCATACGCTACATACCTATATAAACATCACTTAACATTAGAAGAAGCGATGGAAGACAAAAAATAAGAGAGCAAATTGCTCTCTTATTTTTCTTTCACTCTATTATTGTAGTAATTTCTTCTTCCATTCTTCAGGCCATGGTTCGCCTCTTCCTGTTTTTTTCGAAGCTTGAACCATCATTCCGCGACCTACTAAACAAACCTCTCCTGCTGCATTCTTCACCATATAATGTAAATCTAAAGAAGAATTCCCGACCGATCCTGCCTTTACATACACCTTCAGCTGTTCATCAAAATATATTTGCTTAATAAAATTACATTGTAAATCCGCAACAACGATCATCGTTTCTGATGATGCATGTGTCCACTCTTGCATAAATCCAAGTTCTTTAAACAACGCAATACGAGCTTCTTCAAAATAAGTAAAAGCAACGACATTATTTACATGTCCAAACATATCTACTTCACCAAAACGAACCTTTACAGGGTTGTAAAACGAAAAACCACTTTCCCATTGCTCAAAGTCTTCAATATAAGAAATCCTCTTCATTGTTATCTCTCCTTTTCACCTTGAAATAAACAGAATAAACAGAAAAATAAAGTTATAAATATTGCCTCTTCGATATGAAGAGGCAATATTTATTAATAGTTATTATCGCTACCAAAGAAATCTTTGAACGATTGAATTGTTGTATCACGGTTTAATGCCGCAATTGAAGTTGTTAAAGGAATACCCTTCGGACATGATTGCACACAGTTTTGAGAGTTACCACAGTTTGCTAGTCCTCCATCTCCCATAATTGCACGTAAGCGATCTGCTTTATGCATTTCACCCGTTGGATGTGAGTTGAATAAGCGAGCTTGTGATAACGGTGCTGGTCCAATAAAGTCAGACTTACTGTTTACGTTTGGACATGATTCTAAGCAAACACCACATGTCATACATTTTGAAAGCTCATAAGCCCATTGACGCTTTTTCTCAGGCATTCTTGGTCCTGGACCTAGGTCATACGTACCATCAATTGGAATCCACGCTTTAACGCGTTTTAGAGCATTAAACATGCGACTACGATCAACTTGTAAGTCACGTACAACCGGGAATGTCTTCATCGGTTTTAAGCGAATTGGTTGCTCTAATTGATCGATAAGTGCCGTACATGATTGACGTGGTTTTCCGTTAATCACCATCGAACATGCACCACATACTTCCTCTAAGCAGTTCATATCCCAGGCAATCGGAGTTGTTTGGTTCCCTTTTGAATCAACAGGATTACGACGGATTTCCATAAGTGCTGAGATAATATTCATATTCGGACGATATGGAATTTCAAACTCTTGGTCAAACGCTTGCGCATCTGGCCCGTCTTGTCTCGTAATGATGAGGCGGATTGTTTTCTCAGACATGTTGTTTATCCCCCTTCTCTTCACCCTTAGCAGCTACATCGTGTTTTGAAGAATAATCACGTTTACGCGGTTTAATTAACGAAATATCAACGTCCTCGTAATGGAATGCTGGTGCATTTCCTTCTCCCTCAAATTTTGCCATCGTAGTTTTTAAGAAGTTTGCATCATCACGATTTGGGAATTCAGGTTTGTAATGCGCCCCACGGCTCTCATTACGGTTATATGCGCCAATTGTAATAACACGTGCTAACTCAAACATATTTGCAAGTTGGCGTGTAAATGAAGCACCTTGGTTACTCCATCTTGCTGTATCGTTAATGTTAATACGTTTGTAACGAGCCATTAATTCTTCAATTTTCGCATCTGTTTCTAATAATTTTTTATTTTCACGAACTACTGTAACGTTATCTGTCATCCATTCTCCAAGCTCTTTATGAAGAACATACGCATTTTCGTTACCATCCATCGTTAAAATATTGTTAAATTTCTCTGTTTCGATTAATTCATTTTGCTCATATACAGTAGATGAAACAGCATCAGATGATTTAGAAAGACCTTTCATATACTCAATTGCGTTTGGTCCTGCTACCATACCACCATAAATTGCTGATAATAGTGAGTTCGCACCAAGACGGTTACCACCGTGCATAGAATAATCACACTCACCTGCTGCAAATAAACCTGGAATGTTTGTCATCTGTTTATAATCAACCCATAGTCCGCCCATTGAATAGTGAACAGCTGGGAAGATTTTCATCGGTAGTTTACGAGGATCATCCCCTGTAAATTTCTCATAGATTTCAATAATTCCACCTAGTTTAATATCTAGTTCTTTTGGATCTTTATGAGAAAGATCTAAGTACACCATGTTTTCACCGTTAATACCTAGTTTTTGCTCTACGCAAACATCAAAGATTTCACGCGTTGCGATGTCACGAGGTACAAGGTTTCCGTAAGCCGGATATTTTTCTTCTAAGAAGTACCATGGTTTACCATCTTTATATGTCCAAACACGTCCACCTTCACCACGTGCAGATTCACTCATAAGACGTAATTTATCGTCTCCAGGAATTGCCGTTGGGTGAATTTGAATGAACTCACCGTTTGCATAATATGCGCCTTGTTGATATACAGCAGAAGCTGCTGTACCTGTATTGATAATGGAGTTTGTTGATTTTCCGAAAATGATACCAGGGCCCCCTGTTGCCATAATCACGGCATCTGCTCCGAAACTTCTAATCTCCATAGTTTGTAAGTCTTGTGCAACGATTCCTCGGCACACACCTTCATCATCAACAACAGCTCGTAAGAAATCCCAACCTTCATATTTCGTTACAAGTCCTGCTACTTCGTGACGACGTACTTGCTCATCTAATGCGTAAAGTAATTGCTGTCCAGTTGTTGCACCAGCAAATGCTGTACGGTGATGTTGCGTTCCACCAAATCGACGGAAATCAAGAAGTCCTTCTTCCGTACGGTTGAACATAACACCCATACGGTCCATTAAATGAATGATACCAGGTGCTGCTTCACACATTGCTTTAACTGGTGGTTGGTTCGCTAAGAAGTCCCCACCATAAATTGTATCGTCAAAGTGGATCCATGGAGAATCCCCTTCACCTTTCGTATTTACGGCACCGTTAATTCCGCCCTGAGCACATACAGAATGTGAACGTTTTACTGGTACTAAAGAAAACAGTTCAACATTTACTCCTGCTTCTGCCGCTTTAATCGTTGCCATTAAGCCAGCCAAGCCACCGCCGACTACTATAAGTTTCCCTTTCATGCTCTCCCACTCCTTACTGGTTTGCTAGCTGTGGATCGATGAACGCTAATAATGCACTCACACCTACATAAGATAAACCTAAGAAAATAGCTAATGTTACATAAGTAGAGATTCTTTGTGAACGTGGAGATACTGTAATTCCCCAGCTGATGCAGAATGTCCATAGTCCATTTGCAAAGTGGAAAATTGTTGAAACAACACCAACTAAGTAGAATGCAAACATAGCTGGATTGTTTAAAATATCTGCCATCATATCATAGTTTACCTCTTTACCTAACATTGCTTGAATACGAGTTTCCCAGACGTGCCAAGAAATGAAGATCAGCGTAACGATACCTGAAATTCTTTGGAAGACGAACATCCAGTTACGGAAATAACCGTAAGAAACCGCATTGTTCTTAGCTGTAAATGCAATATATAAGCCATATATAGCATGGTACAGTATCGGTAAAAAGATGATGAAAATTTCTAGCGCATACCGGAATGGAAGGAGCTCCATAAAGCCTGCAGCTTTGTTAAAAGCCTCTGCTCCTCGTGTTGCAAAGTTGTTTACAATTAAATGTTGCGTCAAAAAGACACCAACCGGGATGACCCCCATTAATGAGTGCCACTTACGAAACGTATACTCGCGGCCTTTCATGTCCCCATTACCCCCCTTGAATGTTTGACTGCTGTTTTCAGATTAGTTTATGACAATAATGTTTTTTCACTATTGGCATAAGAAAAACTGAAAAAATTATTCGAAATATTTCAGCATAATTTGATACCAAGTTCATTTTACTCCTATTTTTGTCGAAGCGTCAAGAAAACGTATACATAATTTGCATATAATTTGCCAATTCTTTTTTTCTTCTTATATATTCAGATTTTCCTAAAGAAAAATCTGTTTTTATAAATGTGAAATGTTATATAATAATCCCTATAGAAAGAGGGGAATATTGTGAGTAAAAATACAATCGATACAACATCTTTAGAAGATGTTTCATTGAACGCCTTCGCTTATGAATTGCTACGTGAAGAATTACTACCTGATTTAATCGGCAACGATTTAGATGGTATTTTATACTGGTCTGGTAGAAACCTTGCAAGAAAATATCCGCTAGAAACAATTGAAGAAGTCATTCAGTTCTTTGAAAAGGCTGGCTGGGGCACTTTAAGCATTGTTGAACATAAGCGTCGTGAAATGCAGTTCCAACTTAAAGGCACACTCATCGCAGAACGTCAAAAACAAAAACGACATTCTTCTTATCAACTAGAAGCCGGATTCATCGCTGAACAAATCCAAAAGCAACGGAACGTCGTTGCAGAGTCATACGAAGAAAAGAAAAAACGTTCTGACTCTATTACATTTCTTGTAAAATGGGATATAAAAGATCTCATTGAAGTGTAAGCATTACCTACAGTCAACTAGACATATCAGTTTAGTTGACTTTTTTGTATTTTCATTCAGATGAGTTTATTTTAAATCTTCAGAAATTATACCAAAAAACAGAAGACGTTGTAAACTACAACGTCTTCTTATCTGTTAAATACGTATAAATCGTCTCCGCGACATTTTTCGGCATACCCGCTTCGACAAATTCCTCTATAGAAGCTTCTTTCATCTTCTTTAATGAACCAAAATGTTTTAACAATACCTTTTTCCGTTTATCACCGATTCCTGGAATATCATCCAATGCTGATTGAATGACAGATTTCCCATGTAATTGACGATGGAATGTAATCGCAAATCGATGCACCTCATCTTGAATACGCTGCAATAAATAAAATTCTTGGCTATTTCTCTCAAGCATCACAGGTTCCGGTGGATCCCCAATAATTAAATGGGAGGTTTTATGTTTATCATCTTTTACAAGACCTGCCATCGGAATATATAATCCGAGCTCATTCTCTAAAATATCACTTGCAGCCGCTAGATGGCCTTTTCCTCCATCAATAATAATCAAATCAGGTAAAGGTGAATTTTCTTTAAGCGCCCTTGTATAACGGCGCCTCACAACTTCTCTCATAGACTCATAATCATCTGGCCCTTGAACCGTTTTAATTTTATATTTTCGATACTCTTTCTTCGCCGGTTTCCCATCGATAAAAGCAATCATTGCAGAAACGGGATTTGTTCCTTGAATATTTGAGTTATCAAACGCTTCAATACGATACGGCGTTTCAATCCCAAGCTGCTTCCCTAAATGATCTACCGCTTTAATCGTTCGTTCTTCATCACGTTCAATTAAGTAAAACTTCTCTTCAAGAGCAATCTTCGCATTTTTATTTGCCAATTCTACAAGGTCTTTTTTCTTACCACGTTTCGGCTGCGTCGCTTCCACTTCTAAAAAGCGCTCTACTAATTCCGAGTCTATACTTCCTGGAACGACAATTTCCTTCGGCTTAAAATGACTACTGTTTTCATAAAATTGGCCGATAAACGTTAAAAAACCCTCTTCTGGTTCATCGTAAATTGGAAACATAGAAACATCACGTTCAATTAGCTTTCCTTTTCGAACGAAGAAAACTTGAACACACATCCATCCTTTATCCACTGCATATCCAAACACATCACGATCTACTAAGTCACTCATAATCATCTTTTGTTTTTCCATAATCGCATCAATATGAGCAATTTGATCACGCAACTCTTTTGCACGTTCAAACTCTAGTTTCTCTGAGGCCTCATACATTTTTATTTCTAGTTCTGAACGAACTTCTTTATGTCCACCATTTAAAAACTTAATAATTTCATCTACAATTTCTTTATTTTGTTCTTCCGTCACTTCTTTCACACAAGGCGCTAAACATTGACCCATATGATAATACAAACAAACTTTATCTGGCATATTCGTGCATTTCCGAAGTGGATACATACGATCTAGCAGTTTTTTCGTTTCATGAGCAGATTGTGCATTTGGATAAGGACCAAAATATTTCCCTTTATCCTTTTTTACGTTTCGAGTAATGAGTAAGCGCGGTTGCTTCTCCGCCGTAATTTTAATAAAAGGATATGTTTTATCATCTTTTAATTGAATATTATATTTCGGATCATATTTTTTAATTAGATTTAACTCTAAAATAAGTGCTTCTAAATTCGAAGAGGTTACAATATATTCAAAATCAACAATTTCTCCTACAAGCCGCAGTGTTTTCCCATCATGTGAACCAGTAAAGTACGAGCGCACACGATTTCTAAGCACTTTTGCCTTTCCGACATATATAACCGTTCCTTGCTTATCTTTCATCAAATAACAACCAGGTTGATCTGGTAAAATAGCCAACTTCTCTTTCAAATGTTCGTGCACTCGTCTCCCTCCATTTCTACATACTTAGCATTTTTATTTTCCCTTGAAAACATACTATGCCCAAACACCCAACATACGTTCTTTTATTGTAACGGAAAGACTGTAAAAAAGAAAATAAAAAAAGCTACCAAATGGTAGCTTTTTTTATTTTAGAAGTGTTTAGAAACTAATTCTACTAACGCTTCTTTCGGTTTGTAACCTAACGCTTGATCAACTACTTTACCGTCTTTTAATACGAAAAGAGCTGGAATGCTCATTACTTCGAATTGACGAGCAGTTTCTTGGTTTTCATCAACGTCTACTTTTACTACTTTTACTTTTTCGCCTAGTTCTGCATCAATTTCCTCTAATACAGGAGCGATCATTTTACAAGGTCCACACCAAGGTGCCCAGAAATCTAATAATACAACACCTTCGCTAGTTTCTGCTGCGAAGCTTTGGTCATTTGCGTTTACAATTGCCATTTTATTTCCTCCTTCAAGTATATTCTACCAAGAGTATATCATTAACTTATATACGTGGCGAATAATATGTATCGTTATGTATTGTAACAAAAAAATGTTCCTTTATACTATATAAAAATACGGATTAAATACTAAAAAGATGAGAGACAGGGGATCTCTCACCTTTTTCTATATATAGGGGTACTTCACTTGGAACTCAAGGGTACTTAAATCATGAATGTACTTTTAACTTTTTAAACTCTTCTGTTAAAAGAGGTACAACTTCGAATAAGTCACCGACAATACCATAGTCAGCTACTTTAAAGATACTTGCTTCTGGATCTTTATTAATCGCAACGATTATTTTTGAGTTAGACATACCTGCTAAATGCTGAATCGCACCAGAAATACCACATGCAATGTATAAGTCTGGCGTAACAACTTTACCAGTTTGACCAATTTGTAATGAGTAATCACAGTATTCAGCGTCACAAGCACCACGAGATGCCCCAACAGCGCCGCCTAGTACGTCTGCTAACTCTTTTAATGGCTTAAAGCCTTCTTCACTCTTCACACCACGTCCGCCAGCGATAATAACTTTTGCTTCAGAAAGATCCACACCTTCTGCTGTTTTACGGACAACATCTTGAATGATTGTACGTAAATCTTTCACATCAACTGTAATAGAAGATACGTCACCGCTGCGAGACTCATCTTTTTCCAGAGTTGCAATATTATTTGGACGCACTGTCGCAAATAAGATGCCGTCTGTTACAATCTTCTTCTCGAATGCTTTACCAGAGTAAATTGGACGAGTGAAGATAACATTTCCACCTTCAACCTCTAAAGCAGTTACGTCAGAAACTAAACCAGCTTCAAGCTTCGCTGCTAATTTTGGTGATAAATCTTTACCAAGTGCTGTATGTCCAAAAACGATACCTTCTGGATTTTCTTCAGCATGTACAGCTAAAAACGCTTGTGCATAACCATCAGATGTATATGATTTTAATTTATCATTTTCAACTGTCACAACGCGATCTGCACCGTAATGAATCAATTCATTTGCAAAAGAGGCAACGCTGTCTCCAATTAGAAGACCTACTACTTCACCGCCTTCTGCAATTGTTTTTGCTGCTGCTACCGCTTCAAAAGAAACGTTACGTAGCGATCCATCACGAACTTCACCCATTACTAATACTTTACGAGCCATAGATTTTCCCTCCTGCATATATAATTTCGTATTTTATTAGATTACTTTCGCTTCTGTATGGAGCAACGATACAAGTTCTTTTACTTGATCTTGCAGCTCGCCTTGTAACACTTTTCCTGCATCTTTCTTAGGAGGCAAATAGATTTCAATTGTTTTTGTCTTTGCTTCCACATCATCTTCTTCTAAATCTAAATCATCTAATTCTAATTCTTCTAGCGGCTTTTTCTTCGCTTTCATAATACCTGGAAGCGATGGATAACGCGGTTCATTTAAACCTTGCTGTGCTGTTACTAAAACTGGTAATGAAGTTGCAATCACTTCTGTATCACCTTCAACATCACGCTCAATCTTCACATTTGTACCGTCAATTTCAAGTTTTGTAATTGTCGTTACATACGGAATATTTAACGCTTCAGCTACGCGTGGTCCTACTTGTCCAGATGCACCATCAATTGCAACGTTTCCGCCTAAAATTAAATCTGCATCTTTATCTTTTAAATATTCAGCAAGCACTTTTGCTGTCGTGAACTGGTCACCATTTTCTACATCATCTTCAATATTAATTAATACAGCTTTATCACAGCCCATTGCTAATGCAGTACGAAGTTCTTTCTCACTATCTTCGCCACCGACTGTTACAACTGTAACTTCTCCACCTTGTGCGTCTCTTACTTGAATTGCTTCTTCAATTGCATATTCATCGTAAGGGTTGATGATGAATTCCGCTTCGCCATCGTAAATTGCACCGTTTTTAATTACGATTTTTTCTTCTGTATCAAATGTTCGTTTCATGAGTACGTAGATGTTCATTCCATTTACCCCCTTGTTTTTCAGAAAGATTCTATCAATTTTAATTTTCTGTTAATTTATATTAAAAAAATAATTGAACTACCTGCCACTAAATGAAGGTTTACGCTTTTCTAAAAATGCAGCTACACCTTCTCTTCCATCTTCACTCGTAAATACTTCACCAAAAATTTGTGATTCACGTTGTACACCTTCATAGTAATGAGACGATTTTGTCGTTTGCAATAACTCTAGTACAGCACGAGTTGTTGCTGGACTTTTTCCAGCAATTTGTTTTGCAACTTTAAGCGTATCATCTAAAAGAGATTCTTCAGAGAACAATCCGTTAACAAGTCCCCACTTTAATGCTTCTGCACCAGTAATTGGTGTACTTGTTAACATCATTTCACAAGCTTTCGCTTTCCCAACATAACGTGGTAAGCGCTGTGTACCTGCAAAGCCAGGAATTAATCCAAGTGTTAATTCAGGTAAACCAAGTTTTGCACTTTCAGTTGTAAAGCGCATGTGGCAAGACATAGCAAACTCAAGGCCGCCGCCCAGTGCCGCTCCATGAATTGCCGCAATAACTGGTTTTGAACATTTTTCAACACGCTCAAACGTAACTTGTCCAAGCTGTGCTAATTCTGTTGCTTGCTTCGCTTCAGTAACAGATGTAAATTCTTTAATATCTGCTCCCGCTGAGAAGAAACGTCCTTCACCGTGAATAACAACAACGCGAATGTTATCATCCTTTTCCACTTGATCAATTAATTCAGTAACATCATGCATAACTTGTGAAGACATCGCATTCGCTGGTGCGTGATTTAATGTCGCCACCGCGATATGATCTTCAACTCTTACAGATAGGAATTTCAACATGATCCCTCCCATTATTGACGATAACCACAAGCTGCAATAAGTAGCCCGTGTACCGTTTTTGAAAGTGCGACCAGATCATACTTATGATCGCTCATTACCCAATTGGTCACAACTTCATCTACTGTTCCAAAGATCATTTGTCTTGCCACGCGAACATTTAAATCTGCTTGAAATTCACCTTGTTTTATACCAGTCTCTAAAATCTCATCCATAACTTGTAAGTAGCCTTTTAATACTTCATTTATTTTAAGGCGCAAGTCTTGATTGGACTGCCTTAGCTCTAATTGCGTAACGATAGCAAGAGGATCATTTTGCGACAACAGCAAGAAGTGCGTTTCTACCAACATGAATAACTTCGATACAGCGCTTTCAATTCCTGCTGTTTTTTGACGAATTGTTTCGACAAATTCTCCCATCTTCTCTTGGAATAAGGATATTAATATATCTTCTTTATTTTTAAAATATAAATAAATCGTGCCATCAGCTACCCCAGCTTGCTTTGCGATTTTAGAAACTTGCGCTTGGTGGTACCCATTCTCCGCAATCACAATGACTGCCGCATCAATAATTTGATTGTATTTCGGTCTATTTTTCTTCACTTTACTGTCCCCTTCAAGAAGATGACTGAATGAATAGTCATTCATATTCTTATAATACTGACTATTTAGAAAAGTGTCAATCCTATTTTTTCAAAAAGAAAGGGCCTTAGCCCGTTTGCTCATCCTCATTCTTTCTCTTCTCTTCATCTATTAGAACACGGCGTAAAATTTTCCCTACTGTCGTTTTTGGCAATTCATCTCTAAACTCATATACTTTCGGCACTTTATAAGCCGCTAAATATTTACGTGCAAACTGATTTAATTCTTCCTCAGAGCACTCCGTACCTTCTTTTAACACAACAAATGCTTTAACCGTCTCTCCTCGGTACGAATCTGGAACTCCAATTGTCACTACTTCTTGCACTTTTTCATGCTCATATAATACTTCTTCAACTTCACGAGGATACACATTAAATCCACTCGCGACAATCATATCTTTCTTGCGATCTTTTACATAGAAGAATCCATCTTCATCCATGTAGCCAACATCACCTGTATGGAGCCAGCCATCTTGCAATACAGCCGCTGTTTCCTCTGGCTTATTCCAATATCCTTTCATAATTTGAGGGCCTTTCACTACAATTTCACCTATTTCTCCTGGCGGTAATGCCTCACCAGTTTCAAGCGACATAATGATTGCTTCTGTATCTGGCCACGGAACTCCGATGCTACCTGGCACTCGCTTTTCCCATAAAAAATTACTATGTGTAACCGGAGAGGATTCTGTTAAACCATATCCCTCTACTAGTTTACCACCTGTAACTTTTTCGAACTTTTCCTGTACTTCTACTGGCAGTGGTGCTGATCCACTAATACAAGCACGAATAGAAGAAATATCGTATTCTTTTAAAAGCGGACTATTTAAAAGAGCGATATAAATAGTTGGTGCCCCTGGAAACAATGTCACTTTATGCTTCTTAATCGCTTCAAAAACCATTTTCATATCAAACTTTGGAATAAGGACCATTTTGTATCCTTGCATAATACTTAAATTCATAACAGCTGTCATACCATAAACATGGAAAAATGGAAGAACCCCAAGAACGACTTCTTCTCCTTCTTTGCAATTATATAACCATTGAACTCCCATTAACGTGTTAGAGACGAGGTTTTTATGCGTTAACATAACTCCTTTCGGAAATCCGGTTGTTCCTCCTGTGTACTGTAAAAGAGCTAGATCATTTTCAGGATCACAAGGCACCTCAACATTCGTATTCACTTCTTTTTCTACTGAATTCCAAAGATGAATCGTTTCACTCTCTGATACTTTCACAACTAAATTCGACTGTTTTTTCTGCACAAATGGATACAATAGATTTTTAGGGAATGGTAAAAAGTCTGCAATACGAGTTACGATAATATGCTCAATTTTTGTAGCAGATTGAACATTCGTTACTCTTGGAAACACTAAATCGAGACAAAGAATTACTTTTGCTCCCGAGTCATGAAGCTGATATTCTAATTCCCTTTCTGTATACAGTGGATTGGTTTGTACTACGATACCTCCCGCAAGTAATGTACCGTAATAACCAATTACAGCTTGCGGACAATTCGGCAACATAATAGCAACTCGATCACCCTTTTCCACACCGAGCTTTTGAAGATAATTTGCAAACCGCTTCACCTTATCATGGAAGTCCGAAAACGTAATATCCTTCCCTAAAAAGTGAAGCGCTTTCTTTTCTGGGTAGCGAGAAGCCATCTGTTCTACATATCTATGAAGCGGCTGAATATCATAAGAAACCGTACTCGGAATTTCCTCTGGATAACTTTTCAACCATGGTTTTTCCACCTTCATTCCCCCTTCAAATACATAAAAAATAAATGAATGTTCATTCATGATGGTTATTTTCATTATATTATAGTCACCATAGCGTTACAATCATAATATTCTGACTTTTATATAACTATGCTTTACTTCATTAACTTCTTATTATATGTAGAAACTCTCTTAATCTTAAAAGAGTAAGAGAGTTATGGCTTAGCTCAATCTTATTATCGTTAACACTGCTCCTGGGGTAGTTGTTGATAATGTTGCGACAGCTAACAAACCAAATAATTGTAAGCTAATAGCATCTCCTGCTGCAAGAGTTGTAATAATTGTTGCACTAAATGATGTGGTTGCTACCGCAGGAGAATTTATCGTCCCAGCAAGTGCCCCTCCATTAATTGTAATCCGTGAACTGACTAATAATGAAGCCGTTATATTAATTGTATATGAAATATAATAATTACCAGCATTTGCAACCGTAAATACTGTGTTTCCACCAGAAACAGTAATTCCTGGACCGATGTTTTGATTATTTGGAAGCGGGACATTCGTTCCACCAAGAACTACCGATATCGCTGTTCCCGACGTATTATTTGCAAATGCATATGTCGCCGTGATACTTGTACCTGTAGCCCCGGTTGAACCCGTTGAGCCCGTCGCTCCTGTCGGACCGGTTGAACCCGTCGTTCCCGTTGGACCGGTTGAGCCTGTTGCTCCCGTTGGGCCTGTCACTCCTGTTGAACCCGTCGCTCCCGTTGCCCCTGTTGAACCTGTCGCTCCTGTTGGGCCTGTCGCTCCCGTTGGACCCGTTGCTCCTGTTATTCCTGTCGCTCCCGTTGCCCCGGTTGAACCCGTCGCTCCCGTTGCCCCTGTTGAACCTGTCGCTCCTGTTGGGCCTGTTGGACCCGTTGCCCCTGTTATTCCTGTCGCTCCTGTTGGACCCGTTGCCCCTGTTATTCCTGTCGCTCCCGTTGGGCCTGTTGCTCCTGTTATTCCTGTCGCTCCCGTTGGACCTGTGTCGCCTGTTACTCCTGTCGCCCCCATTGGGCCTGTGCCACCTGTTGCTCCTGTTGCTCCTGTTGCCCCCGTCGGACCGGTTGGACCAACCTTAGGAACTGTCCCATCGCAACTAAAACAGCATGAATCAACATGTACACCATTTTGATTATTACACCCACAATATCCATTTACGTTATTGCTCCATGAAGACATGTTGATCACTTCCTTTACATTCGATCTTTTTAGCGCAATCACCGACTTAAAAAACACCTATCTAAATAACAAAGAAATACTTTGCCTAGTTGGGGATAAAACACAGATTTCCTCCATACATTCTAGTAATTATTACATGCCATTCACTCTCCTTTTGCTTGTACTTTCGCCTTATCTCCACAGACTATTAACAATACACATTACACTATCGTACACAGCCACTTTCCCATTTAAACTTTCCACATTCGCCAATATTTTTAGTAAAGAGGCTTATTTTTCATAAATAGCGACTATAATATATAAAAATCCGTATAGTTCGTTATTTTTCGTCAAAATTTTAAAAATATATTGACACTTAAAATATCCTCATAGTATGATTTGGGTGTTGTAATTGATAACCATTTTCACTTATGGTACTAGTTACAAAAAACACTTAATTTGGGGGCAGAAGATGAAGAAAATTCTCAGTATTTTCATAGTAGTTCTTCTATTCGCTGTTGGATGCGGACAGCAAAAAGAGGAGAAAAAAGAAACAAAAGCGGACAATAAAAATCAAGCTCTAACAATTAAACACGCTGAAGGGGAAACGAAGTTAGATAAACCAGCAAAAAAAGTAGTTGTACTTGAGTGGGTATATTCTGAAGACTTATTAGCACTTGGTGTTCAGCCAGTAGGGATGGCAGACATTAAGAATTATAATAAATGGGTAAATACAAAAACAAAACCGAGTAAAGATGTTGTAGATGTAGGGACACGTCAACAACCAAACTTAGAAGAAATTAGCCGTTTAAAACCAGACTTAATTATTACAGCTTCATTCCGTGGTAAAGCAATTAAAAATGAATTAGAGCAAATTGCACCAACAGTTATGTTTGATCCATCAACAAGCAATAACGATCACTTTGCTGAAATGACAGAAACATTTAAACAAATTGCAAAAGCAGTTGGAAAAGAAGAAGAAGGTAAAAAAGTATTAGCTGATATGGATAAAGCATTCGCTGATGCAAAAGCAAAAATTGAGAAAGCAGACTTAAAAGATAAAAACATCGCAATGGCACAAGCATTTACTACTAAAAACGTACCAACATTCCGTATTTTAACTGACAATTCTTTAGCTTTACAAGTTACAAAAAAATTAGGTCTAACAAATACTTTTGAAGCAGGAAAATCTGAGCCAGATGGTTTTAAACAAACAACTGTAGAATCATTACAAAGTGTACAAGATTCAAACTTCATTTACATTGTAGCGGATGAAGATAACATTTTTGACACGCAACTAAAAGGCAACCCTGCTTGGGAAGAATTAAAGTTCAAAAAAGAAAACAAAATGTATAAATTAAAAGGCGACACTTGGATTTTCGGTGGTCCTGAGTCTGCAACATCTTTAGCAACACAAGTAGCAGATGTAATGACAGCGAAGAAGTGATTACACAATGAATAGCTTACAACATACACTTCGAGCAAGTCTTGTATTCGGAGGAGGAGCAGCTCTCTTGCTCCTCCTTTTCTTTATTCATATCGGACAAGGTCAAGCAAACATTTCCTATAGTATGATTATTGATGCTCTTATCTCACCGAACCAATCACTAGAACATCAAACTTTAATTATGCTTCGATTACCTAGAGCTGTAATTGCCATTTTAGCTGGAGGCGCTCTTGCTGCATCAGGGGTTATTTTACAAACGTTAACGAAAAATCCACTTGCTGAATCCAGTACAATGGGTATTCACTCTGGCGCATATTTCTTTCTAGTAGCGGCTACAATTTTCTTACCGAAAGATTTACAAATTAATTCTCTTCTGTTCACATTTATCGGTGGTGCTATTACTGCTTTATTTGTATACCGTATTTCTGGTGGAAAAAAGGGAACCCCACTTAGAATGGCATTAGCTGGTATGGTCGTTACATTAATGCTCTCTGCCTTTACCGGAACGATGCAGCTTTTCTATGAAAATGAAACAGCTGGTTTATTTTTATGGGGAGCTGGCTCTCTTATTCAAAATAACTGGGATGGCGTTCAATTTGCTTTTCCATTTATCATTATTTCTTTCCTAGTTTTACTATTTATGTCTCGTAAACTCAACATTCTCTTACTTGGTGATGATGTTGCTATTTCTCTTGGTGAAAAAACAGCAGTAACACGTCTTATCGCCTTCATTGCTGCAATCTTTTTAACAGCAGTAATTGTTACTGTTGTTGGACCAATTGGCTTTGTCGGCTTAGTTGCACCTCATTTAATGCGCCTTATCGGATACCGTCAACACTTTACTCTTCTTCTCTCTTCTTTCTTATGGGGGGCAGTATTATTGCTTGGAGCAGATGTTGTCGGTAGATTAATAGATCCAACCGGTGCAGAACTTCCTGTTGGGGCAGTCACAGCAATGATTGGATCTCCTTGGCTTATTTACTTAGTGTATCGAATGATGAAATCGAAACAATATATGAATGATAACGGTGCGAATGCAGCTGGAGCTAGTTCCCGCTATTACTCTTATAAAAAGGTAATCATTATATCTATCACACTTTGTATTGTGACGATTGCTCTTGGTGTTACAATCGGTAGTAACGCTTATATCGAAAGCATTACTAATGTTATATCAGGTCAATTAACACAATTTGACAAAAATATGATGATGAATCTTCGTTTACCAAGAATGCTTGTTGCTGCTATTGCTGGCGCATGCCTTGCAATAAGTGGGCTTGTTTTCCAAAGTATATTACTAAACCCACTTGCCGATCCTTCTATTATTGGTATTTCATCGGGAGCTGGTGTCGGTGCTTTAACGATTATGTATGTCTTTCCTGCACTTCCTGGTTTCTTCCTACCAATTGGTGCATTTATTGGCGGACTACTTGCAGTTGGAATTGTCCTCTTCTTCTCTTGGAAATCAGGATTTAGTCCAACAGCTCTCGCTTTAATAGGGATTGGTATTTCTGCGCTTGGCTCAGCAATTATTCAAATCTTTATCGTTAGAGCCAATTTGAATGTTGCCGCTGCTTTAACATGGTTATCTGGCAGTACGTATGCAAGAGGGTGGAATCACTTAGAAAATATCATTCTATATCCATCTCTAATTCTTGTATTCATTATCTTTTTCTTAATAAAACAACTTGACGTTCTCGTACTGGGAGACGATTTAGCAACTGGACTTGGGCAACCAGTAAATAAAACACGTCTTGCTCTAATTGTGCTAGCGACACTACTTGCGTCAGTAAATATCGCTGCTGTCGGTACAATTGCCTTTTTAGGCCTTGTCGCACCTCACTTAGCAAGAATTGTTGTTGGTATGAACCATCAAAGACTATTCGTTTGCTCAGCACTGTTTGGAGCAATTCTTCTTTCCATTGCTGACTTACTCGGCCGAACAATTGCATATCCGAAAGAAATTCCTTCTGGTCTTGTCGTCGCTGTACTTGGAGCACCTTATTTCTTATGGTTGATGAGGAAGAGTGGGAAGAAAGTTAATTAAAAAGGAGGCTTCTTGTTAGAAGCCTCCTTTTTAATTAACTTTCTTTAGTGGGGGTTTTCTTCATCCCCGCTAATTATTAGCCCACACCAATCGGGCTTTTATGAGCAGTGAATCTCCCACCTAACTTCTTTGCTCCAGCCGAATCTTGAGGTGGAAGTTTTAATGTCCGACGAATAGCCGGATAAATTACTCTGATCTCACTAATTTCACAGATTCAGTACTCCCCATAAACTCATGATATACAGTTAATGTGTTCTCCTCAATTTTCAAATCAGCCTTATGCTTTATTTCCCCCACTAAAAATACAAGCTCTACAGAAATAATCCCTTGGTCCACACTTAATATTCGAAAGTCTCCTATAGTAGTCCCTTTCCCAAAAATATTATGTTCCATAAATTCTCCGCCTGTTTTCTCACTATTAATAGATTCTATTTCCAACCCAACTGGCCTGTCTGTACTTTCTGATGACATCCAAGACCTTTTTAACTTTCCAATATCATCCTCTTTTTTCTTTTCATTTTTTAACTCTTCCTCTTTTTCCTTAACTTCTGCTTGTTGAGTTAGTAAGCCATCGATTTGCTTATTCAGCTCTTCGGCCCGTTGATTTTCCGAAATAAATTGTTGATTTTGGCCAGTATCGTTAACAATTTTATTTACTATCCCTTTAGCCTCTTCATACTTTTTATCATTCTTTAACTTCTCTGCCTTTTCCAATTGACCTATATATTGACCTTTTAACTCTTTATGCTCTATGAGCGAATCTTTTTGTTCTTTCGCTTGACTTTGAAGGATTGCGGAACCATCTTTCATCTTTTCTACTTCTTGAAACAAACCTATTGCTTGTTCTATATTTCCACTCGATTTCTCTTTTATCGAACTTATCATCTTAGTAGTTTGGTCTTTTAATACCTTTGCTTCTTTATCATCCTTTTTCTCTTCTAATGCTAGCTCAAATGATGCTACTGCCGTGTCATATTCTTTACTCGCTAACGCCAATTTCCCTTGATCCATTGCTTTTTTATAGGTTTCATTGCTACATCCTACCATTAAAAATAAAATTATGATTCCTAAAATCAATCTTTTCATAATATCCCCCTAAATTAATATAATTCTATATACACTCAATAGTATCATAAAATTTATATATAAAATTTTAAATACCATCATTAAAACATAAAGGGAACTTGTCATTTCTTCTCGAACTTAATCTATGAACATAAGTAGAGGGGGATAACAATATTGTACCAAACAATTGAAGGCTTCTTGCAATCATGGACATACGAAGCAGAGTCTACTCAGAAAATACTTGATTCATTAACCGATGCATCTTTATCACAGGAAATTGCACCTGGACATTGGACGTTAGGCAGAGTTGCTTGGCATATCGTGACGGCAATTCCTGTTATACTATCTGGCACAGGGCTAAAGTTTGAAGGCGAAACGAAAGATTATCCTGTTCCTACTTCTGCAAAAACAATTGCAGATGAGTACCGTAAAGTGAACGCGGCTTTTGTTGAAGCACTTCAAAGCGAATGGACTGATAAAGATTTAGCAACTATTAATGACTTCTTTGGTCGCCCTATGCCGAATTCTATATTTTTAATGACACTTATTAATCATCAAAATCATCACCGCGGGCAAATGACGGTTTTAATGCGACAAGCCGGCTTAACAGTTCCTGGCGTATATGGTCCCGCAAAAGAAGAATGGGCTACGGCTGGAATGGAAGCTCCTAAAATGTAACAACAGAAAAAGACAAGGTGTTTACACATCTTGTCTTTTTCTGTAACTTGTTTCATGTGAAACTTTATATTGCATCTTCCCTCTCAATATTTTTAATTCCATAATAAGCAATCGCCACACCAATCACTGCAAATGCGAATTGAAGAGGAAGAAAGGTCGCTATAGGAAATATTGGTGGGTTATTAATTGCGATTAGCACAACGATAATAGACGAAACAATAGTAGTTGGCACTGAACGTTTACGCATCCCGAAGTATAGAGGAATTAAGCTTATTCCCGCAGTGGCAATGGCTAAAGGAACGAGATTTATCCCTTCTTGAATCAATTGATCTACTGCGAATGAATTAGGAAGAATCGAAAAATAACTATCTATTCCAATGAAAATTCCCACTACAAAAATATTAGATAAAATAACTGTTATGAATGTTAATATTGCTGTAATAGCCAACTTACTAATCATTATTTTCTTTCGATTAATTGGATAAGAAAACATCAATAATATTGTTTTGTTTTTATATTCATCAATTATTAACTTAGCTATTAGTACAGCACCAAAAATAATAAATGTTGCTCTCACTATTGAACTAGCCATTAACAAAATGGCCTGCGGATCTCTTATTTCTGGATCTCCCTCTATTTGAGAAACGATGCTAACAAAAATCAATAATGCCAGTATAGCAAGATTTGCAATTACTGCTCTCTTCACGTACCAGCCAAGTTTAATTTTCTTCAGTTCTAGCTTCATAAGACGTAGCATGATAGTCCTCCCTCCTCCTAAGACTTAATCAATATAAATGACCCCTGTCTTACTTAAAATCTCCACTTTGTTTTTTGCATCACCAATCGTTCCTACTTTTATTTTGTCTGTATTTTTATCTTTCTTAAGTTCTTTTAAATCCACTATTACGTCAGCCGAATTACTTTTAGCCATAAGCTTCAATGATGCCGGGACACCTTTATACCGTACGCCAATATCCCCTGATTTTGTTTCTATAAATAATGATTTTCCTTCTGTCATATCTTTCAGCAATACTTCCCCAAATGTTGAAGTGATGTTCATATTTGAGTTACTTACATTTGTTATATAGTTATCACCAGTCGTAGACTTTATATTTAATTCTTGTACTGAACTATCTTTTACAACTAACTCTCCACTTTGCGATATGAATTCACCTTTCTCGGCTGATAGTCCTACAATCATTCCATCCCCAGATTTGCCTTTCGTCACGATACTTTTTACTACTATATCTCTTATTTTCACATCACCTGATTTATTATTTAATACAATTTTATCTATTTCTTTCTTCGGAATAGCTATACATATACTATTCTTCTTCCTAAACGTAAAACCATTAAAAAATTTGTTCGCCTCTTGTTTTTGCTTAACCATAATTTTATTTTCATCATTTTCTATTTTGACGGGATCTATCTCTTTATCTGCTTGTTCACCTTGAGCGGAAATTATTATTTTATTAGCGTCTGTACTTTTAAATTCAAGATTCCAGTTTTCATTGTCTACTTCTATTTCTTTTATATTATTTATCTCAAAAGACTTTTCTTTCTTAAAATCTTTCCCCTGAAATATCTTAAAACCAAAAACCGCACTAGCAATTGTAATGAATAATATTGCAATTACTATTATTTTTTTCACTATTCATACCCCAGTTCGTTTTCGTTTTAAGCTTGCTTCACGCCACATCGATCTTGTCGATTTTACGAAACGATAGATAACTAATGAAAATTCCTAATAAACAGAGCACGATTGGGATAGCTATAAAATCAAACATACTTACTTGACCGTTTCCAGGACCATAGTTACCACTAATCAGCAAGCCAATTATTACTGCTGAAGTAATCGTTGTCGGTGTCGATTTCTTTCTCATTCCAAAAAATAAAGGAATTAAACTTATACCAGATATCATAAATGCACTTATAATAGTACCTGGAACGATAGCTATTATTTCACCTATCGTAGCAGGTGTTTCAATCAGTCCCATCATTGGACTCACAAAATATACGAGCAAGCTAATAATGAAAGTCGCGATAATCGTGCTCACAAAACAAAAACAGAAAACAATTGTTAATTTCGCACTCATTAGCATTTTCCTTTGTAGCGGATACATAAATGATAGTTGTATCGTTTTGTTCTTATACTCATCAATTACTAAACGTGATAAAATGACTGAACTAAAAATAATGAATGTTATCCTAATAAAAATATTTACTAAAGCCATGTTCTGTGTGAAGTCAAAGAAGAGCACGTCTCCCTCGGCTTTCATTCCCCATGCCATAAGGCTTACTGCAGCGAAAATTGCTATAATACAAATTGCTACACTTTTAAAGTAACTAGATAATTGATGTTTCTTCCATTCGAGCTTCATTAATTTAAACATATAAACCACGCCTCCATTCTTTATATACCTGTCTCTACGCTGCTAACATTCTAATTCCAGCAGTAACGAAGCTTAACATTCCTATCACTAGTAGGATTAACAACCATTTCCGCTCTGGTTTTCTATAATATAAAATTCCACTTACTAGCATTACGATAAATCCACTTACCAGGTTCAGCCACAGTCCATTAAGCATGAATGCCCTCTCCATCCATTACATTTAAGAAATATTCTTCTAAGGAACTATGTTTCTTATTAATACTTTCAATTTCCACATCGTTCATAATAAGTGCTTTGGAAATGGCTTGCTGTGTCACCGCCACTTCATAAACCCGAATCATGTTTCCACTCATTATTTTGTAGTTTTTTATACCAAGTTTATCTTCTAAAATATAAGCTGCACGCTTCACATCAGGAACAGTAATTTCAATGTACTCTGTTTGTTTTCCGTTAATACTCTTCATTGAAACTTCTTTTATTAGTTTTCCATTTTGAATGACACCAATTGTATCCGCCATTAATTCCATCTCACCTAAAATATGGCTAGAAACTAATAATGTAATGCCATATTCTTTGCAGAGCATTTTAAATAAGTCTCTTAATTCTTTAATACCAATTGGATCTAAACCGTTAATGGGTTCATCTAAAATGAGTAATTCTGGCTTTGTTACGATTGCCCTTGCAATACCGAGTCGTTGTTTCATTCCTAATGAAAAATCTTTTACTTTTTTATTATCTATACCTTGCAGCTTCACTAAATGTAAAGCATGGTCAATTTCATTTTTATCGTAATAGCCCATATATTCACAATGTAATTCTAAGTTTTCTTTCGCCGTTAATTTATCATAAAAGATTGGATATTCAATAATCGTCCCCATTCTCTTTAATACTTCATAAGATGTATCTGTTAACTTCTCACCGAAAATTTCAATCTCACCGCTCGTCGGTTTTATTAAATTTGTAATCATTTTCATAATCGTTGTTTTACCAGCACCGTTTGGTCCTAAAAAACCGTAAATTTCTCCTTTTTTCACATGCATGTTAACACCGGAAATAACTTCTTTCCCTTTAAACACTTTCGTTAACTGATTTGTTTTTAATATATATGTCATGTTACTTTCCCCTTTCGCAATACTCTATATTTCTATAATAGACAACGGAAATCTCTTTTTTCTTACCCGTTTCTTACAAATTCCTTACGCTGAAAAAAAGCTTGTAGAATCTACTGCTCTACAAGCTAAAACTGTATCTTTGTTAATACAATTGTAAAAATTGTTTTTTCATACGGTTTACTAGAAAGATGGATTTTCCCGTCCATCGCTTCCACCAGTCTTTTCGTAATCGTTAACCCTAAACCGCTTCCTTGGTACAATCTATTTCTCGAATCTTCAAGTGTGTACATACGCTCAAACACTTTATCAATATGAGATTCATCAATCCCTTTTCCTGTATCCCATACGTCTATATACACATTCGTTTCATCATCTCTTAACGTCATACCCAGTATCTTTCCATCGTCTCCATATGTAATTGCATTTGATATTAAATTGTTCAATACCCTACCTAATACTTCTACATTTCCAAGTGCATATATATTTCTTTCTGGTATATCAATATGAACTTGAAACCCTTTCGCCGTCACTAAATCATAAAAAGATAAAATCTTCTCACGACAAACTTCATTCATATTTACTTTTGTCATCTCGATTGCCTTGTCACCAGATTCTAGTTTTGCTAAATCAAAAAACTTATGAATCAGTTCCATTACTTCTAGTGTTTTCACATGCACCTTTTCAAGTAATATTTGCTGTTCTTCTTTATTCATCGTTTTATCCTTATTTAACATTTCTGTATATCCAAGAATAACTGTTAGTGGCGTCTTTAAATCATGTGAAATATTTGAAAGCATTTTTCTCATCGAAATTTCTACTTTTGCATGATCTGCATTCGTTTTCTGTTTTGCATCTAATAATTGATTAATTGCCACTAATAATTTTTGCAATTCTAGATCATCTGTCATAACGAGTAGCGTCTCGCCTGTTTGTAAATTTACAATATTTTCTAATTTTTCATATGTGTATCGTAAATTTTTACTACTATTTTTTCTCATTTTATATTGTATGTAAATGACACATAACAATATAAAAATAATACTTATTAACAAATTGACCATATTACATCACTTCCAACTTATAGCCGATACCCCATAACGTTTTAATATATTCTGGATTAGATGGATCACTTTCGATTTTCTCACGCAACCTTCTCATATGAACATTAATAACGTTATCGTCACCGTAATACTCTTCGTTCCAAATTAGTGTATATATTTGTGCTTTTGTAAATACACGATTTTGATTTTTTACAAACAATTTTAGAATCTCAAATTCTTTTAAAGTAAGTTTGAGAGGCTTCCCGTTTTTTTCCACAGTAAAATTAATTGGATCAATCGTTAAATCACCAATTTGAATCATCTTTTCTGTTGTTTCTGTAGCCGAATATTTCGTAGATCTTCGAATACCTGCCTTTACACGTGCAGCTAATTCAATCATAGAAAATGGCTTACAAATGTAATCATCTGCTCCAAGTCCTAATCCAACAGCTTTATCAACATCTGTATCTTTTGCCGACATCATTAAAATCGGAACAGCACTTTTTTCTCGAATGATTCGTACAACCTCTAAGCCATCTAGCTTCGGCATCATAATGTCGAGGATAATCAAATCAAATGAACCTTTTAAATATGTGTTCACGCCTTCTTCTCCATCAGACGCAATTGTTACTTGAAAGCCCTCTTTTATCAAATACTTTTCCACCATCTCTTGAATTGAGAGATCATCTTCAACTAATAAAATATGATGTGACATATGTCTATCCCCTTTTTACAAACGTTAACAACTCAATTGTATCGTAACTACTACAGACTTGAAACAAATATATGAATTTTCAAACCAACTTCCCTTCCTTCCTTAACAATGATATGATGAAATTCACTATGATTGTTCATAATTAACTTTATATAAAGGAGACTTATCATGTCAGAAAACAAAAAAGTAAGCTTAGCTGATTTAATGCGTGAACAACTTGCTAAGAAAAAGCAAGGAAATGGAAATGGTCAAAATGCAAAAAATCAAAGCCAAGAAACAAAAAAATTACAAAACCAACAAACAAAGAAAACAAACAACCAACGTAGACGTACAGGTGTGTAAATGAACGGACAAAAACGTTCTAATATCGCGCCCGGTCTTGAAGTTGATATTGTATTAAAACAAGATCAACGAACAGGCAAATTAACACGTGGAATTGTAAAAGATATTTTAACAAACTCCCCTTCCCATCCGCATGGCATTAAAGTGCGATTGCAGGACGGACAAGTCGGTAGAGTACAAAATATCGTTCAATAAGAAAAGGAGCTCAAGTAAACTCGAGCTCCTTTTCTTTATTAACCTTTAATTTTCTCGATGAAAACTACTTTTAAGTAGTCTCCTTCTTTAAATTGATCAATGGTACGGAAATCTTCTGGTAAAGAATGTTCTTCTAATATTTTATATTTGCCATTCATTTCTTTAAAGGATGTATCGATAAAGCCTTTAAACTTTTTCATATCGAATGCGCTACAATTTGTAGAAGCAACGATAATACCGTTATTTTCTGTAATAGCAATTGTTTCTTTTAATAAATTTTTATAATCTTTTGCTGCACTAAATGTATATTTTTTTGAGCGGGCGAAGCTTGGAGGATCAAGTACGACCATATCAAATTTCATCTTTTTTTTAGCTGCATATTTGAAGTAAAGAAATACATCTTCTACAATAATATCTTGTGCTTCATAATCAACTTCATTTACACTAAACTGCTCAATCGTTTTACTTAAACTACGATTTGCAAGGTCAACACTCGTCGTTTTACTTGCTCCGCCAAGCGCTGCAAATACAGAGAAAGCACCTGTATAAGAGAACATATTTAACACTGTTCTTCCCTTTGCATATTTATCACGAATTTGTTTTCGAACGTTACGTTGATCTAAAAATACACCAACCATTGCCCCATCATTTAAATAAACCGCAAAGTTCACACCGTTCTCTTTTACGATAAGTGGGAACTCGCCGCGCTCTCCTGCTACGAAATCATCACCCTCAATATATTTCCCTTTCGTATCAAAACGCTTTTTCTCATAAATACCTTTAAAGTTTGCTACTTTTTGAAGAGCGGCTATAATCTCATCTCTGAAAGTGTAAATCCCTTCACTATACCAACTTACTACGTAGTAGCCATCATAATAATCGATAATTAGTCCTCCAAGACCATCACCTTCACCATTCACCACACGGAATGCTGTCGTATCACTTGATTTATAAAATTGCTTTCGTTTATGTAGGGCAGATTTGATTTTACTTTCAAAGAAAGATTGATTAATTTGTTCACTCTCTTTTCTCGTTAAAATCCAGCCGTATCCTTTATTTTGCTTTCCATAATAACCTTTTCCGACAAAGTTGTTCTTCTCATCTACTACTTTGATGATTGTTCCTTCTTCACGAACATCATTTAAATTTTGAATCGCATCTTTTAAAATAAGCGGATATCCACTTTTAATTTCTTTTATAAATTTCGGTTTTATTTTTACAGTTACTTCTAATCGCATATAATAACTTCCTTTCCATTTGCATGCTTTCTCTACAGGAAGCATTTGAAAAACGAGACTGAAAAAACAGCCTCGTTTCACTATACCATATTATTGCTTTGCTAGTACAACTAGCTCATTCTCGCACTTAACCGCCACATATTTACTATGTTTTGAAATGAAAATCTCACTGTCCAAAATAATAGAAAAAAACTTATATATTTCACATTTACCATTGACAATGATAATGATTTTCATTATCATTTGATGTATATGAGTTCTTGAAAATATAGCTACATTTATAGGAGGAATAAACATGATTATTGTTACAAATACAGCTAAAATTACAAAGGGAAATGGGCATAAATTAATTGAGCGTTTTAATAAAGTAGGTAAAGTTGAAACGATGCCAGGCTTTTTAGGTCTAGAAGTTCTTTTAACACAAAATACAGTTGATTATGATGAAGTAACAATTAGCACTCGCTGGAATGCAAAAGAAGATTTCCAAGGTTGGACAAAGAGCGCTGCATTTAAAGATGCTCACTCACATCAAGGCGGAATGCCAGAATATATTCTTGATAATAAAATTGCTTACTATGATGTAAAAGTTGTACGTATGCCAATGGCTGCAGCACAGTAAGAACAGTCCTTTTTTAAAGTATAGAATATGAGAAGCGTTATCTATCACTTCTCATATTCTATACTTTTTTCTTTAATTTCTTTTTACTAATTTTGCGTGTACAACTAGCCTTCCAGCCTCTGGATCAAGAGCATAATCACAAGTAGAAAGTGTTACGATTTCATCATTAGCCGTCAATTCCGTATCCGTTTTGTACAGTGATTTTTCTTGAATTTCCTTTAAGAACGATGCATATGCTGCATCATTTCCAAAATCCGTTTCAATGTAATAAAAGTCCGTTGTTGTCGTGTATACTGAAAAAACTTCAACGTCGTATCCTTCAAATAATGTATCGTAATATAATTTACGATGAGACATAAAAAAGTCTTCATCCAACATTTTTTTCAAACTACCAAACATAGAACCATCTTTCATACGATGGCCATATAAAATCGTATTTCGATTTTGAGATTTCACATCATTACGATGGTCCATAAAAATGCTTCCCGCTCTCATATCTTCACCTTTATAATTACGAAATAAATAGTAATCATTATCTTTTGCTTGAACGATTGGATAATTAATTTGTGTATCATCCATCGTAATCCATCCGACTATCTCTGGATTAATTTTCTGGAGATCCTGAAACTGTTTACGTACCTCTCCATTTTCTGATTTTTCTTCCATTGGACTTCTCTTATAAATATGTTGTGCCTCAGCCATTACTTTACGATTTTCATAATAATCCATGAAAATCCCGCCCAACTCATACATTGAATAGAAAAAGATTCCTAAAAACACAATTGTAAGTATGCGTTGAAAAAAAGAATTCTTTTTCCGTCCTTTCTTACTATTCAAATTATCACCTCAAAACGGATTATGCTCAGCCTTTAGATTCCCATAGGTACCATGTACAATCCGGTATCTTCATCCTGCTTTACAATGACATCTACACCGTATATTGCTTTAACCATTTCTTCTGTTATTACATCATTAGGAATACCTTTCGTAATGATTTCTCCATCTTTCATAACGATAATATGGTCGCTATAACGAATGGCTTGATTAATATCATGTAATACCATTACAATCGTTAGTCCATGCACTTCATTTAACTCTTTCACTAACTCTAATATTTCTAACTGATAGTAAATATCTAAATATGTGGTCGGCTCATCTAAGAAGAGCATTGGTGTATTTTGAGCTAATGTCATCGCGATCCAAACTCGCTGCCTCTCTCCACCAGATAAAGCATAAATTGGCTTATCACGCTTACTTTGTAAATTCGTACATACTAGTGCACGCTCAATCGCTTCTCTATCTTCATCTGTTTGCGGAGAGAATATATTTTTATATGGCATACGCCCGAAGCTTATTAGCTTTTCCACTGTAATATCTGCTGGAGCCTCATTTTGTTGATGGACAACTGCTAGCTTTCTAGCAAACTCTTTCGGTTTATATTCACCAATCGCTTTCCCATCAAGTATTACTTCTCCACTGCTAGGAGCGTGGTTTCTAGACATGACACTAAGTAATGTTGATTTCCCACATCCATTCGGTCCAATGATTGTTGTAATTTTCCCAATTTCTATTTCACTACTAACAGACTTTAAACGATTTGTTACGTTATCGTATGAAAAGGTTACATTTTTAATTTCCATGAACTTTATCACTCTTTCTAAGCAAAAATATTAAGAATGGACCACCAATAACCGCCATAATTGTTGCTGCTGGAATTTCGTTAGGTGGCACAATTAACCTTCCAATTGTATCTGCCGTCAAAATTAATAACGCCCCTGCAAGCGCAGAAAATGGAATTAATACTTTATGGTCTGAACCGACTAATTGTCTTGAAATATGCGGAACTAGTAATCCTACAAAAGCAATAACACCTGCAATCGCTGTTGATACTGCCGCTAAGAGTACTGCAATGGCAGAAATAATAAGACGAACTCTCGTCACGTGCAAGCCTAAGTTTTTCGCAGTCTTATCTTGTAGCGATAATAAGTTACACCAAGCTCCTACGAACAGAGCAAGAATAAGACCAATCGTTCCATAAGTCACCATTATTTCTACATCGCCCCACGTCTTCATTGTTATATTAGAAGTCGTCGTTTGCTTAATACTCTTAATAAAATACCCACAGATCGTAACGAATGATTCATTTAATCCAGTAAACATTGCATTAATGGCAATACCAATTAAAATAATGCGAAGCGGGCTTAATCCTGATTTCCATGAAAACGAATAAACGAGATAACATGCAAGCGCACCACCTAAAAAGGCGAATACGGGTGTCCAGAAAAAGAATTGCGGAAACAACGTAATAATAACGAGTGTCATAAAACTTGCTCCTGAAGATATACCGATTACCCCAGCATCGGCGAGTGGATTTTTCATAACAGCTTGAAAAAGCACACCTGAAACAGCGAGAGCCGCTCCAGTGAACAACGCAATAATAATACGCGGGAAACGTAAATCTTTAATGACTTCAACATCTTCATTTCCACCTGTAAATATCCCTTGTACAAGTTCAACAATACCTACTTCTAAACTCCCTTTCATCGCTGACAATGATGTCATAACAATAAGCAATGCAGTAACAATGAGGAAACTCCAAGTTTTTTTATTCATTCTACTCTTCCTTTATATTAAAATGCATCACGGATACATCATTTTTTTCAATTCATCTAACGCTTCAATTGCTGCTAAATTGCCTGTCGTTCCAAATAAACGCTCTTCTAAATCGTAAACACGGTTATTTTTAACCGCAGCAAAGTGTTTCCAAATATCATTTGTTTTAAATTCTTTATCAAACATTTTTACAACTTCATCAGGCATACCATGAGCTGCTCGTAAAATAATATCTGGATCAGCTTTCTTTAAATACTCTGTATTAGAAGCTAAATATTCTACTTGTTCACCTTGCACAATATTTTTACCACCTAGTTGTTTCACTAAATCTCCAATATAAGAATGCTCTGTTGCTACTAAATAACTTCCCGGCACACCTAATAAAATAAGCACTGTCGGTTCTTTCTTTCCTTTTACTTCTTTTTGAATGCTAGCAACCTTTTTATCTAATTTAGTTACTACTGCTTCGGCCTGTTTTTCACGCCCATATTTCTTACCTAAATCGCTAATAGAACTTTGCATATTTTTCAAACTCGTTAAATCTAAAAAGTTTGCTTTCATACCCACACCATCAAAAACTGGCTTTAATTCATATTCAAGTGTTGTCACAGATAACACTTCTGAAGGCTTTAATGACTTTACCATTTCCATATCTGGACTCATTGGATTCCCAACTTCAGGTAAACCTTTATATCGCTTCGGTAAAGTTTTAGAGCTTGTTGGAACGCCAACTAAATCTACTTCTAACGCATCCATAATTTCAGTAACAGCCACTGTTGTTGCAACAACGCGCTCTTTACTCTCACTCTTTACCTGCTTTGCTGTTTCTTTTTTGGGTGATGAGCACCCAGCTATACTCATTAACAAAATGATAGCCATTAGTACACTTGCAATTTTCTTCACTCTCAATCACCACTCCTTTCCATACAATATGAAACAAGTCTTGATGCACGCGAATATGCATCAAGACTCCAAAAATTACAATCTACCTGCTCTATATTTACGAACTAGTAAAGCAAGTGAACCTAGCAGTAACACCATATATAAACCAAGTTGTGCTGTATCTGCAGTTTTTGAGTTTTTCTCTTTTTTCGAATCATTTTTTGTATCTTCTTTTTTCTTCTGACCATCTGCATTTCGGTTAAAATCAGGAGTACCTACTGTTTTTACATTATCTACTTTCGGTGTAGTCACTGGATTTTTCGGTTCATTTTTCGGTTCCTCTTTAAGAGTTCCTAACGCGCCGATATTATTTGTATCAAATTGAATTTGCACATCGTAGAAATGATGGTAGTTCATCTCATCGATGTCTACCTTTACTTTTGCGTTTAATTTTTTAAATAGATCTTCTACTTCAAACTGTACTACTCGCGTATTTACATTTTTATCTTCGCTTACTACTTTCGCATCAGCGAATAGTTCATTGTTTTCCGTTTGGAATTTCGTAATCCACGCACTATTTTTCAGCGTCATCTCAATATATTTTTTACCATCTTTTACGATTAATTTCGCTGGATTTACAACATAGTCATTCATCTTTGAAATCTCATCTGTTTTATCTTTTAATACTTTAAATGTAATATCATATTGGCCATCTACTAAATTTTTCGGATCAACTATTACTTTCGGGTTATTATTTCCACCTTGGTTGTTGTTTCCGTCTTGGTTGTCGTTTCCGCCTTGGTTGTCGTTTCCACCTTGGTTGTCGTTTCCGCCTTGGTTGTCGTTTCCGCCTTGGTTGTCGCTTCCGCCTTGGTTGTCGCTTCCGCCTTGGTTGTCGTTTCCGCCTTGGTTCCCTAAGGCTTTAATACTGTCTTGATCAAATACAAATTGAACATCATAGAAATGGTGATAATTCATTGAATCAATATCTACTTTTACTTTTGCATTTAATTTTTTAGACAAATCGTTTACTTCTACTTCTACTACTCTTGTATTTTGTTCTTTATTTTCACTTAACACTTTTGCATTAACGAAAGAACCATTTTTCTCAAATTCAAATTTCGTAATCCATGTACTATTTTTTAATGTAAACGATACGTATTTCTTACCATCTTTTACTTTTAATACACCTGGGCTTTTTGTGTATGTGTTCATCATTGAGATTTCATCTGTTTGATCTTTTAACACTTTAAAGCCAATTCTGTATTCACCATCTTTAAGAGCTTTTGGATCAATTGTTGTGTTTTCACCTTGGTTGTTGTTTTCACCTTGGTTATCTAACGACTTAATGCTACCTTTATCAAATGCAAATTGAATATCGTAAAAATGGTGATAATTCATTGAATCGATATCTACTTTTACTTTTGCATTTAACTTTTTCGATAAATCTGGTACTTCTACTTCCACTACGCGTGTATCAGTTTTTTTATCTTCACTTATTACATTTGCATCAACAAACGAACCATTTTTCTCAAATTCAAATTTTGTAATCCAAGAACTGTTCGTTAACGTAAATGATACATACTTCTTACCATCTTTTACTTTTAGCACACCTGGACTTTTTGTATATGTGTTCATCATTGAAATTTCGTCTGTTTGATCTTTTAATGCTTTAAAATTGATGCTGTATTCACCATCTTTAATTGTTTCAGCATCTGTTTTTTTATTTTCATCTGGTTTTTCTACTTCTGGTTTTTCTGCTTCCGGTTTTTCTGCTTCCGGTTGTTTCTCTTCATTTTTAATTTGTTCAAGTTTATCTTGTTCAAATAAAAGTTGTACATCATGCATTTGCTTATAATTTCTTGATGCCATTTCGATAAATACTTTTGTATTTAGTTTTTTAGATAAATCGTTTACTTCAAACTCTACTACTCTTGTATCTTTTTCCTTATCCTCACTCACTACTTTTGCATCAACAAATGCGCCATCTTTTTCCGTTTGGAAATTTTTAATTAATGAGCTACTTTTTAGTGTTACAATTGCTTTTTTCTTACCGTTTTCTACTTTTAATACTCCTGGATTTACCATGTAACTATTCATCTTAGATTCTTCATCTGTTTGATCTTTTAACACTTTAAATGGAATGCTGTACGCACCATCTGTAATTGTGTTAGAATTTGGTTGTTGATCTGGGTCAGGCTTTTGGTCGGGCTTCTGACCTGGATCGGTAGTTTCATTTGGATCTGGCTTATTAGCTGGGTCCTCTTTTTCATTTGGTTTTTCTACATGAATTGGTGTAATGCTATTTTGATCAAATGCAATACGAACGTCGTACTCATGATGATAATTTAAAAAATCAATATCTACTTTTACTTTTGCATTTAATACCTTCTCTACATCTTCTACATCAAATTCTACTACTCTTGTATCTTTTTCTTTATCTTCACTAATTACATTTGTCGCAACTAGCTTACCTGCTTTTTCTGTTTCAAATTTCGTAATCCATGAACTATTTGTTAATGTAAAGGATACTTTCTTTTTCCCATCCTTCACTTTTAAAGTTCCCGGACTTACTGAATATTGATTCATCATCGATTCTTCATCTGATGTATCTTTTAAAACTTTGAAGCCAATTGAATATTCACCGTCAGCCAACTTGGTAGCTGCTTGAACTGCAAGTGGTTGTAATGTTGATACGAATGTAAATATCATTAAAAACATAGCAACAATAATTTTTGTATACCTGTTCAATGGAACGACTCTCCCTTTTGAAAATTATTTAATACTGTTCCCATCAAATACAAAGCGAATATCATACGAAGCATTATAATTAATAATTGGAATATTAATTTTCACCTTGCCATTTAGTTTTTTTGACAAGTCAGCAACTTCAAATTCTACAACTCTAGTATTATCTTTTTTGTTTTCACTTAACACGGTTGTTTCTACAAATTGACCATCTTTTTCTACTTGGAAACTTTTAATAGAAGCACTATCTTTCACTTTAAATGAAACATATTGTTTTCCATTTTTAACTGTTAATGTTGCTGGGCTTTCAAAATAACTATTCATTCTAGACGATTCATCTTTATCGCCTTTCCATACAGTAAAAGCAATATTATATTTTCCATCAGCTAGTTTTGTAGCAGCCTTTGCATCTTGTAAACCTAGTGTTGCGATAAATGTAAATAAAACAGCAAATACGGCAATAATCATTTTAAATTGTTTAAACATATATTCATCACCCTTCAAAAGATTTATTTACTCAATTTCACTTTACGAATTAAGAAAGCACCTGAAATAAGAATTAACGCTGCAAACAATCCAATACGTGCTTCATCGCCTGTTTTTGGGTTATCTGTTTTTTCAGCTTTTCCATTTTCATTTTTTGTTTCTTTATTCACTTCTTTAGCTGTTTCCTTACTCTCTACTTTTGTTTTCTCTTCTTTTACTTGTGTATCTGTTTTCGCTTGATCATTATTTTTTGTTGTAGCAGCTACGCCATTATCGCCACCTACAGCTTTTACATTTGCATCAAAAGCAAAACGAATTGTGTAGTGGTGGTCATAGTTTGCACTTGGTACAACAACATGAATTTTTACAGCTGCCGGTTTGGATAAATCATCTACTTTAAACTCTACTGTTCTTTTATCTGCCGATTCATCTTTACTAACAACTTTCGCATCAACAAAATTTCCGTTCTCTGGTGCTTTAAATTCTGTAATCCAAGCACTATGATTCATCGGAACTTGTACTCTCATCTCACCGTTTTTCACTATTAATTTTGCCGGCTTTTCAAAATAGTCATTTGCCATTGAAGCTGAATCATTTTCCGCTTTTTGAATTACGTAATTAATATCGTAAGTACCATCAGCTAGTTTTGCTGAAGCATTCCCGTATGGCATTACAAGAAAAGCTAGCATACATACGAACGTTATAATAAAAGCGGGTAATACAGAAACCTTTTTCATTTTTCTTGTTTCCTCCTTGGTTATCTTTCATTTCACTTTTTCTGAAAATGATAATTATTCTCAATTCACAAGAAAAAAATAATCTCTTCTACCTATTATTTAATTAGCATTCTTTTATGTAATATAAGTGTTATTGATTATCATTCTCATTGGATATTAAAAATAATATCTCACCCTATTCCTTATACGAAGGCATAGAAACTGAGAAAAAATTATAAAACGTATTTATTGATTATCATTCTCAATGTAAGTCAAAAAAATAAACTTTCTCTTCTCCTCTTTCACCTCTTCCCATAACAACACTATAGTTATAGAAACCCCGTTTCCCTCACTTCCCTTCCAATATTTCCACAACTAAGTCAATCTTAGCCTACTCATAAATTTTTTGTCAACTATATTACGTATAAAATTTTTAATATCTAAATTTCTCTATATGCGGCTTTTTTTACAAAAAAAGAGACTTTCTATTATAGAAAGCCTCTTTTCTCTATTTTTCTACAGCAATTTCCTGCTTTCGAAACTTAGAAACTATATAACCAAATCCTATACCGATTATGCCTGGAACTAACCAACCAATCCCTACACTATATAATGGAATCTTATCTAAAATAGGTGCTAGCGCTGCAATTTGAAGGTTTGCATTGTGTAACCCATCAAAGAAACTTATTGCAAATGCTCCTACAATCCCGCCCACATACATCGCTAATGGAAGACGAACGTAGTTTTCAACAAGTGATAATACGATAAGTACGATTCCAATTGGATAAATTGCGATTAAGATTGGTAATGCTAATGCATTTAACTGAGTTAACCCAAGGTTTGCTACCATAAATGCTAATACACAGAAAATGAAAACGACTTTTTGATAAGAAAGCTTTGGTAATAAAGAAGAGAAGTAATCACCACAAGCTGCAACAATACCTACAGAAGTTGTTAAACATGCTGCTGTAATTGCGATCCCTAGTAATAAAGTTCCGTAGCTACCAAATAAATGATTCACGACATTTGTTAAAATAATTCCTCCGTTTGCGCCCATTCCAAGTGACACACTAGAAGCTCCAAGATAAGCAAGTGCTAAATACACAAGTAGTAGACCAAGCGCTGCAATAAATCCTGCAAAGATTGTTACTTTTGCAATACTGTTTTTATTTGTAATGCCTTTTTCTTTTAACGCATGAATTACAACATTTCCGAATACCAGTGCTGCAAGTCCATCTAAAGTTAAATATCCATCAATAAATCCTTTGAAGAGAGGAGCACTATACGCTTCTGTCGGTGCACCAAATTCTCCAATTGGTGTAATAAGTGCTTTACCTACGATAATTGCAATAACAGCTAATAATATTGGAGTTAGCACTTTACCAATACGACCCACTAATTTCGAAGGATTTAAAGCTAAATAGAAAGTGACTGCAAAGAAAATAAGTGTAAAGATAACAAGTGGATATGACTGACCAGCTATCTCACTTGGTAAAAACGGTGCAATACTCATCTCATAAGCTACTGTTCCTGTACGCGGCACACTTACGAATACGCCTAAACATAAATAAATTGCAGTGATAAAAACAAGTGCGAATATAGGATGTACACGTCCTGCTAGCTCATTAATATCTCCCTTTAAAGCTATAACAATTACTCCTAATAAAGGTAGTCCAACGCCTGTTACGATAAAACCAAACAACGCAATCCATACGTCTGTTCCAGCGCCTTGTCCTAACGCTGGTGGAAAAATCATATTACCCGCACCAAAAAACAGTGCAAATAACATTAAACTTATTGCAAACATCTCTGAAAACTTTAAAGATGATTTCATTTCTACTAACCTCCTAAAATAATAAATTAACAAAATATTCTGAATTAAAATCCGTCACATATCCTCTTTCAAGCATACTTCCCCGTAAAAGAACGCAAAAAACACCCGTCCCTAATAAAGGGACGAGTGTTGAAATCGTGGTTCCACCCTTATTCTAATAAAATGAATTTATAACGAAATAAGCTCATTTTATAGCTCGTGTAAATTGATAACGGTTTTATCCGCCAAGAATTACAATGCATCATGTATGCAGTTCACTCTTGAAGTTTAGAGGTGGTAAGCTTGTCTTTTCGTATTAGGAAGCTCACAGCCTAAGGCTTCCCTCTCTGAGAATCGTAAAATACAACTCATGTCCTCATCATTACTTTTATAAAATATCTTGTCGAAACTTGTTGTTTTTTATTATATGGGCTATTTTTTAAAAAATCAATAGTTTTATTTTTTCTGACAAAAAAATATAGGGAGAAAATTTTTCCTCCCTATAACTGCCCTATTAAAATTTCTAACTCTTCAGCTGTAACGCTCCGCCACTTTCCAACTTCAAGCTCATTTAGCTCTATATTCATAATGCGTACTCGCTTTAGCTTTATTACAGTAAATCCGAAAGCACGACTCATTCTACGAATTTGCCTGTTCATTCCTTGCGTTAAAACGATACGAAATGTTGATTGATCGACTCTTGTCACTTTGCACGGCTTCGTCATTCCATCTTTAATCTTTACACCGCGGGACATCTCATCAATAAACCAGTCCGTAAAAGGTTTATCTACTGTGACAACATATTCTTTCTCGTGCTCATGATCACCATGTAAAATTTGATTCGCAATGCCGCCGTCATTCGTTAATAAAATAAGTCCTTCTGATGCTTTATCTAATCGCCCAACTGGAAAGATTCGCTCTGGGTAATTGATATAATCAATAATATTATCTTCAATATGATCGGCTGCTGTACAAGTAATTCCGACTGGTTTATGAAATGCGATATACACTTTTTCTTTCTCTTCTTTTACAATAACTTGCCCATCAATCGTTACCCTATCACCATCGCTTACGAGTGCACCGTGCGTACATATTTCGCCGTTAATAGCCACGCGTCCAGCTTTAATGAGACGATCTGTTTCACGTCTGGAGCATAATTTTGCTTCGCTTATGTATTGGTTGATTTTCATGTTCTATTCCTTTTCACATATATTAAAAGCGTCAATCTATGGCAATATCATTCTGCCACGATTGACGCTTTTTCACTTCGCAAAAACAACTAAATAAATAACCCCAATCACCAAAAATATTCCACAACAAGCTAACAATACTTTTGCAAGTTTGTCCATAAACATATAATGGTTTCCCCTTTGTTTCGTTGTTTTCTATTTTAATTCGACAACTGTTACGCCTAGGCCTCCCTCGCCCATGTCACCGTAACGGAAGGTTTTTACACCGCGATGCTTCTTCAAGTAATCTTGTACACCTTGGCGAAGTGCTCCTGTCCCTTTACCGTGAATGATTGATACGCGAGGATAGCTTGCAAGCTGGGCATCGTCTAAGTATTTCTCAACGCGCGCCATTGCATTTTCAAATCGTTCACCACGAAGATCAAGTTCTAATGAAACGTGATAGTCTCTACCTTTTACCGTTGCAACTGCTTTTTTCTCTGTTTGCTTCGGTGTGTTAATGTATTCCATATTAGATTCTTTCACTTTCATCTTCAGAATACCGATTTGTACGCTCCACTCTGTATCGCTTACTTTTTCAAGTAGTTGACCTTTTTGACCGAACGTTAATACTTTCACTTCATCACCTGCACGTAACTGTTGTTTCGGTGCAGTATTTTTCACATTTACTTTTTGTTTCTTAACAAGCTCTGGCGCTGCGCCTTCTAGACGACTCTTCGCTTCAATTAGCTCGTGGTCTTTCACATTTGCAAGCTGTGCTTTACGCAATTGACGAAGTTCTTGAATAATGCCTTCTGCTTCTTTCTTTGCAGCTTCGACTTTTTCTTCTCCTTCTTTTTGCGCTTTTAATAATCGTTCATCACGATCTTCGTTAAATTCAATGATTTGACGTTGTAATTCACGATGCAGTTTTTCAGATTGTTTGCGAAGCGCTTCTGCTTCGTTCCAGTCACGCTCTGCGTTCTTCTGGCTTTCTTCTAACTTCGCAATCATATTTTCAATTTTATTCGTATCTGTACTAATGTGATTGCGTGCTTGCTCAATAACGCGATCAGATAATCCAAGACGTTTCGAAATTTCAAAGGCATTACTACGGCCTGGTACACCGATTAATAATTTATAAGTTGGACTTAATGTATTTACATCAAACTCAACACTCGCATTAATAACTTGCTCACGGTTATATCCGTATGCTTTTAATTCTGGATAATGCGTCGTTGCAACAACGCGAGCACCGCGATTACATACTTCATCTAAAATTGAAATGGCAAGTGCAGCCCCTTCCTGTGGGTCTGTTCCAGCACCTAATTCATCGAATAAAACTAAGCTTTCAAAATCAGCTTTTTCTAAAATATCAACGATGTTCACCATATGTGAGGAGAACGTACTTAAACTCTGTTCAATCGATTGCTCATCACCGATATCAGCAAAGATATTTTTGAATACACAAATCTCTGACTCATCCATTACTGGAATGTGAAGGCCAGATTGCGCCATTAACACACAAATACCAACTGTTTTCAGCGTAACTGTTTTACCACCTGTATTCGGTCCTGTAATAACAATTGTCGTGAAATCTTTCCCTAACATAATGTTATTTGGCACGATTATTTCTGGATCGATAAGCGGATGGCGTGCTTGTCTTAAGTCCATGTAACGCTCGTTATTTACAATCGGCTTTGTCGCTTTAATTCGCTTCGCATAAAAAGCTTTCGCAAAGATGAAATCAAGATTTGCAACTACTTCTACGTTTGATAAAACGATATCCGCTTCTACTGCCACTTCTTCTGTTAACATTAATAAGATGCGTTCGATTTCTTGTTTTTCTTTCACACGTGCTTCTTGCAGTGCATTATTTAATTCTACAATGACTTGTGGCTCAATAAATAACGTTTGTCCAGAAGCCGATTGATCGTGAACAATACCACCATATACGCCGCGATATTCTTGTTTTACTGGGATTACGTAACGTTCGTTACGAATCGTTACAATCGAATCAGACAGCATCTTTTGCGCGTTTGAAGAGCGCGTCATATTTTCTAACTTTTCACGAATACGACTTTCCGCAGTACGAATTTGAGTACGAATACCACGCAGTTTATCACTTGCGCTATCGACTACTTCACCGCCGTCACCGATGCAATTTGTAATTTTCTTTTCTAAATCATATAAAGATACAATTTGAGCGACGTGAGTTTCTAAAATCGGAAGCTCGACACCGTTATCAGCCATATCTTCAATGAAGCGTTTCATATTACGACTACCATACATCGTATTTGCAATATCAAGTAATTCATTTGGACTTAACATACTCCCAATTTTTGCACGCTTCACATTTGAGCGAATATCCGTAATACCACCTAATGGTGCACTACCTTTTAAACGAATAACTTTCGCTGCTTCATCCGTTGTATCTTGCATTTCTACAATTTCTTCAAAATCAGTGCTCGGCACTAAATGCTTCACTTTGTCACGACCAAGTGAAGATGCTGTATGTTCAAGTAATTGTTCTTTTACTTTATTGTATTCTAATACACGCAACGTTCTTTCTAACATGTTGCAGGTCCCCCTTGTATTACTTATTACGTTTAATATAGTCTAATAAACGTTCAATATCCCACGTGTTAATCACGTTATCTTTTTGAATCCAACCTTTACGTGCTGCTGCTACACCTGTTTCCATATCTTCTAACATTTCAAGCGTATGAGCATCCGTATTAATCGCTACTTTCACACCAGCATCTTGTGCTTGTTTTAATAATTTCGCGCTTAAATCTAGACGGTTCGGATTCGCATTTAATTCTAAAACTGTATTTGTCTCTTTTGCTAGTTCAATTAATAAATCTGTATCTACATCATAACCCTCACGACGCCCGAGAAGACGTCCTGTAGGATGGGCAATCATTGTGACATGTTTATTCTCAAGTGCAGTACGTAGACGCTTCATAATCGTTTCACGGTCTTGTGAGAAGCTAGAGTGAATCGCTCCAATGACATAATCTAATTCTGCTAATACTTCATCATCAAAATCAAGCGAGGCATCTGGTAAAATGTCCATTTCAATTCCGCGTAAAATTGTAATGTCTGGATACTTTTCATTCATACGTTCAATTTCTTTCGCTTGCTCACGAAGACGCTCTTTCGTTAAACCGTTCGCCACTTTTAAGTATTGCGAGTGATCAGTAATCGCCATAAACTTATATCCACGAGCACGGCACGCTTGTACCATTTCTTCAATAGAAAAAGCACCGTCACTCCAAGTTGTATGCATATGTAAATCACCTTGTATATCGGAAAACTGAATTAAGTTCGGATACTCTTTAATTAATTCAATTTCTTTTCCATCTTCACGCACTTCTGGCGGAATAAATGGCAAACCGAAATGAGCAAAGAAGTCTTCTTCAGTCTCAAATGTTTTCACTTCACCTGTTTCCAAGTTCTCTACACCGTACTCACTAATTTTCTCGCCTTTATCTTTTGCGATTTGACGCATTTTTACGTTATGATCTTTTGATCCTGTGAAATGGTGAAGAGTTGTAATAAACTCTTCTGGTTTTACTAAACGGAAATCAATTGAAATATCATATTCATATTGAAGACGGACAGAAACTTTCGTATCTCCACTTGCTATTACTTCAATCATATTATCAAATTGTAGTAAATGCTCACGTACCGCTGCTGGTTCTGTCGTTGCAATGATAAAATCTAAATCTTTCACTGTTTCACGAACACGGCGCAAACTACCAGCGCGAGAGAAACGAATTACTTCAGCAATATTCGACAATTTCTCCTCTATTTCCCCGGCAATAGGCAATACCATCGCAATTGGTAAACGCTCTGGACGAGAGCCTACTTGATCGATTGCTTCTAATATTTTCTCTTCTGTCTTCTTACCGAAACCAGCTAAAGCTTGTACTTTATTTTCCTCACAAGCAGCTTTTAACGTCTCCATATCAATAACGCCTAGCTCTTTATATAACTTAGCCACCTTTTTACCACCAAGACCTGGTAGTTTTAATAACGGCAATAAGCTACTTGGTACTTCTTTTTCAAGTTCTTGTAATACTTCAGATGTTCCCGATTCTATATATTCTTGTATAACGGCTGCTGTTCCTTTTCCAATTCCTGGAATCTTTGTGAAATCTTCAATTTCAGAAAGACTACGATCGTCACTTTCTAATGCTGCTGCCGCTTTACGAAATGCAGATATTTTAAATGGATTCGCACCCTTTAGTTCCATAAAAAGCCCGATTGTCTCTAATAATTTGATCACTTGTTTTTTATTTACTTTCATCATTGCCCCGCCTTTCTTTCATAGAAAAAAACTTCTCTTTCCGAAAAAAGAGAAGTTATACTCTGCTACCTGTCTGCCATAGTTCCTTCACCTTTTCAGATAGAATCGGTGTATCGTCTACAATTATTTTGCTAATTGATGATTTTTGTAATGGTGTTTGTACTTGTTCAATCGGAAGAATATTTCCAATGATAATTAAGACAAACAAAATAATATATACTTCTAAAAATCCGAGGATTGCCCCCGCAAACGCATTTACTTGCTTTAAAACCGGTATTTCTGCAAACATATTTAACAAATTACCAAGTAATGAAAGTGCAATTTTAGTGATAATAAACAATATGATAAACGCAAGCGCTTGATAAAATACTGTCTCAATATTATTTGCATCAATCCATTCTGGAACAGATACGTTTTTATCAAATGGATACGGAATAAATTTCGCAAGTGCTGGCGCTAAATCTTTACAGTACCAGTATGCAACAAGGTATGCGATAATAAAGCTTGTTAACTTTACAAGTTGCAGAATAAACCCTCTGCGTAAGCCGAGGAAAAATCCCATAACAAGCAGTAAAATGATAATAATATCAATCATGTTATTCCATTCCTTTTTTTGTCATACTTTCTTTCAATTTCTCATGTTCTTCTTTTAATTTTATGTAATCGTGTATGACGTTTACCGCCGTCAATACCGCTAGTCTACTCGTGTCAAGCGAAGGATTCTTGGCATTGAGTTCGCGCATTTTATCATCCACAATCGCTGCTACCATGCGGATATGACTTGTACTTTCATCGCCAACAACTGAATATTGCTGACCATAGATTTCTACATTAATTCGACTTTTCTTTCCCTTTTGTTGTGACAACTCACCGGCCTCCAATCACGTACAGAATCCTAAAGTTTATCATACCATGAACCTTCATAATATGGAAACAGAAAGAACAATCCGATATGATAAAAATAACAATATAAAAAAAGGGGCGACCATTATGTCAAATTCTATCGTAATTCAAACAAATTCTACAGTAATTGAAGACATGAAACAACAATATAAACATTCGCTTAGCCCGAAAACTCCGCAAGGCGGGATCTTTATGGCAAAGGTACCATCTTGCACGATTACAGCGTATAAATCTGGAAAAGTAATGTTCCAAGGAGGCCGCGCTGAAGCAGAAGCTTCTCGTTGGCAAACTGTCTCTCAAACACCGAAAACAGCTGCAAAAAAATCTGTTGATTCACACCGTTATGCACCGCCTGCTTCCATCGGTACAATGTCTATTGTAGGGTCTGATGAAGTTGGTACTGGTGATTTCTTCGGACCGATGACAGTCGTTGCTGTATATGTGGATGCAAAGCAAATTCCACTACTAAAAGAACTTGGTGTAAAAGACTCTAAAAACTTAAATGACGATCAAATTACTGCCATTGCGAAACAACTTCTACACGTTGTTCCTTATAGCTCTCTTGTCCTTCATAACGAAAAATATAACGAGCTATTTGATAAAGGAAACAACCAAGGTAAGTTAAAAGCTTTACTACACAATAAAGCTATTACAAACTTATTAGCTAAAATGGCACCTACAAAACCTGAAGGCGTCTTAATCGATCAATTCACACAACCTGATACATACTATAAATATTTAGCAAAACAAAAACAGGTACAGCGTGAAAATGTTTACTTCGCTACGAAAGGTGAAAGTGTTCATTTAGCTGTTGCCGCCGCTTCCATTTTAGCTCGCTACTCATTCGTAAAACAGTTTGACGAACTAAGTAAAAAAGCTGGTATGCCACTTCCAAAAGGTGCTGGTAAACAAGTTGATATCGCTGCTGCTAAATTAATTCAAAAGCTTGGTAAAGAACGATTACCTGAGTTTGTGAAACTGCATTTCGCTAATACGGAGAAGGCGCTTCGCTTATTAAGATAGTATCGACAAAAACAGGAGCCTACAAACTCCTGTTTTTTGTTTCATGTGTTCTCGATTCAATGTAATTGCATTTACTATTTTCCTCTTCTAACTATATCGCTAAATTAACTCATTTTTAGTAATTCCCCTATAAAAAAGGAGAGCCGCCAAGACTCTCCCTTTTTTATATTAGCTTCGTTTCTGCTTCTTATTTGATGAAGATACTTTATGAGAACCCGTTTCATGTGTTGTTGTCCCTTGTCCTTCCACTTCTGGAGAACCTAGGATTGATCTTGAATGGTCTTTTTTCACTTTTTTACTCATTGCACTCACCCCCAAGGTTACTTTTTACTTAAGGGTAAAAAACTATTCAACATAATAATCTGAACATATACTCGCTACTCTTTTACTCTCGTGTTTGGTTTTCGCTTATGTCCCATAGCCGCTTTGCTGCATCCTTATCCAAGGCAGCTTCAGACATTTCCCCTACTTGTTTATCGGCATAGTAATAACCACTCTGATTAGTAAATCCAGTTGATTCTGCTAGCCATACTAAAGTTTCAGCACCTTTCTCCGGCGTACGGGAGAAAGGTTTCATTGCTGCCATAGTTAAGCGAGCAGCTAGACCATTATCCTGGTTAAAATTTGTATTCACTAGCCCCGGGTCAAAGCTATAAGCACTAACACCCGTTCCCTCCAACCGCTGTGCCAATTCAGAGGTGAATAAAATGTTAGCTAGTTTTGTTTGTGCATAACGCATTGTAGGACCGCCCATGAACTTCTTAATACCGCGATACAGTTGTTCTGCATCTAGATCATCGAAATCAATTTCCTTTTTAGCCATTTTATGACCGTGAGATGCAGTGGTAATGACGCGAGCAGGAGCACTTTCTTTTAAACGCTCCAACAACAAATTTGTAAGTAAGAATGGACCTAAATGGTTTACCGCCCAGGTCATCTCCAAACCGTCCTCTGTAATTTGTCTTGTTTGAAATAAAGCACCCGCATTATTTACTAATATATCAATTCTCGGACATCTTTCTAAAATATCGGTAGCTACCTGGCGTATAGATTGTTGGGAAGACATATCAGCGAAAAATATATCTACCACTGCATTCCCATCCGTTATATTTTCAAGTTGAGTCATAACATCATTCGCTTTTGCTTCATTACGTGCAATGATTCCTAGCTTAGCACCGCTTTTTGCAAACATCTTAGCTGCCGCTAATCCAATACCACTTGTTGCACCAGTGATTACTATATACTTGTCACGCAATGTCCACTTTGTATGACTTGGAATTTCCCCCATTGTATAAAAACCCCTTCCCTATATAAATGTCGCATTCGTTTTACTTATATATGAAGTGGGAATTGAACTATGAACAACATCTTTTCTAGTCGTGAAATACTTTATAAAGTTCAGGTTGCAATTACAACCTTTCTCAATAAAAAAAGCGAGAGCAGTTGCTCTCGCTTTTTTTATATCTTAAAACTCAGAAGAACCTGGAGTTCTTGGGAATGGAATTACGTCACGGATGTTAGCCATGCCAGTGATGTACATTAGGAAGCGCTCGAAACCTAGACCGAATCCAGCGTGTTTTGTACCGCCGTATTTTCTAAGTTCTAAGTACCACCAGTAGTCCTCTTCGTTCATACCTAATTCTTTAATTCTGTCTACTAAAACGTCCATTCTTTCTTCACGTTGACTTCCGCCGATTAATTCGCCGATGCCAGGAACTAGAAGGTCAGTAGCAGCTACTGTTTTACCGTCTTCATTCAAACGCATGTAGAATGCTTTAATGTCTTTCGGATAGTCAGTTACGAATACAGGGCGTTTGAAGATTTCTTCTGATAAGTATCTTTCGTGCTCTGTTTGTAAGTCAATTCCCCATTCTACTGGGTATTTGAAGTCAGCACCTGATTCTTGAAGTACTTTAATTGCTTCTGTATAAGTGATGCGACCGAAGTCTGAGTTAATTACGTTGTTCATGCGCTCAAGAACTGTTTTATCAACGAAGCTGTTGAAGAATTCCATTTCTTCTGGTGCATGCTCTAATACGTATTTCATTGCATATTTCAGCATATCTTCTGTAAGGTTCATTACATCCCCTAGTTCCGCGAATGCAATCTCAGGCTCAACCATCCAGAACTCAGCAGCGTGGCGAGTTGTGTTTGAGTTTTCTGCACGGAATGTAGGTCCGAATGTGTATACATCACGGAATGCTAATGCATAAGCTTCAGCGTTCAGCTGTCCACTTACTGTTAGGTTTGTTTCTTTACCGAAGAAGTCTTTTGACTCATCAACTTTTCCGTCTTCACCTTTTGGTAGGTTATTTAAATCTTGCGTTGTTACGCGGAACATTTCGCCAGCACCTTCTGTATCACTACCAGTGATGATAGGTGTATGAACATGTACGAATCCACGCTCTTGGAAGAATTGGTGAATCGCAAATGCTGCGATAGAACGTACGCGGAACGTTGCAGAGAATGCATTTGTTCTTGGACGTAAGTGAGCGATTGTACGTAAGTATTCAAATGTATGACGTTTCTTTTGAAGTGGGTAATCAGAATCTGATAAGCCCTCGATATCAATTTTTTCTGCTTTAATTTCAAATGGTTGCTTCGCTCCAGGCGTTGCAATTACTTTACCTTCTACTTTAACTGAAGAGCTAAGTGGAAGTTTTGCAATTTCTTTGAAGTTCTCTAATTCTGTATCGAAAACGATTTGAACGCTTTTGAAGAAGCTACCGTCGTTTAATTCGATGAAACCAAATGCTTTTGAATCACGTAAGTTACGAATCCACCCTGATACTTGTACTGTTTGATCTGCATACTTTTCTGTATCTCTATACAGACTTTTTACTAATGTGTTTTCCATAGTGAAATTCTCCTTTGCTCATATATTTAAATACAAAAAAACCTTTCATCCATAAAGGGACGAAAGGTTAAACTTCGCGGTACCACCCAATTTGTCATAAAGACCAACTTTAACTCGTATGTAATACATACTTCCCGGTTTGTAACAGGCCGGATTCCCGTCTAAGTCTACTCTTGAATACGAGATTCAATTTCGGTTAGCAACTCCAAGGTGTTCTTCACATATACCGCCTCATCAGGCTCTCACCGTCCCTGACTCGCTTTGGATTATAGTATATACTACTTTTCCTTATCATCGTCTTTCATTTTGTTAAACTAAAATTAATGTACTACATTCGAGAGAAAGATGCAAGATGTCGGAAAATATATCAGTATTTTTCTTTTTTCAACAACATATATTTAAACGATTTCCATGAGAGATTAATTCCCTACTGTATTATCCTAATTTCCTTTTAATAATTCTTTCATCTTCATTTTTGTATCTTCCTCTATACGTGGCTGATAAATTGTAAGCTTTAATTCAGGTGCATCATAAACCTGGAGTGTAACATGATCCATGACCAACGTCCCTATGGCAGGATGTAAAAGTACTTTCCGACCAATAGGTGTTCCTTGCACTTCATGATTTGACCACCACATACGAAATTCGCTACTTCTTTCCGTAAGTTCCTCAATTACATTTTTAAACCACTCATCCCCAATAAATTGTGTATATGTAGCACGGAACTGTGCAATTAAACGTTGCGCATGATTTTCCCAGTTTTCAAATAGTTTACGGTATTCTTTTGATGTAAAACAACGCCAAACCGCATTTCGATTTCTCTCATCCATTTCACCAAAATCACCAAATACAACACTAGCAGCCTTATTCCAATGAACAATGTTAAGTTTTTCATCAATTACATAAGCAGGACAAAATTGTAATTGATCTAGTAACCCCTCTAAAACCCCATTTATATGTCCAGCAATCGGCTTCCTTATTTGAGAAGGTAGTGAAAGATTTGCCAATAAAATCAAATGATTTCTTTCTTCTCCCTCCAACCGAAACACACGAGAAATTGACTCTATAACTTCTTGAGAAACTTGGATATCACGCCCTTGTTCTAACCATGTATACCATGTCAATCCAATTCCAGTTAATTGTGCAACTTCTTCCCGTCTTAATCCTTTTGTTTTTCTTCGCTGACCAATTGGTAAATTAAATTGCTCAGGAGTCAACCTAGCTCGGCGGCTTTTCAAAAAATCTGCTAGTTCCTTCCTTCTATCTGCATCGCTTAACATATAATATTCCCCTTTATTAGTGGTAGTTTTTATACCAGTATAAATACACTCCTATTTTCATTATAAACCTACCTTTATCTTAATGAGTAAAGGAGGTGAATTTTATGATAATAAAAAATATAGAAACACATTCTTTTGAACTAACACAGCGATTTGTTTTATTTATGGCGGTAATATGTGGTTTTACAGTAGCAAACGTGTATATAAATCAAACCCTTTTAGTAAGCATAGCCCATACTTTTCATGTTTCAGAAACTAGAATCGGTATTGTTGCTACCGTAACCCAAGTCGGATATGCATTAGGAAATCTTTTCATAGTTCCTTTAGGGGATATACTTGAGAGAAAAAAATTAATTTTAATTTTATTGTCTCTCATTTGTATTAACTTAGCTTTAGCCGCTTTCTCAACAGATATGACTTGGCTAATTGCAGCTAATTTTATTCTTGGATTTGTTACAATCATCCCCCAGATTGTAATCCCTTTCGTCTCTCAATACGCCACTGATCAAAATAGAGGTCAAATTTTAGGAAATGTATCTATCGGTCTAGTTTGCGGCATTTTAGGAGCTCGATTAATTAGCGGATTCATTGATATTCACTTCGGATGGCGAACTGTTTATGGGATTTTTTTCATAAGTACTTTCATTCTTATGTTATTAGTGAAAATGTATTTCCCTAGAGGAGATAAGACTCATCACATGCAATATAAAAAGCTTCTCTTTTCTTTCATTCCACTCTTGTTGCAAGAGAAAATGTTACGAAAGGCTTGTTTAAGTCAAGGGATGGTATTTGGAGCTTTCAGTGTTTTTTGGACTACACTTATTTTCTTATTAACTACACATCCTTATCATTACGGAAGCTCTACTGTTGGATTAATCGGTTTAGTAGGAATAGTAGGAGCATTTGCAACACCTATTATCGGGCGCATTATAGATAAAAAAGGAGCCATATTTGCAAACGCTTTATGTACGTCTATTTCATTTTTTTCTTTTTTACTATTTTTGTTTTCAGGGTACTGGTTACCAGGACTCATTGTAGGGGCTCTTTTACTTACAGCTGGCACTCAAGCAAATCAAGTAGCTTGTCAAGCACACCTTTTGCAATTACATCCTGAGAAACGAAGTAGTTTGAACGGCATATACATGGTGGCAACATTTCTCGGTGGGTCTATAGGCTCTTACTTCGGACTGCTCGTCTGGAGCAAATGGCAGTGGACCGGAGTATGTATTCTTGGAATTTCCATGATAAGTATTACACTAATCTCATTTATAAAAATGCCCAATTATACTAGAAGGGAAGATGTATGTAATGAAAGAAACTAGTGTGAATTATGAAAAAGGGATGGGAATTTTAGCAAAAATCTCTCCTGAACATTACCAAAACATCGTAAATAACCTTGCAGATTCTGTTGCACCTGATTTAGGAACATTAGCTGTAGAATTTAACTACGGTCAAATTTTTGCCAGACCAGGTCTTGACTTGAAATCTCGATTACTTGCGACCGTTGCTGGATTAACAGCTTTAGGGAATACTGAACAACTGAAATTTTATATAACCGGAGCTTTAAACGTCGGATGGACAGAAGAAGAAATCATTGAAGTAATGATGCAAATGATTATATATGCCGGATTTCCTGTAGCATTAAACACCATTTTAACGGTTGCTACCGAAGTATTTACAGAACGAAAAACAGATACAATGTAATTAAAAATAAAAAGGTTGAGTTCCCTTCAATGGGTACTCAACCTTTTTATTTATAAATTACTTACGTAACTCCGCACCAAATTTCTCTTCTACCGCTGTTAATACACGGTTATGTGCTTCTGTTACTTCTTCGTCTGTTAATGTACGTTCTGCATCGAAGTAAGTCATAGAGAATGCAAGTGATTTCTTGCCTTCTTCCATTTTTTCACCTTCGTATAAGTCGAATAGTGTTACGTCTTTCAGAAGTTCTCCGCCAGCTTCAGCAATGACTTGCTTCATTTCACCAGCTTTTGTTTCTTTCGTTACTACAACAGCCATGTCACGTGTCATAGATGGGAAACGTGGAATTGCTGCGTAGTAAGTTTCTTCAGCGTCTGCACCGAATACTTTTACAAGAGATAATTCAAATACGAATGTATTTTTCACATCTAATTGTTTTTCTGCTTCTGGGTGCAATTGACCGATGAAACCAATTACTTCGCCATCTAATACGATGTCAGCTGTACGGCCTGGGTGCATACCTTCGCGTTTTGCTGGTGCATATGTGATTTGGTTTGCAACGCCAAGTACGTCGAATAGTCCTTCTAGTACACCTTTCACAACGAAGAAGTCTACTACTTTCTTCTCACCTTGCCATGCATGGTGAAGAGCAAGACCTGTCATAACACCTGCAAGATGTTGTTCTTCTTTCGGAAGTTCTCCTTCTTCTGTCGGTAAGAAGATAGAACCTACTTCGTATAAAGCAACGCTGTCGTTTTTACGAGCGACATTGTATGAAACTGCTTCTAGTAATTGCGGTACTAAGCTTAAACGAAGTTGGCTACGTTCTTCACTCATTGGAAGCGCAAGACCTACAGGCGCCTTTTCGTTTGGCTCAACCATATATTGTTTCGCTTTGTCAGCGCTTGTTAATGAATACGTGATTGCTTCATATAAACCAGCACCCTCTAAGAAGCGGCGTACTTTACGACGTTTCGTTTGTGCTGATGTTAATTTACCACGAGTCATCGTTCCAGAAGGTAATGTAACTGGAATGTGGTCATAACCGTATAGACGGCCCACTTCTTCTACTAAGTCTTCTGAAATTGTAATATCAGGACGACGTGCTGGTACATTCACGTGGAATGTTCCTTCTACTTCTGTGAATGGGAATTTCAAGTTTGTGAACATTGTACCCATTTCACTCGCAGAAATATTTGTACCTAATACACGGTTTACTTTTTCAGCAGTAACAGATACTGTACGCTCTTGTACTTGTAAGTTGTCAGCTTCTACTACACCTTCAAGTGCTTCACCGCCAGCATATTTCGCCATTAAAGCAGCTGCGTGTTGAATTGCTTCAAATGTACGTGTTGGGTCGATTCCTTTTTCGAAACGTGCACTTGATTCACTACGAAGACCTAAGTCTTTTGATGTACGACGTACTGTTTGACCTGCAAAATATGCAGACTCAATTAGAACGTTTACTGTCTCATTTGTAACTTCAGAATCCGCCCCGCCCATTACACCAGCAACAGCTAAAGCTTTCGTGCCGTTTGTAATTACAAGGTGGTGGCTTTGTAATGTACGCTCTTGATCATCTAACGTTTCAATTTTTTCGCCTTCTTTTGCAAGACGAACAACGATTTCTTTTGAACCTAATTTATCGTAATCGAATGCATGTAACGGTTGACCGTATTCCATTAAAATGTAGTTTGTAATATCAACTACGTTGCTAATTGGACGAATGCCAGCTGCCATAAGACGAGTTTGCATCCACATTGGTGATGGACCAATCTTTACGTTTTTAACCATTTTTGCAATGTATAATGGGTTTTCTTCTTTCGCTTCTACACTTACAGAAATATAATCAGAAGTTTTTTCTGCTGTTTCTTGTAAGTCGATAGCTGGAAGCTTTACTTCGCGGCCATAAATAGCAGCTACTTCGTAAGCAACACCTAACATGTTTAAGCAATCTGCACGGTTTGGTGTTAAGCCAAGCTCAAGTACTTCATCGTGTAAGTTTAAAATTTCAAGTGCATCTGCACCAACTTCAGCGTCACTTGGGAAGATGAAGATACCATCTGCGTATTCTTTTGAAACTAACTTTCCATCAATACCAAGCTCTTGAAGAGCACAAACCATACCGTGAGAAGCTTCACCGCGTAGTTTTGCTTTTTTGATTTTGAAGTTACCAGGAAGTACAGCTCCAACTTTTGCAACTGGTACTTTTAAACCTTTTGCAATGTTAGCAGCTCCACAAATAATTTGAACTGGCTCTTCTTCACCGATATCGATTAAGCATTTGCTTAATTTATCAGCTTCTGGGTGTTTTTCACATTCTAATACGTGACCAACTACAACACCTTTTACACCTTTATTTAATACTTCAACGCCTTCTACTTCAATACCACTTTTCGTGATTTTGTCTGCTAGTTCTTGTGCTGTTACATCTTTAATATCTACATACTCTTGTAACCAACGATATGATACGAACATACTTATCCTCTCCTTCCCTTACGCTCGTTTGAATTGTTGTAAGAAACGTACATCATTTGTATAGAAATGACGAATGTCATCTACTCCGTATTTCAACATTGCGATACGCTCTGCGCCCATACCGAATGCGAAACCTTGATATTCTTTTGAATCATAACCAGCCATTTCAAGTACGTTCGGGTGAACCATACCTGCGCCTAGAATTTCAATCCAGCCAGTTCCTTTACAAGTGCCGCAGCCTTTGCCATGACACATCATACAAGAAATATCCATCTCTACAGATGGCTCTGTGAATGGGAAGAAACTTGGACGAAGACGGATTTCACGATCTTCACCGAACATCTTTTTCACGAATACTTGCAGTGTACCTTTTAAGTCACTCATACGAATGTTTTTATCAATTACAAGACCTTCAATTTGCATGAACTGATGTGAATGCGTCGCATCGTCGTCATCACGGCGATACACTTTACCAGGACAAATAATTTTAATTGGGCCTTTTTCTTTATTATTTTCCATCGTACGTGCTTGCACAGAAGATGTATGTGTACGTAGTAACGTTTCTTCTGTGATGTAGAATGTATCTTGCATATCACGCGCTGGGTGATCTTTCGGTAAGTTTAGTGCTTCGAAGTTGTAGTAGTCTTTTTCTACTTCTGTTCCTTCAGCTACTTCATAACCCATACCGATGAATACATCTTCAATTTGCTCAACAACAGCCGTTAACGGATGGTGACAACCTGTTTCAACAGGACGACCTGGCAATGTAACATCAATTGTTTCAGTAGCTAATTTCGCTTCAATTACTGCTTTTTCTAAGTTACTAATTTTGTCGTCTAGACGCGTTTGAATCGCTTCACGTACTTCATTTACTAATGCTCCCATACGTGGACGCTCTTCTGCTGATAATTTTCCCATGCCGCGTAATACTTCTGTAATTGGACCTTTTTTTCCTAAATACGCTACGCGTACGTCGTTTAAGCCTTTCAGCTCTTTCGCTTCTTCAATAAGCTCTAACGCTTTTTGCTTTAGCTCTTTTAAACGTGCTTCCATTTTGGAACCCTCCTAATTTTAAAAATAAAAAAACCTCGCTCCCAAAAAGGGACGAGGTAAATTCGCGGTACCACCCTAAATTGACAGAACATGTCTGCCCACTCATTAGTTATAACGATCAATTCTGACCGGAACGCCTTTACATATACATGGTCCTGGCGTCAACTCCAGAGGTGAATTCACTTTCGTCTACCATAAGAATGCTTTCAGTCTACGACATTCTCTCCCTATATGGCGATTTTGTAAGCTACTCTTCTCTATCAACGTTTTTCGTTATTTAACTTTTAATATAATGTACTTCAACTTATTATAAGAAGTTTTTTATTTGTTCGCAACCGGGCTTTGCAAATAATACGTTAAAATCCCTGCTGCAACCGCAACATTTAATGATTCTGCCCCGCCGTAAATCGGAATATACAAGTTTTGATCCGTTTTTGCAAGAATTTCTTGGCGTACGCCATTTCCTTCATTTCCTACAATTAATGCAAAACTGCCAGCCGGCGTTACTTCACCATACGGAACTCCATTTTCAAGAGCTGTTCCATATACAGGAACGTTATTTTCTTTTAACTTGTCTACCCATTCTTCTAAGTTCCCTTTTACAATTGGTAAGTGGAAAATAGAGCCTTGTGTAGAGCGGAGTACTTTACTATTGTAAACATCAACACAACCTTCTCCAAGCACAACGGCGTGAATACCAGCTGCATCAGCTGTACGAATAATTGTTCCTAAATTACCTGGGTCTTGCAGGCCATCTAATAAAAGGAATTTCCCATCAGTAAGAGCTACTTCTTTCTCATGCTTCTCACAAACAGCAAATACACCTTGCGTCGTTTCTGTTTCACGAAGTATTTTTACAATCGCCTCAGGTACGATGTACATTTCCACATCATTAACTGTCCAATCTTTCGGAAGGTCTGTCTGATCTGAAACGATAAGTTCTGTTACAATTCCTGTCTTCAAAGCTTCCTCGACTAAGTGGAATCCTTCTACAAAAAATAAACCTTTTTTATCGCGTTCTTTTTTCGTTTGCAGCTTTTTCCACTGCTTTACACGCGGATTTTGTACTGAATCAATGTTTTTCATAATATGTATTTCCCTCTCTTCTTGTCTTATCATTATAGCCTATTTTTCATACATATTTACATAAAAAAGAACAAAAACTAACGTCAGTTTCAATTCTGAAGAAGAGGTGAAAGCAATGAGTTTTAATTTACGCGGTGCCGTATTAGCGAATGTATCTGGAAATTCACAAGATCAATTACAAGAAACAATCGTCGATGCAATTCAAAGCGGTGAAGAAAAAATGCTTCCAGGTCTTGGCGTTTTATTTGAAGTCATTTGGAAAAACGCTGATGAAAATGAAAAGCACGAAATGTTAGAAACACTAGAGCAAGGATTAAAAAAATAAGCAATTTGAAAATCACCTTTGCATAAGCTAAGGTGATTTTTTTGCAGAAAAATTTTTTCTTCTCCTAAACATTTCTACTTTACTAACGAACTATGATGGAGTACAATGTTCAAAATACATTTAAACCGATCGATTTTTCTTCATATACACCATAAGATAAAAGGAGTGAATGTTTTATGCACCGTATTACGCTTGAACAAATTTTTAAACACCACATTACACAAAAATACGTAAACCGTTCTGGAATGGTCCACGCGATCGCTGTCGCTTACCATGCGTTTCACCTAGCCAAAAAGCATCACGCCTCAGTCGATGCTGCCACAAAAGCTGGCTTCCTTCATGATATCGGACATCATACGTGGTACACAGGCGGCGAATGGGATTATGACTTATATAAAAAGAATGATATCCATGCAATTAAAGGCGCTGAAAGAGCACATAAATTACTTATTAGATTAGGAGAACATCCAAAACTAGCAAAAGAAATTTCTATTGCAATTCTTCTTCATACAGATTCTTTCTTAGTGGAACAAGAAATTGAAAGAACATCTCTTCAAAATATTATTAAATGGGCAGACGAAGCAGATGAAGAACCGGGCGGAGCGCATCATTATCGAACAATTTCTTATGAAAAAGCACTTAAAGCAATTCAGCAATTAGATCGATTGGTAGAGCGTGAATTGCAAATAGAGCAAGCAAAATTGAATAACAAGACAGAACATAGTTATCAATGAGAAAGAGGCATCACTACAGGGTGATACCTCTTTTATTATTTTATGGAAAATAAACCTTTATCCCGCATTAACGAGCAGTAAGACCCCCACCTCGAAATTCAGCAAAGACGAGGAAGTTAGGTGGAGAATCAACTGCCCGTAAAAGCCCGATTGGTGAGGGCTGATAATCAGTGGGGGATGAACCTCCCCAATGATTAAAGTTTCACTTTATATGTAATATTTAAATGTTACATTCAAAAACATCTTACTTTATAATTAAATATGCAAATATAAAAGAGGTGATTTTACAAATGCAACCCGCTACACAGCTTTCTAATGAACAAAAACACTCGATGTCATGGGGACAATTTATTAGCTCTGTTTTATTCGCCTTTTTTGGAACTGGACTTATTACTATGTTCCTCGCAATGCCATTAACAATTTATACAGCAGGTCTTACAGATAAAAAACAAGTTGCCCTGTATGAATCTATTGCAAATACTGCAAGTACCGTATTACAACTAGCTGTATTGTTATTCTTCATTTTTAAATTCGAACCCGCAAAAAAATTACTACTAAAATCTTTTAACTTTAAAACACTGAAAGAATGGCGCACATACGTATACTTACTTCTTTTCTTCGTTATCAACATCATACTCAATTACATCTTGTTAAATTATGTGTTCCAAGACGCAACAAAGCAGCAATCTTCCGCACTAAGCTTAGACGTCTTTAAGCAATATCAAATATTATTACTTCTCAGCTTTGCAATACTCACACCCATTTTTGAAGAACTTATTTTCCGTGGTTTTATACTTCGCTTCTTCTCAGAACGCTTTCCATTTTGGATTGCAGCCATCGTAACAAGTTTCTTCTTCGGTATCGCTCATACATACTCACTTGGGGTAATGGTAATTACTTTCTTTATGGGATTATTAATGGCCATTTTATGTAAAAAAACAAAGTCCATTATTCCAGCTATGTTATTTCATATTATGAATAACATGTTGGCATTCTTGAGTTAAAAAGAGGTATCATCGCGATACCTCTCTTTACTCTTTTATCATAACTTCAAACTCTTCTGCGGTTAGCGTTTTTGATAATCCGTATCGTTATTACCCATTTCCTTCAATTTATATATACTCATTAATAATATCCAAAATAAACCTCATGTAGTAAAATATAACTTAATTCACATAAAGGAGTTTACATATGTTCAGTATTATTTGGATGCTTTTCACGCCACTTCTCTTACTATGCGGGATTGCTGGTGGTATTTTTTTAATAGTAACGGGGATTAAATATCGGAAATTACTCGTTGGTTTAATGGGGCTACTTAGCCTATCCTTTGTCACACTACCTTTTGTTCTTTTAAGTGTAGGGATTCATATCGATACAATTTTCCCGATTCCAACTGCTCTTTACTGGACCCCATTTTCTTTAACTGGATTATTAGCAGGGGTAAGTGGAGTACAAGCCAAAATTAAAAGTATACGTAATATGGGATTCATTATTTTTACCATTGGAATATTAGGTGTTATCTTCTGGGAGCTCATGTCTGTAGGTGATTCATTCTATATATAATATTTTTTAGCAACCTACAAATCGGAGGTAATACAGAAGTGTTTGGAATATTAACTTGGATGATTTTAGCTCTTACTTTAATGTTATGCGAATTCATCGTCGGCATTTTTTTAATTATTGCTGGCATGAAACATCGTAAAATACTTACCATTATAGCTGGTTTCACTAGCATATTACTCATCGTTGTTCCTATTGTTTGTATAGGTTCTGGAATAGATTTAGAGGGGATGGTTCCAATTTCGGGAACTTTATATTGGTGCTTCTTCTCTTTAGCTGGACTATTAGCTATTATAAGCGGCAGGCAAATATCGAGTATTTGTTCTATGGGGACAATTTTGTTTATAACAGGGCTGTGCTCCGTAACTGGTTATCATTTTTTATATCTCACTCTTTAAAAAGGCAAAAAAGCAGGGAAATTAATTCCCTGCTTTTCTATTTGGTTTATTGCCTGATTGTAAGAAGAACGATAACACCCAAGCGATACCTGCAAGTATCGTTGCGATTAAGAAGGCATCGTTAATACCGTTAATTGCAGATAGCTTTGAAATTTGTCCATATAATAGTTGTGTGCTCATCGCGTCTCCTGCTTGAGCTGATCCAGCTAAGGCCGCTAAGCTTTGACCCATGCCGTGTACTTTATCAACTAAAATTGGGTTTGATGTTGTTAACATGTTGCCGTAATCTGCTACGTGGGCAGTTGTTTGTTGCGTCATAAGTGTAATTAAAATCGCTGTTCCAATTGAACCAGCTACTTGTCTTGACGTATTTTGCGTTGCTGTACCGTGAGAAATTAATTTCATCGGCAGCGCGTTCATACCAGCTGTCATAATTGGCATCATAATGAATGACATACCAATTGAACGTATAATATAATCCGTCATAATAACGCTATACGGTGTATCCATCGATAATTTTGTAAATTCATATGTCGCATACGTCGTAATTGCCAATCCAATTATCGCTAATGGACGAATACCATATTTATCGAATAATTTACCCGCTACTGGTCCCATGATCCCCATAATTAATGATCCTGGAAGAAGTAGTAAACCAGATTCAATTGGCGTAAAGCCACGAATGTTTTGCAGATATACTGGAAGCAATAACATACCTCCGAATAATGCCATCGTAACGATTGCATTAATTACTAAAGTAAAAGTAAATACTGGATATTTAAATACTTGTAAATCAAGCATTTTATTGTCCGTTGTTAACTCTCTCCAAATAAATAACGCTAAACCAATTACACCGATAACAAGTGAAATAATGACTTCTGCACTAGTCCAACTATTATTTCCAGCTTCACTAAATCCGTACAATAAGCTTCCTAGTCCAATACTTGAACTAACCACACCGAATATATCTAATTTCGTTTTAGACACCGGCTGAGCTAGTGTAAAGAATTTTAAAGATAGGAACGTAATAATTAAACCAATAATAAACATCGCATAGAACATTAAGTTCCAGCTATAGTTTTCAATCACCCAACCTGTTACAGTTGGTCCGATAGCTGGTGCTAAAATCATCGCTACACCTAGTAATCCCATCGCCGCTCCGCGTTTATGAGGCGGGAATAACGTCATGAAGATATTCATACCAACCGGCATTAAAATACCCGCACCAACTGCTTGAATTACGCGACCTGTCATCATCATTGTAAAGTTTCCTGAAGTAGCACAAATGATAGATCCTACCGTGAAGAATAACATTGCTGCTACGAATAATTTACGATACGTAAATCGTGAAACTAAAAAGGCACTAATCGGTACTAAAATACCATTTACAAGCATGAAGCCTGTAATTAACCATTGTGCTGTTGAAGTTGATACATTAAATTCATTCATTAACGGAGGTAATGCAACATTAATGATTGTTTGGTTTAAAATAGAAACGAACATGCCTAGAATTAATACAGCTACAACTGCTTTTACGTTCACATTCTCTACAGGCATAGACATTTGTTTTTTCGGCACTTCTTTTTCTTGTTTTACTTCTTCTTGCTTTCCTGTTTCTAACTCAACTACATTAGAAATTTCCGATTCTTGCTTTCGTTCAATTTCTTTCTCTTCTGTTTCAACTTTACTTACTTCTATTTTACTTACGGCTGGGACTTGTTCTTCTCCCATTTTCGTTTTTTTCTTTCGTAAAAGACGATTTACAAGGAAGAAGACGATTATACAAAATAGTGCATATCCTGCAATTACAATTGAGGACATCTCATCTCCCCCTTACTTATGAATACGAACTGTCACATTCATGCCAGGAACAATATTTACTGATTTGCTATGATCTAAAGAAATTTTAACTGGTACTACTTGTGTTACTTTCGTATAGTTCGCTGTTGCGTTGCTTGATGGCAACATAGAGAATGTATTCGCTGTTGTTAAGCCAACTTGTTCTACTTTTCCTGTTAACGTTGTATCTGGGTATGCATCTACATACACATCTACATCTTGACCTTTTTGAACATCATCAACATCTGTTTCTTCAATGTTTGCTGTTACCCATAAATTGTTCATATCAAATGCATAAGCAATCGGGCTACCCGCTCCAACGAAAGCATTTGTTGTCGCGTTTGATTGTACAACTGTTGCATTTTGTGGAATTGTTACATCTACTGTTTGTTCTCCATTAGCTGCCGCTACAGTAACAGTACCTAATTTATCGTTCTCATTATAATTTTTTCCTACTTCAGCTTTCCAGTCAGTTAGTTTACCTGCTACTGGTGAAGCAACCGGAATTACCTTTCCATCAATCTTTGCATTGTCTGTTTTTAAGTAATTTTCCGTTTGATTGTAATAGTAATAACCGCCAATACCGCCGCCAACTAGTACAATTAATGTGATAATGTTGATAATTACCATTCTTCGAAACTGATTCATTGCATTCCTCTCCTTATATCGCATATAATTTTTTTCTAAACTATTTATGTCCTTATTGTTTAGATTGTTTAATTGTTAATTATATTAACCTTTTAACAAAAAAATCACACCATCTGCAGCGTAAATCGAAACTTCTCTACCTGCGAGCGGTGCTGATTTCTGAAGGACTATCGTTTATAATTATAAATAATTATTTTGAATCTACAACCGACAATTTACGTATGAAATGTCGTTTAAACAACAATATAATACCAATATGTTGTTTAAGTATAGAAAATTAAACGAGGGGAAATAAAAATGTCTATTAAAAATACAAATGATCCACGTGTAAAACGGACGAGACAACTCATACAGGATGCTTTTGTCGCTTTAGTAGGCGAAAAAGGTTTTGAAAATGTTACTGTTCAACATATCGCAGAACGCGCTCCTGTAAACCGCGCTACATTTTATAGCCATTACCACGATAAATATGACTTACTAGACAAAAGCATTGAAGAAATGTTAGAAAAGCTAACTGAAGTAATTAAACCGAGAAATAGAAATAAAGAAGATTTCCAACTAACATTTGATTCGCCACATCCAAGTTTTTTGGCCTTGTTCGAACATATTGCAGAAAACACTAACTTCTATAACGTCATGCTTGGTGATAAAGCTGCTGGAAACTATACGTATAAGATGATGAAAGCAATTCAAACGCATTTAACATTAAGCCTCTCTATTTCACAACCTAACGATGAAAAACTAATGGTTCCACGCGATATTCTCATTAGTTATGTTACTGGTGCCCACCTAGGAATGATTATGTCATGGCTAAAAAGAGGGATGATATATACCCCGCATTTTATGGCGATGCAATTAACTCGTTTAATTATTTTAGGGGCTCATACTGCTGCAGGATTAGAAAGGCCTTTTTAAAACATAAAAAAGCGAAGGAGAAGCTCCTTCGCTTTTTCTATTAATTAAATGTAATGTTATGTACAGCCTCTTTATCAAGACGTTTAATAACTTCTACAATTAACTTCACTGCATTTTCATAATCATCACGATGTAACATTGCCGCATGAGAATGGATATAGCGCGTTGCAATTGTAATTGCCATAGAAGGAATACCATTTACAGCAATGTGAATCGCACCCGCATCCGTTCCTCCGCCTGCTACTGAATCATATTGATACGGGATTTGTAATTCATCAGCAACATCAACTACGAAATCACGTAAACCTGTATGTCCAATAACAGAAGCATCATATAAAATGATTTGTGGTCCATCGCCCATTTTACTTTGTGCTTCTTTTGACGTTACACCCGGTGTATCTCCAGCGATACCAACATCTACTGCGAACGCGATATCTGGTTTAATATAATTCGCAGATGTTTTTGCGCCACGAAGACCAACTTCTTCTTGTACAGTTCCAACGCCATATACAACGTTTGGATGCTTTTCATCTTTTAATTGTTTTAATACGTCAATTGCAATTGCACAACCGATTCGGTTATCCCATGCTTTTGCAAGTAACATTTTTTCATTCTTCATCACTTGGAATTCAAAGTAAGGTACAACTTGATCTCCTGGTCGTACGCCCCACTCCATCGCTTCTTCTTGGCTAGAAGCACCGATATCGATGAACATGTCTTTAATTTCAACTGGCTTTTTACGAGCTTCTGGAGGTAAAATGTGCGGTGGTTTTGAACCAATTACACCTGTTACATCTCCTTTACGCGTTACAATCGTCACGCGTTGCGCAAGCATAACTTGTGACCACCAGCCACCAACCGTTTGGAAGCGAAGGAAACCTTTGTCATCGATTTGTGTAATCATAAATCCAACTTCATCTAAATGACCTGCAACCATAATTTTCGGGCCGTTTTCTTCCCCTACTTTTTTCGCAACTAAACTCCCTAAATTATCAGTAGAAAGTTCGTCCGCAAACGGCTCAATATATTTCTTCATTACTTCACGTGGTTCACGCTCATTACCAGCAATACCACGTGCATCTGTTAATTCTTTTAGCATTGTCAATGTCGCGTCTAATTTTGTCATTGCCAACACCCTCCTTTTTCTTCAGTCAATTCATTATACAATAATTAAATTGAAATATTCAAAAATTAAATTAGTATCCTTGTGTTTGACGCTGATGATTTACTTCATTTTTATCTAAATATGCTTTTTCAATCTCTTCTTGTTCAAATTCAAGTGCTTGTCCAAGTCGAAGATAGCTCGTAAATAATTCAATATAGTTTGTAATAGATGGTTGATCTGTAAAACGAATTACTTTCGCATATGTGTCTAAGAAAATTTCCACTTGTGTTTTATTCGTCTGTGCACATTTATAGAATAGGAAGTTTTTATCAATACCTAAATCAATTCCGATTGATAAAATAAAATGCAAACCATCTACGTATTCTTCTAATATTACTTCACGTTCTGATGCTGGTTTGTTGCTCCAATATTTAAAACAACGTGTTTCATTTGCAAGTTCTCCAATTTCTACAAGAAGAGCTAACATTTTTTCTTTTAACAATTTTTTCGGTTGTAAGTCATGTTCTTTTGCAATACGGTCATCTAATTCTTTTTGTAATTTAAATAGTTGTAGTAAGTCCATTCTATTGTCCTCCTCCAACATCGCATTTTACGCAACAATGTTGTTTCATCTCAAAGTTCATTATTATGTTTCAGTTCTTATGAATAAGTCAGCTATCTAACTCTTTATAAAATAGCTTGTCCTTAATTTACAAATACGTTTCAGTCATCGCTCTTAAATTGTTCATCTGATGAAAGTTCCATATCATCTTTCCATTATAGCAGTGTCGTTTCAGCTAGGAAAGATACTCTTCTTTCCAAACGAGCAGAATTGAAAAAAGCCAGGAGTATTCTCCTGACTTCATATGTATATTCTTCTATACTGCTATAACTTTTATATTGATTTTGTCATATTGATAACAACATAGCCGTTAATCTTTAGAATTTCTTTCACTTCTAACTTCTATTTGAATACAAATAAAAAAACCTTAGAAGAAAATTCTTCTAAGGTTTCAACTAATTAATTAGTTAATGTTGTTTTTTGCAACTGTTGCTAATTCAGCGAAAGCTTTTTCGTCATGAACAGCTAAGTCAGCAAGCATCTTGCGGTTAACTTCGATGCCAGCATTTTTAAGACCGTGCATTAAGCGGCTGTAAGAAAGACCATTCATACGAGCTGCTGCGTTGATACGTGTAATCCATAATTTACGGAAGTCACGTTTCTTTTGACGGCGGTCACGGAATGCATACATTAGAGATTTCATAACCTGTTGGTTAGCAACCTTGAATAATGTATTTTTTGAACCGTAGTAACCTTTTGCTAATTTAATTACTTTTTTACGACGTTGACGAGTAACTGTACCACCTTTTACTCTTGGCATAATATTACCTCCTAATTGTTCTATATATCAGCCGAACTTATTTTAAGTTGTCAAGCATTTGACGAATGCGTTTGAAGTCACCAGCGCTTACTACACCAGCTTTACGTAGTTTACGTTTAGCTTTTGTAGATTTGTTAGCGAATAAATGGCTTGTGTAAGCGTGAGAACGTTTCAGTTTACCTGATCCAGTCTTTTTGAAACGCTTTGCAGCGCCGCGATGAGTTTTTTGTTTAGGCATAGGTATTTCCTCCTCTATCTATTACTTATCGTTTTTCGGTGCTAAAACTAAGAACATACTGCGTCCTTCCATTTTAGGCTTAGATTCAACTGTGCTAACTTCAGCACAAGCTTCTGAGAAGCGATCTAAAACACGTTGACCGATTTCTTTATGAGTAATGGCACGTCCTTTAAAGCGAATTGATGCTTTAACCTTGTCACCTTTCTCTAAAAACTTGATAGCATTACGAAGTTTTGTGTTAAAGTCGTGTTCATCAATTGTTGGACTTAAACGAACTTCTTTCATGCTAATTACTTTTTGATTTTTGCGCTGCTCTTTTTCTTTCTTCTGTTGCTCAAAGCGGAATTTACCGTAGTCCATAATGCGGCATACTGGCGGTTTCGCATTTGGAGCAACTAATACTAAATCAAGATTAAGATTTGCAGCTAAGTCTAAAGCGTCATTACGAGACTTGATTCCAAGTTGATCGCCATTTGCGCCAACTAAACGTACTTCACGTGCACGAATTTGCTCGTTAATCATCATATCCTTGCTAATAGTAAGCCACCTCCAAGGTTTTCTCAGAACATATTTTGTAGTCATAGAACCCGAACAAAAAAAGTGCGGGCATACGACACCCACACTTGTAAAATCTTAAGTAAGAAATACATTTACCTGTTAACTGCGAATGCGTCCATCAGGTGAGAAGCGGGTGCTTCTACTTGTTCCACAAAACAATATTCTATTATCCTTGATGAGTTTATCATAGGACATGACGTCTGTCAAGAAGACGCGATGTATTTTACTAACAACAAGAAATATTGTAACAAACAACTAACATACTTGCAATACTTTTTTATGATAAGTGTTACATGGTTATTTTTTCTAATTTTTCTCAAGTATATTACATAAAAAAGCCGCGGTATACCGCGGCTTTTTCTTATCGTTTTCCTTCTACTTTAATCATGTCAACAAAAGCATCTAATGCGATTGTTTCTGATTTTTGTTCACCATATTTACGTACGTTTACGCCGTTTTCAGTTACTTCATTGTCACCTACTACAAGCATGTACGGAATTTTTTGCATTTGTGCTTCACGGATTTTGTAACCGATCTTCTCTTCACGAGTGTCTAATTCAACACGGATACCAGCACGACGCAATTCGTCTTGTACTTTCTTCGCATAGTCTAAATGTACTTGCGGAGAAACTGGAATTACTTGTACTTGAACTGGAGCTAACCATGTTGGGAATGCACCTTTGTATTCTTCAATTAAGAAGGCTACAAAACGTTCCATAGTTGATACAACACCACGGTGAATTACAACTGGACGATGTTGTTTACCGTCTTCACCAACGTATGATAATTCAAAGCGTTCTGGAAGCAAGAAGTCTAATTGTACAGTTGAAAGTGTTTCGTCTTTTCCAAGAGCAGTACGAACTTGAACGTCAAGTTTTGGACCGTAGAATGCCGCTTCACCTTCAGCTTCATAGTAATCAAGACCCATTTCATCCATAGCTTCTTTTAACATACCTTGTGCTTTTTCCCACATCTCATCATCCGCATAATACTTTTTAGTATCTGCTGGGTCGCGGTAAGATAGACGGAATGAGTAGTTCTCTAAACCGAAATCTTTGTACACTTCTAGAGTTAAGTTTACAACACGTTTTAACTCTTCTTTAATTTGATCTGGACGAACGAAAATATGCGCATCGTTTAAAGTCATTCCGCGTACACGTTGTAATCCAGATAACGCACCTGACATTTCATAACGGTGCATTGTTCCAAGTTCCGCAATACGGATTGGTAATTCACGGTAGCTGTGAATATCATTTTTATAAACCATCATATGATGAGGACAGTTCATTGGACGAAGAACTAATTCTTCGTTATCCATTTCCATTGATGGGAACATGCCATCACGATAGTGGTTCCAGTGACCAGAAGTTTCATAAAGCTCTCTGCTTCCTAGTACTGGAGTATATACGTGATCATAGCCTAAGCTTGCTTCTTTATCAACGATATAACGCTCGATAATACGACGAATTGTTGCACCCTTTGGTAACCAAAGTGGTAAACCTTGTCCTACTTTTTGGCTATTAGTAAATAGTTTTAATTCTTTACCTAATTTACGGTGATCGCGCTCTTTCGCTTCTTCAAGCATACGTAAGTGCTCATCTAATTCCGCTTTTTTAACGAATGCAGTACCGTAAATACGTTGTAGCATTTTATTATTGCTATCGCCGCGCCAGTAAGCACCTGCAACGCTTAATAATTTAAACACTTTAATTTTCCCTGTAGATGGAAGGTGAACACCACGACAAAGGTCGAAGAATTCGCCTTGCTCATAGATTGAAATAACTGCATCTTCTGGAAGATCGTTAATTAAATCTAATTTTAACTCATCGCCGATTTCTTCAAAGCGACGAATTGCTTCTGCACGTGGTACTTCATGACGAACGATTTCCAAGTTCTCGTTCACGATTTTTTGCATTTCTTTTTCGATTTTCTTGAAGTCTTCAACTGTAATTGCTTCTTCCATATCAATATCGTAGTAGAAGCCATTTTCAATTACTGGACCAATGCCGAGCTCAACCTTAACATCTTTATATAAACGTTTTAACGCTTGTGCTAAAAGGTGGGCTGTTGAATGGCGTAAAATATATAGGCCATCTTCAGAATCTAATGTAATGATAGAAACTGCACCATCTTCTTCGATTGGTGTAACAAGATCGATCATCTCATCGTTTAATTTTCCAGCTACAGCTTTTTTCTTTAAGCCTGGGCTAATAGAAGCTGCGATTTCTTCAGTTGTTACGCCTTTTGGAAACTCCTTCACAGCTCCATCAGGGAAAGTAATTTTAACTACATCTGCCATCACTGGTCACTCCTCTTTTTCTCAAAATAAAAAACACTCATCCCGTAAAAAGGGACGAGTGTTGAATTCGTGGTTCCACCCTTGTTCCAATTAACATAATTGTTAATTGCTCAAGTTCAACATAACGGTGTTGTCCGTTAGCAATTACTAGAAAAACCGTTCACTGCTAAAGTTTAGAGGTGGTAAGTAATAATCCCGTACTAGGAAGCTCACACCCTAAGGCTTCCCTCTCTGAAAATCGTAGAAAACTACTCATGTCCTCATCATGACATTTCAATATATTTCATTTATGTAGGTAATTATATGCTCAAAAACTTAGAAAATCAAGGGCGTTACCTTTATTTTTTAAATTTTTCACATTGCGCTCAAAATCATGTAATTCATGTAATTGGACCCGTTCTTGGAACACATTTCGCAAAGTAATTATCATATTATGGTCTTGTTCTTTCGTATATAAATAAATCTTTTTGGGCGAAATAGAAAGAAGCGGCGCAATTACTTTCGTATCAATATATACATCATTTTGCTTTAATAATTCCTCATCTATATATTGGACCAACTTCTCCTGTTTTAAACGCCTACCTTTATCATCATAAAAGATAAAGCTTTCATCAAAAATAAGATGCATGCAAGACAAACGTGATTTACGGCTACTTACTTGTTGCCGAAGCGTCTCAATGAACATTTGGTATTCTTGCTCCATCTTATATTCATCAATTGCCACTTCCGCAAGTTTAGCCACCATTTCCCTATATGTACGAAGACGAAAACGGATATATGATGAAAACGAGAATGAGAGCGGATCACAAAGCCAATTATTTAAAGAAGACTTAATATATGACTCAAATGCGTTACGCGTTAAATCCTGAGCTACACCTTTTCTTCTTCCCTTTAAAATCTCATGTGCCATGTGCAATATTTGATGACACTCTTCTTGTTCTTCATAAAAAAACTTTTCTTTTAAAATCGTATAAATCCACTCATTTTGTTTCACATTCACAATGAAATACACCATTACTGGCAATAAGATCTTTTCAATATAATTCGATTCACGTACTGGTATGTGAATCACCACTTTTTGTTCCTGTAAATACACACTCGTTTCCTTATATAATACTTCCGCTCTTTTCAGCAATTGTCTATATACGTACATAGCATCATTTTTTTCTTCGAAGCAAATTTCAATCACTTTTGTCCCCCCTTTTATCCCCGCTCTAAAGGACTGTATCTATACGTTACAAATCCTATAAGAGTCCGTTCCGCGTGAAGTTCACTCTTAGTAGAATTACATTTCCTATCGTTAGAAAATCCACTCAATATGGCTTGCTAATTTTATATATATTAAGGGAGGGAGAAAAAAATGATACAAGCTACTATGAATTTTTATTGTATACTTTACTTATCAATAAAAGGGGGTATCTGAATGTTTGAATATAAATTCGTAAAAGTCGAATTACATTGGGGGTTCACTCGCTCAAAACCAGCTGAAGACTACCAAGAAATTATTCAAGAACATGCTAGAGATGGCTGGAGGTTCGTACAGATTGTTGCCCCTACGTTTGGCAGTTCTGGACAACCTGAATATTTCGACCTCATATTTGAAAAGAAAATATCACTATAATACAAAAGAGCAAGCTTCTCAGCTTGCTCTTTTACTTATGACGACGGTTTTTCCCACCAATCGGAATTGGTTTCGCTAAATATTTAATTCGTTCCATAATGCGTGCTGCCTTCATTTCTTCAGCCTCGCCACGCTGCGTATACGTTAAATGGTGTTCCAGTTGTTTAAAATCAAAATTAGACGTAAAGAACGTCGGTAAGTTTTCTAACATACGGAATTGTAAGATTGCACCGAGTACATCGTCACGGACAAAGCTTGACATCGCTTCTGCCCCGATATCATCTAACATTAAAACTTGTACGCGTTTAACCGCATCAATCTTCTCACCAATCGAATTATCTTGAATTGAACTTTTAATTTCACGTAAAAATTCCGGGAAGTATACGAGCATCGAACTTATTTTCTTTCGAGCAAGCTCGTTCGCTATTGCTCCTAACAAATACGTTTTTCCTACACCAAATTTACCGTACAAATATAAACCTTGTGCTTTTTTACCTGGTTCATATGTACTTAAAAATTCATTCGCTGCACCAATCGCATCGATACGTGCATTTAAATCAGAAGGATCTAAGTTTTCCATAGTTGCCTGTAAAATATCCGTTGGCATATATACACTTTGAACAAGTTTTTCATATTTCTTTCTCTCGTCATGCGCTACTTTTCTAACGCAGCGATCGTATTGAATATCAATCATCTTCCCTTGAATAACAAGCTTTGGCTCGTACCCTTGTAGCATATTTTTACATGAGCCTAAATCCGGACAATCCACGCAACCTACACTTTGTCCAATATATTCATATAACTTCACAAGACTGCGCTCAATCATAGAAGTCGTTACTTCACCCTTATGTTCATCTATAAATTCTTTCACACGCGGATGCGCCATTACTTCTGCCTTTAATACTTCATATCTATTTTTAAAGTTTTCATTTTCCATTAATTTTGCAAATGAATTTTGAATATGCTCCATTTTCTCACCTCAAAGAGCGTTCATTCTCTTCTATTAATCACGCTTATATTTTTTTAACACTTCTTCTAGTCGTTTTCGTTCATCTTCTAGCGTACTTGCATCTTTTTCTACACTTACATCTTTCTTCACTGTTTCTTTCTCTTGTTCTTTCGGCTCTTCTTCCTTAAGCCAATCTGGCACCATTTCTTTCCGCACCGTTTTCTTCGCCGTACGGCCTTTTTTCTTCGTCTCAGCCCACTCTTGATATTGACGGTTCTCTTCTTTCGCTAACGCCATCGCGTCCGCTACTGTACCGACCTTTTTACGTGCCCAATGCCCAGCAATCTTCTCGACATACGTTTTCGCAAGTTTCATATCTGAGCGTAGCATAACGTAATAAATAAGTACATTCACAACTCCTGGTGTCAATTTTTGATTAATCATGACATCTTCAACGATCTGCAAGTCCGCTTTCGTTGCCTCTGCACCACCAGAAATCTCTTTCAATAGTTGTTTTGGTGAGATTTCCTCTAGCTGCTTTATTAGCATCTCCTCTTGCGATGAAGGCTCTTTCTCTTTCATCGTACGTGCAGCATGAGGCTGTACTCTTTCACTTAATACCGGTAATGCTTGACCATTTTCAAATTGATACCAATCGCGCGCTCCTTTTCTAAGCCTTTCCATATCAATTGTTTGCATCTCTGTCACTGCACCAAGAACGATATTTTGCATCGATAACACATCTACACCATACACGTAAGCAAGTGTTATAACGCAGTCTCTCACTTGATCTGTAATCGCCTTTTTAGGAACAAGAGCGGACAATCCATCTACAAATAAAGAGAAATCAAAGAAATCATTCCAAACTTTCGGAGCGTCTCCCTTCTCGTTACTTGGCATAGTTGTCGTTTTTGGAATACGAAGGTCTTCTTGCGCATGCTCAAGTTGTCCTGGATTAAACGAACCAAACACATCATTGAAAGAACGCGTAACATTTTCATAAGAAGCAAAATCAAATTCTTCTTCTAAGAAATATTGCTTTACTTGATTATATTTTGTCCTGCTCAATCGATTGTATAAAAAGATACTTAAAACAATATCATCAAAAAACTGCTTCGGAGATAAAGGTGGTTGCAACTCATATATGAACATTCGAATATCTTTTTCTTTCTTAATATATACCTTCAAAAGCCCAATTGCCTCTAACTTTACTCGTTCCTCATATACTTCAGGAAGTTGCATTTGCATAGTCACCATAAGGGAATGATGCGTATTCTCTTTTCCAAATACACGATCTTGCTCAAGCTCTCCCCATAGTGTCATGTATAAGCTAAAAGCTCTACTACCTATTAACGGCTGATACAACATCGTTAACACTTTTCGGTCGTAATTGTGCAGTAGTCCTTTCGCACTTACTTTATAACGATCAATCGGCAATAGCTCCATCCATGACTGTTTTTCCATTCTTGCTTTTCCTTTCTCTCATCCAATCTATCCTCTACTTCATTCGTTCTATCTTCATTATATAAATTCTTAGTGAAAAAGAGCTATTAGCTTGCGCTTCTAGCTCTCTTATCCTATTACTTACGGTATGTAAAGAGAATAAAATACAACTTCTACTCTCTTTCTTTTTGCAGTATATCTTTTAATTCTTCAATAAATACATTTAAATCTTTAAATTGACGATATACAGAAGCAAAACGTACGTAAGCAACATCATCAATATCGCGAAGTTCTTCCATAACAATTTCACCAATCATATCACTTTTCACTTCTGATATACCTAAATTACGCAGTTCACGTTCCACGCTTTGTGTTACTTCTTCTAATTGCCTTAAAGATACTGGTCTTTTTTCACACGCTTTAATTAAACCGCGTAAAATCTTTTCTTTATTAAACTCTTCTCGTGTGCCTTCTTTTTTTACAACGATAAGAGGTGACTCTTCTACCCTTTCAAAGGTCGTAAAGCGACTTAAGCAGCTTTCACACTCTCTCCTTCTTCGAATAGAGCGCCCCTCGTCTACCGGACGCGAATCTAACACTCTTGTACCATTATGAGAACAGGATGGACAACGCAATTCATTCACTCCTTTACACTATACTCTTTATTTTTCTCTACTCACTTCACCTAAAATATATATACAATATTATATAACTCATTCTAACTCTCTTACCACTTTAAGTTCCAGCGCATCACTTTATCATCTCATCCTTAAAAATAAGATGGTATATAGGGCACTACCTCATTTGCAAGAGTCCAATTTATTCAACTAACGAGTACGTTATATTTTCCCTTTTTTATAAACTAAAAAAGAGGTGCATTATACACCTCTTTACATTTTAAATCAATTATGTTCTTTTTTAAAGAGCTTTTGTTTCTCTCTGCTTAATTTCGAAGCTACCAGTGCCTCGAGGAAGCTCGATGCTCTCACGCGTTTTCGCGTTTAAACCTTCTGCAATATATTCTGCAGCAACATTTGGATCAATACGATCCCCACAAGTATAAACATCAATACTTGCGTAACCGTGCTCCGGAAAGCTATGAATTGTTAAATGTGATTCTGAGATAATTACTACTCCACTTACACCTTGTGGTGCAAATTTATGGAAAGCAACCTCACGCACTTCAGCACCAGCTCTTAGTGCTGCATCCACAAATAATTGTTCAATATACGGCATGTCATTAAGCTTGTCGAAATCGCAATCCCAAAGTTCAGCGATCACGTGACGACCCATCGTATCCATAGTATCCATTCTACAGTTCCCCCTTGTAAATTTATTCTAACTGTTCGAATTGAAAACTAATTTGCAATTTGGCTTGCTCCACTACCACGGGGGAAAGTTAGTCCAGAGAGGTCCTAACCCTTTAAGTAGTGACTACGTACCTCAGCTCTTAAGTTTACGAGTGTTAGTATACTTTGTTTATTTTCATTTTGCAACAACAGTTTTTTCGATTTTCTGTCATATTTTCCTCTTTACTTTTCCCTAAAAAAAATAAACGATTCACAAATGCAGTAATCACAACGTTTCGTGGTATGTCCACTTTTTAAAATATACTTATATAATTTTTTTCCTTTTCAGAAAAAATTAAAAAAAGAGGGCAAATATCGCCTTGCCCTCTCCTCCCTTATTCACTTAAATGTGTTGCACATTTTCTTGTTTCGCTAACTCTTCAACAACTAACGTTACAAGATCTACAACACGACGAGAGTAGCCCCACTCGTTATCATACCAAGCAAGTACTTTCACTTTACGATCACCCATTACCATTGTAGATAAACCATCGATAATAGCTGAGTGTGTATTTGTATTAAAGTCGATAGATACTAAAGGCTCTTCGCTGAATTCTACAATACCTTTTAACGCACCGTTTGCAACAGTTTTGAATGCATCGTTAATAGCTTCAACTGTCACATCGCGTTTTACATCTACTACTAAATCAACAAGAGACACGTTTGGTGTTGGTACACGAAGTGCCATACCATGAAGTTTTCCGTTTAAATGTGGAAGAACTTTTGCTAGCGCTTTCGCAGCACCTGTCGTTGTCGGAATGATTGATTGTCCGCAAGCACGTGCTCTTCTTAAATCTTTATGTGGGTTATCAATATTTTTTTGGTCATTTGTATAAGCGTGAACTGTCGTCATTAAACCGTTTTCAATTCCAAACTGCTCATCTAACACCTTCACAACAGGCGCTAAACAATTTGTTGTACAAGATGCATTTGAAATAACAGTATGTTTTGTAATATCTAATTGGTCTTCGTTCACACCAACTACAATTGTTACATCTTCATTTTTACCAGGCGCTGTTAAAATAACTTTTTTCGCTCCAGCTTCAACGTGAAGAATTGCTTTTTCTTTCGAATTAAATTTACCAGTTGCTTCAATTACAACTTCAACACCTAAATCTGTCCAAGGCAATTCCTTTGGATCGCGGTTGTTTAAAAGGCGAATCATTTTTCCATCAACTAATAAGTGATCTTCAAATGCTTCTACTGTTCCGTCAAACTTGCCATGAACTGTATCATATTTAATTAAGTGTGCTAACGTTTCAGATGGATAGCTTGCATTGATTGCTACAATTTCGAATGCGCTTTCTTTTATTGCTTGACGAAATACCATTCTCCCAATACGTCCAAATCCATTAATTGCCACACGAGTCATAATATGTTATCCCCCTTGAATGCGTTATACTATTTATCTCCAATCCCAATAATAGTATAACACAAAAAGGGGATATGTCACTAAGCATTTTCATTAATTTCACAATTTTTTAGTCAATAATGTTCCACTTTTTTAAAATTACCTGCAATTGTGTTTTCGTTCCCATAATTGTGCCATCATTATTTATCACTTCATCTGCATTTTTCATTTTTTCTTCTAACGGCATTTGAGATTGAATACGAGCTGTTGCTTCCTCTTCTGAAAAGTTATTTCGTTTCATTAAACGTTCTAATTGCGTATGCGGCTTAACCGCTACAACTAAAATGCGGTCAACGAGTCTTGTTAATTTGCTTTCAAATAAGAGAGGAATATCTAACACAACCGCTTGCATACCTTCTTTTATGTACATTTCCTTTTGCCTATTCATTTCCTCACGCACTGCAGGATGAACAATTTTATTTAACTGCAATCGTTTTTCTTCATTATAGAAAACGACACTTCCTAGTTTTGGACGATCTAGTTCTCCATCCTCTTGTAACACTTCCGTTCCAAATACTTCTACTATTTTGTTATATGCTGGTTTTCCTCGCTCTACAACTTCTCTTGCGATAATATCTGCATCAATAACTGGTATGCTCAGTTCACGAAACATTTCTGATACCGTACTTTTTCCGCTTGCAATGCCTCCCGTTAATCCAATTACTACTGTCATAATAATCCTCCTCATAATAAAAGGCGCGAAACTAATGTTCCACGCCCATACTTACATTTTCCAAATTCCAATAATGATGAGTAATACTCCAGGCAGGAATGTAAATTTTTGTAACCATTTCATATTTGATAAAACCGTTCCAAGTTTCATTCCAATAAATAAAAACAAAGAACTCATAACTGCAACTAATATCGCCATCATAGCGGGTGCATACCCTAATAAAGATGCACCAATTCCGGCACCAAATGAATCTACAGAAAGAGCTATACCAAGAAGTAATGCTTCTCCTGCAGAAATGGTGCCTGATTTATCAAAATCTGCTACAGTCGGTTTCCGTAAAATTTGAATCACTAGCCCTAGCGAGGCAATCTCTAATTTCCAGACCTTCTCCTCTTGCTTCGGTTCTTCTTTTTTCTCACTTCGAAAAAATTGATATAATACCCAAATCCCTATTCCAATAAGAACAAGCCCACCGATACGCGTTGCGATAACAGGTGAAAATACTTTCGCGATCATATGTCCAATTCCCATTGAAACAAGCATAACAGCCGCTGAACACATTCCGATAATTATAATTGATCTTAGTGGAATTCTTACGCTTCTTAAACCATATGTTAGCCCTACACTACAGCTATCTAAGCTTAATGTAAAAGCTAATAAAATAAGAGATAAATAAAGGTACATCGGTAAGCTCCTCCCTTATACATAGCTCTGCTGTATGTATATGACAAATGCCTATCCGATGTTATCTCTTTTCTATATTCTAGGCTGACAAATTGGGCAGTAATGCGTTCCTCGCCCGCCAACAACTGTTTTTTCTAATATCGTGCCACAAGTTACGCACGGCTCTCCTTTTTTCCCATATACATTTAGGAGTTCTTGGAACGAACCAATTTGCCCTTGTGAGTTGATATACGTCCGAATTGTACTTCCGCCACGCTTTACTGCTTCGCCTAGCGTTGTAACGGTAGCCTCATAAATTCGCTCAATTTCTTCTACTGTTAAAGACGAAGCTTCTCGTTCTGGATGAATTTGAGAACGGAATAAAACTTCATCTACATATATATTTCCAAGCCCTACTAAAAGACGCTGGTCCAGTAGCACAACTTTTATTTTACGATTTGTCTTTTGTAATCTTTCTTGTAAATACTGCGGTGTCATTTCAGCATCAAATGGCTCCGGACCTAAGTCAGCAAGAGGCATTTGGTTCATTTCTTCACCTTTCTTAAAGAGATGCATCGTACCAAACTTTCTCACATCTTTATAATGTAATTCCGTTCCATCTGTAAATAAGAAACGGACGTGCGTATGTTTATCAATCGGCTCATCCTCTTGATGTAATAAAAACTTACCTTCCATACGCAAATGTGAAACAATGACATAATTCGTTACATATAAAAGCAAAAACTTTCCTCTTCGCTTTATATTTTCAATCTTCTCGCCTTTTAGCATTTCTTTAAAGATTTCTGCATCATCCGGTCGTTTCACTATTTTTGGATAAGTAACAATAACATCTTCAATCGTTTTTCCTGTTACAAGATTTTCAAGTGTCCGTCTGACGTTTTCAACCTCTGGTAATTCAGGCATTTCATCACTTCCTTATTTTGCGTCGTACCAAGTTGGACCGTAAGAATAATCAACTTTCAGCGGAACTGCAAGTTCAATCGCATGTTCCATTACTTCAGGTACAAGCTGCTCTAATTTTTCGATTTCTTCTTTTGGTGCTTCAAATATTAATTCATCGTGTACTTGCAGAAGAAGACGCGCTTGTAATCCTTCTTCTTCTAAACGATCTGCCATAATAATCATCGCTTTTTTAATAATATCTGCTGCAGTACCTTGAATTGGTGTATTCATCGCTGTACGCTCAGCGAAGCTACGCAAGTTAAAATTACGACTCGTAATTTCTGGAATATAACGGCGACGATTTAATAATGTAGCTACATATCCTTTTTGTTTCGCATCTTTTACGATGTCCTCCATGTATTCTTGTACACCAGGGAAACTTTCTAAATACTTTTCAATAAATTCCGCTGCTGCTTTTCTTGTAATTCCTAAGTTTTGTGAAAGACCATAATCACTAATACCATACACAATTCCGAAGTTAACAGCTTTCGCTTGTCGTCTCATATTTGAAGTTACTTCATCTTTTTCAACGCCAAATACATCCATAGCTGTTTTCGTATGAATATCCATGTCATGTTGGAACGCTTCAACTAGCCCTTTATCATTTGCAATATGAGCTAATACACGCAGTTCGATTTGTGAATAATCAGCCGCATACATAATCCATCCTTCTTCTGATGGAACAAATGCCTGACGAATCTTTCTTCCTTCTTCTAATCGAATCGGGATATTTTGCAAGTTCGGATCCGTTGAACTTAATCGACCTGTTTGCGTTAACACTTGATTAAAGCGAGTATGAATTTTAGATGAATCTTCATGTACAACTTTCAGTAAACCTTCAATGTAAGTTGAATTTAGTTTCCCTAATTGACGATAATGTAAAATATTTGGAATAATTTCATGGTGATTCATAAGCTTATCTAGTACATCAGCTGACGTAGAATAACCTGTTTTCGTCTTTTTAATAACCGGTAAGTTTAAGTTCTCAAACAGAATAACACCAAGCTGCTTCGGTGAATTAATATTAAACTCTGTTCCCGCAAGCTTATAGATTTCCTGTTCCATTTCCTTTAATCTACCCGCAAGTTCTTCTCCCATATTACGAAGACGCTCTGTATCAACTTTTACACCCTTTACTTCCATATCAGCTAATACACGTGCAAGCGGCAATTCTAACTCTGTAAACAGTTCATATTGCTCATTCTTCTTTAACTCTTCAACGAATGTTTGCTTTACATCATATAATACATGCACTTTACGAGCCACATGCTCCGCGACTACCTTTAACTCTGGAACAGCACGCTTCGCACCTTTTCCGTAAACTTCTTCATCTGATTTCACAGCATGCGTTTCTTTCATTTTCGCTACAGTACGGAAATCTTTATCTGTATCAGCCGGGTCAAGTAAATAAGCAGCGATTAATAGATCAAAGTCAATCCCTTGCATATCTATCCCATTCCATTTCAGTGCAACGATTGCACGCTTCGCATCAAATGTATGCTTTCTCATTTCTCCATCTGCAAGCCACTCTTTAAAAGCATCTGACTTAAGAGCAATGTCTGTCTGAATAAAGTAACATCCATTTTCATTTTGAATACCGAAACCTTGAATGTCTGCTTTATGATAGTTATCTTCTTGTACTTCAACGATAAGCGCACTATCTTGCTGAAGCATTTCTTCTGTAACTTCTTCCACAATATCAAATGTAATATCATCTAATTCAGCTGGAGCTGTTTCTTCTGGCGTAACGCCTAATTTATTTAAAAGAGATGTAAATCCTAAACTCTCGAACATTGGAATGACATCACTTGCTTCATATCCTTTATACGCCATATCATCCACATGAACTGTAATCGGCGCATCTGTAATAATAGTTGCAAGATCCTTACTCATAAGAGCTTGTTCTTTATTTTCTTCCAGTTTTTCTTTTAATTTCTTCCCACTTACTTGATCTAGATTTTCATACACTTCTTCAACCGTTCCAAACTGTGTTAACAATTTAATTGCCGTTTTTTCACCAACTCCTGGTACACCCGGTATATTATCTGACTGGTCTCCCATTAAACCTTTCATATCGATAATTTGCTTTGGTGATAAGCTGTATTTTTCAAATAAAGCTTCTTTCGTATATTCATCCACTTCTGTAATCCCTTTTCGCGGAATACATACAAGCGTGTTATCAGAAACAAGTTGAAGTAAATCTTTATCTCCTGAAATAACTTTTACACTCGCCCCTTGCTCACTCGCTTCTTTCGCTAACGTTCCCATGATGTCATCCGCTTCATAATTTTCTAATTCATAACGCGGTACATTGAACGCATCCAGCATCTCACGAATAAACGGGAACTGCTCTGATAATTCAGGTGGAGTCTTTTGACGTCCTCCTTTATACTCACTATACGTTTTATGACGGAACGTTGTTTTGCCTGCATCAAACGCCACTAACATATGAGTTGGCTTTTCTTCCTCTAATATTCTCATTAACATCATTGTAAAACCGTAAATTGCGTTCGTATGTATACCTTTGTCGTTATTTAAAAGCGGTAGTGCAAAGAAAGCACGATACGCGATATTATTACCATCTACTAATACGACCTTTTTTTCCAAAATTGAAACCTCCCCATACAAATTTGAAATGATTTTTTTCACAGAAAAAAACCGTTCCTTTCCTCTCTCTATATTAACATGACTAATAGAGAGAAGAAAAATAACGGCTATTTTCTTTCATATATAAAACAGACTTATATTGGCATAAAGGGAAGTGACGAGAACAGCTTAACTATTCTCGTCCAAAATTACTCCTTGGATGAAGGGGTTTTCATGTATTATATTAACAGAGCTTTATTAATATTTAATTAAGCCATTGTTAATATATTGTAAACATCCTTCATCCTATTTTTCAGTTGCTGATTTCGGTAAAACAACTGTAAACGTTGTCCCTTCTCCAACTTCACTATCTACTGTAATCGTACCTTGATGCGCCTCAACTAAATGCTTTACGATCGACAATCCAAGGCCGGTACCACCAGTATTTCTACTTCTTGCTTTATCCACCCGGTAGAAACGTTCAAAAATACGCGGAATTTCCTCTTTACTAATACCAATTCCAGTATCCGATACTTTTATATAAGCATTATATTTATCTTCCGCTAACTCTACTGAAACAACGCCTCCAGCCGGTGTATATACGATTGCGTTATTAATTAAATTAATAAAGATTTGTTTCAAACGACTTGGATCTCCAATAACAGAGGCACGTTTTAATACATTAACTTGTAAAGAGATTTCTTTTTCTCCTGCTTTATTATCAAGTACCATATGAATATCTTCAAGCAGCCCCTTCATATCAACGGTTCCCATATTTAATTTAAATCCTTGTTGTTCGATCTTCGACAAATCTAATAAATCTTCAATTAATCCTTGCATGCGCTCACTTTCTTTTAAAATAATGTGCAAGAAATGTTCGCAGAATTTTTTATTATCCATCGCTCCGTCTAAGAGTGTTTCTGAAAAACCTTTAATAGAAGTAATCGGTGTCTTTAATTCATGAGAAACATTCGCTAAAAAGTCTTTTCTCATTTGTTCTAATTTCTTTAACTCTGTTATGTCATGGAATACGAGAACAATCCCTTTCCATTCATGGTTTGTCCCGATAATCGGCGCTCCATATACTTCGAAATGCTTCCGTTCAATTCCAAGTGGCAATAACATTTGTTTACGCACTTTCACTTCTGTCATAAAGATTTCTTCTACAAGCTCAATAATTTCTGTATGATGAAACGATTCATAATATAAGCGATCTAAATATTCTTCATCTGTTACGTGGAAAGTTTCCTTATAAGAGCGGTTTACAAGGTTTATATATCCTCGGCTATCAATTAAAATCATTCCGCTTCCCATATTTTCAATTAACGTATGCAGACGATCTTGCTGCATTTCTTGTTCAAGTGTCATCTCTTGTAAATTTCGAGCTAAAATATTAATCGCTTTACTCAGCATTCCAGTTTCATCCGAATGACTTTCGTATGCACGTGCTTTATAATTGCCCTTTGCCAATTCAATTGCAACTTTCGTAACCGATTCAATTGGCCTAATATATTGCCCTGTAATTTTCATACCTAAAAATACAACTACGAGACAAGCAATGACAAATCCGATAATTAATAATCCCCACGTTTTTTGATGTACGTCTCTTAAAGGATCAATTATACTTTTCACCAAAATGTATCCTTGTTTTCCTTCTACATCTTGAACGAACACCGCATGATAAAATTCATTCTTTCGATCCGTTTCTTTCGTAATCACTTTACTTCGTTGTTTTGCCACTTCCGAAGAAAGTTCTTTAATCGTCTCTGGACTAAATGCCAATTCTTGTCCTTTTCTATATTGAACTTTCTTTTTTTCATCCAAAAATACGATAGAAGCTGGTATTTTTTCTTCTAACTTTTCAAATATGTATGGGTTTTTTAAGACATTATCAAAACCTTGCTCTTCTGCTAACGTCGCAACATACTCTGTCTCTTTTACCATTCTCTCTTTAGCATGATCTATATAGTAGTTTTCAAACACAGTTTCTAGTAATAAACCTAGTCCAACTAAAATAAATACAATAAGAGAAACAAATGTAAAAAGAAGCCTGGAACGAAATTTATTCATTCCCTTTTGGCTCCTCTAATTTATATCCTAAACCACGTATCGTTTTAATGTACGTCGGTTTTTTCGTATTTTGTTCAATTTTATCGCGCAAATGGCTAATATGAACATCAACAATTCGTGTATCACCAGCAAAATCGTAATTCCATACAGCACTTAGTAATTGATCACGTGTCAACACGCGACTTTTATTTTTCGCAAGATACACAAGTAGTTCAAATTCTTTTGGTGTTAATTCAAGCTTTCTTCCTTGGAAATAAGCCTCATAAAATTCCGGTAAAATTTTAAGTTCTGCAATTGTGATGCTATCTTCATCTGGCGCTTCTGCAACTTGTTCTTCTTGTTGTAATTTCGTACGACGCAAAATCGCCTTCACACGAGCAACAACTTCTCTTGGACTAAATGGCTTTGTCATATAATCATCCGCCCCAAGTTCAAGGCCTAGCACCTTATCAAACTCATCATCTTTTGCCGTTAACATTAAAATCGGCGTCATAACGCGCTGCAATCGTAATTCTTTACACACTTCCATACCATCCATTTTCGGAAGCATTAAATCTAATATAATTAAATCTGGGCGTTCTGTTGTCGCTTTTTGAAGCGCCATTTCTCCATCCATCGCTGTTATAACTTCAAACCCAGCTTGTTGTAAATTAAATTCGATTAAAGTTAAGATAAATTCCTCATCATCAACTACTAAAATACGATTGTTCATTCTTTTCCTCCAAGTTATAGACTTGAAACCTTCTTCATCCTAGTATTTTCCCCGTTATTCTCATCATACTAGAAAACAAGGTCCCTCTCAATATAATTGTCTATTCATGGAGATCGTTTGTGTAGAATTGAGAAAATAGAAGTAATTACGATTCACCTGCAACTACACAGGATTTTGCCAAACTTTATAGATTGCTCTCTCTTCTTTAAAGCTCACTTCCGTATGAACTATAAAATCTTGATTTTGTGCTAGGAAAAACGAAAGAGCATACGCTATTTTATAATCTGGTGTTTCATATCCATCAAATACTCTCCCGTACATTTCATTCGCAACCCCGTCTGCCCACACTTCAGCTTCTCTTACTGTTTCAAAGATCACGTCTTCTCTTTTCCACCTCACCTAAAAAACCACTCCTTTAATTGACTTCAATTACCGATAATTATATTATTAATCTTAATATATAAATTAATAATATAAGGAGGTCTATTATGCGACTAATACTATCCATTCTATCTTTAGCAGTCACATGTATCCTTGCTTTTAACGCTCCGAGCTGGGATACGATTAAAACGGGGTGCTCAGAATTTGCTGAAGGGTTCAAAGAAGGATTCTTCAACTAAAAATAGCGCTAGCATCCTTATTAAAGGTATGCTAGCGCTATTCATATTTTCATCTTTTTAAAAATTATCTAATGCTTTTTCCATAATAGAGACTGATTTAAAAGGTGGCGTTACTGTTAATGAACCTTTCACAACAGTTTCTCCTTTTTCATCATGAGCAGATACAAGCATATCAATTGTATGTTCCTCCTCAGAAACAGCCACAACTTCAAAGTGGATTTGTAACGTTTCATAATGGTGAACATGCTTCACGAACGTAAGGTCCTTTCTCGTAATATGACTACCTGGACCTGGTAAATATTTCGTAACTGCCGTTGTAATCATTCCAGTTAGCATAATGCTTGGTACAATCGGCTTTTCATACGGAGTTTGGGATGCGTAATCATGCTGAATATATAATGGATTGGCATCATTCGTTAACCCTAAGTACAATAACAAATCTTTATCCTCAATTTTTTCAGTGATAGATAATTTCTCTCCTACTGTAATTTCATCCATTTTACGACCAATTTGAACTTTTTTCTTTAACATGTTACAACCCCCTCCGATTTTTTCACCTTATTATCCTACTAAAAGCGATACCTGATCCGAATTTTACTATGATGAGGGCAATGTATAGTATAAATCTACAGTTTCGTTATAGGATACACCAAATGACAGCGTTTTCATATTATTTCAAAAAAACATTTGTATAAATAGTAGAAAAAGATTCGGGGCCCCGAATCTTTTTCTACTTCTATTTCATTATTAAACAAGAACCTTCATAACATTGCGTACAGATTCTACAGAGCGATCTAACGCTTCTTTTTCATCTGCAAGAAGTTCTAATTCAATAATTTTTTCAATTCCGTTACCACCTAGAATTACTGGTACCCCTAAGTAAAGGTCACTATAACCATATTCACCTTCAAGGTACGCAATAGCCGGTAATACACGGCGTTGATCTTTTAAGATTGCTTCTGTCATTTCAACTAAAGAAGCAGCTGGTGCGTAATATGCACTACCGTTTCCTAATAAGCCTACAATCTCACCGCCACCTTTACGTGTACGTTCTACGATTGCTTCTAAACGCTCTTTCGGAATTAACGTTTCTAACGGAATGCCACCTGCATAAGAATAACGTACAAGAGGTACCATATCATCACCGTGTCCACCAAGAACAAATCCTGTAATGTCTTTCACAGAAAGATTTAATTCTTGTGCGATGAATGTACGGAAACGAGCTGTATCTAATACGCCCGATTGACCGATAACACGCTCTTTCGGGAATCCTGCTTCTTTAAATACAGAATATGTCATTGCATCAACTGGATTTGTTAATACAACAATAATCGCATTTGGTGAATGTTTTGCAATGTCGCGCGTAATACTTTTCATAATTTTAGAGTTTGTTGCTACTAAGTCATCACGGCTCATACCAGGCTTACGCGCAATACCTGCTGTAATTACAACAACGTCAGAATCAGCAGTATCTGCGTAATCAGATGTTCCAATAATGTTAGCATCAAAACCTTGTACTGGGCTCGCTTCTAACATATCTAACGCTTTCCCTTTTGTTGGATTTTCCAGTTGTGGGATGTCCACTAATACAACATCTGCAAGTTCTTTTTGTGCTAATAAGAATGCTGTTGTTGCTCCTGTAAATCCTGCACCGATGACTGAAACTTTTTTGCGTTTGATTGTCATAATTTACCCCCCGCTTTAATTATGCGTTTTTGATTATCGCTACATCCATGTTTTTAATAAGTTCATTAGCGAACTCAGAACATTTCACTTCTGTTGCACCTTCCATTAAGCGTGCGAAATCATAAGTTACTACTTTTGAAGCAATTGTTTTCTCAACTGAAGCAGTTACTAATTTCGCAGCTTCGTTCCATCCTAAGTGCTCTAATAATAATACACCAGAAAGAAGAACTGAAGATGGGTTTACTTTATCTAAACCTGCATATTTTGGAGCTGTACCGTGCGTAGCTTCAAAGATAGCATGTCCAGTTACATAGTTAATGTTTGCACCAGGTGCAATACCAATTCCACCTACTTGTGCAGCAAGTGCATCAGAGATATAGTCACCATTTAAGTTCATTGTTGCAACAACATCGAACTCACGTGGACGAGTTAAAATTTGTTGTAAGAAGATGTCTGCAATAGAATCTTTTACGATGATTTTTCCAGCCACTTCAGCGTCTGCCATCGCTTTATTCGCTGCATCTTTACCATCTTTTTCAACGATACGATCGTATTCAGCCCAAGTAAATACTTTGTCGCCGAATTCTTGTTCCGCTACTTCGTAACCCCAGTTTTTGAAAGCACCTTCTGTAAATTTCATAATGTTTCCTTTATGAACTAATGTAACAGAAGAGCGTTTTTCGTTAATTGCATATTGAATTGCAGCACGAACAAGACGCTTTGTCCCTTCTTCTGAAATTGGCTTAATACCAATACCAGATGTTTCTGGGAAGCGGATTTTATTAACACCCATTGCTTCTTTTAAGAAAGCAAGAACTTTTTCTGCTTCTGGAGATCCTTGCGCATATTCAATTCCAGCATAAATGTCTTCTGTATTTTCACGGAAAATAACCATATCAGTATCTTCCGGACGTTTTACAGGTGAAGGAACACCTTCAAAATAACGAACTGGACGTAGACATACATATAAATCTAATTCTTGACGAAGTGCTACGTTTAGAGAACGAATACCACCGCCAACTGGAGTTGTAAGTGGACCTTTAATCGCGATTAAATATTCACGAATTAAGTTTAAAGTTTCTTCTGGTAACCACTCGCCTGTTTGGTTGAATGCTTTTTCCCCTGCAAGCACTTCTTTCCAAACGATTTTCTTCTCACCATCATAAGCTTTTTCAACTGCTGCTTCTAGTACGCGAGATGCAGCTGCCCAAATATCAGGACCAATTCCATCTCCCTCGATAAATGGAATAATCGGATTGTTTGGTACATTCATAACACCATTAGTTACAGTAATTTTTTCACCTGTCGTCAATGTGATAACCCCCATGTTTGAAATTTCATATGTATGAAACTGAGGGAATAACCCCTCAGTTCAAACCGTTAGTCAAATTAAAATATTCTAATCATTACATCTTTCCGAAAAAATCAGACTTTTGAAAGCGTATTTTCACTATCAAAATAGTGTTATTCGCTTATCGTTGTGCAATTGGAACATACACTTGATGCGTTGGTCCATTATAATCAGCACGCGGACGAATTAAACGGTTGTTTTCATATTGTTCTAGAATATGAGCTAACCAGCCTGACATACGGCTAATTGCAAAAATAGGTGTAAATAAGTCATGGTCAATTCCTAAACAATGGTATACAGAAGCTGAATAGAAATCAACATTTGGTGGAAGACCTTTTTCTTTTGTTACAATGTCTTCAATTTTGATAGACATATTATACCATTTCTCTTCTCCTAAAAGCACGCATAATCTCTTAGACATTTCACGTAAGTGTTTTGCACGTGGATCACCCTGCTCATACACACGGTGGCCAAAGCCCATGATTTTCACTTTATTTTGAAGAGCATTATGAATATATGACTCTACATTTTCTTCTTCACCAATCTCAGTTAACATCTTCATTACATTTTCATTTGCCCCACCGTGAAGAGGACCTTTTAATGCACCGATTGCTGCTGTAATACCAGAATATACATCTGAAAGTGTAGCTACGCAAACACGTGCAGTAAATGTAGAAGCGTTTAACTCATGATCTGCATGAAGTACAAGCGCCTTATCAAAAGCTTCAATTTCAACTTCATTTGGCTCGCGATCATTTAACATGTACAAGAAGTTTGCAGCTAATGATAAATCCTTTCTTGGCTCAACAATATCTAAACCTTTACGGATTCTCGCGTAAGCAGCAACTAAAGTTCCTACTTGCGCCTGTAATTTAACCGCTTTCAAATAATTGGACTTTTCGTCCATAATTTCAGCGCTCTCATCGTATAATGATAGCATGGAAATTGCAGTTCGTAAAACAGACATCGGATGTGCAATTTTTAAATCTACTTGTTTCAAATATGTTAAAATCTCACCTGGAACTTTATAGTATTCTGATACAATTTCATTAAATTCTGCTAGTTCTTTTTCATTAGGAAGCTTGCGGTGCCATAATAAGTACACTACTTCTTCAAACGTAGCATTCTCAGCTAAATCATCAATATTATACCCAACATAAGTTAATGTATCATCAATAATAGAGCTCACAGATGATGTTGTTGCTACTACCCCTTCTAAACCTCGAATAACAGTCATGACATTCTCTCCTTTTCCTGAAAATTCTCCCAACCTTGCTCCTTATATCTATTTGCTCCCCTTATGAATTATGAACGCCCGTTCACTCTTTAGGCAAGCAAAATGCACGATCATGCAAATTTGTTGCGATGTTCCCCTCTTATTGTCCATTGTTTACATGGAAAGCATGAGCGTGAATGTCTCCCCGAATCCTCACGCTCAAAACAACAAGTTAGTGAGGAAAATACATTCCGAAGAGTTTTATGATAAAAACAACATAAAACAATATCATTATAAAATTGTTTTATGTTGTTTTTATTTTATCTGGTGTAAAGTCTCTGCTGTTATGTAACTTTTCAAAGTTTCTAATCCTATTATAAACAATTATCTGACTTTTGTGAACAGAAAGAATTCAAAAATTTTATATTACTATAAAATTCCTTATTTAAACATTTGTATAATACTCATAACCGCATAGGCAATTCCAGCCCCAATTAACGGACCAACAGCAACCCCATTAAATAGCGCAACCGCTATAATTGTCCCAAAAACAAGCGCAGTTGTAATGTGGGGATCCGTTGTCAACAATTGTACGCCGCCTTTCGCTAACAAAGCGACCGCTACACCTGAAGCTAAAGCAATCCACGCATAATAAGATTTTGCCGCTTCTCCAAGTTGTTTAAAACCTATTTCCCCCGTCGCAATCGGTACGAGCACCGCTATTGTAATGACCGTTACACCTAGGTTAATTCCTTTCGTTTGTAAATAAGGAAAGACCTTATCTCCTAAAAACGTAAACTTCAATAAAAATAACACACCAATAGCCACAGTAAGCGATTGGTTTTTCGCAATAAGTCCTATAATAAGTAGTATGAATAAAAATAACGTTGACTGACTAATCATGTTTGCACTTCCTTTCTGAAAATAATGAACTCATTTCCAAACAAAAATACCTTTAAACCTATCGTTATACATGATATATCGATGCCTATTCAACATGAATCACTTCATTTTTTATGTATTTTAAAATGATAAATTGAGACTTTCACCATAAAAATTTAAGCGTGTATACATTTTAAAAAACAGACGTCTCTTCTTTCTTTTCTAATTAGAAACAGGTAAAATAAAAAGAAGAGAAAATGAAGTTTTTACCATATAGTAGAAGCATCAACACCAAGCTTTCACAGTCACTCACATACTGAAAAAGCAGGAAAAATCCATCATTCCACTATAACATAAAGTGAAACTTTAATCAGTGGGGCACACTCGTTATAAGTTGAACGAATTAGGATAATCCAAATTGGAATGGGAGGTATACATCTTTGAACCGAAACTTACTATATATGATATTGCGACTCATATTTGTCATTGTAGCAACGGTAGCTGGGTTCTATGTATTACTATACATGTCAGGGCTTATCTATCCTTTTATTATCGCTTTTGCATTTGCTTATTTGATTAATCCTGTCGTCAATTTCCTTAATCAAAAACTACAATTTCCTCGCGCACTAGCAGTACTCGTTAGCTTAATTCTCGTATTTGGAGCTATCGTTGGACTTGTTACATATCTTGTGACTGAAGCAATATCTGCCACAACATACTTACTACAACTTGTTACAGTAAAGTTTCCAGATATCGTTACATTCGCTCAGCAATTTGCACTTAATCATATTATGCCTCTCTACGATGATTTAATCTCTAAATTTAATCATCTTGGAGAACCACAGCGCTATACAATTACACAAAACATTCAAAACTTAGGAACAGAAGCGACAACACAAATGAAAGAACTTTTAACCGCCATTATAAGCGGGTTAACGAATTTCATTAGTGCACTGCCAACAACTTTAACTGTCCTTGTATTCATTTTATTAGCCACTTTCTTCATTAGTTACGATTGGCACCGTCTTGCTCAGAAAGCAAGAAAATTGCTACCGAATCGTGTACATGGCTATGGAAAAACTATTTTTGTCGACTTAAGAAAAGCTTTGTTTGGTTTTGTGAAAGCACAACTTACACTCGTATCTATGACAACTGTCATTGTACTAATCGGGCTTTTAATATTACGCGTACCATACGCCATTACTATCGCGATTATTACAGGGGTTGTAGATTTACTACCATATTTAGGAACAGGCGCAGTCTTTGTTCCATGGGTTATATACGTATTTTTCACTGGCGATACCGCATTCGCCATTGGTCTTCTCATTTTATACATCGTCGTGATTGTCCAAAGACAAATTATGGAGCCGAAAGTACTTTCATCTAACATCGGTCTCGATCCATTAGCAACACTCGTCGCTCTATTTGTCGGCTTTAAACTTTTTGGCTTTTTAGGATTAATCATCGGCCCAGTCACCTTAGTACTACTTAATACATTACACAAAGCTAATGTCTTCCATGACTTGTGGAAATATATTAAAGGTTCACCTTCAAAATAATAGTTTCTAATTCATACACAACAAAAAACTTACATGTAATCAGTGGGAAATTCCCACTGATTATTCCTTGTACTTATTTTTCATACTTATTACATAAAACAAGAGAATTGCACTCAAAAAAGATAATTCTCTTGTTTTTTTGCATGAAAAACGCATATTCCGTGGTGTTTTTACATATTTATTCTATTTATTTTATAATTATCATTTACATTTATTACTTTTTATGTAAATGAATAAATATACAAAATAGCATAAAATAAGACTTCAACTAACAATCTCCGCCTTTTTATATGAATTTTTTACACCAATCGTTCCTCTATATAAGAAAGCAAAACTTTAATTTAGCAGTGTTTCCCTCCATCTTATTCATCTAAATTAATAGCACTAAAAAATCACAAGTTTAATCGAAGTACACACAAGAGTTCAAACGAAAATTATATAGCAAATATAATAAGCGAACGTTTTGTTCATCCCCACTCATCATTCGCCCCACATCAGACACTTACGAGCAGCCCAGCTTTGAGATAGAAATTCCACCCCACAAATAGCGCGGTAAAACAAAGCTTCAATCAGCAAGTTCCTCTCCTTTTACAAGACAAAAAATAGCACTTAGATTTCTACAATCTAAGTGCTATTTCTGAATAATAATAGTAGAATTCTTTCTAAATTTCCATTCCATCCACTTCATAACAAGCGGCTTCAATAAAGCTCTCGTAATAGGGATCACGCAGATAAACCCTAGCATATCTGTCACATACCCAGGAAGCACTAAGAGAATACCTCCTACAAATACAAAAATACCATCTAGTACCGCCTCACCTGGCATTTCCCCTCTATTCAACTTAGATTGAATCTCTCCAAGCACTTTAAACCCTTGTCTTTTCGCCAAATACACACCTACAACACCTGTAAATACAATCATAGCGAACGTAGACCATAAACCTATTACATGACTTGATCCAATTAAGACCGTAATCTCAATCGCCGGTATTAAAATAAACAAGAATAGTAACCACTTCATAGTTCTACACCTCTCTCACATCTCACTTTTAACGCCCTCACAATGCCTATATACATCATATGATATATAGATACCCTTTCATATTAAAACCCATAACAAACAGCTTTTAAAAGCAATTCTAGGCGCTTTAAGCTAATTTTATCTCGTTTTTGTGTAAAAAAAAAAAAAAAAGAGAAGGACTCCGATCCTTCTCTCCGTATTACTTATAGCACTTCCGCATGTCCATTATAAACAATTCCGCGTGCTGCATCAACTGTTACTTCTTGGCCATTTTTTAAAGTTGCTGTTACGCCGTTTACACCAACGATAACAGGAATACCGATTGATACACCTACAACAGCTGCATGGCTTGTTAAGCCACCTTCTTCTACAACTAAAGCTGCAGCTTTTTCGATTGCAGGAATCATATCTTTATCAGTGCTTGTTGTAACAAGGATATCACCTTCGTTTACGTTCGCTACAGCTTCAGCAGCTGTTTTTGCTACAACTACTTTACCTTTTGCAGCTTTACGACCGATTCCTTGTCCTTTAGCAATTTCTTCACCAACAACGTGGATTTTCATTAAGTTTGTTGTACCAGTTTCAGCAACTGGAACACCAGCAGTAATCACTACAGTATCTCCAAGTCCGATTAGGCCTGCATCCATACCTGTTTGAATTGCTGTATCTAACATTTCGTCAGTTGAAGCTGCGCGCTTCTCAGCCATAAATGCTTGTACACCCCAAACAAGCGCAAGACGACGTCCTACTTGCTCGTCAGATGTTACAGCTACGATTGGAGATTTTGGACGGTATTTAGAGATCATTTTCGCAGTATATCCACTTTCTGTTGGAGCTACGATTGCAGCTACATCAAGAGCAAGTGCTGTATGTGCAACAGATTGGCTAATTGCATCTGTAATTGTTGGAGTGAACTCTTTAATACGTTTTTTGAACATATCTTCATATTGTAATGATTTTTCAACACGTACCGCAATGTTAGCCATCATTGTTACTGCTTCTACTGGGTATTGTCCAGCAGCTGTTTCACCTGAAAGCATGATTGCATCTGTACCATCGAAGATTGCGTTAGCTACGTCACTTGCTTCCGCACGAGTTGGACGTGGGTTACGTTGCATAGAATCTAACATTTGTGTTGCAGTAATAACTGGTTTACCTAACACGTTACATTTTTTAATTAGACGTTTTTGTACTAACGGTACTTCTTCTGGTGGAATTTCTACACCCATGTCACCACGAGCTACCATTAAACCGTCAGAAACTTCTAAGATTGAATCGATGTTGTCGATACCTTCTTGGTTTTCGATTTTCGGTACGATTTGGATGTATTGAGCGTTATGCTCTTCTAATAATTCACGGATTTCTAATACGTCAGACGCTTTACGTACGAATGAAGCTGCAATGAAATCAACTTTTTGCTCGATACCGAAGATGATATCTTTTACGTCTTTTTCAGTGATACCAGGAAGCTTAATGCTTACGTTTGGTACGTTAACACCTTTTTTATTTTTTACAGTTCCGCTGTTAAGAACTTTTGTACGGATGTTTCCATCAGCTTTTTCGATTACTTCTAGTTCGATAAGACCGTCATCGATTAGAATACGAGAACCTGGGTCTACATCGTCATAAAGACCAGCATAAGATACAGAGAACTTCTCTGCAGTACCTAATACTTGCTCAGTAGAAAGAACTACTTCTGCACCTGTTACAAGCTCAGCTTGTCCGTCTACGAAGTCGTGAGTACGGATTTCTGGACCTTTTGTATCAAGTAAGATACCAACTGTTTTACCAGTTTTCTTTGAAGCTTCACGAATGTTTTTAATACGAGCTCCGTGCTCTTCATGGCTACCATGAGAGAAGTTTAAACGAGCAACGTTCATACCTGCTTCGATTAATTGCTCTAATTTTTCAATACTTTCACTAGCAGGACCTATAGTACATACAATTTTAGTTTTACGCATATTGCACCTCCGAAAATTATGAAACCGTTCCCAAATATCTGACATTACGCCGATTAGATGGATAATTCTTTAGATAATTGATACATGTCTTTATCGATTGTATGCTTTTGAGCTAACGCTTCGATAATGTCATGATCAACAAGTTTGTTATCTTGAATACCTACACAACGTCCGCCTTTACCAGCAATTAATAATTCAACTGCTCTTGCGCCAAGACGACTTGCTAATACACGGTCTTGTGCACTTGGTGATCCACCACGTTGTACGTGACCTAATACAGTTACACGAGTATCAAAGTTTGTTGCTTCTTCAATGTGCTTACCGATGTCAATTGCACTTCCAACACCTTCAGCTACAACGATAATACTGTGTTTTTTACCACGTTCACTACCACGCTTCAGACGAGCGATAACATCATCCATGTCATACTCTTCTTCTGGGATTAAGATCGTTTCCGCACCATCAGCTAAACCAGCCCATAATGCGATATCACCAGCGTGACGTCCCATTACTTCGATAACATATGTACGTTCATGAGATGTAGCTGTGTCACGAATTTTATCAATTGCATCAATAACAGTGTTTAAAGCTGTATCGAAACCAATTGTGAAGTCTGTTCCAGGGATATCATTGTCGATTGTACCTGGTACACCAACACATGGGAATCCTTGTTCAGTTAATTTTTTAGCGCCTTGGTAAGAACCATCTCCACCAATAACAACAAGTCCTTCGATACCGTGTTTCTTTAATTGCTCGATACCTTTTAGTCGTACTTCTGGATCTTTAAACTCAGGACATCTTGCTGTATATAATTTTGTACCACCGCGGTGGATAATATCGCCAACAGAACCAAGTTCTAATTTTTCAATGTGACCAGAAATTAATCCAGCGTATCCATGGTAAATACCATATACTTCAATATCATGGAAAATCGCTTTACGAACAACTGCACGAATGGCAGCATTCATACCAGGTGAATCTCCACCACTTGTTAATACACCAATACGTTTCATTTGTACTCACCTCATAAAGATTATTTGCCTTATAATAAAATAACACGAAAAAATATAAAAATACAATGGAGAAGATGTGTCTTTTCATAATAAAAACGTGCATTCGCGAAGTGGAACGCACGCTTTTCTTATTTTATCCAAATGGAAGCGTTTGAAAACGAAACTTGCCCAATTTTCATATATTTTTCATAACGTTTTTCGATTAATTCATCTTTCGAAATTCCGTTTAATTGTTCAAAAGTTTTTCGAATCATTAAGTCTATATTTTCTGACTGTTTCAAAATATTACGGTGAGCTCCGCCTCTTGCTTCTGGAATAATTTCGTCAATCACACCTAATTCTTTCAAATCTGCTGCTGTAATTTTCATTGCCTCTGCAGCTTCCTTTGCTTTTCCTGCATCTTTCCAAAGAATTGCCGCTGCACCCTCTGGTGTAATAACAGAATAAGTGGAATTTTCTAGCATATGAATGTAATCTCCAACTCCAAGGCCTAGCGCACCACCACTACCACCTTCGCCGATAACGATACAAATAACAGGTACCGTTAAACCTGCCATTTCAAATAAATTGCGGGCGATAGCTTCACTTTGACCACGTTCTTCAGCAGCTTTACCAGGATAAGCTCCTTTCGTATCAATAAAACAAATAATAGGACGATTGAACTTTTCCGCCTGCTTCATTAAACGTAATGCTTTTCGATATCCTTCTGGATGAGGCATTCCAAAGTTACGGCGAATATTTTCTTTCGTATCTTTTCCGCGCTGATGCCCAATTACAGTTACAGGCATCCCTTTATATTTCGCAATGCCGCCGACAATCGCTGCATCATCGCCAAATAGACGATCTCCATGACATTCGAAAAAATCAGTAAATAAGTGCTCAATATAATCGAGCGTTGTCGGTCGTTCTGCATGACGAGCAATTTGAACACGGTCCCATACTTTCAGATTGCCGTATATATCTTCCTCTAAATTTTCTAGCTTTTCTTCCAAAATACGAATCTCCTCACTGAAGTCCATCTGGCTGTTTTTCGTATAGTCTTTCAGTTCACGAATCTTATTTCTTAGCTCAACAACTGGTTTTTCAAATTCTAGCTCTGCCATACAGCCATTTCCCCTCCTTGATGAACTTCTAAAATCTTGCGAAGTGATTCTCTCATATCATCACGATGCACCACCGCATCTAATTGACCATGATCTAGTAAGAATTCTGCCGTTTGGAAATCTTCTGGTAGTTTCTCACGCACCGTTTGTTCAATTACACGTCTACCAGCAAATCCGATAAGTGCACCTGGTTCTGCAAGATTATAATCACCAAGTGAAGCGAAACTCGCTGAAACCCCGCCCGTCGTTGGGTGAGTCATAACAGAAATAAATAATCCTCCTGCATTACTATGCTTTTTCAAAGCTACGCTTGTTTTTGCCATTTGCATTAAACTTAATATACCTTCTTGCATACGGGCACCACCCGAAGCAGTAAAGATAATAAATGGAACTTGTAAGTCGTACGCCTTTTCAACCGCACGGGCGATTTTTTCTCCTACTACAGAGCCCATGCTCCCCATTCGAAAACGAGAATCCATTACTGCAACAACAACAAGCATGTCATCAATTGTTCCTTCACCAGTTACAACCGCTTCGTTCAATTCAGTCTTCTTACGATCGCTCTCTAGTTTCTCTTCATAACCTGGAAACTCGAGTGGATTTAATGAAACCATTTCTTTGTCATACTCACGGAATGACCCTTCGTCCAATATACTATCAAGACGTTCCCATGCATTCATAGGATGATGATATCCACAATTCACACATACTTTTAAATTTTTTAGAAGTTCTTTCGTATACATGATTTTTTTACATTCCGGACATTTTGTCATAACGCCATCTGGTACATCTTTTCGTACTTGTTCTGAAGGTATTGCAGCGTACTTTTTCTTTTTCACGAATAAATCTCTTAGCACAATTTGACCCCCTTCGTTGAGAGCTAAGGTTAGCGTAAGAAGAAAATGGGGCTAACACCAAAGTTTGATGTTAGCCTTATCTTCTCAATCTGTCTAATAACCTCACTCTTTACGTTTAACTTTAACCGCTAAGCGGTAGAATGTTTGTCATAACGTGTCATGGTCATTTCGACAAATTTTATACATTACGAGTGAAACTGTATATTCTCTACTAATTCATCGTAAATTTTTAGTGCATCATTTTCTTGTTTTTCTTCCAAAGTAGCATAAAGCTTTCTATACATATCGATAGAATCTCTTGAAACTTTACAAGAAAGAGTTGCTACGTAATCATTTACGATCATCCAAATGCGATATAGTAAATAATTATCGACTTGTTCAATAAGTGTTTTAAAGAACGTTTGATGAAGCGTTGGGACTGAGCTTTCATTTCCTTCAAGTACTTGGTGTAATCTACTTAGTACTTTAGAAAACGTTTCTTTCGGTAAATTACATACAATTCGAATCATATCTTTCTCAAGTAATCGTTTCGTTTGTAATAAATCACGAATTGTTTTCTCATCTTGCAATAAGAACGGAGCAATTAATTGTACAAGACCGTTATCATAAAAGTTTCGAATAAACGTCCCTTCACCACGTCTCGTTTCAATCAATCCTACCAGTTCTAAAGCACGCAATGCTTCTCTTACAGAGGAACGTCCTACGTTTAAGCGTGAACTTAACTCACGCTCAGACGGCAAACGATCCCCCGCCACCAAACCATCCTCTTCCATAATGGAACGGATTTTTTTTACAATTTCGAGATATACTTTTGTATTTGATGATGTCAATGGAAATTCCTCGCTTATTCTTTACCAATCAGCGCTAATTGTTTTGTTTTTTCAGCGATCTCATTTGGATCTACTTGACGGCGAGCTACTCCTGTCTCCATTGCTGCTTTTGCAACGTAAGCCGCTACTTGAGGCGCTACACGCGCGTCAAATGGTGCCGGAATGATATAGTCTGCATTTAACTCATCTTCTGCTACAAGCTCAGCAATAGCCTGTACAGCTGCCATCTTCATTTCTTCGTTAATTTGTGTCGCATGTACGTCAAGTGCACCGCGGAAAATACCAGGGAACGCCAGTACATTATTTACTTGGTTCGGGAAGTCAGAACGACCTGTTCCAACAACAGCTGCGCCCGCTGCTTTTGCCAATTCTGGCATAATTTCTGGAACTGGATTCGCCATTGCAAAAATAATCGCATCGTCATTCATTGTACGAACCATCTCTTCTGTTAATGCACCTTCTGCAGATACACCAATGAATACGTCCGCACCTTGTACAACATCAGCTAAAGAACCTTCTATACGATTCTTATTTGTATATTTTGCAACTTCATCCTTCACCGGATTCATACCTGTAGGACGACCATCATAGATTGCGCCTTTACGGTCACACATAATAATGTCGCGTACACCATAGCGATATAAAAGTTTAATAATTGCAATACCTGCTGCACCTGCGCCATTTGCGACAACTTTAATGTCAGACATTTTCTTTCCAACTAATTTCAGTGCATTTACAAGACCTGCTACTGTTACAATAGCTGTTCCGTGTTGATCATCATGGAAGATAGGAATATTTGTTTCTTTTTTCAAACGCTCTTCAATAATGAAGCAGTTTGGTGCTGCGATATCTTCTAAGTTAACGCCGCCAAAAGTTGGCTCCATTAATTTTACAGTTTCAACAATTTTATCTACATCGTTTGTATTTAAGGCAATTGGGAATGCATCTACACCAGCAAAGCTCTTGAATAATACAGCTTTACCTTCCATTACTGGAAGAGATGCTTCAGGTCCAATGTTACCAAGACCAAGTACAGCTGTTCCATCTGTCACAACTGCTACCATATTTCCCTTCATCGTATATTCATATACCTTACTTTTATCGTCATAAATTTCTTTACAAGGTTCTGCAACCCCTGGAGAATATGCAAGACTTAAATCTTTTGCATTTTCTACTTTTACTTTTGATACAGTTTCTAATTTTCCTTGATGCACTTTATGCATGTGAAGTGCTTCTTCACGAAGTGTTGACAAACTATCCACTCTCCTCAAATTATTCTTGCTGATATCAATTTCTCCAAGTGGTCTGACCACGAACACTACTACTATAATAATCGAAGTGTAGGGAAATTGTCCATTATATTTTCACAACTACATTTTCTTCCCCGACAATTTCACGAAGTGCTCCTAAACATTCTTCACTTGGATGAATCGATAAACTCCGAGATAATTGTACCATTTTATGTTCCTTTTCATAATAAATTAGTACTTTCGCAAAACCTGAATAGTCGAACAATATTTTCGTAACCTGATTTAAAAGCTTTTTCTCATACTGAGACGGCAATTTCACGTAAACAGATGCGTCTTTCTTTTCTTCATAAACATCCATTTCCTCTAGCGGATATAGTCCATTTACAATCCATTGCAGCTTATGATTTCTTAGCTCAATCGTACCGTCAACTAAAACAATTGCTCCTTCTTGCAACTTATCCGAGAAATGTATATACGTTTCCGGGAAGAGGACCGCTTCCATTTCATCATTTTGATCACAGAATGTAATAAATGCCATCTTTTGAAACTTTTTCGTACGAATCACTCTCACACTTGTTATATACACAATAGCTCTTTGTACTTTTTTCTTGTGTCGCATCGCCTGAGCGAGAGATGGAATTTCTAATTCTTTTGCTAACTTCACATATTGCGCTGTCGGATAACTTGATAAATAAAAGCCAAGCGCTTCCTTCTCTTTATTTAGTTGTTCAATAAAAGATAACTCTTCTCCTTGTACATATTTTGATTTTGGAACAGCATCTCCTAAATCACGTGCGAGATTCGCGTACTCTAACGCCCCTTTAATACTTTTCCATAAATTCGTTCTCGAAACACCAAAATCGTCAAAACATCCCGACCAGACGAAAGCTTCTAAATTACGCTCCGTTACGAACTTTGACGGCATACGAAGACAAAATTCAAATAAATCTTCGAACATTTTTTTCTCTCGTTCTTCTAATAATGCCGTCACTGTAGCCATTCCAATATTTCGGATCGAAAGTAAACTGTAACGTATCGCATTCCCTTCTATTTGGAAGTTGTAGCCACTCCTCTGAAGAGACGGTGGCAAAACGTGAAAACCTTTCCGCTTCGTTTCTCGTATATACTGTACAATCTTATCTTCATTTCCAATTGCGCTTGATAATAATGCCGTCATAAATTCCAGCGTATAATTCGCTTTCAAATAGGCAAGCTGATATCCGATCATACTGTAAGCTACAGCGTGACTTCGGTTAAAACCGTAATTCGCAAATCTTACAATTAAATCATAAATTTTCTCTGCAGATGTCTCATCATAACCATTTCGCAAACATCCTTGGACGAAATGCTTACGTTCCTGATCTAAAATATCACGATTTTTTTTACTCACCGCACGGCGCAGTAAATCTGCTTCTCCGAGCGAAAAACCAGCTAACTTCGATGCAATTTGCATAATTTGTTCTTGGTATACAATGACGCCGTATGTTCTTTCTAAAATTGGCTTTAAATCCGGATGTAAATATTCAATTTTTCTTTTTCCATGTTTCGATTCAATAAAAGTCGGTATCTGTTCCATCGGTCCTGGTCTGTATAACGAGTTAACAGCTACGATATCTTCAAACTCATTCGGTTTTAACCCGCGAAGTACATTTCGCATACCACCCGACTCAAGCTGGAATACACCTGTTGTATCCCCTCTCCCTAATAATTGGAACGTCTTTTCATCTTGAAGAGGTAAGTTTCTTATATCGATTTCTTTCCCTGTTTTGTTCGCGATAAATTTTATAATATTTTCAAGTAACGTTAAATTACGTAATCCTAAAAAGTCCATCTTAAGCAAACCAAGTTCTTCTAGCGCATCGGCTGGATATTGCGTAACATAAACATCGTTATGTCCTTCTTGAATTGCTACACTTCCTGTTAGCGGTTCTTGACTCATAATAACACCAGCCGCATGAATAGACGTATGACGTGGTAAACCTTCTACACGTTTTGCGATTTCAAATACACGCTCATGCAGAAGATTCCCTTGTATAAACTCACGAAGTGATTGTGATTCTTCATATGCATCTTTTAACGTTATACCAAGCTTTGATGGAATAAGTTTTGAAAATATATCAATATCTCGCGGCGGAAGCCCCATTACGCGGGCAATGTCTCTAATTGCCGCTTTTGCTGCAAGCGTACCAAACGTTACAATTTGCGCAACACGGAGCTGACCGTATTTATCTTTCACATAGCGAATCATCTCATCACGTCTTACGTCTGGAAAATCAATATCAATATCGGGAAGCGTCACACGTTCAGGATTTAAAAACCTTTCAAATAATAGATCGTATTCAATTGGATCAATATCTGTAATTTCTAATACGTATGAAACGAGTGAACCAGCTGCCGATCCACGACCTGGTCCTGTTAGAATATGATTTTCATGTGCATACTTCATAAAATCCCATACGATGAGGAAATAATCACTAAATCCCATACGAGAAATAACATTTAATTCATGATCCAAACGCTTTATATGCACTTCTTTCGGTTCACCATATCGTTTCCGCAAACCTTCTTCACAAACACGACGCAAGTATATATCACTCGTTTCATTAGACGGAACAGGAAACTTCGGAAGTTGATTTACATGGAACGGTATTTCTACTTGGCAACGCTCTGCAATTTTTATTGTATTTTGGATTGCTTCCGGCGCATGGGAAAATAGTGCTTCCATTTCATCCGATGACTTTAAATAATACTGATCTGTTTTCAGCCTCGGCCTATCTGGATCAGTCATTTTCGTTCCACTTTCAACAGATAGTAAACATTCGTGAACAAGCGCGTCACTTTGATTGATATAGCGCACATCGTTTGTTGCAACGACTGGAATATTAACCCTACTAATAAATTCAGGTAGTTTCTCTTGTAAAAGCAACTCATCTTGAATCGCATGATGCTGCAAACTCATATAAAAATGGCCAAACATATTTTGATACGTGCGAGCTACTTCTTCAGCCTGACTCTCATTGTCTTCTAGTAATAATTGCTCAATTTCGCCATCTTTACCTGGTGAAATTGCAATTAATCCTTTCGCATAATGCGCAAGCCACTTCTTAGGAATACCTTCTTTGGACTTTGTCATAATACTGCTAGAAATCTTTAATAAATTTTGGTAGCCTATTTCATTCTCAGCAAGTAATACAAGCGGATAAGACCTTTCTTCTTCTTCACTAAAAATAGAAGCGGTTAATCCAATAACGGGCTGTATACCATGTTTCTTACATGCTTTATAAAACGGAATAACGCCATACATAACATTTTCATCCGTAATAGCCAGCGATGAAAAACCGAGTTCTTTCGCCCTGACTACAAGCTCATCAATTTTACAAGCACTTTTTAATAAACTAAAAACGGTTTGACATTGTAAATGCACAAACTTCACTGTTGTACCCTCTCTTTACCTATTTGACTACTTTTATTATAGGTGATGAGGAAAGCGGAAATCAAAACATACTTCTTATACTTTGTCCATATATATGAAGAAGAAAGGGGAATGACGATGGATGTAAGAGAACATACTTTTTTCTCTCTGCTTATTATTAGTTATTTTATTGCCTTTGGGGTTATACTTGGCGGTTCATTAATTGGTGGATTTGGTGCGTTTCTTATCGGAAAACCAGCTCTAACTTACATTAATCAATTCGCCCAAAATTTAAGAATTTGGGCACTCGTTGCAGCAATCGGCGGAACATTCGATACCTTTTATAGCTTTGAAAGAAGTTTCTTTGGCGGAGATATGAAAGATATCGTAAAGCAAATTCTCCTTATTTTTTTCGCAACTGGTGGTATGCAAACAGGTCTCATTATTATTAAATGGCTAACGCAGGAACATGTATGAGAGTACCAAGTGCCAATACAGCAAAAAGATGGTACTTAGTATTAGCTGGGGCTGCTGTTGGAGGCGTGTTGAGCTGGTTTATTTTTTTGTACATATACGGTGTTTTTCAAGAAGAACAAGCTAGTAAAATAGCAGAACAAAGAGAAATTATAGAAAAACAAGAAGCAAAGCTCCACGTCCTTCTCGAAGATCAAGAAAAATTGAACACTGAAAATAAACGGCTCTTAACCATTCAAGAGATTAAAATAAAACTTATCAATCGAGAAAAATACGATTTAGACAATCTCACACTCGAAAATATGACTACATCTATCCATAATGACCTCCAACATCTTTTAACCAAAAACATTCAAAGTATCGCAAAAAATAAAGACCTACTTAAAAAGGTAATCGAAAATAAAACGTACAAACATTACGATCGGCTATACCGTTTTAAAGTCGATACAATATCTTTTGATACAGTGCTTGAAATTAGCATTACTATAGAGAAAGAAAAATAAAGAAGGAGGGCTTTAGCGCCGCTCCTTCTTTTCGTTCTAACATATAGTCTCTTATTTACAAATCTCACGTAAATCAGCAAAAAGACGATCCGCTTCTTCCCAAGAAGATGCCTTCGCACCAGAAGCCATCGGATGCCCCCCGCCGTTATATTGCATTGCTAATTTGTTTATAACTGGTCCTTTTGAACGAAGACGAACACGAATTACGTCGTCTTCCTCTAAAAATAGAACCCACGCCTTTAATCCATCAATATTGCCAAGCGCTCCAACAACACCAGATGCTTCAGAAGGAAGTACATCAAACTCTTCTAATACTTCTTTCGTTAATTTAATGTAAGCTACTCCTTCTTCTACCATCGTAAAGTTTTGTAAAATATAACCGTTTAAACGAGCAATTTTTTCTTTTGTCTTATACATCTCATTGTATAAATCTGTGAATTTCACACCCATGTCAACAAGCTCACTTACGTAACGAAGTGTTTTTGCTGTCGTATTCGGGAATAAGAAACGACCTGTATCTCCAACAATTCCTGCTAAAATAAGGCGGGCTGCTTCTTTTGTTATTTTTAATCCTTTATCTTTTCCATAGTTATAAAACTCATAAATCATTTCACTTGTAGAACTCGCTGTCGTATCTACCCACGTAATATCTCCATATGGATCTTCATTTGGATGATGATCAATTTTAATTAACATCTTCCCTTTTGTATAGCGTTGATCGTCAACACGTTCTTGATTCGCAGTATCACAAACAATAACAAGCGCATTTTCGTATACACTATCTTCAATATCATCCATTACTCGTAAGTATGCTAGTGACGGCTCATTGTACCCAACCGTATAAATATTTTTCTCTGGAAACGATTCTTGTAGAATTGTACCAAGACCACCCTGTGAACCTAACGCATCTGGATCCGGACGCACGTGGCGATGAATAATAATTGTATCAAACTCTTTAATTGCTCCTAAAATTTGCTCATGCATATGTATAATCTCCTTTTTAATCAACTTCTTCACTTTATCCTCCATTATAACGGAAAGTATTTCATACATGCGAACAATTGCTTTATAATAAAAGTTAGAAAGTTTAGATATTTCTTTTTCTTTTCTATTATTTTTCACAAAGCGATGGGAGTGTTCATTATGCCAGTATTAGTCTTCTGTATTATCGTCTCATTTATGTTGTACCTCTTTTACAAAACAAAATACTTTCGTACAAACCGCCCAATGGAGAAAGGTTGGCTCTCAGGAAAATCCGCAATGGCACTCGGTTCATTCGTTTTATTTTTCGGGATAAACCAATTCTTTTTAGAACTTTCAACCGCTCGTATTATCGTTGGTGTTTTATTCGTTCTATTTGGTAGTGCAAGTGTATTTAACGGGTTTCGCCAATACAAACATTTCTTGCCATTAGCAGTTAAAGAAGCTGAAGTCTATGAAGCAACGTAAAAAAGCATCAATATTGTGATGCTTTTTTACGTCCCTTAACTTTCAAAATCATATACGCAACAAACGCAGATGGTATATTAAATGGGTTCCCTTGTACGTGAAAATGTAATTGTTCTTCTCCAAAAGACATTTTTTCATATAGCTCTCGCTGAGATAATCCTGTCTTTTCCTTTTTTTCATGTAAACCTTGTAAATATAAATATTGAATCGGTATCATTACAAGAAAGTAAAATAGTGAGATACTACCAAAAAAGAGTACGGCTGACGACATAATGTATACCACCTCTCACAATTCCATTTTCTTACAATATAATCATAACACAATATACAACTGAATTGAATTATTATTCCGTCTTTTCTCACATTACTTTTCCACTCCATCCCATACATATTTCACCAAAACTCCCATCTAAAATCATACCTTTCAAATTTAAAACAACAAAAAAAGATGGAACAAATCAAAACGATTTGTTCCATCTTTTTATTTATCGATTAACTGAACCATAAGTAATGCTTTTCCAACAACATTACCTTCATGATGCACCTCTACATCGACCTTACCAAATTTACGTCCAATTTCTAATACTTTCGGATGAACAGATACAACATTATCAATTTGAACCGGCTTTACGAAATAAATCGTTAAGTTTTCAACAATTAAATCACTTTTCTTTTGCGCACGAATGACGCGATTTGTCGCTTCTGTCACAATTGTTGCAAATACACCGTACGATAACGTCCCGATTGAGTTCGTCATTTGCGGCGTCACCGAAAATTGATATAGATGCTCATTCTTCGCTTCTTTTGGTGTCATAAATTGATTCGTTACAATATCATCAATGGTTTCTCCAACTTGTGGCTGACGTTGAATCATTTGCAGTGCCTGAAGTACATCTTGACGGCTAATAATACCTTGCAGTTTGTTTCCTTCCTCAACGACAGGAAGTAATTCAATTCCTTCCCACACCATCATACGTGCCGCAGCTGCGACAGACATTTTACCGTTCACTGTAATTGGGTGTTTTGTCATTACTTTATCAATTGGTGTTTCTTTCGCTACTCCGATCATATCTTTTGAAGTTACGATTCCTAGTACTTTGTTACTTTCATCGACAATTGGATATCTTCCGTGCATTGTCTCTTCGTTATATGCATGCCATTGCTGTACTGTATCACTCGGCTTTAAATATAACGTTTCTTCAATTGGCGTTAAAATATCTTCAACGAGTACAATTTCTTTCTTAATAAGTTGGTCATAAATTGCACGATTAATTAACGTTGCGACCGTAAATGTATCGTAGCTACTTGAAATGATCGGCAGCTTTAATTCGTCTGCTAATTTCTTCACATGATCTTCCGTATCAAATCCGCCCGTAATTAATACAGCGGCTCCAGTTTCTAGCGCTAATTCATGTGCATTGGTACGGTTACCAATAATGAGTAAATTCCCAGCTTCTGTATAGCGCATCATCGCTTCTAATTTCATAGCTCCGATTACGAATTTATTTAATGTTTTATGTAGTCCTTCTCTGCCTCCAAGTACTTGACCGTCGACAATGTTAACGACTTCTGCATATGTCAGTTTTTCGATATTCTCTTTCTTCTTTTGTTCAATTCGAATTGTTCCGACACGTTCAATTGTACTAACATATCCTTTATTTTCTGCATCTTTAATTGCACGGTAAGCGGTCCCTTCACTTACACTCAAATCTTTCGCAATTTGTCTTACAGAAATTTTATGGCCTACTGGCAGGCTATTAATATGTTCTAAAATTTGGTTATGCTTGGTAGCCAAATGGTTTCACCATACTTTCTTTTCCCTAAATTCTTCATGTGTTGTACTTTTAGTATACTATATTTTCAAAACTGTTACACTCTCTCTTTGCATACCTGTACTATTTTTTTTATAACAAAATGACGCTTACATTCCACCAGTCATTCTATTACAACAATGTAATGCTATTGTCATCTCATTCGATAGTTCGCCTACTTAATTGCCTATACAATTAAGACAAGAAATAAAACAGAGGAGCGAACACATGATGAAAAAACTTTTAAAGGTTGTAGGTGCTGTATTTTTAGCTTTCGTAGATGGGAAAAAAGTTGCAATGGAATTGAATGAAACACCTGAACAACCACGTACCAAAAGAAAAGAATCACCAAAACAAATACAAGCATTAAAAGCTGGCCTACACACGTAAAAAACCCTTCACTTTTCTTTTCAAATGAAGGGTTTCTTTTCTATAGTGTAATACTTTCTCCAGCTTCTAATACTTTCCCTGTACAATTTTGTAGCTTTTCTACAAATTGATATGGATCTTGTTCAATAACTGGGAACGTATTGTAATGCATCGGTACAACAGTTTTCGCATTAATCCATTTTGCCGCTAGTACAGCATCTTCTGGTCCCATTGTGAAATTATCACCAATTGGTAAAAATGCTAGATCAACTTTATTTAATTCCCCAATTAACTTCATATCAGAGAATAGTGCAGTATCTCCTGCGTGGTATACAGTTTTCTCTTCTGCTGTAAATAAAATACCTGCTGGCATACCTGTATATGTAATCGTCTTATTTTCTTCATCAATATAACTAGAGCCGTGGAATGCTTGTGTAAACTTCACTTTTCCGAAGTCAAATTCATGTGAACCACCAATATGCATCGGGTGTGTATTTACACCTTGCCAACTTAAAAATGTTGCTAGTTCAAATGGCGCTACAACAACTGCATTATTTTTCTTCGCAAGTTCTACTGTATCTCCAACATGATCACCGTGTCCATGCGATAAAAGAATTGCATCCACTTTTACATCTTCAGTTTTTAAATCTGTTTTCGGATTACCTGTTAAAAACGGGTCAATTAAAATAACTTTTCCATTCGCCTCAATTTTCACAACTGAATGTCCATGATAAGATACTTTCATTATTACATTCCTCCCCTGTTCACATTCTCACTTTGTATTCTACATGATTTTTCAATTCCCTGTCTTTTCTAACATCTATTTACTTGTCATAACGCTTTCTTCCGAGTTAAAGTTATATTTGTAATTAAATATCTCGGGGGTGCCAATCGATGAATGCTAGATTAGAAAATTTAATGCAATGGCTAAAAGAAAAAAACGTAGAAGCTGCGTTCTTAACTTCTACACCAAACGTCTTCTACATGACAAACTTCCACTGTGAACCACACGAAAGATTACTTGGTATGTTTGTATTCCAAGAAAAAGAACCTATTTTAATTTGCCCTAAAATGGAAGAAGGTCAAGCACGTAACGCTGGCTGGGCACATGAAATTATCGGATTTACTGATACTGACAGACCATGGGATATGATTGCAAAAGCAATTAAAGACCGCGGCATCAATGCAAATGCAGTTGCAATTGAAAAAGAACATTTAAACGTAGAGCGCTACGAAGAATTAACGAAATTATTCCCAAATGCAGCTTTCAAATCAGCTGAGGAGAAAGTTCGCGAACTTCGTTTAATTAAAGATGAAAAAGAACTTTCTATTTTACGCGAAGCAGCTAAAATGGCGGACTATGCTGTTGAAGTTGGTGTAAATGCAATTAAAGAAGATCGTAGTGAACTAGAAGTATTAGCAATTATTGAACACGAATTAAAAACAAAAGGCATACATAAAATGTCATTTGATACGATGGTATTAGCAGGTGCGAACTCAGCTCTTCCACACGGTATTCCTGGCGCAAACAAAATGAAACGCGGTGATTTCGTACTATTTGATTTAGGCGTAATCATTGACGGTTATTGCTCTGATATTACACGTACAGTGGCATTCGGCGAGATTTCTGAAGAACAAACTCGTATTTACAACACTGTACTTGCTGGACAACTACAAGCAGTTGAAGCATGTAAACCAGGTGTTACACTTGGCGCAATCGACAACGCTGCTCGTTCTGTTATCGCAGATGCAGGTTACGGAGACTTCTTCCCACACCGACTTGGTCACGGACTTGGAATTAGCGTACACGAATATCCAGATGTAAAAGCTGGTAACGAGTCTCCATTAAAAGAAGGTATGGTCTTCACAATCGAACCTGGTATTTACGTACCAAACGTAGGTGGCGTTCGTATTGAAGATGATATTTACATCACAAAAGACGGATCAGAAATTTTAACGAAATTCCCGAAAGAGTTACAATTTTTAAAATAATAGAAAAAGGCAGCGGGAGTGCTGCCTTTTTCTATTTCCCTACTATTTCAAATTTCTCTACAATCATTTTTACTGGATAACTTTCAAGTATTTGAGAAAACCATACTTTTATTTTATCCCCTGTTTTTAACTGTTTATATGCGTCTTTGTCCTTAAAGCTCAAGACTATATGTGCTGGATGCTCTTTATTCATTTGTTGTTCTATATAATGTTGCAACTCTACTTTTGTTTCAACCGTTTTATCATCGGCAAAAAACATCGTGTCATTTCTTAATATGATATACCCTTCTTTAGGTACTTCTTTTACCGTTACTTGCTCTACTTGTTTTGTATCACACGCTGATAATACGACTAGAAATACACTTAAAAACATAACAATTTTCATATGCCTATTCATTTTTAACTCCTTACTCTAGGCTATTTCAAATTTAACACCATCTTCTCCTCATACTTATCATCCCATTTAATCACAACTTCTATAGGTTCATCTTTAGAGATAGGCGCGCAACTTACACAAGAAGACTTCATTTCAACCTTTGCTCCTCTATGAACTTCTGACGTTTGTGTCATTGTACTAAAGGCTCCATTAATAGCAATCTCTAAGTTTTTAAATTCTGTCTTTCCATCCCCGCCCTTATATTGAAACGTAAACATTCCATCTTCACTGTCATCCTTAATATGCCCTTTATATTGTCCAGTCCAACTTTTGCTCTCGCTAGAAAAAGTAAAATACCAAATCGAGCAGCTTCCTAAAAAGAAAATACAAATGAAAAAGAATAACGCTCTCTTCATCATGCCCCTCCATTCAAATGCACTTATTTATTGTCTATTTCTTCCTTCTATTATACTATTAAAATACAGAATTTTCTAAAATAGAGGGTTTATATGTTACAACAACAGTTAGAAGAAATTCGTAATAATAATTACATACTGGATAACACACTTAACATTGATTCTTTAAGTTCCAATATGCTTGAGCAAATTGGCGATACTGATAGCTATTTAAGGGACAAACTCATCTACTCTACTTTTTTTCATCTCATCAAGAAGGAATATCTTTCACACACACAATTACAGAAACTATTATTAGAAAGCATCGGTGAAAAATATTTATTGTATAAGATTCATTCAGATGATGAAGATGCGGTATTTACCCGAGCATTTACAACATTATTAATTGCCCTCATTATTGATGCTGATACAAATCATAATTTCTTATCACAGACTGATATTTCAAATGTAAAAGATCAACTAATTCTATATATGAACAACGAACATGATTTCCGGGGATATGTGCAAAAACACGGCTGGGCACATAGTATCGCTCATGCTTCTGATACATTTGAGGCGCTTGTGAATAGTCCTAAACTGGAAACTTTATATTACGAAGAAATATTACAAACTTTATTAAACAAAGTTTGTGTTCATTCCATCTATTACAAATATGAAGAAGATGAACGTATCGTTTATCCGATTGTCGCAATGCTACAAAATGGCTTAAAGGAAGAAGCACTCATATTAGCCCTTCGTGATTTAGTAGCTCAATTACCCGTTCAAAAACAAACATTACATATTGAATCATACGAGTTTCTATACGGAAATATAAAATCTTTCTTACGCAGCTTATTTTTCAGACTGCGCAAGCTTTCTATATGTGAAGAAACAGAATGCGAAATTGAAAAATTGCTACAAGAACTTCCAAAATATTATTAAAAAAAGAAGGCCACTCAAAAAGTGCCTTCTTCTATTTCACTAATATTTAATTGAAATTTCACGATCCAAACTGAGAAAAGGTGGACAAGAAGCGCAAACGCCATACATGCTCCGCTTAAAAAAGTTAGTATAGGATGCGAATACACGTGCCCCAATCCATAGGATACCGCCACGAAAAACATTGTTATGTAAATATAAATTGCTCCATGTATTTGCCTCATATAAACCTCCTTTTCCCATATTATAACATAAATTTTCTGATTATTCACATTAATCGCTTGTAATCAATATTTCTCAACTGTTACACCTCTTACAGCAGCCTTAATATATGGTGCTCCTTGTAAACTTTGTAAATCCTCTGTTTTGCCTGTTACGACTACACCGTATATTGGTAGGTCTTTGGGTTTGGTGTTTTTTATTTCTTTATAGTTTGTCCTAAAAGATTCTTAATATCCCTTTTATTTTCACTTAAAGATATCCAAATACAGCTGTTCTACATTTTTATCATAATAAAAAGCACATCTATTTTGATGCGCCCTTCACATATATTTTATTAACATATAAATCACTTTTTTGAAACAAAAACTCTCACTCATCTCTCTCCATACTATCGTTATGACTTAGTTTCCATAATAATTGAACGAGGATAAACCCCCAGCTTTTCATAAAACGATACAGCTTCATTTCCCTACACTACTGTTAATTCAATTTCATCTATCTTCTTCGCTTTAAACCATTCCACTGCACTATTCATTAATTTCAAACCAAATCCGTTTCTTCGGTATCTTTCATCAACGAATAAAACTTCAATCTTTCCGTTTACACTTTTGCTATACGCTATACAACATCCTAATATATTATCTGTTTCCGCCTCAACTAATAATTCAATTCTATACTCTCCATACTTTGAATTTTGTTTATAAATTTCAATACGTTCCTCAAATGTCATTCTTGGATAGTCACCAGAAAAATGCCTTGATGTATTATTATGATATTCATACAATTTATTTAAAGGTTCTCTTATTACTTCTATTTCATCGAGAGTGATATATTTATTACTAATTCTCATCCTACAGCATCTCCAATAATATATATTCCGACCAAAAAGATGACCCTTTTACGGTTATAAAATACCAATCTATTATTTCATCGCGTCCTTCACAACATCTTGAATCATAACGACTTCTGTTTTCATATCAACAGAAGGTGCTTCTTCATCAATACACTCATACCAAAATTCCAAGTGCTTTTTATCAATTTCATAATGAGAATTTTCGACAAGAGCCCCACCTTCTCCTTGCACAGAATACCAATATAAGTACTCTTCTCCATCTCTTATTTCCCGGAAAATTGTCTCAACGTACATCTTTTCGTCGTTTAATGTCAAAAGTACTTCTTTCATATTGTCATTCAGAAGCTGCATCCATTCATCTACACGATGACTTTTATCTTGTTTCACTTTAAATCTCGTTAACTCCACATTCATTTTTATTCCCCCGTTTTCTTACGTACAAACAATCTATATTCTATTGGATGATAAAAACTTAATTTACTAGCTAATTTTTGCGAAGGAATATTGTCTACATAACAATCCCAGCACGGTATAATATCATTTTGTATGCAATGTTCAATAAACCTTGCTGCAACAGCTTGGGCTAATCCTTTCCCTTGATATGCTTTATGCGTCACAATATCAATTTCAGCAAATCCGTTCCCACTAAATATTGAAACACATTCCGCTACAATCATTCCTTCTAGTTCTATACAAAATCCAAAACCACCGTTTAAAAACGTTTCTTTTGATCCCCAATATTCTTTGTAGTACTCCTCTGTAAATTCACTGCTTCGTTCTATATCTCTTCTATCAATACGCTTCACTTCATATGTATTTTTGTTACAATCTCGTTTTCTCTCTTCAAAGGTTACGCTTTGAAATTTCATTCGCGGAATGTTTCGAAGTACATGACTAAAACGTTCTTCTATCATCATTTCCCACTCGTTACTCGAAGAGAACAATGTAAATCTCTTCTCTGTTTTTTCAATAGCCTTTTTTATAAAAGAAAATAAATCTTCGTTATAATTTTGATCATCAGTATCACCAAATAAATAATAAATACCGTTAGCTGTACGAATTAGTCCTGCTGTTAATTTCTCGTTTGCAAAAACCTCACCATCTATCACTTGATCACATACCGCATAAGCAAACGTCGTCGTTTTTGTATGACTTTCTAAAATCGGAAGGATTTTTCTATACTCGGCTACGGATAATTTTTTCATAATTGCTCCACTTTAATCGTATCCGCCTCTATATGTTCAAAACAAAGATTTACAGTTCTCTTTAATGCTCTCGTTCTATGAATCTTACATGCTGGAATTAAGATTGAATCATTTGGCTTTAAAACCGCTGTTTCTCCATCTTCAAAATCAATAAGTAATTCTCCCTCTAACACAATAAATAATTCATCCGAATTAGAATGATAGTGCCAATCATATTCACCAGTAAATACAGCGATTCGTAAGCAATGACTGTTTATATTTGAAACGACGAAGTTTTTATGTTGATCTTTAATATCCTTTGTTAATTCTATTAAGTTCACAGTCTCCATCTTTCGTCCCATCCTTTCATTAGTCGTTCTTCTAAAAAACTAACTTAATCTCCACCACCTCCGCAATCTCCTCCACCATCACTTGAGCTACTACAGTCATTGCTACTGTAGTCACCGAATCCACTTGATGAGCTTGAAGCGTATGAAGATTTTTTGCTTCTTTTTCTATCTTTTTTACTTTCATGACTAGGCCATACTGTATCAAATAATATAAAGAATAAGACTAATTCTATTGCAACAAGGAGAAATTCTAAAATACTCTCAATAATATTAGGAGTTATCTCAAAACTGTAAAACACTCCAAATGAATACATACACAAAATTACATACAGAGCCATACAAATATACCGAAATATTTTCTCTATCGTAATGACTACTTTTTGTGAAAAAGGTATGTTCTGTTCCTTTTTGTTCTTTATATACCTTTGTCTCTTTGCCTGTTTTTTCTTCCTCTTTTTGCTCCCCATCGAATCCCCTCTTTTTATTATATAATTCTAAATTATCATAATAAAAATCGATTTACACCAATAAATAACAATTATTCACATGTTATTTCTCCATATAAAAAAGACCCTCCTCACGAAAAGGAAGGTCTCAAATGTATTTCTATTATGATAAAGCAGGAGCTTTTTCAAGAAGCTCTTTTGCATCAGCGTATTGTAAGCCGTGAGCTTCCGCAACTGCTTCGAATGTTACATAACCATCTAATGTGTTAATACCTTTTAATAATGCAGTGTTGCCTAAGCAAGCTTCTTTGTAGCCCTTGTTAGCAATTTGTACTGCATATGGTACTGTTACGTTTGTTAATGCAAGAGTTGACGTACGTGGAACTGCACCTGGCATATTAGCAACTGCATAATGAACAACGCCATGTTTTTCGTAAGTTGGGTTGTCATGAGTTGTAATACGATCAGTTGTTTCGAAAATACCACCTTGGTCAATCGCGATATCTACAACGACAGAACCTGGTTCCATTGATTGAATCATTTCTTCAGTTACAAGTTTTGGCGCTTTTGCACCTGGAATTAATACTGCTCCAATAACAAGGTCAGATTCTTTAACAGCTTCTGCAATGTTGTATGGATTAGACATTAATGTTTTTACTTGGTTACCGAAAATATCATCTAATTGACGAAGACGTTCTGCACTTAAGTCAATGATTGTTACATCTGCACCTAAACCTACTGCAATCTTAGCTGCGTTTGTACCAGCTTGACCACCGCCGATGATTGTTACTTTGCCGCGTTTTACCCCTGGAACGCCTGCAAGTAAAATACCTTTACCGCCTTTGTTTTTCTCAAGGAATTGTGCACCGATTTGTGCAGACATACGACCAGCCACTTCACTCATAGGTGCAAGTAATGGTAAAGAACGATTGTCTAATTGTACTGTTTCGTATGCGATTGATGCAACTTTGTTATCGATTAATGCTTTCGTTAATTCTGGTTCTGGAGCTAAGTGTAAGTATGTGAATAAGATTAAGCCTTCACGGAAATAGCCGTATTCACTTGCTACTGGCTCTTTTACCTTCATAACCATATCTTGATTCCATGCTTCTTCAGCAGTTTCTACAAGTTTCGCACCAGCTTGTACGTATTCTTCATCTGTAAAGCCAGATCCTAAACCTGCTCCTTTTTGAACAAAAACTTCGTGACCATTTTGTACTAAATGTACTGCTCCCGCTGGCGTCATTGCCACACGGTTTTCATTGTTTTTAATTTCTGTTGGAATACCGATACGCATGATTAGTTCCCCCTTGAGTTATGAAATGACCCCTGAATCATTTTTTAAAGCGCTTTCTACGCTCTTATATTTTAACATAATATCTCAATATTTGACAAAAAAATAACACGAGTTTTCCGATAGATTTAATTTTATATTAAAGGACAGTATTATCCGCACCTCTCAGCACAATGGATAAACTGTCCAATTATTCGAAACTTCATCTTATTTTATTCTATCGATGTCTATGAATAACATCCACTGCACCAGTCACTTCAATAATTGTACCGGTAATCATATCGGAATCGTCCTCACATAAAAACGAAATGGTTCTTGCAATATCTTCACCTGTTCCAGATCTACCAATCGGTGTGTTATGCTCTTTCAGCTGACGTGCTTCTTGAATAGTTGCCTCTTTCATATCGCCAATAATATCACCAGGACATACCATGTTCGCAGTGATACCATACTCCGCTTCTTCATAAGCAACTGTTTTCGTTAATGAAACAAGTCCTACTTTCGCTGCGGCAAAAGCTGAACGATAAATCCATCCCGGTGCACTATCCGCCCCTTGAAATCCGTAATTAATAATACGGCCAAAGTTCTGTTTTCTCATGACCGGAACGACAAGTTTTAATAAATGAAATACCGCTGTTAAATTTCCCTGAATCATTTCATTCCATTCATCTTCTTCATAATCAACTAACTTTTTTCGTTCAAATACATATGGACCAGCATTATTAATTAAAAAGTCAATTTTGCCAAAACGGCTCATCGCTTCTTCTACTATTTTATGTAAATCTTCCTTTTTCGTGACATCCGCTTGCACGAATTGTAGACGCTCTTCCACATCTTTATATGTTTCTTTCATCGTTTCCATAGCCGTGATATCGCTATGGTACGTTACTGTTACTGAATAGCCTTTAGCCAATAACTTTTCTGTTACTTGCTTTCCTAAACCTTTCGTACCGGCTGTAATGAGCGCATGTCTCACAAAACTGCCCCCTTTTAAATTGCTATACTTCATATGTAACAAGTTCTCGCTCCAATTACAACTAAAATGAATTGAAACAGAGTTTTCAAAATTCTGTAACGTTTCTGGCAAGCACGTTACCAAAATTTGTTTTATAATTAAGTTGTAAACAGTTATAAAACAGATTGGGAGGAATTTACTATGAATAATACATATACAAATATTTTAATCGCAGTGGATGGTTCTAAAGAAGCAGAAAAAGCCTTTAAAAAAGCAATTCAAGTCGCAAAGCGCAACAATGCAACATTAACAATTGCTCATATCGTTGATGTAAAAGCATACTCAGCAGTAGAAGCTTATAGCCGTGCAATTGCGGAACGTGCAAATCTATTTGCAGAAGACCTATTAGAAGACTACAAAAAAACTGCGCTTGAAGCTGGTCTTGAAAAAATTGAAACTGTATTAGAATTCGGTAATCCTAAATCAAAAATTTCAAAAGAAATCGCTCCAAACCATAAAGTAGATTTAATTATGTGTGGTGCGACTGGTTTAAATGCTGTTGAGCGTTTCCTAATTGGTAGCGTCTCTGAACATATTATTCGCTATGCGAAATGCGATGTCCTTGTTGTTCGTGGTGATGAAGAGCAAGGTGAGCTTTAATTTATAGATAAAACACCAAGTCCACATAGGCTTGGTGTTTTTCATTTTATAAACTTCACTATAAACAAAAGACATGCTACGACAACAACGGTAATTGCCAACACATAAGGCGGAAGAAACTTCAAAGACCATAATGCCATCATAATCGTCGCAACCGTTAAGTACGTTCGCCTTGCACCTTCTGTCATTTTTTTACGAAATAAGAAAACATACAAATAACCAATTGGCGGCGTAATAAAGCAAAGAACGTATATGATTTTTGATTTTAAATACCACTTTTGTTCTCCAAGTTTCTTTATATCCCCTTCTATTCTCTTATGCTCTTGTTCTTTCTCTTCTTCTACAAGCGGATTTTCCTCTTCTCCTCGCTTTTCTTTCATATAAGGAAGAAAGTGCATAAAAAAATAGTATGCGAATACGAATGCTCCAAATCCAATATTTACTCTTTCTAATGGAATATGTTCACTAAAAAAAGCAGCAGTAAGCACTAAAGACAAACAGTATGTCATCATCCAAAAGGAACGTTTTCTCTTTTTCCGTTCCATTTCTTTTTTGCCTTGTATATCTTTTCTTTTCGAAAGCCATATAGAAATAAAGCAATCTACTACAAATAGAGCAAAAATAAATATTGCAACGTGTACTGTTTCTAAATCCTCAAATGAAAAGATATTTGGGAATGCAACATGTAATACAATGAATGTGTACAAAATTAGCCCTATAAAATAAATACGTCTCATTTTCCATCCCTTTCTTATTTCCTAACATTACGTTAACATACATTTTTTAGAAATAGACGGACAAAATATATATGTGTAAAAAAGGAGGATGCTATATGGATGATTCTGAACGCATTATTTTAGATGTGAACGGCAAAGAAATTGAAATGCTAGATACGATTCGCACTCATTTTAAAGAGAAGCACGGCGTTGAACTAAGTAATGGTGCATTACTTCGTGATTTGATGGATATTGAGTATATTCGAATTACGGAAGATCGACATAAGTATGATTAAAAGAAAACGACTGCAGGCGAATGCCATCAGTCGTTTTCTTTCTTTATTTAAGCTCTTGATGTTTCCCGCCCATACCACCAGACTCATTGCTATCTTGGTGTACAGTTAGTTTATTTGTTTTCGCATCTTTTAAAACTCTATATGTATATGATTCATTTGGTTCATCTTTAAACTGTACATTCATACCATAAGAATCCATTTTGCTATAAAAGGACGGTTTTATATATAAAATATCACTTTCTTTATATCCTTTATCTTGTAAATGCCACATCGTTGCGATAACCGCTTCTTCTCGCTTTTCTTTTTCACCAACATACATATATTTGTCCAAAAGAAACACTTTAGCATTTGCAATTAAGCTAATTAACAGTACAATGATCAACACTATTTTTTTCATAGACTTCCCCTAAATTGTTATTTTTTACTACATTGTAACTTAAATGCTAGTAAAAAATAAAGTACGCCAGACTTTACTAGACTGGCGTACTTCCCAACTCAATTCTTAATAACTTCTTTCGTTAACCCCTTCGCCTTCTCCAAAGCGTTTTTGATTTGTTCAAACCCAGTCCCGCCAGCACTGTTACGACGCTTTACAGCTGCATATGGTGACAGCACTTCATACAAATCTTCTTCAAATAAGGAGCTCATTTCTTTATATGTTTCAAGAGAGACATCTAATAAATAAATTCCTTTTTGTGTGCAATATAGCACTAACTTTCCAACAATTTCATGAGCTTGACGGAATGGTAGTCCTTTGTTCGCTAAATAGTCAGCAATTTCTGTTGCGTTGGAGAAATCTTGCGTCACAGCTTGCCCCATTTTTTCTTTGTTTACAGTCATCGTTTCAAGCATGCCCGCCATAATATGAAGGCATCCTTCTACTGTTTTAACTGTATCAAACATTCCTTCTTTATCTTCTTGTAAGTCTTTATTGTAAGCGAGCGGTAATCCTTTCATTACTGTGAGTAAACTGAATAAATTACCGTATACTCTGCCTGTTTTACCACGGATTAGTTCCGCCATATCCGGGTTTTTCTTTTGCGGCATAATGCTGCTTCCCGTTGCATATTGATCGCTCATTTCAATAAATTGAAACTCTTGGCTACTCCATAAAATAAGTTCTTCGCAAAAGCGTGATAAGTGCATCATAAGCATAGAGGAGTTACTTAGGAACTCCAGTATGAAATCACGATCGCTTACTGCATCTAAACTATTTTCATAGATTCCATTAAATCCAAGAAGCTCCGCACTATACTCTCGGTCAATGGGGAATGTCGTTCCAGCTAACGCTCCTGCTCCTAATGGCGAAATGTTAATACGTTTTAACGAATCTTCATAACGATTCACATCACGCTCTAACATCCAAAAGTAAGCGAGAATATGATGAGCAAATGAAATCGGCTGGGCACGCTGCAAGTGCGTATAGCCCGGCATAATGGTTTCAATATTATTTTCTGCTTGTTGAACAAGAACAGTTTGCAATTGTTTTGTAGCTTTTATAATATGTTCTACCTTTTCTTTTAAATACAAATGCATATCTGTCGCTACTTGATCATTACGACTTCGGCCAGTGTGAAGTTTTCCTCCTACTTCGCCAATTTGTTCAATTAACATTTTTTCGATGTTTAAATGAATATCTTCTGCTTCTACTGAAAATTGTAGCTTATTCTCTTTTGCTTCTTTCAATAAATATTGAAGACCTATCTTTATTTTCTCTGCTTCTTCTTTCGTCACGATGCCCTGCTTTGCTAGCATCGTGACGTGCGCAATACTTCCTTTTATATCTTGATTTACTAATTGTTGATCGAAGGAGATGGATGCTCCGAACTCTTCAACCCATGCTTCCGCTTCTTCTGTAAAACGTCCGCCCCAAAGTTTGCTCACGCTTCCACCTTCTTTTGATTCACTTGGCTGTATACTTTCGTCGGTAAACCGAATAATGAAATGAATCCAACTGCTGCATCATGATTAAATTCATCTTGAGCAGTATATGTTGCTAATTTTTCATCGTATAAAGAGTATTCAGATTTACGTCCTTCTACAATCGCATGACCTTTAAATAATTTCACACGCACTGTACCTGTTACATTCTTTTGCGTTTCTTGTAAAAATGCATGAAGCGCTTGTTTTAAAGGTGAGAACCATAAACCATTATAAATAAGTTCTGTTATTTTCTGTTCAATCACTGGTTTAAAATGTGCTACTTCTTTTACGTGTGTTAAATCTTCCAACTCTTTATGCGCAGTGATTAACGTCATTGCTGCTGGGCATTCGTATACTTCACGAGATTTAATACCGACAAGACGATTTTCTACGTGATCAATACGTCCAACGCCGTGTTTTCCAGCAAGCGCATTTAACGTTTTAATTAATTCTGCAAGTGAATATGCAGTGCCATTTAAAGTAGTCGGTACGCCTGCTTCAAATCCGATTTCTACAAACTCTGGTTTATTCGGTGTATCTTCTAATGCCAATGTCATCTCATATGCATCTTCTGGCGGCGCTGCCCATGGATCTTCTAAAATTCCACATTCGTTGCTGCGTCCCCATAAGTTTTGATCGATTGAAAACGGGCTATCTAAATTAATCGGAATTGGTACATCGTTTTCTTTTGCATATGCAATTTCTTCTTCACGTGACCACTTCCATTCACGTACAGGTGCAATCACTTCTAAGTAAGGATTTAATGCTTGAATAGAAACTTCAAAACGAACTTGATCATTTCCTTTCCCTGTACATCCGTGTGCAACTGCAGTTGCGCCTTCTTGTTCTGCGATTTCTACTAATTTCTTCGCAATAAGCGGACGAGATAATGCAGAGACAAGAGGGTATTTCCCTTCGTATAATGTGTGTGCTTGCATCGCCATCAATGCATATTCGTTTGCAAATTCTTCTTGAACATCAATCATATATGATTTAATTGCACCTACTGAAAGTGCCTTTTCTTTTACAAATGCTAAGTCTTTACCTTCCCCTAAGTCTAAACAAAGCGCGATAATATCATAATTCTTCTCTTGTAACCATTTAATTGCAACGGAAGTATCAAGACCTCCGGAATATGCTAATACAACTTTTTTCTTCTCCATTTTGCATCCCCCTAAAGAATAAATATTCATTTTCTTTTATAATAATTCACACTTTACCACCTTTCACAAAATGTATCAAGAGTCATTTTCAAATTTTTTCAAACAATTTCGTCGAACTTCTTTCTGTTTTTATGTACAATATAAGCAGGAAAACGGGGGTGAACTTATGGAAAAGTATTTCTTATACGATGAACATCTAGGAATTGAAATTCCACATTTACAAGAAGACTGGGAAGAAATCCCCGAAAAAATGCAACATGCTATTTTACTAAAATGGGAACAAGTTCGCGGGAAAATTCCTGATCGTATAAAAGAACTTGAGCACTATATTAATACAAAACAACATTATTTAAATAACGAAGAAGACTTCGAAGTTTCTTGTAAACTAAATTCAGAAATTGCCGATCTTGCTTCCATCATTAATGACCTTTGGCTTTGGTATCGACTCACTCAAAATGTATCTGAGGGGAAAGCACACCAATGAAAAAAGCATGCCCCTCAATAACTTTGGGTCATGCTTTTTTTGTCATAACATGATTTACAATATATTTCTTGTGCTGTTTTCGCCAAACATACATCGAATGGACCAACTAATATACTTCTTTCTTTCGGCAACTTTACAAAAGCAACAAGCTCTTCTTCATATTGAATTTTTTTCTGACATGAAATGCATATTAATTCTTTTCTTTTGAACATGTCTTTTAGCATACCTTCACTCTCCCCTTCATCTATCTATATTAATATACTCTCATAATAGTTAAGACTTGTAAAAAAATGACACATTCTGAATCGAATGATTCATATACTATGTACAAAAGGAGGTTTAAAAATTATGCGTGCTTTCGTTATTATCACTTTAACTTTTTTAAGTGTGATTAGTTGGGATGCGTTTTTTAAAGATAAAAGTGATGAAAAGAACACAACGGAATAAAACCCTTTTTTCTTACTTATTGGACAAACCGTTATAAACTGTCCAATCCTCCGAAATAACTTAGGCTTTTCTACAAAAATATTTAAACATAACATTTTTTGTAGATTCCCTCCGTTTATTGTCGGTTTCCATCCGCATACATTTTTTAAAAGTATGATATAATAGTATAAATCTTGAAGGAAGGGATTTTGATATCATGATCGCTCGAAGGAGCATGTGGCATCGTATTGACGAATCATACACGTAGCGTATTTTTCAGCTCAGATACTTTAGTCTAGCGAAAAAAATACGAGAGTGGGGAAATTATGATTGCCCGAAGGATAATTTGGCAAAAAAAAGACTCTTCTTACACATAGCGTTTTGTTTAGGACTTAATTGTTACTAACTAAACAAAACAAAGAAGAGCAGGATTGCTAAATGACGAATCCTACTCCACGTTTTGTTTAGTCGTTTTAAGACTTAAACTAAAACGAAGGTAGGGAGAATTGATGGACGAGAGGATTATTCGTTATTTCTTCAGCGACATATAGCGTAGTTAGTTTTTTCGTAAACTAACTGAAAGCTACATGTGAGCTCGTAGTTAGTTTACAACACAAAAAGGACTACTAACTACGGAAAGAAGGAATAACGATGAGGAACATCCAAAGTCGGCAAATTATTAAAGAAATTTTTATGGTTTTAATCGGTTCATTTATTTTAGCAGCAGCGCTATATCACATTCACTTCCAAAACCACTTAACAGAAGGTGGATTTGTAGGAATTGCACTATTCATTCAAAACTTTTATGATATTTCACCATCTATTTCAACTGTATTAATGGATATCCCAATTATTTTACTGTGCGCTTCATTTTTAGGTAGAAAAATGGTTGGTTATTCATTCCTAGGTTCAATTTCATTCGGAGTATTTTATTCCTTTATGGAAAATTATTCTCCATTTACGGTAGATTTATCAAATAACTTATTTATAGCTGCAGTAGTTGGCGGTGCGTTAGCTGGTATTGGACTCGGTTTTATATTACGATTTGGCGGTGCAACCGGTGGAGACGATATTTTAACAATTGTATTAAGTAAACGAACTCGTTTTACAATTGGGCAAATTTTCTTCGTTTTTGACGCGATTGTTCTTGCGCTTTCATTATATTATTTAAATTGGACAGAAATTGCTTTTACTATTCTTTCGATTGCCGTACAGGCAAAAACATTGGATTTAATTTATTATCCAAAAACAGAAAAAACAGCAGAAAAGCAGCCAGTATCTGTTCCAATGTCCAAAAAACATGCAACGAATTAAAAAAGCGAAAGGCTTCGGCCTCTCGCTTTTTTTATGCTCTTTTTTCTTTCTCGACTATATGGCGCACTTGATAAAATCTATTTGCAAATTCAGTAACGTTTCTTGTTAAACGATAATTCACTGTAGATCCAATTGCCATTCCAATTACCGGTATACCTTGGAATAATTTACGACGAAGAGCATAAATCGAAAATGTCTTCAAAATTTGTTTTAACACAACCTCAGTAGAAGCTGTTTGTAGCACTGCTTCGTCTCCTTCGTAAAAGAACGAATCTTCTTGCTCCAGCTCTTGCAATAAATTGTACCATGCATATTGCTGAAGTCTTCCTGGTAGTAATGACGCATGAAACACCTTTAACGCAAGCATCATTTCATACGGCTTGTTCACATCATGTCCAAATGATGTTGCAATAAGTTGGACTGCCTTCACATTTAACGCGATCATAACCGGAAAATCCGCCGTTAATAATAATACACCTCCAGCACCTGTTGCCCCACCTTGTACAAATGAATATAGACGATGACGTGCTGTTTGCTGCTCTGCTATGTATGTTAATTGATCAATAGATAATGCTTTCAAATCTTCAAGCTGTTCAATCGATTCATCAAATAACCTTGATGTTCCTAAAATCCGATTACGTGCATCTAACTGTGCTTGTGAACTTTGAATAAATGCATGCAAATGAAAGAGCCATCCATCTGCTTTCGTGAAGAATTCTTTTCGCTTTTTCTCAGGTAATCTCGCAACTGTAGCATGTAACCATTTATCAAACACTTTTTGAAAATCGGTCGCTTCTTGCTCAACTAATTGCGCTTCCCATTCTTTTATATTGTCTAAAATGGCTTGTTCTCGCTTCGATCGCATCGTAACAACCACCTCGTTCGATTTTTTTCTATTGTAACATATTTCTGCTTATTCTTTGCAAATATGCTTGTCTATCTTTATTCACATACCATTTTTGAATGGCATAAAATATTAACAAAAAGGATGAGATAAATCACATGAATCTATCCGATATAAAAAAAGAATATAATGCGGTATTCAGCTTAGGACAAAACTGCTGGCCCGCTTGGGCATTATATCAATTAGAATTATCACCATTTTTTGGCGTTATTGATTTTATGCTAAGTCCCTCATTAGAAAAAGTGAATGTATTATTACAAAATCGATTTGACCGCTTTTTAAATTCAGAAAATTTATCCTTCATCTCATTTTGGGATGATGATGCAAAATTAAGATTAAGGGACAACCTTTATGAAATTGACTCCTGTCATGACTTTAAAACAGATGTAAATACACCAACTTCTTGGCCTTCTTATACAGAAATTAAGTTAAACTATGAACATCGTATTAATCGTTTTCTAGCTACAATTGAAACGGCAGAATCCATATTATTTATTCGAACTGGAGGAACATATGAAGAAGCATGTTCCCTAGAACAAATTTTATCTCAAATCGTTACACATACATTCTCTGTCCTGTTACTAATTCCTGCCGATATACCAACTATCACCCAAGAAGATTGGGGATTACAACGTATTTGCGTTATGAAATGTCCTATTATGGATGTATACCAATACAATGAAGCATTTTGGAAAGACTTATTTGATGGAATTACAATTAGACCGCACACTTAAATACACGATACTTTTATCACACCATACATTATAATCGTCCTTATACAAAACAAATAAGGAGTGATTCTATATGTATCCACGTGCAAAAGCTTTCGGTCTTGCTGTACATCAAGATCGCCTTCTCGTACAAGAATATTATACAGAAGGCGAAATATATTATCGTCCTCTTGGCGGTTCAATTGAACTTGGTGAAAAATCAGCACATACTGTTATTCGGGAGTTTAAAGAAGAGCTTCATACGGAGATAGAAATCACCAATTATTTAGGGTGTTTAGAAAATGTCTTTCATCTCGATGGAGACATTGGTCATGAAATCATTCAACTATATTCTTTGCGTTTATTAGACACGTCACTATATGAAATGAAAATATTAAATATACAAGATGAAGAAACAGTAGCGTATGCGAAATGGATTCCTATTACGGCATTCATTCAGAAAGAAAAAATATTATATCCAGATGGAGTTTTAAAATACATCCAAAAGAAAAAAGACGAAATCCTATAGGATCTCGTCTTTCTTTTCATATATTAACCAATATCACCAAGACGTAGTACGTCACGAGCAATCATAACTTCTTCGTCAGTTGGAATTACGATAATTTTTACTGGAGAGTGTGGGAAGTTGATGAATGCTTCTTCACCGAATACGTTATTACGTTTTGCATCGAAGTATACGCCCATGTACTCAAGGCCTTCTAATACGCGCTCACGAATAATCGCACTGTTTTCACCTACACCAGCTGTGAAGATGATTGCGTCTACACCTTTCATACGAGCAGTGTAAGAACCGATGTATTTGTGGATACGGCTTACGAATACATCAAGTGCTACTTTCGCACGGTGGTCGCCTTCTTCTTCTTTCGCAATGATGTCACGTAGGTCACTAGAGTAACCAGTAAGACCTAACATACCACTCTTCTTGTTTAATACGTTAACTACTTCTTCTACTGTTTGGCCTGTTTTTTCCATGATGTATGGAATTAACGCAGGGTCAAGGTTACCAGAACGTGTACCCATTGTTACACCAGCAAGTGGTGTGAAGCCCATAGAAGTATCGATAGATTTACCGCCTTCTACTGCTGCGATACTTGCACCGTTACCTAAGTGACAAGAAAGTAAGCTTAAGCTTTCAATTGGACGACCTAATAATTCAGCCGCACGCTCAGTTACATATTTATGAGAAGTTCCGTGGAAACCGTATTTACGGATGCCGAATTTTTCATAGTACTCATATGGTAAGCTGTATAGGAATGCAGATTCCGGCATTGTTTGGTGGAATGCTGTATCGAATACTGCTACTGCTGGTACGTTTGGTAATACTTCTTGGAATGCTTTAATACCAACAACGTTTGCTGGGTTATGAAGTGGTGCTAAATCGCTTAATTCTTCGATATCAGCTAATACTTCATCAGTAATTAAAACAGAGTCAGCAAATTTTTCGCCGCCGTGAACAACACGGTGACCGATACCGCCAATCTCATCTAGAGATTTAACGATTCCGTTTTCAGTTAACTTTTTAAGAAGCATATTAACTGCTACTGCGTGATCTGGAATGTTTGTAATTTCTTTTTGTTTTTCGCCATCTACAGTAATAGTGAAGATACTATCTTCTAAACCGATACGTTCTACTAAACCTTTTGTTAATACTGTTTCACTTGGCATTTCAAATAATTGGAACTTTAAGGAAGAGCTTCCTGCGTTAATCGCGATGATTTTTGACATCTAGTCTTTCGCCCCTTTTTCTCTTGGTAGTTGTGTGGATGTTTCCACAAACCGCTCGATTTTATCTGATCAAATTCACCAAATATGAAAACGTTTCATCATTAGCAAATTTTATACTCACGATTTTAATTTAAACATCGTCCGACATATATTTCAAGTGAAAAAATTGTAACACCAAGAAAAAATATATATTACAGATTTCAAAAAAATTCAGTTAAATCTTGTATATATTTAAAAATATGACATATTATATAAAACTGTACTACATGAATCACTAATGCTGTTACATATACCCAGCTTTATTTATGTGTTGCAAACCAAGTATTTAATTGATCCATAATGTCTTCCATCGCCTTCATGTTAGAGAATTTAGGCAACTCCACTAATAACGCCTGTTTTGGCATTGTTACATTAGCGCCTTTCTTTTGGAGAACAAATATACTTTTTGCATTTTTCTCGTTTTTAAACATGGAAACAGGAAGCTGTAATAACCCTTGAATAAAGCATGTTTCTTTAATAAATGCATGTAATTTTGGTGCCTGGTCACTTTCAAAAATGAAGTTTGGTACTAAGAAGAATAAGTAACCGCCCTCTTTCGTATGTTTCACACTTTGTTCAATAAATAAGTGATGGGCATACGACATTCCTTCATCTGCTTTTAATTTATATTCACTTGCACCGATTTCGTTTGGATAATAACCAACCGGTAAGTCTGAAACGACTGCATCAACTGGATCGATATAAAGTGGTGCTAGTCCATCTTGATGGAAGAATTCGATTGCATGCTTTTGTAAATTTGCATTTACTAAAGCAAGTTTAATTAGCACTTCATCCACTTCTACACCAAATCCACTCATTGTTAGTCCTTCTTTGGCGCTATTAAACACTGTAGTCATTAAGTTACCTGTTCCAATTGCAGGATCTAAAACTGTGATCTCGTTTTGACCTTGCATAAATTTATGGAATAAGTAACTCATGAACATTCCAACTGCATCAGGTGTCATTTCGTGATTCGCTTGTACGCCTTCTTTCATTCCTTTTAAGATGGCTAACTGAAATGCTTTACGAATTTCTTCACCTTTATATGTTTCTTCATTAAACGTACTATATTCACGATTCAGCCTTTCAATTGCTGATTCGGATAATTCCTCTTGTAAAATCGCTCCCTCAAACAAGTTATCACCTGTCTCTACAAGCGCCTCTAAATATGTTACATCTAATTCTTTACGTAAAACTACCGCAGAAGAATCAAAAATAGAAAATAATGTTTCTACTGTCTGACTCACGTACATTCCTCCTTCTCTTTTTTACACATAACTTATATCATACCACAAAGTGATTTTTTCCAAAAAGAAAAAGCGACCTCCTATCAAGAGCTCCCCTTTAGTTATATATGATATAACGTTTTTTCTCATATATCGATGCTGTTACAGAGCAATATATGAGAAAAAACGACCTCTTTATAAGAGGTCATTTTCATCACATTACTTCGCAGATTTAGCTGCTTCTAATGCTGCTTCATAGTTTGGATGGCTTGTACCTTCGCTTACGTATTCTGCGTAAACTACTTTGTCATTGCTATCTACTACGAATACTGCACGAGCAAGTAAACGAAGCTCTTTCATTACTAAGCCATAAGCTTCACCGAATGAAAGGTCGCGGTGGTCAGAAAGTGTAACAACATTTTCTAAACCGTTTGCTGCACACCAGCGTTTTTGAGCGAATGGTAAATCAGCGCTAATTGTTAATACTTTCGCGTTTTCAATACCTGCTGCATCTTGGTTAAAACGACGTGTTTGTGCATCACACACACCTGTGTCGATTGAAGGTACAACACTAATTAATTTCACTTCACCTTTGTATGTTTCTAAACTTACTGGAGATAAGTCGTTTGCTAATACTTGGAAGTTTGGCGCTTGATCGCCAACTTTAACTTCTGTTCCAACTAAAGTCATTGGATTACCTTTAAAAGTTACGTTTGCCACTTGAAAATCCTCCCTTATTTAAACAAAATATGTACAATGTAAATGATAGTTTGTCCCTATCGATAATGCAAATAAAATCGCTTTATTTACAAAAAAATTAAAGAAGCTAACCTATTGATTAGCTTCTTTATTCGTTAAATTTGAAATTCAGGATCATCTTCTTTTCGTTTATCCATCATTTCTTTCACTTTATCAACAGCTTGTGGCGCTAATTCAATTATTTTATCGATGACGTGTGTTTGTTTATCTAAGTGCAATACTTTCACACCATCTCCATTTATAACAAGAAAGGCAACAGGATTAATAGAAACTCCTCCACCACTTCCCCCGCCAAATGGATGACGGCCTGAATGTTCTACTTTACCAAATTCACTTCCACCAGCAGCAAATCCGAAACTCACTTTCGAAACTGTAAGAATTACGCTTCCATCTGCCGCTTTAATTGGGTCACCAACAATTGTATTTACATCAGTCATTTGTTTTAAATGCTGCATTGCTGTTGTCATTAAACCTTGAATTGGATGGTCCATTCTATATCCCCCCTATGCTTGAACAGATTTTTCTGTCATACCAGATCTTTGTCTTCTCATAAATACGAGTAATTTGACGCCAGTTTTTATAGCGCGGAATATACGAAAAGATGCTGTTAACTCGCATCTTGATGCAAATCCTTTCCCTTGAAAAACTGGGGTAATTTCAAATTCTGGTACGTCGACAATATGCATATATTGTCCGACAACTCCAGCAGCCATACCTTTTGTCCCCCATGCATATCCAGTGACAATTCCAGTACTAGCTGCATCGCCTGCTCCAATTTGTGTATGCCATTTCCAACCATTGATTTTCACTCGTTTGAGAAAATCTTTAACAATAGTATGAACTTCTTGAAGCTTTTTTATCAGTTCACCAATGCTGTCAAGTTGCGCCATAATTTTATTATCGAGTCCGCCGTCCTCTTCAGCTTTTTCGATTTTCTGTCCTGTCTTTTTCTGCTGTTTTTCAATTCTTTCCAACACATCAAATGTATATCGAATCATCCATATTTTCACTTGAAGCAAACATTGCTTTTCCATTTCTGAATATAAAAATGTCACCTTAAGCTTTATTTTCGACAATAGTATAAACAAAATAAAAAGAAGAAGAATTATTATTCCAATTACGAGCCACTTCATACGTATCATCCTTTCACTCCGTACCCATTATCGACAAGTTTATTCATCGTTAAACAGAGTTTTATAAGATTGAATATAAAAATTTTTCTAAAAATAAAAAGGTATTTTGACAATTTATATCGAAATATATTATTTGAACATATCATCAGGGAACGGACTCTAATGATATGTAGCACGAAAAACAGAAAATTTAACTGCAGTGGAGGGATACATAATGGCAGATCGTCGCAATTTATTTTTCTTTTATGGTGATGACAAAGCAACGCTCGTTGAAAAAATGAAACCAATCTATCGTATTTTAGAAGAGAATGGATTTACCATATTAGATCATCCAAAAAATGCAAACGCTATCGTCAGTGTTGGAGATGATGCAACCTTCTTACAAGCCGTTCGTAAAACTGGTTTTAGAGAAGATTGCTTATACGCAGGGATTTCTACGAAAGATGAAATTTCTTTCTACTGCGATTTCCATATTGATCACGTTGATACAGCCCTTCAAGAAATTACAAAAAATGAAATTGAAGTGCGAAAATATCCAACAATTCAAGTAGATGTAGATGGCAGTACATCTTTCCATTGTTTAAATGAGTTCTCATTACGTTCTAGCATTATTAAAACATTCGTTGTAGATGTTCATGTTGATGATTTATATTTCGAAACATTTAGAGGGGACGGTTTAGTGGTTTCTACCCCAACAGGAAGTACTGCTTACAATAAATCATTGCATGGTGCAGTTGTTGACCCGCTTATCCCATGTTTCCAAGTAAGCGAACTAGCATCTTTAAACAACAACACTTACCGTACGCTCGGTTCACCTTTCATTTTAAATCACGAACGTACATTAACTTTAAAACTAAGACCAGACGGTAACGATTATCCTGTTATCGGCATGGATAACGAAGCGCTTAGCATTAAACAAGTGGAAAAAGCTGTTGTACGCTTAAGCGATAAACAAATTAAAACAGTTAAATTAAAAAACAATTCTTTCTGGGAAAAAGTACAGAGAACGTTTTTATAAGATTAAAATAACCGCAGAATTATGAAATTCCATAATTCTGCGGTTATTTATTTCCCCCGATTGACGCGAACAATACTCTCTTACTATCCGGCCGTTATTCTTGTCAGTTTTTGTCGGTAATTCGATATATTCCGAAAACCGCTCATATATTTTTACGCATCTTTTCTATAGACAACTTGGCCATCTATTACGGTCATTTCTGCTTGTACTTCTTTTATTTCTTCTGCCTCAATTTCAAAAATATTGCGGTCTAATATTGTAAAATCTGCTTCATATCCTTTTGCAATTTGCCCTCGCTTCGCTTCTTTTCCGATTGCATAGGCACTTCCTGTTGTAAATAAAGAAACAGCCTCATAAACCGTTAATCTTTCCTCAGGCATATAGCATATACCGTCAATAAAACTTCTACGTGTAACAGCGCTATATATGCCTAGAAACGGATTCACTTGTTCAATAGGAGCATCTGAGCCACCGTTGCAGTGTAATCCTGCCTCCAGTAACGTCTTCCAAGCGTACGCATAACGAAGACGGTGCTCGCCTAGTTTTTCAATGACTGACGGAAAATCTGATGAAAGAAAGACTGGCTGTATATCGATAATGGCTTGCAAGTTTTTCATTCTTTCTATCAACTCTTCACGAGCAAGCTGACAATGAATAATGCGGTCACGCACCCCTTCTGCTGGTGGATATAATTCGAGTGCATCAATGACATATTCAAGCGATAAGTCACCGATAGTATGAATCGCAACTGGCATATGTAGATCTCGTGCTTTCTTTACTAATTCCGCAAGTTCTTCACGTGAGAAAATCGCAACTCCATTTGTTTCCTTCGCATCTTCATACGGTTCACTTAATAATGCTGTTCTTCCGCCAAAAGAACCGTCAGAGAAAATTTTCATTGCTCCAAATTCAATATAATGTTCATTTTCATATTCTTTTCGTTCATGTGCTACTTCATGGTGAACGAGCAAATGGGCTTTAAATGGCATTTCTTTTATAACGTGAGAAAACGCATTATATGTTTTTCTAAAACCACCATAATAATTTAAATCTTCCGTATGCCCGCCAACAAGTCCGTATTTCCAGCAATCTTTAATCGCTGTTTGCAGAGCTCTTTGTAAATAAGCTTCATCAATTTCTGGCTGAACATGTTTAATTAATTCTTGCCCTTGTTCATATAAAAGCCCTGTTAACTTATTTGATGAATCCCTACCAATTTTCCCGCCTTTTGGATCTTCTGTCGCTGCTGTTATATTCGCTTCTTGTAGTATGTATGCATTCACCCATGTAACGTGACGACAAACTCTCTTTAGTAAAATGGGATGTTCTTTCGAAATTTCATCTAAATCACGCGCATGAACATCTTTCGTATCTGTAAAGTTATTTTCATTCCATCCTTCTCCAATAATCCAAGAGCCCTTTGGAGCTTCTTCCACTCGCTTCTGAACAAGAGTAAGCACTTCGCCATAAGATGTACAATTTGATAAATCTAGACGGAGTAATCTCTCTCCATGCCCAATAAGATGCATATGACTATCAACGAGACCTGGGATCATTGTTTTGCCTTTTAAATCGTACAATGTAACCGCGGCATATTGGTTTTCTAACTCTTCTTTACTTCCAACATCAACGATCGTACCGTTTTCAACGTAAACAGCGCCCACTTTTTCATTTTCTTCTCTCATTGTGTAAATGGTGCCGCCATACCAAATTTCTCCCATATATCCCATCTCCTTTATTTTTTATTGTATAAAAAAAAGCACCATTTCAAAACATGGTGCTTTTCTAAAAATTACTTTTGTTCAGTAGTAGACGTTGTAACTTGCCATTCAATATTAAATTTATCTTTTACTTGTCCGTATGCTGGGCTCCAGAATGTTTCTTGAAGTGGCATGATAACTTCTCCACCTTCTTGTAACTTATCGAATACTTCTTTTGCTTTTTCTGCATTACTAATTTGAATTGCGATTGTTACTTGAGATCCGATTGCATGCCCTTGACCTGGGAATGTATCAGAAATCATAAGATCCGTATTACCAACTTTTAAAGTAGCGTGTAAAACGCGCTCTTTCGCTTCAGCTGGAATCGGGTATTCTGGATTTTCAGGCATGTCACCAAAAGTTTGCATGACTTCTACTTTTGCATCTAAGGCCTCTTTATAAAACTGTACAGCTTCTTGCCCACCACCATCTAAAACTAAGTACGGATTAATACCTAAAATCATACGGACACCTCTTTTTTAAATTTATAAAATCGAACTTGTGTTCGTTTTTATTTTATCATTGATTTACATTTCATTCAACTATTTACTTCACTGTTTTCAAAATTATTTTGACGGAATCTCCATCTCTTGTTTTCTAAGTTCAATACGGCGAATTTTCCCAGAAATCGTTTTTGGTAGTTCATCTACAAATTCAATTTTGCGAGGGTATTTATATGGTGCAGTGAGTTCTTTGACGTGTTGTTGGAGTGTTGGAATTAATGTTTCTTCGTTCTTTTCTATATTCTCTCTTAATACGATAAATGCCTTCACGACACTTCCACGAATTTCATCAGGACTTGCGACAACTGCACATTCTCTTACGTAAGGATGTTTTACAAGTGCATCCTCTACTTCAAACGGCCCGATTGTATAACCAGAGCTAATAATGATATCATCGCCGCGCCCTTCAAACCAGAAGTAGCCGTCTTCATCTTTCTTCGCTTTATCACCTGTAATATAATAATCACCGCGAAATTGCATCGCTGTACGCTCATCGTCTTTGTAATATTGTTTAAAGAGGGCCGGCGTTTCAATGTGAACTGCAATATCACCAACTTCGCCTACTTTAACTGGGGTACCTTCCTCATTTACGATATCGACGTGGTTACCTGGCGTTGGTTTCCCCATTGATCCTGGTCTAATATCCATCCCTTTCATTACACCAACAAGTAATGTATTTTCCGTTTGCCCATAGCCGTCTCTCACTGTAATATGAAAGTGCTTTTTGAACGTTTCAATGACTTCTCTATTTAACGGCTCACCTGCCGATACAGCGCTATGTAGTGCCTCTAAATTGTACTGGCTTAAATCTTCTACCTTTGCCATTAATCTATACTCAGTCGGTGTACAACAAAGTACATTCACCTTATTATCGTCTAATAAGTTTAGGTACGTTTTCGGTTCAAACTTACCGTGATATACAAACCCTGTTGCCCCTGATCCTAAAGTTGCTAAAAACGGGCTCCAAATCCACTTTTGCCAGCCTGGACTAGCTGTTGCCCATACAATATCATTCTCTTCAATTCCGAGCCAATTTGGAGCGCTCGTACGTAAATGAGCGTATGCCCACGCATGTGTATGAACGACACCTTTTGGATTTCCTGTCGTTCCTGACGTGTAAGATAAAAAGACCATATCTTCTTTATCTGTCTTCGCCATTTCTAACATGTCACTCTCTGTTTCTAACGCTGTTTTTAAATTAACCCATCCATCTACTGACTGCTCGCTCAGGACAAATTTTCGAAGAGATTCCATCGCTTCTATATCATCAAACTGCCTAATATACGGCTCATAGCTTACTATCGCTTTTACTTCTCCATGTCCAATTCGATATTCTATATCTTTTTTACGTAACATTTCCGAGCTTGGAATTACGACAAATCCTGCTTTAATAGCAGCAATATACGTCATGTACGCTTCAATTAAACGCGGCATCATAATGAGAAGCTTGTCCCCTTTTTGCAAACCACTTTTTATAAAAGCGTTTCCAATTTTATTCGCACCTTGCATTAATTCAGCGTATGTAACTTCCCTTCGATTCCCTTTATCATCTTGCCAAATTAAAGCTAACTTCCCTTTATCACCTGTATATTTCTCTATTTCAGAAACTAAATTATAAGACGGTGGCGCCAACAATTCTTCTCGCTTCATAAAATATCCTCCCTTTTCTTTATGCCTCCTTTATATAATAAAGAATTTTCAGTTAATTTTGAACCCTCTTCTTTTGACAAATTTTTCAGTTCTGTCGAATTAGTAAACGAAATTACATCGACTTACCGACAAATAGCGACACAACACAAAAAAAGAAAGAGCGGGAGAACCCGCTCTTTCTAAGCCATCATATGGGATTATTTTTGGTAACCGCCTAATTGTTGCTCAGCTAGTGAAACTAGACGTTTAGTGATTTCACCACCAACAGAACCGTTAGCGCGAGCTGTTGCATCAGCTCCAAGTTGAACACCAAACTCTTGAGCGATTTCGTATTTCATTTGGTCTAATGCTGATTCAGCACCAGGAACCGCTAATTTATTTGTGCTACGTGACATGTTATATCACCTCCTTGTGAGTATAGAGTGTGATAAATAACATGACTTCATACACGTTTTAGATATGGTAATTTATGGTTTTAGAAAAGTTCTTCAAATTTTTCTTCTTCCGCCACTACTTCTACCGTTTGTAACACCATTGTTTCTTTGTTCGCTACAGCTTCATCGATCAATGGTGTGAAATCGTATTTCGCTTCAAAACGATTTGCTTTTTCACGTTTTGGCTTCGTCGCTGGGCTTGCTGGTGTGAATACAGTACAGCAATCTTCATATGGACGAATTGAAATATCATACGTGCCGATTTCTTCAGCGATTTTAATAATCTCTAATTTATCCATCGTAATAAGCGGACGAATAACTGGGTAGTTTGTTACTTCGTTAATCGTATGCATACTGTCTAACGTTTGGCTTGCTACTTGTCCAAGACTTTCACCAGTCGTAATTGCAAGTGCGTTACGCTCCTCAGCAATACGTTCTGTAATACGCATCATCATACGGCGCATAACCGTCATTGAATAGCTAGATGGGATTTCTTTATTAATCGTTTTTTGCACTTCTGTAAACGGAACAAGGTGAAGCGTTACTCGTTTACAATACTTCGTTAACTCTTGCGCTAAATCGATTACTTTTTGTTTTGCACGCTCACTTGTGAAAGGTGGACTATGGAAGTGAACTGCTTCCACAGATACGCCGCGTTTCATCGTTAAGTAAGCTGCTACTGGGCTATCAATACCACCAGAAAGAAGTACCATTACTTTTCCGCCAACGCCAACTGGTAAACCGCCAGCTCCCATACGCTCATCGCACATGATATAGCTATAGCCACTGCGGATCTCTACACGTACATTTACATCTGGATTATGAACATCTACTGTAATATCTTCTGTATTTTCTAGAATGTGTCCGCCAATCTCAGGTAATAATTCCATCGTTCTCATTGGGAAATGCTTATAAGAACGGTGTACAGTAATTTTAAATGTTTTCACATCACCTTTTACTTGTAAGAAAGCTGCTAATGCACCTTCTTTAATGTCTTCTAATTCTGATGGTACTTTCATCGCTAAGTTAAACTTATGAATACCAAATACATCCTTCAATCTTTCAGAGACTGCTTCATGATCTTCACCATTTAACTGGATGTACATACGATCGTGTGTTGCATCGATTTTAATATTTGGGAATTTTTTCAGTTTGAACTTCACGTTATCTTTTAATGTGCTTACAAACTTAGAACGGTTCTTACCTTTTGTCGTCATTTCTCCGTAACGCACTAAAATATATTCATATTTCAACATAATTTCTTTACCTCATCACTTCATATAATTTTGGCATCGTCTCTTTTACAATACCTTCAAATTGTTTTACTTCTTCCATTGTGTTTTCTGGTGCCAAACTAATACGAATAGCGCTTGCAGCTGCTGCATGCGGTACTCCCATTGACACTAACACTCTGCTCACTTCATTTGCTTTTGAAGAACAAGCAGATTTCGTTGACACATATACACCGTGTTCTTCTAAAGCATGAACGACTACTTCTGGTTTTAAACCAACAAATGATACATTTAAAATGTGCGGTGCTGCATATGCAAGCGACGTGTTAATCGTTACATCTTCCATCTCTTTAAAGAAACGAACAAGCTCTGCTTGTAAACTTTGCAAATGAGCTACCTTTTCTTTCACTTGTTCCATTGTCATGCGAAGTGCTTTCACCATCGCTACAATGCCAGGTAAATTCTCTGTACCAGAGCGATACTTAAGCTCTTGTTGACCACCTGATAAAATCGGATCTAATCTTACGCCATCGCGTACATATAGAAGACCCGTTCCTTTTACACTGTGGAATTTATGTCCAGATATTGAGCAAAGATCAATATGAGACGCATATAAATCAAGCGGTACTTTCCCTATCCCTTGTACATGATCTACATGGAATCTTATTTTCGGATGATTCGATAATAACGTTCCAATTTCAGCAACGGGCTGAATTGCTCCAGTTTCGTTGTTCACATGAATAATTGACACAAGAATCGTATCTTCACGAAGTGCTCGTTTCACATCTTCTACCGACACAACACCATGCTCGTTAACCGGTAAATATGTTACATCAAACCCGAGTTCTTCTAATTGCTTATATGCCTCAAACACAGACGCGTGTTCAATATTTGTTGTAATGATATGTTTGCCGCGCGAACGATTCCTCATCGCTATCCCTTTAATCGCAAGGTTATTCCCTTCTGTTCCACCTGATGTGAAAATAATTTCAGAAGGTTTAACACGAAGAAGCTGCGCTGCAATCGTTCTTGATTGTGTTAATAGACGCTCTGCCTCTCCTCCAAGCGAATGAATAGAAGAAGGATTACCAAAATATTTCCCAGCAACCGTCACGTACGATTGAAGAGCTTCTGGATATGGCTTCGTCGTCGCACTATTATCAAAATAGATCATCGTTCTTCCCCTTTCAGCGCTATCACATCGTATAATCATATCATAAATACGTGTCATTACGCTAAGACTACGCAAAGGTTCCGTTTTATCTCGATTGGTGAAGGCTAATAATTGTCGAGGATGCCCTCCTATTACAGTTTCACTTTATCCCGCATGAACGGGCAATAAGACTCTCACCTCAAAATCCAGTTAGAGCAAAGAAGTTAGGTAGGAGTCGGGCTGTCCGTAAATGCCCGATTGGTGAAGGCTAGTAATCAATGGGGATGAATCCTCCTACTGATTACAGTTTCACTTTATTTTGAAACGAATAACCTTGCTGTATTCCGCTATTCATTATAGCAACATCGTCTGCAAAATTACACAAAAAAACAAACCCTTTTATGAAAGGGTTTGTTCATTGTCTACATATTCAGCTATTTTTTGAACAACGCCAGGTTCAAGTTGCTCTAATACTGAAGCCGCTTGTTCTAAAGCTGCATCATATTGATATTCACGGAATAATTTCTCAGCATAATTTAAACTTTCTGCTAGGTTTTCATCATGACTACGGTAACGGTTACCGTACTGAATTAATTTTTCCACTAAATATGCTTGTCCAATTAACTCTTCTGTCATTTCAGCCACACCGTTCACAGTTGTGTATGCTTCTTCTAAACTGCTATTTACAGCGTTCATATTTAACGGCTTCACTTCTAATTGTTCATATACAGCTTGCATTGCCATTTGCCCTCTTTTTAAATCTTCCATAATACTCTCTGGAAGACCTGGCAAATTCGACTTTTGCATAAAGCGTTTCGTTTCGAAAATAGTATTTCGCATTTCTTGTAACTTCTCACGTGCTTCAAATTCTTCTTTGCGCATCGCTTGCAGCATTTCTTTATATTCTGCATGAAGTACTTTTAACGTTTCACATTGCTCATAAACCTCTTCTAGTTCCTCACGAATAATAGAGAAGGCAATATCTTGTTCTGCAACGCGTAATTGTAGCATTTCAAAACGTTTCGTTAAAATGTGCATTTGCTTTTCAATTACTTTTTGAGACTCAATGTCTTTATCTTGTAACTGATAGCTTTGTTTTACAAGTTGTGTTTCTGTTTTCGTTTCAATCGTTTCGATACGCATTTCTTCTAAGTCATCGTAAACAGAAAGTGTTTTTTGCTCCACATAATGTCTCGCATGTACTTCTTGTTCCAATTGATCGTAGAAGCCATCTAAACGTGTTTTTAAATTTTCTACTTTTTCAGCCGCTTCTGTTATATGAAGCTCCTGTATATCCATTAAACATGTTTGTAGTTGTTTCGTCATATCGCGAACTTCTTTAGGGACTTCCAAATAATCTAATACATAACCTTGTCTTACCATATCATTATGTCCGTGTAATAAATCTTCCAGCTGAACTGGTAACGTCGCTTGACACTCTACCAATAAATCTGGAATTTGGTGAATAATGATTTCTAAATCTGCTAAACCTTCTTCCAAACTAATAACAATTTCTCTCGCTTTTAAATAGTCGCCATTGTTTGTTGCTTCTTCAAAGGTTTTAAATTTCTCAGATTCAGCGTCTAGCATCTCTTCGATTTTCTGCTCTGCTGCTCCATACATATGTCTATGAGCAAGAACACTCTTTTTCATACTACGATATGTATCACGTAACCCTTCAATTTCCGAGCTATTTTTCTCATGGCTTTCTAACAATTGCTGTAATTCATTTAAAATGTCAGTAATACGATTATCAGCGTCATCTAAACCACTTATGGATTCGTTCATCGCATGCTTTGCTTTTCGGAAGGAGAATTGCGAGGCGAATTTTCGCGCTTGCGCTAAATCTTTGTCAGCTTTCGGAAGGGTTGTTGATACAATTTCATCCCATTCTTCACGCCATTTACCAAACAGTTCTTCTGTTTGACCCGTCATGTTTAAATCTTTTACCCGTTTTAGTTCATCTGCCACAGGTTTATCTTTTATCTCTTGTTTCCACTGCTCCAGTGCTTCAATATCTTTATATGAACGATTTCTTATCACAAGCTCTATCATGAGCAGCACTAGAATAGAGCTTACTACAATGATAACGATCGTCAGGATAGAATCCATGCAAAAAAGCCTCCTAGTTATATCTCTTTTTTTGTCCGTTCCGTTTATGAAATGGAAGGCATTATGTATAAAAAGGGAATTCCCCTATATTTAACAACTAACAATGTACTAATCATACCATGTAATGGTTTGTTTTTGACCTAGTTTTTTTTAAAATTTCATGTTTCTTTCAATGTGATTGTAATCTTTCTCAATATTCCGCCTACCTCACTACCTATCCTCAAATGATTGTAATAACAAACAATCTTTCGTATGGGATACGAAATAAATTTTCCGCATGAGTGGTGGTTCAACAGAAATTACATGTACATTTCCTTGCCTTACAGACTGCTCCACTGCCCTTTCTGGAAGTAACGTGATACCAAGGCCAGCTTTTACCATTGCAAGCATCGGTTCTGCGTAAGATGTTTCCACAGCTATAGTTGGTTTTACACCTATTTCATGAAACATGTTCATAATCATTTTCCTTACATCACATATTTCTGGATATACAATTAATTTTTCATTGTGTAGCTCTTCTATTTGAATGACTATCTTCTCTTTGTACGGATGATTATTTGAAACGGCACAAACAATTTTCTCTTGTTGCACTTCTTTTATATACGTAGCACCTTCTACTACTGAATCGATGAACATCGCGTCAATCTCCCGCGCTTTAAATAAATCTCTTAATACTTCCGTATGCCCGATTTGCCATTCCACTTCGAACTCACCACCTAATATATCTTTACATTCTGATATGTAATGCTCCGCTAAACTCGGTAGTATACCAATTGAAAACTTCCGGTTCTCTTGATACCCCCTCATTTCTGTTTTCACTTCATTTATTTGCTCCAAAATCGGTAACATTCTTTTTATAAATAACTCTCCTGCCTCCGTTAACTCTACTCCTTGCGCAGAACGCTTAAGTAACGTAACCTCTAAATCCGCTTCTAACTTTTGAATTTGTTTACTAAGCGCTGGTTGCGATATATGTAAAATCTTACTTGCCTTTGATAAACTTCGCGTATGCTTCACTTCAATAAACGATCGTACTGCCTCCAAATCCATCGTGCACACCTCTAACAAAAAGTTATAACCGTTATAAGAAATCGATATTTCCTCCTATAAACAATTACTCTTTATACTTATTTCATCAACTTACTATAACGAAATGTAAAGGGGAAAGATACTCTTGAACAAAAAACAAATGCTACTCGGATCCTTTCTATGCTTACTCGCTGTCACTGCCTGGGGATTTATGTTTCCTGTAATGGCAAATGCTCTGCAATTTATCGATCCATTCTTCTTCACAACGATTCGCTATGGATCAGCAGCTATTATTTTTCTTATTTTGCTATTAATTACTGAAGGAAAGACTTCACTCCGCTTAGAAAAAAGAACACTTTCTCTATTCTTTTACGGGACAGTCGGTTTCGCGGGGTATGGTTTTCTCGTTTTCTACGGACAACAACTTGCCGGACCTTCCGGAGCAATCCATGCAGCTATGATTCAATCCCTTATGCCACTGATTGCCTTATCACTGCAATGGATAACGAAAAATCGCCGCCCACAAAACTATACATTCCTTTGTATGTTTGTTGCATTACTTGGTGTTATGCTTGTCATTTCAAAAGGAAATATTCACTTATTATTTGGAGCTGTAAGCCACTTATCAACAAACATATTGATGCTATGCGGCGTTACTTGCTGGGTCATTTATACAAACGGGGGTGCTCGTTTTCAATCTTGGTCACCACTTAGGTACACGACATTAACTTGTTTATTTGGCTCCATTTCACTCATCGTTATTGTTACTTTCTTAACGTACACAAATATAGTTACTATGCCGTCACTGCGTACAGTTGTGAGCGTTCGTTTTGAGCTCTTTTATATGTCGATTATCGCAGGCGTTATCGCTGTATTTTGCTGGAATATGGGAAATCGCTATATTTCATCTATTAACGGCATATTATTTATGAATTTAGTTCCTATCCTTGCACTGATCGGTTCTATCTTTCGAGGTTATACAGTCGATAAAATTGAAATCGCTGGAGCTGCATTAACAATTATAGCGCTATTATGTAACAATTTATGGCAAAGAAAAGTAAACATAAAAATCCCCACCTCAGTTCGTTAGGTGGGGATTCTTCACATATGAACAGCTCTTGGCCATTCATGGTACATATTCGCCTTACATAATGCTTGTTCCATCCATTGCTCAATCTCTTTCGTGTACATTTCTATGAAAAATGTCTCAGACGGGAAAGAATGCAGTACTTCTGATATATATTGTGGATATAAAAACGGCATATTTATCATACCTTTTAATTGCGTCATAAACATTGTAAATGATACTTTCTGAAATTCTTTTTTCATTTGTCCTTGTCTAATCATTTGTTCTATATAATATCTTTCTTTAGAAAAATAAACGGTCATCACTTCACGAATTAATGTCGTATCAAGCGAAAGCTCTCGGTAGAAGAAACGTGTTAGTTCTCTATTTTCAAATTGATATCGTAAAATCCCGCGCACCATTTGCACCATCACATCTTTAGCCGACAAATACTCTCTCTGTTCAAACGACATTTCAATCACATGAATATATCCTTCTAAAAAATCAGTAATAAGCTGTTCTAATAAACCTTGCTTCCCAGCAAAATAATATGAAATATTCGCTACATTCACATCCGCTCGCTTTGCAATGTCTCGCACCGATGTTCCATCATACCCTTTCGTATTAAACAACGATATTGCCGCATCAATTACTTTTTGTTTCGTCTGCTTCATGCGCTCACTTCCCCTCACTGAACAGCTATAGTTTAAATTTCTTGACTTTTAAGACAAATTCCTTTAATTTTCTATCGACAAAGTCATGTGAAATACATCGTATTTTGCTAATATTTTACACATCTCGATAAAAAAGGAGCTGTTTCCATGTTTACTAAAGAAAGTTATGCAGGATCTCGCGTGCAGCAATATGAGACAGTAATTAAACAACTGGATGCGTTATTAACTGGCGAATCAAACGTAGTCGCAAACTTATCAAATGCGTCCGCATTATTAAACCAATTTTTAGATCGCGTTAATTGGGTTGGCTTTTACGTAACAGAAGGAAATCAGCTTGTCCTTGGACCGTTCCAAGGAATGCCTGCTTGCGTACGCATTCCATTTGGACGAGGCGTTTGCGGCGTAGCAGCTGAAACGAAAACAACACAGCTTGTAGCAGACGTTCACCAATTCCCAGGTCACATCGCTTGCGATAGTGCTTCTAATTCAGAAATCGTTGTACCGATTGTGAAAGAAGGAGCTGTCATTGGTGTACTTGACATTGATAGTCCTGAAAAGAATCGTTTTGATGAAGTAGATCAGCGCTATTTAGAAAAGTTTGTGGAAACACTCCTAAAACATATGTAAAAAGAAAAGAGCGAGTTATCGATTTAGTACGCCCTGTACAAAACCGATAGCTCACTCTTTTTTCATTGATTTACAGTAGATATTTTCTTTAATGCCTGCTCTAAATCAGAAACGATATCCTCCCACGATTCTAAACCGACTGATAAGCGTATTAAATTATCGAAAATGCCCATTTCTTTTCTTAGTTCAGCTGGAATCGCAGCGTGCGTCATCGTTGCTGGATGCTGAATTAACGTTTCTGTATCTCCTAAACTCACCGCAATTGTAATAAAGTGAAGATCATTAATAAACGCTTGCGTCTCTTCTTTTCCGCCTTTTACTGAAAAAGAAATAACACCGCCCCCGCGTTTCATTTGACGAGATGCTAACTCCCCTTCTGGATACCAAACACCTTCTACCGCATCATGTTTTCTTAGGAACGATACAATTTTTTCTGCATTATCACAATGACGATCCATTCTTACTGCTAACGTCTTTAACCCGCGTAATAATAACCACGCATCAAACGGTGCCATAATACCGCCAATATCCTTTCGCATCAGGCGAATCTTTTCAGCTAATGCTTTCGTTTTACAAATTGTTACGCCCGCTACAACGTCACCGTGACCACCAATATATTTTGTCGCACTATGCACAACAGCGTCACAGCCAAGCTCAAGCGGTTTTTGTAAATAAGGTGAACAAAATGTATTATCAACAATAACAAGTAAGCCATTTCGCTTTGCAACCCGAATCACTTGTTTTAAATCAATTAATTTCATTGTCGGATTAATTGGTGTTTCAACGAAAATAAGCTTTGTATTTGGGCGAATTTTATTTTCAATATCAACCTCTGTTTCCATATCACAAAACGAATGCGTAATCATAAATTTTTCTTCTAACACTTCTAAAAAACCGTACGTGCATCCGTATAATCCATTTGAACAAATAATATGATCTCCAGCCTTTAAAAAACCGATTAAAGTCGCTGAAATAGCTGCCATACCAGATCCGAAGGCAAGTGCCTCTTCTCCTTCTTCTAACACCGCCATACGTTCTTCAAATAATTTCACAGTTGGATTTCCAAGCCGTGAGTAAATATAAGATGGATCCACTCCCGCAAAACTCGCCTCTCCTTGCTGCGCAGTCTCAAATGTAAATGTAGAAGTTTGAAATAAAGGTGGTGTTAAACTTCCTTTATGTTCCTCAGGTGTATAACCGTGATGAATTAACGCTGTCTCCATATGCTTCTTTTTCATAAAAACATCCCCCTTATGTTTTTATTGCCGCATATTCATCCATAAAAATTTGATGAACGTTTTACTTCATTTTATGTAAGCGTTTTATTTGTGTTTCTATCTCTTCTTCTATATTGTTTTAAATTCCTTCTTATATTAATTTCCAAAATTTATATGCATAAAACAAAAACGTACTCGCTTGACGAAACTCTGGGTAAAAGATATAATAGCGTTTGTGTAAAATAAAAAGGCAGCCTTGTAATGTGAGTTTATCGTTTGTATTTTGTTCCTCTACGGAGGTGTATCTCGTAACTCCCTGCTGCTGGAGCGAAGGTACATGAAAACAAAATGCCCGTAAATATCGATTACGTCTGTTTTTATTTTACGTAAATAAAAACATTTTTAAAGGAGGAGTCAACTATGGCTCGTTATACAGGTCCAGCTTGGAAACTGTCTCGTCGTCTTGGAATCTCTCTAAGCGGCACAGGAAAAGAATTAGAAAAACGCCCTTACGCACCAGGTCCTCACGGTCCTAACCAACGTAAGAAACTTTCAGAATACGGTTTACAATTACAAGAGAAACAAAAACTTCGTCACATGTACGGCATGACTGAGCGTCAATTCCGTCGCACATTTGACCAAGCAGGTAAAATGCCTGGTAAGCACGGCGAAAACTTCATGATCCTTCTTGAAGCTCGTCTTGACAACTTAGTTTACCGTATGGGCTTAGCTCGCACTCGTCGTGCAGCTCGCCAATTAGTAAACCACGGTCACATCATGGTTGATGGCGCTCGCGTAGATATCCCATCTTACCGTGTAAAACCTGGTCAAACTATCAGCGTTCGCGAAAAATCTAACAGCCTTGTTGTTGTTAAAGAAGCGATCGAAGTTAACAACTTCGTACCAGAATACTTAACTTTCGATGCTGACAAATTAGAAGCTACTTACACTCGTCACGCTGAGCGTGCTGAGTTACCAGCTGAAATCAACGAAGCATTAATCGTAGAGTTCTACTCTCGTTAATCTCGGTACTCTGCAAAGAGTCGTATTAAAAGTCTTAGAAATCTTGTTAAATCAAGGTTTCTGGGCTTTTTTTATTTTATTTAACAATGCAAGATAAAGTATAAAAAAGAATGTAATTGGGGCCAGTTTGGGGCCATAATAAAAAAGGCTGGCGTGTGTATAGAAATGGGTAAGTGCAAAAACAGATGATAAAAGGAGTTACTTATTTTGAAAGAAAAATTCATCAAAATCCCTCTTTATTTACATGACTTTCAAAAATTAAAATTGTTATTAGAAGAATTAGTACAAGACGAAATAGAATTTTTTGAAGGATTTTCTAAATATACTTTTCATATTTCTTCTAAAGAATCTAAGGTCACTATTAACCTTAGAAGTGAGTTTTTTCCAAAACCATACTTAGCAATTGCTGCTATAAGCGTTACACCAAGTAATCAAGGAAAAGGAAGCATTATTCTTGAATGGTTTAAAACATTTGCGAAAGAGAAGGGCTTCGAGCGTTTAGTATTACAAGAAGTTATTACTGACGAGGGTTATCACTTTGCATTAAAAAATAAGTTTACAAAAGTGAGTAACCTATACGAGGAAACATTCGGAGACCCAAGCAGTATTGACGGGGATTATGAACTGCATTTAACGTAAAGAATAAAATAAAAGTGAACCAACATTTCCCTTATGCGTTCACTTTTTTACTTGGTGAGTTATCTAATACAGTACGTTCTTTTCTTCCCATAAGTTTCTCTCTTTCATTCATGATTTTTTACCTCTTTTCTTTTTATCCCCTTTATAAGTGAGGATCGTACACAACTTACCATCCTCTATTACTACTTTTCTGTCATAATCCGCTAGAATTTCCTCATGATTGATTTTTTCTACCTTTTCACCGTACCTCCAATATCCAGCACGAAGCAGAAATTCAGAATATCCTTCTGGAATCGGTAATTCATAACCATCTAAAGTTATTTTAGTGACTTCAATACCTTCTCTAATAATCATCGAACCACCCTTTCAATTTTGAATAGGGATAAATTTGATTTAATATAAAAAATACCTTCAAATATTTTATAAGTGAATATAAAAAAGGGTATGAATAATGTTCACAACCTTTTTCGTGATGCCATAGTAAGGGCGCCCATCATTTTTTCTTTTTAGTTTTTATACTTTCAACTTTTTCTATTATTGTTCTAAGTTTCCCATCTTCCCCCACAAACCAATGGTATTCATAACCATCTTTTATGTATCTACTCGGGCACGGTTCACTACTTTCACATGGTGTTCCATACTTATCAATCAAATCGTAAATTATTTGTGATACTTCTCTTTTTCCAACAGGTGTATTAATGTAAGGCATCAGAATCCCCCCAATTATTATCGTTATTGTTTATTCATAATAACAAATCATCCTTTCAGTTGGAATATGGATAAATTCGCTTTGAGTTAGATTAATACCTTTACACAAATAAACAGTCTCATGGATTACATAAATGGAATTATACACAATTTAACGGACAACCGTTAGTTGGATAAATATTTTAATGTGCAACAAGCATCAATAAAACAATTAAATTATGTTATAATAATCAAATTGGAATATTAAACCAAAATCATTAAAGGAGGATATATAAGTTACATGTCATTTACCGAAATTGCTGATATGGCTAAAATCGCAGGGGCAGCTGTAGGGGTTTGGGGGATTGTAAAAGGATTAGGTTCATTCTACATGGAGTCTTCCACTGCCAATGAATTCGATCAATTATTTAAGGACAAAGTTACACGGAAACAAATAAATATCTTTTCCTTTTGCCAGGACATTCTTATTATTGCACTGTCTATATTCATTGTACCTGCATCCTATTTCAAGTTCTTTATGCCTAATCTAATAACCAACTATGCATTTATTTTAGAACCATTGTATAAACTAAGTTATATATTAGTTACTCTACTCTTTTTAATTCTTATACCAATAAGTCTTTTACCTAAAAAACTCCTTAAAGCTAATTGGTTCAATCGATCTATAAAATGGCTTTCTATAATTCATATGTTTAGTTTTATGTTTTTTTATTGGTGCTTTTTCCATGTAAACATCCCTCAAAGTAATAAATACAATTTCATACTAATTGCTATCATTATTCCTTTATTTATGAGCTTTTTTTATCTATATTTAAGCAAACGATTCAATAAAACTTCTCAACCGCAATACCTTATGGAAATCATAAGTGAAGAAAAAATATCAGAGTTACAACTCATACATAATTTTATTATCGATGATAAAAGAAGTGTATTCCATGAAAAAAATAAACAGGAAGATGACACTTTTTATGTATGTGACTTTTCATCAAATGTATATTTAAAATACTCAAAAATGAAAACACGAAAAAACTCTTCAAAATAAAATCAACATGTCGGAAAGAGCATCCATTATGGATGCTTTTTTATTTAACTTTAAAATAAAAATTATTTCGTTTTAATTCACCCCCTTTATTTTTTAAAAATTTTATCTAACGATAGCTTTGCCCCCTACGCTACCTATCCTCCCCAGAGAGAGAATTTTAATTTTTGATAGGGGGGCTTCCGGAATAAAGGAATTACTCTTTTAACATTGAATAACTTTATAAGGTTAATACACAAATATATCCTTTTCTAGTGTGATGCATTTTTCATTTAAGTGAATCTATTATTCTACTGTTATTTTAAAATATAGAATATGGTATGATGGAAATAAATACATATTACACCATGCAACTAATAAAAAAACTAATAGAGTTATATTGTCTTAACTAGGAAAGGAAAATTACCTATGAATCATTTTTCACTTGCAAATCCACATATTAGAAGTAATGTAAATCTAAGAGATCCTCAAGTTTTTGCCTACGAAAGTTTATTACAACATTACTCTAACCAAGAAAATGACAGAATGTCCTTAGTAGTATTACCAACAGGTACAGGAAAAACAGGCTTAATGGCAATTGCCCCATATGGAATAGCTAAAAAAAGAGTATTAATAATTACCCCTCAGACAATTGTGAAAGATACTGTTTTAGGTTCATTAGATCCAATGTATCCAAAGAATTTTTGGTTATCAACCAAAGTTTTTACTGGGAAACCTCAGCTTCCAACCGTAATAGAATATTCCAAAGAGATAAGCAATGGTATTTTAGAGAGTGCAGATATAGTTATTTTAAACGTCCATAAGTTACAGGAAAGACTAGAAAGTTCTTTATTAAATAAAGTTGATTCTACATTCTTCGATTTCATAATAATTGATGAAGCCCATCATTCAGAAGCACATACCTGGAAAAAAGCTATAGAATATTTTTCAGATGCTAAAGTATTGAAGGTTACTGGTACTCCATTTAGGAGTGATGGTGTACAAATTGAAGGAAAAGAAATATATAGATATAACCTCGGACAGGCTATGGCAAATGGATATGTAAAATCTCTTGAGAGATTTAAATACGTTCCAGAAAAAATGTATTTTACTTTGGATAAAAAAGATGATGAATTTTATTCCTTAGAAGAAATCTTAAAAATTAAAAAAGATGACTGGATTACACGGAGTGTCGCTTTATCGCCAAAAAGTAATATCAGTGTTGTTGATAGATCAATTGAAATGCTAAAACAGAAAAAAGAGAAAACCAATAATAATCCTCATAAAATCGTCGCTGTTGCATGTAGTATTGAACACGCATTACAGTTAAAAGATATTTATGAAAAAAGAAGTATGAGAGTAGCGATTGTTCACAGTAAAATGGACAAGAGTTCATTAAATGACGAATTTGATAAAATTGAAAGGCATGAAGTAGATGTAGTCGTAAACGTAGCATTATTAGGTGAGGGATATGACCATAAATTTTTATCTATTGCTGCTATTTTTAGACCTTTTAAATCTGATCTACCTTATCAGCAATTTATCGGAAGAGTTTTAAGAACAATTTCAATAAGTGATGGATATAATATTAACGAGGAAGATAATATTGCCCAAGTTGTACATCATCAAGAATTAAATTTAGATGCATTGTGGGATAACTATAAAAATGAGATCCGTAAAAGTGATGTTATCAAAGAAATAAAAAAATTAGCAAGAAAAGAAAAAGCGTTAAAACCAACCACCCCACTTGAAGATTTAGATTTTGGTAATACCGAAGAATCAAATGAGTACTTAACCGATGCGGATGCTTTTATGGATACTGAACTGTTAAAACTAAGAGAGACGAAATTAAAAGAAGAACAAGAACGAATACAAAAATTAATGAACGAATTCGGAATCAATGAAGAATTAGCAATTAATTTAAGTAGACAGATGAATGTTGAGGATAATGCAAAAACTGAACGATTACTAAGACCAGACTTATATCAAAAGAATCTCCGATCCATGCTTGATTCAAAAATTAGAGAAGAAATTGTACCTGACATTATTACATATTTCAAACTCGATCTAGCTGGGACTGAAATTACAGAACTACGTCATGAATTTATTGCTAATCCTAATCAAAAGCCTTATGATAATAAAGATAATAATGGAGCTACCTTAGCAAAGTACCTTAATATGTCATTAAGGAATTTCAATAGAAAAAATCGTAAGGAATGGGAACTTGATGATTACGAACGTGCAATTAAACAAGTCGATACTTACTCTGAATATGTTGTTCAAACATTAAAACATCATTTTAAGGAGAAATGAAAAAATGATAAAAATTGTTAAAAAGTTATATGAGGAGACATATTCTCCTAAGCTGACACCTGAACTATTAGTATCTAATTTAACATTAGATAACTATACAAAAATTAATTTCGAGAAAGTTCATGGAATACTTGAGGCTCACGTTTTTTGTTTTTTAGAAGATCATACTGAAGCAGAATATATATATAAATTTAAAGATAACTTATTGATTAAGTTAGAATCTAACATTGATAATATTAAGGAGACAATTTATTGTAGAGAAAAAGAAAAACAAAAAATTCTTGATCAAATTAATTATTTTAAAGAAATAAAAAAAGCATAATCCAATGTGAAAGTAAATAAACATTAAAATACACTCACGCTGAAAAGTGAGTGTATTTTTTATCTTATAAAAAAGCCGTCAACAAAACGGCTTACATGTTAAATCTCCAAACGATACACCGTTGGTTCTACCTCTGAATAGATTAGCTTCCCATCAAGAAGGTTGTATAATTTCAATCCTACTTCATTAACATTCGTATACATTTCCTTCATAACTTCAATTTCCAACCCATCTGAATTTTCTTGAATAACGAAGGATGAAAAGTCACCAAAGTAAAATACTGCTGCTGTATCTACCGAGCCTTTTACTGCATCTGTGCAATCAAGTAGGAATCCCAGTAACATGTAACTTACTCCACCATCCACACGATCAATTGTTTTTAAAGCCGGTTCCCCATTCGGTAACTTTAAATCTTCAACGTATTCAAGGGCAGCTTTATTTACAATCCATCTTGCCTTATTGGTCACATTAGTAGATGGTTTATTTTTTAGTTCTTTAATAATTGCTACTGGATCTGTTTGAGTTGGTGTAAATACCTTAGCTTTATTTAATAATGCTCCTGGATTAAAAGCCTTTTGACTATTCCCATTAAACATGTAATCAATTTCTTTTTTTAGATACTCTTTCTTCATTAACTCTACAATTAAATCCGCTAAACTAACTTCTCCACCACTCATCTTCAATAATTTTCTTTTAACCCTTGAAATAGAATCAAATTCCACAGGAGATAAAACATCTGCATTTAACCCGATGCTATTCACTTCAATTTCATTTTCGCTATCACGTTCTTCTGAATGAGCTTCGACTTTGAGATTTGATTCCTCAGTCAAAACTGGATACCCTAGATTTCCATCAACTGTAACTACTTTCCCATATTTTCTTAGTAAATTTTCCTCTTCAACGTAACTAATAATTTCATTAGCAATAGATTTTGGAATAAATGCTTTTCCACTATTTGAAACGGATAGGCCTAATGAACGAGCTTCTTTCTCACTTATATTACCCGTCACATATTTTGCAAAAGCTGAACAAATTTCTTTATTATTTTTAATTGTTGTAGTCATGATATAATTCTCCTTGTATTTTGTTTTTTGATTGAGCATAGGCTGTTGGTCCAGAACAACCTATGCTTTTTTGTACTTATTTAAATTTCATTAACATATTATCGATTCGCTTAAGTAGTTGCTCCCGTTTGCCTAGCTGTCTCCATACTCCGTTTCGTCTTTCCCAAACCTGGCCTTTTCTTCTTTTTATTAGATTCTTTAATTCCGTCATATCTCTAGATTCGTGGAATTTAGATGCACTTTCATAATGTCTAATCATTTTTTTACACCTCCTCTCAATAAATTTGATAATCTATTACTTTTGCTGTAAAACTAGCATTTCTCATGCTCCAATTTGATATTTTGATATGCTTCGACTAGTTCCATACACAGTTGATGATGCACAGGATCTCCCTCTTCAACTGCCTTATTATATTTTTGAATAAGCATATCTAATTTGGATTGTTCATCTTTATTTAATTTATCAAGTATAGATTGCAGACACTTCTCTATCACTTTATTCACCTTCCTTTAAGTTAAATTCAGCAATTATCGACAAAATAAAGGTATAACATCCCCACTTTTTCCGATAATGTTTGTAGTACAACAAAACACGTACAACAAACCTCTAAGTATTGATATGAATGGATCTATAGGCCTTTTTTATTTGTCACGTGACAACAAGTGTGACAAAACGGATTCCCTCAATAAAACCTGCCATATCAACGTTTTCTAGATAGTTTATTAGTGTCGTAGTACAACAAAAAAAACAAATTTTTTTCAAAAAATCATTTTGAGGTGCGCGTTTGCACCCCCACTCCCTATCCCCCCGGATGGTCGATAAATAAAATTTGGACAGGGGGGTTATAAATTCACTCTTTTTCAACATAAACTTTTTTAACGTACAAACCATTGTTTAGATACGTTTCTCCATTTTCAGCTTCTTTCATAAATCCCTTCAAATTCACCTGTAAATGGTATCTTTTATCTCTTTCAATATGGTAATAAAGGATACTTTCATCCTTATAAGCTGCACAGAGCAATTCTCCACGTATATCATCCATAAATGAGAATAAAATCAACTTATTATCTTTAAATCGAATACTTTTTACATGTCCAATCAGATCTATGCTTACATTTTGTTCAATACCTTCCACAGTTCTCATCCTCCTGCCCTTAATCTCTCTGCAAACTTGATTCTTCTCATAATCTCAGCGTGTTTTTGTTTAATATAGCTTGGACTATACTTTAATTTGCTTCCTATGCTCTCTAACGCCATTCCATCGATATATTTCATCTTAAGTATCTGTTGTTCTAAGCTTTTGAACTTACTCACTAAGTCAACAAGCTGTTGCAATTGTTCTTTCTTATATGTGAGATCCTCCTTAAGTTGGTCCAGTCTCTTTTCTATTTCCTCATCGCCTGGATCAAAGGATACTATATCTTTACCCCAATCCCTCTGACGTTTTAATTCAGCATTCATTCTATTTAACTTGTATTCTAAATAAGCAATATCTTCTACTAACCTTTGATAATCTTTTAGGCAAACCAATTACATATCACCTACTTAGGTTTACTCTTTGATCACAATTTCTTTACCAGATAGTTTCATCTTTTTAAGAACATAGCCTGTACGAATATAAGGACTATCTTCCTCAAAACAATGTGCATCTCTGTGTCCTTCACCTCTTCCGTGATGATGGAACTTTCTACAGTATTGACACCATGTGCTGAGATTTCCTTTTTCATCACGTTCAATTGCTAATACACTTGGAACTTTTTTAATTGCCATTTCTACACACCTCTTTAATAAAAATTGGTTTATTGCTACTTTTTCGGCAACAAAGCAACAAGCAGGCAATAATTCCAATTCCTTGTCACTCTAAGGCTTGTACTTATTTTATTGCTTATTGCTGGCCGTCATATCTCATTCGTGCATTTATCTCACAAATAATTAATACGTATATTTGTTATAAACATAAATACATTTTTAATAACTCATTAATAGAAACTAGCAATACGAACACCATAAACCCTTACAGCTCTAAGGCTTGTACTTATTGCCGCTTTATTGCTGACTCCGCAATACAAACACTCTAAAGCCTTGCACCTCTAATGTTTTTGCTTATTGCTATTTTATTGCTGGTTTTGACTTAAACCCTTTAACTGTTTTCCATGAACCATTAATTTTTGTCATCTTATCTTTCCATTCCATTTCATACTTAGTACATACTGAATCTTTGAATTGTTTTTGCCCTAACGGATGCTGAACGTGGTTATCTTTGCACCACTCGTCATATGCCTTCAAAGCATCCGTACCCCTGACTTCTTCAAAAAATTGCTTATCGTATTCAAAAAAGAAGTCGGCAAGTGGATCATTGTATTCCATAAAGTTCTGTTTCGCTTCCTCCGCCTTCTCGTTGTATGTTAAAATATCAACCGTGCGTTTTTTCATTTCTTTTATAGCATCTACCGCCAATTTCAAGACATATTCCCTTGCACTTACTGTTTCAAGTTGTTTCATGCTTTCCATTTCTGATATACGTTCTGAGTCGTTCATAAAATTATGATCAAACGGTAAAATATGCAGTCGTTTATTAATCTGATTGCCGTATTCCCTGAAATTAGGATAATGATTACTAGCTGTAATACATACCGTGTTCATTTGTACTGTTTGACTGCTCTTTCCCTTAAATTCGATATCGACATACCCACCTGTAATGATAGTTTTTAATGTTCCACTATCACGTATTACCTCATCGGGTTGATCATCTACGATATTTGCCAATTTCCCATAAATGCTACTACCCGCAAAGGCATTTTCCGCCAATTTCTGCGGACTTATCGCTGATATGTTCTCCCCAGAATTAAACGTCTTCTGTATCATATATAAAACCGTAGATTTCCCGTTATGGGCGCTACGTCCATACAGATAAAACATTTTCGGAACTAACAAGGTGGGATACAAAACCGCTCCAAACATTTCATGAATATTTTTGATAGTAGGTAAATGTCCATCAGATACTTTCATCAGCGTTCTTTCAACAAATGAATCAAAAGCATTTGAATTATATTTTGTAGGTATCTTTTTGGTTACAAATACCTCTGGTGTAAACTCTTTAAATTCCATACTATCAAGATGCAATAAACCATTTTCTACTGCTATATAATTCTTGGATTCTTCATTTACTACTGGTGACATATCCATAATGTATTCTTGTACTTCACGCACTTGATTTCTTTTTAATATCTCTGCATCACGAACGAGTGAACGTAACTTCCTACATGTTTTATCAAGTTCATATATTCCAGTAGCTTTGTTGTAAACATAGATATCACCATCTTCATTTGGAAAACGTACAATTTTATTTTCCTGTAAAATGTACTCGACCATGATATGATGTAAAAAACTAGTCCTTCCGTTATTTTCGCTCCACCATGAGCCTTTTTTTATACCATTTGTTTCAACTTGTTCATTTACCAAATAATGAACATCATTTTTTCGGTTGTAATCAGAACTACGGTTATAATCCGAAACAGAACTGTGGGTAGATTCAATTGCTTTTTCAATTGTCATTTCCCCATATGTACGTCCATCACTTGAATGTGGTTTATCCCATTTATCACGAATTAAAGCTGATTCTCTAAACATTGAATCCATCTTTGCTGAATCCTTATCCGTCCAAAATGCTAGATGATTACATAAAGCCATATCCGTTGAAGAATGGTCACCATTTATCAAAATGCCTTGGAATAAATCTTTAATGGCTACACCGCTTTTACTGTCAAACATTCGCTCCCATAGTTCTGCATCAGATAGAATACTTATATTACTTTTCCTTGAAACATAAGGTGTTTTTGGTGCTGCAGGTACTTCCTTCTTCTCTATATACTTCTGAAAAAGAACTTTTAAGTTTTCAGTTGATTCCTCCACAGGGAGGTTATTTATACTGTTAGCCGTGAATGTGAAGTATCTTCCGTGCCTATATATCTCAAGACCTAGGGCAGGACTTTTCTTTCCTGTGCCCGGCCCTCTTAACGGTAATTTTCCCTTTGCAATAATATGAATCCCCTGACCACTGGGCGAGTATTCTGTATAACTTGGAACAATCGTCATAATGTCCTTTGCTAAATCTGTAAATTCCCCTTCCTGGACACAATGATCTATATCAATCCCTATGAACGCATCTTCCTTAGAAAACATAAAACCAATACCGCTATAATCTCCCTGTTGATACTCTTCCAAAACTTCCTCAAAAGTAGACCAAGTATTACGGTTATTTGATTGAGCCATAGATCCATTAAGTTGATATGGTACCTTTGTTGTTTTCCCCGATCTAACTTGCGATTTCCACAAGACCCAATTAGGAGTGTTTTTCAATTCTGTTGGTATATTATTAAAATTATCAAGCATATACATCACCTCCTATTGCTGTCTAATTAACTTGATGTTAAAATATAAGTAGATAAATAATTGGTCTTGAAGATATATGAATTCGCCGTTCATATATCTTTTTTTATTGGTTTTTACCACTATTCTTCACTACCTCTTTAAATAATCCGTCTTTAATTTCATCTACTCTTTCATATTCTTTATTTAATTCATTCATCGTATAATTGAGCAGGCGCCAATACACTCTTAGCTTTCTATGAAATCCACGAAAACAATAAATTTCCTCACCTTTGTATACCGCTGCATCCATATCCTCTACTAAGTGCGCTAAAAGAACTTCTACATCTGTTAAAGTCGCAACGCTTACTCCCAGCGATCCTAATTCACCATCAAGTTCACTTGTGAAATTTTTTAAATTTGGTTGTTCATTGACTGCTACTAATTGATCCATATTTCTAACGCTCCTTATTTACTATTGTTAATTTCGTATAATCTTTTCTTAGCTTCAAACTCCATAGCTTCTAAAATCTCAGGATTTTTTCTTGCTACAGCACATCGTTTTACAATTTCATGTCCTTTCATCATCCTCGTTGCGGACAATACTCCGTTCATATATTTTCACCTCACCCTTTTCAATTAAGGTTGCTACCCTTGTATTAGCTATAAGTCCCAACATTGCATTTATTTTCGGCCCGCAATAGACCATCTGACCAACAAAGGTATAATACATTTGGTTTTCCTATGCATACGCCAGCCAAAGCGTTGTCGTCTACCAATCGTTCACAATTTCTTCTATTACTTCAAGCGCCTGCTTATAAAACCACCAACGCTTTCGATTACGTCGTCGCTCTATTAATCTCATACGAGGGTCTGACAAAATCTCATCTTCTAGAAATCTCCGTGACATTGATGTCATTACTACCAATCTTTCAATATCAACCATTAACAAGGTTTCGTGAATCTGCTGATCTATCTGCTGCTGTATGTACTCCTTAATGGCTTTTTCATCAATATTGACTTGCACATTTGCAGGAATCATATTATTCCCTCCCCTTTTTCTAATCTTCTCCTTTCGGAACAGCATCTAAAATGCTGTTAAAACCCAAAAAAAATATAATTGATATCAATGTGAGGATATTTGTGTTTAAAAGCATCTATAAAATTCCTCGATGCCTTGATACTTCCACGCTCAACTTTCTCATACATTGACAACGATACGCCTATAGAATTAGCCATTTGCTGCTGAGTTAGCTTAATTTCTTGTCTAAATACTTTAAGTCGTACAGCCATTTTCACTCACACCACCTTTCCGCATTTATTATGCTTATAATTTACCACAGCACCAAAAATGCTGTCAAGCATTTATTATGCTGTTTTTTTCTTGCTAATCACCTTATAGGATGCTTTAATAAGAATATGTACTATATGAGAGGTGAAAAAAATGAAAATATCTACATTTGGAGAAGAAATAAAAGAGTTACGTAAAAGTAACAAATTTACGCAAAAACAACTCGCTGAAAAACTTGGCAAAGCTGAAAGTACAATACGAATGTGGGAGCTTGGTACAAATACTCCTAACGCAAAAACAATAGCTGAATTGTCTAAAGTATTAAATGTCGGATACACCGATTTAATGATAAAAGCAGGATTCATAAATGAAGAAGATGTAAATTTAACTCCAGAAGAAAAAGCAGCATCTGACGAGACATCATATTTAATGAATGTTAATGAATTAAAGGAAATTGAAAATAAACTAAAACAATGTGATTCCGAAGAGGAAAAAAAGGAGTTAAATGCTAGGAAAATCCGCTTAGAAAAACGCATAGCAAAATTAAAGCTTCGCTTAACTGAAATACAACAAAGAAGATATATAAATCCTTTTGATTTAATGACTCCGGAGGAAGAGGACGCATATTTTGAAAAACAAAATAAAGCTTATGAAGTGGAAGATTACCGTAGACGTGAATATCCAGATATAAAAGATTTTCTAGAGCAACGTAATGTTTACTTTAACGGTAAATCATTGAGTAAAGAAAACAGAGAGCTAGCTATAAAAATGTTAGATGTGTTATTTGAAAAACTTGAAGTAAACTATCCTTCAGAGGAAAAAATCGAGAAAGAATATAATAACTTTGAAAATATGTTTGCCTTTTTAAAGAAAGAATCATCTGATCGTACCAAAGGTAAATAGTATCAATTCAACACTTATCCATTCCTATGCATACGCCAGCCAAAGCAATGAAAGGAATGGTAATATTGAAATTGCATAAATCGGCAAAAGATCCGGAAATATACTATTATTTCAATGCAAGTAATGAAAAAGTGTGGATGTACCGCCACAAGTATTACGACAGTACAGGTAAAAGGAAAGAGAAAAAGAAAAGGGGATTTAAATCAGAAAAAGAAGCCCTCAAATCCCTTTTAGAGGTAAAAGTTGCAACAATACGTGGTGAAGCTAAACAAGTAGAACACGATCAAATGACCGTTGGAGAATGGTTGGATACTTGGTATAGCACTCATAAAAATAGTTGGAAACCAACATCTCGGGCTCAACGTGAAATGGCTATTCGTTTACAAATGAAACCATTACTTGGCCATTACAAGTTGCAAACATTAGATAGAACCACATATAAGAGGGAATTTTTGAATGTACTTGAAAAGAAGTACAAGCCAAGTACAGTTCATTTATTCCACACTCTTTTCAAAATTGCCATTAATGCAGCTGTAGAAGATGAAATATTATCTCGTAATCGTTTCACAAAAATTAAACTTTCAAGCCAAGAAACTGTTAAAGAAGAAAACACTAATTACTTCACCCCTGAGCAATTAGTTAAATTTTTGAAAGTAGCTAATCGTGAAGAAAACACCACAAATTACACATTTTTATTAACCGTTGCATACACAGGAATTCGTAGAGGAGAAGCCTGTGGTTTACAATGGAAAAACATCGATTTTGATAATAAAACAATTACTATTGAACGTACCAGAGATAATAAAGGGATAAGATCACCCAAGACAAAAAACAGCTATAGAACAATTCTAATAGATGATGTACTTGTAAGCCAACTAAAAACATATCGTAAGTGGTGCATGGAAGTAATGCTATCTTTTGGATACAAACTACAAGATGAATCATTTGTATTTACATCATACCAAACCGGGAAACCTATAACAGATAGTAGTGTACTGTATGCATTTAGAAGGGTATTAAATAAAACAAATCTTCCCTCAATAACAATACATGGCTTACGCCATACACACTGTACCATACTATTAAACCAAGGTTTAAATGTAAAAGTGATTGCAGAACGTTTAGGGAATACTCCACAAATGATTTATGAAATTTATGGCCATGTATTGAAGGAAATGGAGTCCATGTCAGTAGAGTTATTTAGTCAGAGTTTAGCAGAAAGTGGGGCCAAATTTGGGGCCAGTTAATAAGAAATACGCTTCAAACACTGATATAATAAGACTTTATAATACTATCGAGTTCTACTCTCGTTAATGACAAAAAGCCAATCCTGTGGATTGGCTTTTTTCAATTCTCACCATATTTTTATATCCCACGTAACATAAAAATTCCAATAACCTATACTCGCATCTAAAACAAAAGGAATAACCTCCCTATTTCCATAAAGAACTCTGTTATATTATGAATTTTCACGGAATAACAATAATATTAAAGATTTTTAAACTTTATAACGAGGAGACATTAATATGGAATTTAGAAATGACATAAACAAAATAGCTAACCAAATTTTAGAACGAAAAGAGTACATAACTAATGAAGAAATGACCAAGCAATCATTAATTATCCCTTTTCTTCAAAAGCTAGGTTATGACGTTTTTAACCCTTTAGAAGTTAGACCTGAGTATATTGCAGACTTCGGAACTAAGAAGGGAGAAAAAGTCGATTATGCGGTTTTTAAAAATGGGGTTCCAATTATTTTAATCGAGGCAAAATCTGTAACAGAAAATCTCCTTAAACACGATGCGCAACTATCTAGATATTTCAATGCCTTACCTGATATCAAAGTAGGGGTACTAACTAATGGTGTAGAATACAAGTTTTATACTGATTTAACAAATGACAATGTGATGGATGAAAAACCTTTCTTCACATTCAGTATGGATAATTTAACTAATTTAGATATTGAAACGATTGAAACTTTTACAAAAGAAAATTTTGAAGCTGAAGAAATCGTAAAATATGCCGAAGAGCTTATTTATATGACCAATTTAAACTCTACAATTAAAGAATTATTTAAAAATCCTTCAGATGACTTCCTTCGGTTTCTAATTAGAGACTTTAGCTCAACTAGAATTACAAATAACGTTTTAGAGCGATTCCGACCAATCGTTAAAAAAGCAATTAATCGAACACTATTAGAAATAATTAGTGATGGTTTAACATCAAAAGAAACAAAAACATCGGGGAAAATAGAAACAAGCCTAGTTGCAGCTGCTTCTACCGAAATAATTGAAGACATTAACAAAGAAGACAAAACAGATAGAGTTTTCACTACAGAAAATGAACTAACCGCATTTAACATTGTTAAAGAGATTTTAACTGAGCATCAAAGAGATATCAGTAACCTCAAATATAAAGATACCATTAGTTATTTTTGTATCATGAATCGTGTAATCACAAAATGGTTTATACGTCTCTTCCTTGATGGAGATGCAAAATCCTTAGTTGTAAGACTCGATTTAGAAGCTACTAAACAGCTATGCCCTAATTTTGTGGTTGAACAAGCCCCAAAATCACAGGGAGTGAGTAGAATTTTTATTGATAACGTTAATGACTTGAAAGATCTGGAAGCACTTATTATTTCATGCTATGAACAAATTTTAGTTAATGTTTAAAAGAGAAAAATATACACTCTTTTTCCAACAACCTGACAAAAAGCCAATCCAATGGATTGGCTTTTGAAGTTTATATATAAAATAAATTTATTTATTTTCCTCTTTTTGAACATATACATAAGCATCTTTCTGCTCTTTATGTATATCAACCTTCGAATTCTCTGCAAGTTGACCCGCGTTTAGCAAAGAAAAAATAATCAAAGCTTCTAGTGACATTTCGTTTTACCACTCCTTTCTAATTGTTATACGTTTATCATACCGCTTACATGTGATTTCCGTATGAACTCGAAAAGGAGATTAAAACAAAAAAGCTTTGAGGAATTTCCTCAAAGCTTTTTATTTATTAGTAACGAATTAAGAAATATTTCTTCTTACCGCGGCGAATGATTGTGAATTTACCTTCGATGCGGTCGTTTTCTGTTACAACGTAGTCTAATGCTTGTGTACGCTCACCGTTTACGTAGATTGCGCCGTTCGTTACATCTTCACGTGCTTGACGTTTTGATGGAGAGATTTTGCTTTCTACAAGTAAGTCGATTAATACTGTATCTTCTGCAGTACGTTCTACAGATGGTACGTCTTTGAATCCTTGTTCGATTTCGCTTGCAGTTAGTTCTGCTACAGAACCGCTGAATAATGCAGCTGAAATTTTAATCGCTTGTTCTAATGCTTCTTCGCCGTGAACAAGTTTTGTCATTTCTGCACCTAATGCTTTTTGTGCTGCACGTTTTTCTGGCGCTTCAGCTACTTGCTTTTCAAGCTCAAGAATTTCTTCATGAGATAAGAATGTGAAGTATTTTAAGTATTTAACAACATCACGGTCATCTGTGTTAATCCAGAATTGGTAGAATTCATAAGGAGTTGTTTTCTCTGGGTCTAACCAAATTGCGCCGCCTTCTGTTTTACCAAACTTCGTACCGTCAGATTTAGTAACTAGTGGAATTGTTAAACCGAATGCTTTCGCATCTTCTTCTGATTTACGGATTAATTCAAGACCAGCTGTAATGTTACCCCATTGGTCACTACCACCGATTTGCAGACGGCAATTATGTTGTTGGTATAAGTTTAAGAAGTCGTATGATTGTAAAATCATGTAACTGAACTCAGTGAATGAAATACCAGTTTCTAAACGAGATGCTACCGTATCTTTTGCTAACATATAGTTTAAACCGAAGTTTTTACCGATATCGCGTAAGAATGAAATGACATCTAAATTACCAAGCCAGTCATAGTTATTAGCCATCGTTGCTGGGTTGTCCACGTTTTCAAACTCTAAGAAGTTTGAAAGTTGGTTTTTAATGCTTTCTGTGTAGTAAGCAACTGTATCTTTCGTATTTAATGTACGCTCTGCTTTTTTACCACTTGGGTCACCGATCATACCAGTACCACCGCCAACAAGTGCGATTGGTTGATGACCAGCTAATTGGAAACGACGTAACATTAATACTGGTAACATATGACCGATGTGTAAGCTATCTGCTGTCGGGTCGAAACCACAGTATAATTTAACGCTTTCTTTTTCTAATAATTGCTCAAGTCCCTCAGCATCTGTTTGCTGATTAATTAGACCGCGAAATTCAAGATCTTGTAAAATACCCATATCCTACATACTCTCCTTTAAGTTCATTACTGGCGTGAAGGTTGAAAACATAAAAAAATCGCCCCTTCAAATAAGGGACGATTTTGATTATCGCGTTACCACCCTAGTTGCAGGCAAAAAAAAGCCTACCACCTTATTTACATAACGGCTTAGCACCGTCTTTTCCCTTTTGAATACAATTCAATCGAAAAAAGATGCTCTAGGGGCGTAATTCGCGATCATCTATGTGCTGATTTTCACCGGCCATCAGCTCTCTAAAACAGGGAAATGATCACTACTTCTCCCTTTCCACGCTCAATTATTCATATACTTTTCTTTATACCATCATTTATATAGGCATGTCAAATAGAGGTCAGGTTTCCCTTCTTGTCAATCCTTTACAACACCATAAAGAGTATCGTAATAAGAGAAAGAATTGGAACCCCAACTAATAACGATACATGAAACACAATCGATAAATCATTCCCAATGGTCGCCTCCACAGGATCTTTCGTTGGGGAACCAAGAAACCCGATTAATCGATCGAATCGACTTACCGTTTTTGGAAAGTCTGGTATTTCTACATGATCACTATCTAAATGTTGCTTTAACTTATATTCACTCTTAAAGGGATTTTCGCTCAATTTCGTCCACCTCCAGCAATTGTTTCAATTTCTTTATCCCGTTATGAAGTCTCGATTTCACCGTTCCAATCGGAATGTTTAATATCTCTGCAATTTCTTTTTGCTGCATGTCATGATAATAAGAAAGGATTAGGACCGCTCTTTGCTCTTCTGGAACTTTCAAAATTGCTTCTCTTACTGTGAGCCGATCTTCGTGAGAAAATTCTTTTTCCGGAATCGGCACTAAAAATGGCAAAAGCGTACGCCACTTTTTTCTCCTATTTAATTTATTAATCATAAGACGATAACCAATTTGAAATAAATACGTTTTTATTTTACCTTTTTCAAGTTCATACATATGTTTCTTACGCTCTAGCGTCAAAAACGTATCTTGCACAAGATCGATACTTAATTGTTCATCTCGGTTAAATCGATATAAAAATGTGTATAGCGCTGGTTTGATTAAAACATATAGTCTTTCTCCCGCTTGTTTATCTCCACTTTGATACGCAAGCATGAGCTCCTCCTCAATCCCAATCTGCGCCATGATTTTTGATCTCCTTTATTCCTTTTAACGTTAATGAAATACGGGAAATTAAATATGCAATCGCAATAAAAATCCACAATTGTGATTGATTTGTAAAAAATTGCACATATGGGTTTTGAATCGTAAATCCCATTGCAACTAAAGTATTTAACGCTTGCACACATATGCATGCATACAACGCAAGGCAGACAGAAATAGTGTCAAATACATTCCAGCGAAAATACACTTTTGTTTTTGTAAAATCAATTTTATATCCATTTTTCCGTACTATATGTTTTCTATCAAATGGAATAATGATTGAAAACACAACACTCATTATAACTCCAGCTGTAAGCATTGATACTCTATATCCAATTGGTATCGGTAAGAAAAGACCACAAGAAAATACGACTATAATTCCAAGTAAAGCAAAAGCAAGAAGTAATTTATTAGACATAAAAAAGCCTCCCTCATCTATTCTTTCATAAATGTATACAGACGAGGAAGGCACTTCGTTCAAATATTATTTTAGTTTTTTTATAATCTTTGCAGGATTCCCGCCAACTACTACATTATTAGGTACATCTTTCGTTACGACAGCACCAGATGCGATCACCGCATTGTCTCCAATTGTTACACCTGGATTAATAATTGCTCTCCCGCCAATCCATACGTTATCGCCAATTGTAACTGGTTTTCCGTATTCTGATCCGCTTATACGCTCTACCGGATCAAGCGGGTGCGTTGCTGTATAAATGTGAACACCTGGAGCTAACATACAGTTCACTCCGATTGTTACCGGGCATACGTCTAAAATTGTACAGTCAAAGTTCGCGTAAAAATTTTCACCGACATGAATGTTATAGCCGTAATCACATCTAAAAGAAGATTCAAGATGAATATTATCTCCTGTCGTTCCGAATAATTCTTTTACGATTTCGCTACGCTCTTTCAATTGCTCTTCTGGCGTATCATTTAATTTTCTCGTTAATATACGTGCTTGCTCTCTTTCTTGTACTAAAACTGGATCAGCCGGTATGTACATTTCTCCTAGTATCATCTTTTCCTTTTCTGTTTTCATCATACTATCCCCTTTAACTTATATATATGAGTTCATGATATCATAAAAAAGAAAGGCCTGAACATTTTTCGTTCAGACCTTTCTCTCTTAATCTTCCATCGTTGATAAGTCACCTGTTGGTAAATTCAGCTCCCACGCTTTTAATACGCGGCGCATAATTTTACCACTTCTCGTTTTCGGTAATTTATCTCTAAATTCAATTTGTCGTGGCGCTGCATGAGCTGCTAGGCCTTTCTTTACAAATTGACGAATTTCTTCTTTTAATTCATCAGATGGTTCGTATCCTGCTCGAAGTGCGATAAATGCTTTAATAATTTCGCCGCGCACCGGATCAGGAATACCAATTACACCAGCTTCTGCAACAGCAGCATGCTCGATTAATTTACTTTCTACTTCAAACGGACCAACGCGCTCACCTGACGTCATAATTACATCGTCAATACGTCCTTGGAACCAGAAGTATCCATCTTCATCCATATAAGCAGAGTCACCTGATACGTACCAATCTCCCGGCATGAAATAAGATTCATATTTTTGCTGGTTATTCCAGATCCCGCGCATCATAGATGGCCAACCTTTCGCAATTGCTAAGTTACCCATTGTGTAAGGAGGTACTTCATTTCCTTCATTATCAACAATCGCTGCTTTCACACCTGGAATTGGTTTCCCCATTGAACCTGGACGGATTTCCATACAAGGGTAGTTACAAATTACTTGTCCACCTGTTTCTGTCATCCACCACGTATCATGAATACGAAGTCCAAATGCATTCATACCCCAGCGAATTACTTCTGGATTTAACGGCTCACCAACGCTTAATACGTGACGAACTTGTGATAAGTCATATTTTTTAATTGCGTCTTGTCCAGCTCCCATTAACATACGGAATGCTGTTGGTGCGCTGTACCAAACCGTCACACCGTAATCTTGCAGTGCTTCATACCAAGCTTCTGGACTAAAGCGTCCACCTAAAATAACGTTTGACGCTCCAACTAACCACGGTGCGAAAATACCGTAAGCTGTTCCAGTTACCCAGCCCGGGTCAGCAGTACACCAATATACATCGTCTTCTTTTAAATCTAATACCCACTTCGCCGTTTGATAGTGCTGAACCATTGCGTTTTGCGCATGAAGCACACCTTTTGGCTTACCAGTAGAACCAGACGTGTAATGTAGAATCAAACCGTCTTCACGGCCTAACCATTCAATATGTAATTCTTTTGAAGCTTGTTCAAATAACGGATTGAACGCTACCGTTTTACCGCCTTCTTCTACATTATCTCCAACAAGGAAAACTGTTTTTAAAGCCGGTAAATCATTTAATGGTACGCGCTCTAATAATTCAGGCGTTGTAATTAACACCTTTGCTTCGCTATCTTCTAAGCGATCGCGAACTGCGCCTTCCATAAATGCTTCAAATAGCGGTCCAACAATTGCTCCTAATTTCACTGTACCTAAAAGTGCGAAATATAACTCTGGAGAACGTGGCATAAAAATAAAAACGCGATCGCCTTTTTCTACATCGCCATAATTCTTAAGGACGTTTCCTGCTTTATTAGAAAAATCCTTCATTTCCTTAAATGTATATTTCTCTTTTCGCGATCCATCTTGATAATAAAGAGCTACTTTATTCTTTCGATCGGATTTCGCATGCTTATCAATTGCCTCATACGCCATATTTACTCGGCCTGTTTCATTCCAAGTAAAGTTTTTATTAACCTCTTCCCAGTTAAAATTCGCGTATGCCTCATCATAATTCGGCAAATTATTTTCTCCTTTAATGACAGGAAGCGTTTCTACTTTCATACTTTACATCCCCCTCCTATGTATTCTATTATCTATTATAATGACATTATTTAAAATTTTCAGTATATTTGTTGATTTTTAGACAAATTTTTAATGACAAATTTCGATTCACATCGCATATATTATAAAGTACGATATTAATAGATTCACAAACCCTCAAGGTGGTGAGCAATACATTGATTCATAAAAAAATATATAATGCTAGAAACTTAAAAACAGCGAAAGGCACTTTAATTATTGAAGGTCCTGTCTCTACACATAACTTAGAAATGTATGAGTTTCATCCAGACTTAATTGCGTTTCGTCCTGCCGAGCAACAATATAAAGCAATTGTCGAAATTTCTAAATTACCAGAAGCTCGTCTCATTATTGCTAGACATGACCAAACAATTGTTGGATATGTTACATACTTGTATCCTGATCCACTTGAACGATGGTCAGAAGGAAAAATGGAAAACTTAATTGAGCTTGGGGCAATTGAAGTAGTCCCAGCCTTCCGTGGGAGTTCTGTCGGAAAGAACTTACTAGAGGTTTCTATGATGGACGATTATATGGAAGATTACATTATATTGACGACTGAATATTATTGGCACTGGGATTTGAAACAAACAGGATTGAATGTGTGGGAATACCGAAAAGTAATGGAGAAGATGATGAATGCTGGCGGGTTACAATGGATGGCTACAGACGATCCTGAAATTTGTTCACATCCTGCCAACTGTTTAATGGTCCGCATCGGTAAACGCGTTGATACGGATTCTATTCAAGCTTTTGATCGTCTACGTTTTCACAATCGTTTTATGTATTAATAAAGGGGGCAACTGGAATGATTGTAGAAGAAATTATGAATCAAAATGTAGTTACATTACATCCAAACGATACAATCGAAACAGCAATCCGAACGATACGCACGAAAGGCATTCGGCACATTCCAATTGTCGATCAAAATAATCACGTCGTAGGCATTATTTCTGATCGGGATGTAAGAGATGCAAGTCCGTCTATTCTAGATGAACAAGTTTCACTCGATATGCTACAGCAACCGCTCGAACTTATTATGAAACATCCTGTTATGACTTGCCATCCTCTCGATTTTGTTGAGGAAATTGCTACTTTATTTTTTGAAAATAAAATTGGCTGTCTTCCTGTTACAAAGGCCGGGAAGTTAGTTGGAATCATTTCTGAATCTACAGTATTACACACGTTAGTAAAATTAACAGGAGCACATCAACCAAGTTCGCAAATTGAAATTCAAGTAAAAAACGAACCTGGTATTCTTGGAAAAGTCGTTGCTATTTTTAGTGATTTACAAATAAATATCGTGAGCGTTCTCGTCTATCCAGCAAAAGACGAGAATGATAAAGTACTCGTTTTCCGCATTCAAACGATGAATCCTCTAAAAGTGATTGATGCACTTGAAGCAGAAGGCTACCGCGTATTATGGCCAAACATCATGGGGATGCAAGCATGAGTAGCGCGTTTATTTATTCGGATGACTTTCGGGGCTATTCATTTAGCCCTGATCATCCTTTTAACCAACTGCGCGTCACACTTACGTATGATTTATTACAAAAGGGCGGTTTCATCTCTCCCTCTCAAATCATCTCACCACGGATGGCTACAGATGAAGAGATCGCCTACGTTCATACAGAGGAGTACATAAATGCGGTAAAACGTGCTGGAGAAGGAAAGTTAGAAAAATCAATTGCGATGACATATGGACTCGGAACAGAAGATACACCGATGTTCCCAAATATGCACGAAGCAAGCGCATTGCTCGTTGGTGGTACGTTAACAGCTGTCGATGCTGTTCTTTCCGGAAAAGTAAAACACGCACTTAATTTGGGCGGCGGCTTACATCACGGCTTTCGCGGCAAAGCATCTGGCTTTTGTATTTATAACGACAGTTCTATCGCAATGAAATATATTCAAAAGAAATACGGTTTACGCGTCTTATATATTGATACAGATGCTCATCACGGTGATGGCGTACAGTGGTCGTTTTATGATGACCCTAACGTATGCACAATTTCATTACATGAAACTGGTCGCTATTTATTTCCTGGAACTGGCGCTGTAAATGAACGCGGACAAGGTAATGGCTATAGTTATTCTTTTAACGTTCCACTCGATGCTTTTACAGAAGATGAATCGTTCTTAAAATCATATCGAACTGTTGTAAAAGAAGTTGCAGCGTACTTTAAACCGGATATTATTTTAACGCAAAATGGTGCTGACGCACATTATTATGACCCACTTACACATCTTTGTGCGACAATGAATATTTACCGTGAAATACCGAAGCTCGCTCGTGAAATTGCAAATGAATATTGCGACGGTCGCTGGATCGCTGTCGGTGGCGGTGGCTATGATCACTGGCGCGTCGTTCCAAGAGCTTGGGCACTCATTTGGCTCGAAATGAACAACATCCAAAACATCTCAGGTTATCTCCCTCCAGAATGGATTGAAGCTTGGAAAGGACAAGCAGAAACAGAACTTCCCCTCACATGGGAAGATCCAGACAACATGTATAAACCTATCCCCCGTAAACCAGAAATTGAAGAAAAAAACGCATTAACTGTAGCGAAATCCCTTGAAATCATTCGGAATAATATGACAAAATCTTTGTACTAAACGAAAAGGAGGCTCGTTTTTGAATAGCCTCCTTTTATTTATTGTCGGTTTCTGTCGGTAAGTCGATATATTTTAATAATCGCTGATATATTTCGAAATGCGCCGATATATTTTCATTTCATAACAGCCTGGCCCAACTTTTATGAGAAAAGGTAGTGATATTATGTGGAAACGACAAATGATCCATACGAAACGTGGTACATTTGAACTCTTTACAAAAGGAGATGGCGAATCGCTTTGTATTACACATCACTATTCACAATTTAATGAAACTGGTGATTACTTTGCGGATGTTTTTACTGCTACGCATCGTGTATTTCTCATTAATTTACGAGACGCTGGTAACTCGTTAAAAGCCAATTCAGAAAAAGAATTAAGCATGATTGAAACAATCCACGACTTGGAAGCCATACGAGAAGCATTACAACTTCCAACATGGCATTTCGCTGGCCATTCAACAGGTGGTATGCTTGGACTTTTATATGCAATTACATATCCACATTCCTTACAATCATTAGTCGTAGCAGGAGCTGCAGCAAGTAACTATACCGAAACACCATTCTGCATTTATCACCCAGCACATCCACAGTTTCATTATATGCAAAGACTCATCGAAAACTTAAAAAGCCCTCACCTTACAAATGAAGAACGGAAAGAACTATCTACTAAGAGAACAAAATTATCATTGTATAAACCAGAAAACTACAACTCTTATTTTTGTAAACCAATCAATAAAACAATGTCCATTAGCCGGATGAATGCTTTCGCCAATGAATATCCTTCATTTGATTTAAGAGAGAATTTACCTTCCATCCAAACAAAGACACTTATTATATGCGGAAGATATGATGTACAGTGCCCAATTCAATATTCTATCGAGATACATGATGGGATACGTAATTCTATCTTCATTCCATTCGAAAACAGCAACCATTATCCTTTTTTAGAAGAAGCTGCTCAGTTTACTTCTACTACTCAAACATTTTATAAATCGTTATTACCATTATTATTAAGAAAAACTAAACACTGACAAAAAGCTCATAGCCTCTATACGACTATGAGCTTTTTTCAAATGAAATATTTCACACTAAAAACAACTAAAAAAACAAAAGAAATAACAACTAAACCCACATCAAGTAATACCGACTTTTTATCTCTATCTTTTAAACTTACCTTAGAGCTAGAAATGCTTTTAATTACCCAAAAGACCGCAAAAAAGAACCAACCGAAATGATCATTCGTAGAATCTTCATCATAAAACATTTGTATTGCACCAATAATCAATAAGATAAGTACGATATTAGTTCCAATCTTTAAAGTCTTATTTGATTTATTATCTTTTAATATATCCCCCAACATATAGCTCACTCCTCATGCTCTCCTCTGTTTTGTTTCTCTTTACATTTTAACATAAATTACCTATTCCTTCCTTTTCATTCGAATAACATACAAAAAACCTGCCAATTACTCGGCAGGTTCCCTACACATTAAAACGATAGCCAGCTCCCCATACTGTTTCAATATATTGCGGGTGAGCAGGATCTCTTTCAATTTTTTCACGTAGTTTTCTAATGTGAACAACAACAGTAGCTAAATCACCAGCTGAGTCTAGTCCCCAAATGCGTTCAAATAACTGTTCTTTATTTAATACTTGGTTTGGATGTGTTACAAAGAATGTTAATAAATCAAATTCCTTCGTTGTAAATGCCACTTCTTCATTGTTTATAAAAACTTTTCTCGCTCGTTGATCGATAGAAATTCCGTGAATATATAACGTATCACGTTGCTTACTTACATTTCCTAATAATCTTTCATAACGGGCAATATGCGCTTTTACTCTTGCGACTAATTCACTCGGACTAAACGGTTTCGTTATATAATCATCCGCTCCTAATCCGAGTCCGCGAATTTTATCTATATCTTCTTTTTTTGCTGAAACAAGTAGAATCGGAATATCTTTTACAGCACGTATTTGTTTACAAATTTCGAATCCGTTCATTTTCGGAAGCATAATATCTAAAATAATTAAATCATAGTCTTCTTGCAAGGCTGTTTGTAAACCTATTTCTCCTGAATGCTCTACATCAACTTGGAAATCATTAATTTCTAAATAATCTCGCTGTAATTCTGCAATACTTACTTCATCTTCTATTAGTAAAATTCTTTTCAATTTACTCACCACATTCCTCTACTTTTTCCAATGAGAAGAAAATGCTTGTGCCTTTACCAAGCTCGCTTTCCGCCCAAATTTTCCCGCCATGTTCTTCAACAATTTGCTTCGCTATTGCTAAACCAAGTCCACTTCCACCTGTGCTAGAATTCCGCGATTGTTCTGCACGATAAAAACGTTCAAAGATATAAGGTAGCGTATCAGATTCTATACCTGATCCATTGTCCATCACTTTCACAATAACTTTATTATTATCACTCGATACTATTACAGTAATTTTCTTCTCTTCTTTATCCATGTATTTCACACTATTATGAATTAAATTTGATATAACTCTATTGATTTTTTCGCAATCAGCCGTTACATATATTGGTGATGCATGTAATTGAAAGTTAACTTCTATACCTTCTTTACTTAAATCCATTTGCATCTCTTCGATTAACTCTTGCATAAACGTATTCAATTCAACCGTTTCAAACTGAAAGGGAACTCGATTCAAATCGAGCTTTGAGAATAAAAATAATTCATCAATAAGTGTATCCATATGTCTTGCTTTCGTATGGATAGTTGTTAAATACTTATCCATTTTTTCTGGCGTATTTGCTACCCCGTCCTTTATTCCTTCTACATATCCGATAATTGATGTAATCGGTGTTTTTAAGTCATGAGAGATGTTTGAAATAAGCTCTTTTCTATTTTCTTCATACTGTGTTTGCATCTCTATCGATTCTTTTAATCTCTTCCTCATTTCCTCAAATCCTTGATTTAATTGCCCTATTTCATCGTGTGATGTAACTGGTATTTGAAAATCTAAATTTCCTTCTTTAATTTTCTCCGTTGCGCCTTTCAATACAAAAATTGGTTTTATTACACTTCTTGAAACGAGGTAACTTAATAATCCAATGAGTAAAATGGCTAGTAGTAAGAGAGATACAAATAAGATTGGAAATAATTTTTGTGTAAGATCTACAAATGAACTTTGCTTTTTTAATACAAATATACTTCCCTCTTCTTCCTGAGGAAAATAAAAATCAAACTTTACATATCGATAAAATGTATCGCCTAGTTCCGTTGTACCACGACTATTAATATTTGCTGATTCAAATTTCGGAAGGGCTTCTTTTAAAGATACACTTTCAAATACGTTTGAAGCATATGAAAGTGTTTCTCCTTTTCTTACTACTATTTTCACACCCTCTTTTTCTATTGCTGAGACAAACGACTCATCTAACAATTGAGATTGATGCTGTTTAGCTGCTGACTTCAACTCAAGATAGGCATTCTCTTCTTCTGGTGTAAGCGGCTTTTGAATATAAGAACTTTTATAGAAATTTTTCACTGCTTCCAAGTCACCTGTTATCGAAAAAACGATTAAAAATCCCGCGACTAATATAAGCGTAATGGAAACGAGGATAACAGCAATATAAGAAAATAAAAACCTTGTTTTAATAGACATATCTTAAATCCTCACTTTATCAAACCTTATTATTTATAAGCATAAAAATATATGTTCAATTACTCAAGCGATTTTATAGTAATTTTAGCGTCAGTTTATAAAAATTTAATGTTCCTATTTTACAGTTGAAATTAGGAGGTTGAAATTCCATGTTCAAAAAAACATTCAGTATGATATGTTGCGTAATTTTTTTACAAGGATGCTCGCAAGAACAAGAAGTAAAAAAGGAGATGGCAAACATGGAGACTGCACTACTAGCAGCTACTGAAAAAAATGAAACGAATACTGTTATATCTTTACTAAAACAAGGCGCAAATATAAATGCGACGGATAGTCAAGGACGCACTCCGCTTATGATTGCTACATACAAAAATGATGTAAAAACCGCAAAGGCGCTTATCAAAGCCGGTGCTGACGTAAATATTCAAGATGACATGAAAAATAATCCCTTTCTATACGCCGGTGCGGAAGGTTACTTAGACATTTTAAAACTAACAATTGATGCTGGTGCAGATCCTACGATTACAAATCGTTACGGCGGAACAGCTCTTATCCCAGCTTCAGAACATGGCTATATTGACGTCATAAAAGAACTCCTCACTCGAACAAATATTGATGTAAATCATGTAAATAATCTGGGATGGACAGCTTTAATGGAAGCCATCGTACTAAGTAACGGAAACGAAACACAGCAACAAGTCATTCGCCTTCTTATTGAGCACGGTGCAGATGTAAATATTCCAGACAATGATGGTGTTACCCCGCTAGAGCATGCTCGCGCTCATCACTTTGAGGAGATAGAGAAGATTTTGTTAGAAGGCCGTAAGTAAAAAGCTAATTTTTGCCTTCCTCCCCCACCCTATGCTACATTTAAGCCGTTACATTAATATTAATAGGGTGGGAATAAACATGAACAAACCTAAAATTGGGATGATTGGACTTGGAAGTATTGCGCAAAAGGCCTATCTTCCAACACTTACAAAAGAAACTGATTGGAATTTTGTAGGGGCGTTTACACCTAACGCAGAGAAAAGAAAACAAGTTTGCCAGCAATACCGAATTCAAGACTTTCATTCTATTGAAATGTTAGCTTCGGAATGCGATGCAATCTTCGTTCATAGTTCAACTGCATCGCATTATGAAATCGTTTCTGAACTTCTAAAAAAAGGGATCGACGTTTATGTTGATAAACCGCTAGCAGCTACAGTGGAACAAGCTGAGCAACTAGTCGAGTTAAGCGAGAAGTATAACCGAAAATTAATGGTCGGATTTAATCGCAGATTCGTTCCTATGTATGTCGCTGCCAAAGAACAGGCTAATGATATTTCATGGATTCGAATTGAAAAGCATCGTACAAATAAAGTCGGGCCATATACGTACGACTTCACTATGTTAGATGATTATTTACACATTGTAGATACCGCTCGCTGGTTAGCTAATGATGACCTTAACGCCGTTCACAATATGATGCAAATCAATGAAAAGAATGAACTTCTTTACGGACATCATACATATACAACTCCAAGTGGACTGTTACTTTCTACTGCAATGCATCGCCATGCCGGTACAAATTTAGAACAAATTGAACTTGTAACGCCAGGGAAAATCATTCGCGTAAAAAATATGAATACATTTGAAATTGAACAGGAAAACTCAGTTTCACAAAGTGGTTCCCCATCATGGGATACGACGTTAAAACAACGTGGTTTTGAAGATGCTGTTCATCATTTTATTGAGTGTGTACAAGGCGATACAAAGCCTGTTGTAGATGGATTAGAAGGATTAAAAACGCAGCAAATGCTACAATCTTTACTAGATGATGTAAACAAAAATTAAAACGGATACATTTTTCAGAATTTACTTTCATTCCCATTCCCTCTTTATTTCTCTCGTAAATTTCTATAGAATATGTTGATAGGAATTATAAATTTCATAATGAATCGTGGAAAGGATGGGATTAACACATGTGGAACGAGTTTAAAAAATTCGCTTTCAAAGGGAATGTCGTTGATTTAGCTGTCGGGGTTGTAATCGGTGCTGCATTCGGTAAAATCGTTAGTTCTTTAGTAAAAGATATCATCACACCATTACTTGGTATGGTATTAGGTGGCGTTGACTTTACAAGTTTACACTTTGGATACGGTAAATCTGCTGTTATGTATGGTAACTTCATCCAAACAATTTTTGACTTCTTAATTATCGCAGCTTCTATCTTTATGTTTGTTAAAGTTTTCAACAAACTAACATCTAAAAAAGAAGAAGAAAAAGAGGAAGAAATTCCAGAACCAACAAAAGAAGAAGAACTTCTTGGCGAAATTCGCGACTTACTAAAACAGCAAAACTCTTCTAAAGATAGAGCATAATTGAACGGATAAAAAGGCATGTCCCCTCGGGACATGCCTTTTCTATATGCTATAACGTTTCCGAATTCATATGAATAAATAAAATAATACCAGCAACCATAAGTACCATAATGCTACCTGCAAATAGTGTAATACCAATAAACATTAAACTTGTGCTCATATCTACTGATACACTTTCAATAAAAATAGAAATTACATACGTGATAAGGGCAATTCCTGCAAGAATACTTCCTGGAACAAATCGCTTTAAACCATTTTGTTTTAACGTCATATATGCAAAAATAGCAGTCATACAAAGCGTAATTATCCAAAGAACGATCATCTCTTTTCCCCCCTCACAAGCCTTTTCTTTCTATTATACATGACATTGCCCTATAATAGTTAAATTTGCACTTATGTGACATATAACAAGGAATAGCCCCATCTATAGCGAAGGCATTATAACATACACTTATACAATAAGGAGGCTTTCATTTGGAATATACTACTACATATAAATTAGAGCTATCCGAACGATTCGATTATGTTACGATTGACTTAGACAAACAGTTTTTTTACATCGAAGTTGTAAATTTACAAAGTAATATAACTGTACTAAAAATATCAATTAACTTGCAAAAAGACGAAACGATGGTAGAGGGAAATATAATTCATTATGATACTTTTCACGTAGATGCATTATTACAAGGATTGAAATATGTTGCTCGAACATGTATTGATCACAATTTAAAAAACCAAAAGGAACTGTTTGCATTTTTAGAAGAAAATTAGCTCCAACAAAAAAATGGTTATTTTTTCTTTTTATTGATATAATTGTTATATAGAAATATTCTTTATAAGGGAGTGTTCATAATGATTTGGATTTCACTAATCGTATTAGCTTATTTCATCATTCTCGTCCCAATACAGTACAACTACATTAAAATGCTCAAAGAAAAACAGAAAAAAATGAGTGTCTCACAAAACGAACTATATGACAACATGTCTTATGAAGAATCCCAAGTACATTACCATTATCAAAGTAACGTATTTATAATACCTGCTTCGCTTGTCGCAAGTATTATTTATAAAGTGAACCATGCAGCATAATATGTACGCTGTAAAATTATTGTTTGAGTCTGTTCATTCTAGTGAGCCTGATTCTACGAAAATTGATGAGTATTATGAAGAGAATCACGATACACTTTTTGAAGAAAGTATTATTCTTGTTAAAGCAAACAGTTTGGAAGAAGCTCATGCACTAGGCGAACAAATCGCTATACAGTCTGAGCATACGTACGATAATAAGTACGGCCAGCAAATAACATGGACGTTTCGAAAACTATTGCATGTGTTTGAATTAGACGATACCCCATTTGAAACTGGAAAAGAATTGTATGCAAGATTTTTACACGTTAAGAAAGACGAAATGGTAAATGCAGTCGTACAAAAATACTATCCTGAATACGAATAAAAGCTCACAGCAATCGCTGTGAGCTTTTTTATACTTACTTCGTTGAATCTCTAAATTGGATACGGTGAGGTAAGATAACAGTGTGATCTTCCACTTTTTCTTTGTTCATATACTTTGTTAATAGACGCATTGCTACTGCACCGATATCATACATCGGTTGAACAACTGTTGAAAGCTGCGGACGAACCATTAATGCAAGGCGTGTATTATCGAAACCAAGTACTTCTACGTCAGTTGGTACGTTTAATCCAGCGTCTTGTGCTGCATGGATTACACCTAGTGCCATTTCATCAGAAGATACGAAGATTGCTGTTGGCTTTTCATCATTGCTCCAAAGCTTTTCGAATGCTTCGATACCTGAGTCATATGTGTAATCTCCATCGATTACAAGATTTTCATCATATGAAATACCTGCTTCTTCTAAAGCTTTTTTATAACCTTGTAACTTCTTCGCGCTTCCCGCTTTATCAATGAAAGGACCAGAGACGAAACCGATACGTTTATGTCCTTGCTCGATAAAGTGCTTCATTGCATCATAAGCTGCTTGTGTATAATCAATATTTACTGATGGCGTTTCATTTTGCTCATCAAATGATGCTGCTAATACAATTGGTACTGGAGATTTTTTAAATTCTTCAATGTGAATGTCTGTAATATCTTCACCCATGAAAACAATTCCGTCCACTTGTTTTCCAAGCATCGTATTTAATAAATGGAACTCTTTCTCTTTGTTTTGGTCAGAGTTACTTAAAATGATGTTATATTTGTACATTGTTGCGATATCTTCAATTCCACGAGCTAGTTCTGCATAAAACGTATTTGAGATATCAGGAATAATAACACCTACTGTAGTTGTCTTCTTACTTGCTAGTCCACGTGCTACCGCATTTGGGCGGTATCCTAAACGATCAATTGCTTCTAATACTTTCTTTCTTGTTGTAGGCTTTACATTTGGGTTACCGTTCACAACGCGTGATACGGTAGCCATTGAAACGTTCGCTTCACGCGCTACATCATATATTGTTACGTTCATCTCATCGCACACTCCTTCTATTTTTGTTATCTATTTTTATGTATCGGTTACTTGAATGAAAAAAAGACATCAACTCTATTTGCAGATGCCACCAATCGTCCCGAGTTCTTCCTTTTACTAATGATACGATAAAAACGCAGGCTCATACAATATTTTCCCGCAAAAGTTTCGAAAAAATTCGCTTCTTTTCTCGTATTTTCGTATTTTTTATGAAAAAAGGGCATTTTTTGTAAAAAAATAGATGTTTCCTTAGTAGAAATCTTATTTTAAGCAGTACGATAGTAAATGAAATTTATATCGGCGATTTTTCGAATATATCGACTGTAACTCGAAATATATCAGCGATTTTCCAAATATATCGACCGCAACTCTAATTATATCAGCGATTTTTTAAATATATCAACTTACCAACAAAAATCGACAATGACAGTCGCTATACAATAGGAGAAAGCTGTTCCAAAATGCCTTTTTGGAACAGCTCATTAAAAGTTTTTATAATTTACTTCCAAATGATTTTAATTCATTCATAAAATCATTGAACTGCGGTATATTCATTTGTTGCGCTGCATCAGATAAAGCTACAGCTGGATCGGGATGTACTTCAGCCATAATTGCGTCTGCACCAATTGCCATCGCTGCTTTTGCAGTTGGTAAGAGAAGGTCACGTCGCCCTGTAGAATGCGTTACATCGACAACGACAGGTAAATGTGTTTCTTTCTTTAAAATCGGCACAGCGGAAATATCAAGCGTATTACGCGTCGCTCTTTCATACGTGCGAATACCTCGTTCACATAAAATAATGTTCCCATTTCCCTTTGCCATAATATATTCTGCCGCATTAATGAATTCTTCAATCGTTGCTGATAGACCACGTTTTAATAATACTGGTTTATTCACAGCACCAGCTGCCCTTAGCAAATCAAAGTTTTGCATATTGCGAGCGCCAATTTGAATAACATCAACGTAATCTAATGACATCTCAATATCATTCGGATTTAAAATTTCACTAATAACAGCCAAATCATATTCATCTGCTACCTGGCGCAAAATTTGTAATCCCTCTAATCCAAGACCTTGAAAATCATACGGTGAAGTACGTGGTTTAAACGCACCACCACGCATTAATTTCAGACCTTGCCCTTTCATTGCTTCAGCAACTTGACGTACTTGTTCATAACTTTCCACTGCACACGGTCCCATAATAAAATGCTGATTTCCGTCACCAATTTTTTCACCATTAATTTCAACAATCGTATCTTCTGTTTTTTTCTTACGAGAAACAAGTAATGCTTTACGATGATCGTCTTCTTGTAATTCTAAACCAGCTTGAAAAATTTGTTTGAAAATATGTTGTAAAGTCGAAGTTTCAAATGGACCATTATTATTCTCTGCAATTAAATCCAGCATATTTCTTTCACGTACAGGATCAAAACGTTTCACACCTTGTACTTCTTTTAAATTACCAACTTCTTGTACGAGACGACCTCTTTCGTTTAGTAACTCTAATATTTGTAAATTAAGTTGATCAATTTCAGAACGTAAACGACCTAATTGTTGTGATGCCATAAGAAAGCCACCTCTTTCAAATTCCTATATGTTACTTTTTTAAGATAATTTATTATAGCTGATACATATACGATTGTCACACGATATACAGCAAGGAATTACTATCAAAAAACATTATATATTTTCATTTAAAATAAAAAAAAGACAGTTTACATACTGTCTTTTTTTACAAGAAGGAAACAAACGGTTTATCACTGTTTTTCTCTTTTATAATAACGGCCTCAATTTTACTCTCGGACTTGATCTGTAATTGTACTTTCGCATCTTTAGGCAATTTGTCTAACATGCCTTGAGCAGCCAATTGGGTAAGAGCCATTAATTCTGTTTTACCGTTATATTTAATAACAATATTCATATTTAATGTATCCATTTGATCTTTCTTATAAGAAACTTTAGCGTTGACTGGAATAAAATCTCCATTAGAAAAACCTTTTATTTCCTTAGCAAAGTTATTTATTTTTGTATTATCTTCTCCATGTGCTTGTGTAAATTCATCAGAAGGATATGAATACGACTTTTCATCGATCGTACTCCAATTTCCAAGGTTCGTATCATTCTTTTGAACAGTAGCACTAGCAATATACGTACCATTTTTTAAAGAACTTGTACTTTCTTGCTTAAAGATAGCAAACGTAATTGGAGATTTGTTATATTTATCATTTTTGTTAATAGCTTCAATAAGTTGTTTAGCAACTTCAGTCCCTTTAGACATAGCCTCTTCATTCGATACACTTGAAGACATAGCTAAGCCAATCATAACACCAGATAAACTTAATTCATTTGAATTCTGTTTTCCGAAATAATCTTGTTCTATAATATTTGTCAAAACTGGCGCTTCTACTTTCGCAACTAGTTCATCAATTAGTTTCTCTGGAATATACTGGTTTAATTGCAGTACGTGACTCTCTGTATCAAATTGCTGCGTTGCAATATTTATTAAACCATTTTCATACTCTGCTAAATCTAATTTAGAATTTGTTTTTATATTAGCTGTATTAATAACCTTTTGTTCTTTTAAAGGAATAACAGTTCTATAATAATCTTTAGAAACAGCAGTTCTCGGAATCATACTTTTTTCTTTTGTATCTTTTTGTATAACTTCATCCTTCTTACTAATCGTATTACTATTGTTACTACAAGCTCCCAGTAATAAACTTACGACTGCGAAGGATAATGCCATTTTCTTCATTACTTAAAACCTACTTTCAACAATCTAGTTATTTAGTTTGAACTATTAATAGTGTACCACTAAATATATTTCAACAAAAACAAAAAAAAGAAGCAAGCACCTTTAGCTTGCTTCTTTTTACTTTATATTCTCTTCTAAAGCATCTTTTTTAATATTCCAATGAGATGTATTCCATACTACCATCCCATCTTTTATGTATAACACTTGCGGTGATTCATGTCTAATACTGTATTGTTCTGCAACACGATTTGACACATCTCTCGCATCTTGTACGTATAAGTAATACGCTGGTACTTCTCTTTCTTCGCTGCAATACGCTTGAAATTCTGTGTATGCACCGTGACTAATTGGGCATGTCGTACTGTGTTTAAAAAGAACATACGGCTCGTTCTTTTCTACTAAGACTTCAAGCTCTTCAATTGTTTCAAGTTTTGTCATATTCATCACGATTCACCTCTCATACGAAATCTAGAGCGTTTCTCTTTCTTTTCAGCTTTTTTCTCAATTCTTTCTAATTTACGCTCTTCTTTTTCAACCTTCTTCTCTTGTCTCGACGCACGGTAATGATTGTATACTTCAATCGCCGCACTGCTCCACTGTACAACTTGCGCTACTTTATCAGCGTTATTTTCAATTTCGTCCGTTACAGAGTCTGATACATTACGAAGCTTCGTATTTAAAGATTGGATTGTCGTTCCAATCCCATCTACACCCGCTACCACTTTATTTAATGACTGTGACTTCTGTTGAATATCATCAGCTAACGCATTCGTTTTATGTAATAATTGCTCTGTCTCTACGCTAATTCCTTGCATTTGTTTTTCTAAACCTTCTAACGTGCTTGCAACGTTTTCTAACGTCTTCTGAACCGATAACAACGTTCTACATACATACACTACTAATACTGCGAAAGCAACCGCGATAATAGCCGCACTTACATATAAAAGAACTTGCATTTCATCACTTCCTTTATCTTTTTCATACTTTCCCCTATTATACAATCATTTTCCGTTTCATTCTAATCCCTATCTCATCATTAGAATTTTCATACTTATTCGTTAACTGTAACATAAATCATTCAACAAATTCCACTAAGTAGGTTACAATAGGAGAGGATACATAATTAGTAGGGAGGCTTTACATATGAAAGATCCACGTATTGAAAAGTTAGCATACAATTTAATTAACTACTCTATCCGCTTACAAAAAGGTGAAAAAGTATTAATTGAAAACTTTGGCTTACAAAAAGAACTTGTAACTGCACTTGTAAAAGAAGCATATGCAGCTGGTGGTTTCCCATTCGTCTCTTTAAAAGATCATCAAGTAGATCGCTCTTTATTAATGGGTGCTACTGAAGAACATTTCGAACAAATCGCTGCATATGAAGCAAGCGTAATGAAAGACATGGACGCTTATATCGGCCTTCGCTCTGGCGATAATATTAATGAACAAGCTGACGTTCCAAGTGAGCGTATGAAAGTTCATGGCCAAACAGTTGGTAAAAAAGTTCATAGAGACATTCGCGTTCCAAAAACACGCTGGGTTGTTCTTCGCTACCCAAATGCTTCTATGGCACAGCTTGCTAAAATGAGTACAGAAGCTTTCGAAGACTTCTACTTTGAAGTATGTAACTTAGACTACGGTAAAATGGATAAGGCGATGGACAGCCTTGTTACATTAATGAATAAAACAGATAAAGTTCGTTTAACTGGTCCTGGAACTGACTTAACATTCTCTATTAAAGACATTCCAGCAATTAAATGCTCCGGTCATTTAAACATTCCAGACGGTGAAGTATACTCTGCACCAGTTCGTGATTCTGTTAACGGTACAGTTTCTTACAACACACCATCTCCTTACAACGGTTATACATTTGAAAATGTACAACTTAAGTTCGAGAACGGCCAAATCGTTGAAGCAACTGCAAACGATTCAGAACGCATTAACAAAATCTTCGATACAGACGAAGGCGCACGCTACGTTGGTGAGTTCGCAATCGGCGTAAACCCATACATCTTACATCCAATGGGAGACATCCTATTCGATGAAAAAATCGATGGCAGCTTCCACTTCACTCCTGGACAAGCTTACGACGATGCATGGAACGGTAACAACTCGAACATTCACTGGGATTTAGTATGCATCCAACGCCCTGAATACGGCGGCGGCGAAATTTACTTCGACGACGTACTCATCCGTAAAGACGGACGCTTCGTTGTAGCTGAATTAGAAGCTTTAAATCCAGAGAACTTAAAATAATGAAAAACGCCCGGAATTATGTTAACGGGTTCGGTTTTGAGGTACAAAATCAGAAAAAGCAATGCAAAAAACAACTGATTTAGCTTGAATTTTGTACCTAAACTAATACATTTAATAGCATAGAAAAAAGCATCAATTTCAGATGCTTTTTTCTGTTTTCAAGACAACATAACAAGATGTCTTTTTAATCCTCTATACGTTTGTTTTTATCAGGTCCTTGAGAATAACAGTCGTCATTTTGTTCAAAACCTTCTGGTTCCCAATTCTCCTCTGGGTAGCCATTCTTTTCAAAAATATCTCTTAAATACCGTATAGCTTCTGCCCATTTCACGAACTCTTTATATTCGAAAGGAGGTTGTCCTTCATCATTCCATACTGCCCAATTTTTATTAGGTAATTGGGTTGCAAACCATTCTGCATCGGGAGGGATAATGAATATGTGAAAGGAATTGTCCATTAACTCATTCCAAGTAGAATATCCAAGACTTTGGCTAAACTTTTCCAAATCGCTAAAAAATAGTTTTTTTATTATTTTTTTCATTGTGTTCATCTCAATCCCCCTTCTTTTTGAAAGAAATGATTTTCTTAAATAGATAATATCATTTAACTCATATTTTTTTCTACTTATACGAAGCCTCTGAGCAGGTGTAGCAACAATATCGGAATCTATTTTAGCATGATTTCCAAACATATGATATTGGCTATTGTCAATACGTTAATTACCAATAAACCTTATTAAATCAACAAAAACAAAAGGTTCAAATCATATACGATTTGAACCCAAAATTATTACCCTATTTAAGTTATTGTACTCCTAATCCGAACCCGTTAGAATTATATCCGAGCGTTTTTTTATTATCCTCACTCTATATCGAGCTACTGTTCTTACTTTTTGTTTGCTGAAAATGAAAATAATATAAAAGTGCCACTGCGATAGTACCTATTAATATTGGTACATATAAAGGCAGGTTCCATTTCATATTTATCCTAGTGCAGATAGCAAACACCAGCATAATTTCCAAGCAAAAAAAAGGTTTTATATATTTCATTTCTTCCCTACCATTTCTATTTTCACATGTGGATTTTCTTTCTCTATAAGCGCCAAGAATTCATCCATATTTTGCGGCATCGCAACCATATGTACTTTATATGCATTCGTCGTAATTTCAAGAGACTTTCCGACCTGACGTATAATTCTCACATCTTTTAATACAATATCATCATTTAAAATACCGTACTTTAATACGCCATTTTCTACTTTATGTTTTTTAATAAATACTTCCCAAACGAGTGGTACATTTACAATGAAGCATAAACCCATCCCAATCAACGCTGACATCCAATGCGCTTTATTAGTGAAAAGCATGACAATTGGATATATAAACATAAAAACTAACGTAAGGCAAACGAAAATGACTACTGACTTACTTCTTTGAATTGGAAAGTTCATACCTACACCCCCCTAATCCAAATTATACCACTATTTCCATTTTAGTTCATAGAAAAAGGCCATTTCTAAATGACCTTTTACACAATGTACCTATAAAATTTCTTATCTACCTGTAGCACCGGAAAGTTTTTCGGCAACTCGTCTATACTCACACTTTGAAAACCATTCTTTTCATAAAAACGATGTGCCGCTAAAAATTTTACTGTTGTTCCTAAGTAAATATCTTTCAATTTTTTATCCTCAGCCCATGAAATTGCTGTTTGAAGCAACATATGTGATGCGCCCCATTCTTTTCCGCGAAACTCTTTTTGTACGAACATTTTTCTTAGCGCTACTTGATGATTCTCAATATCTAATAAAGCTACTGTTCCAACTACTTTACCATCATAAATTGCTACCCAAAAGTTTCCGTGATCCTTTTGATAGAATGTTTCTATTTCAAGTAAATCAGGTTGCTCTTCTTTCGTAATTGAAACATTATACTCTTTTTGCTGAATATGAACGATAAGATCTACTACTTCCTCTTGAAACGTACTTTCATATGGAACAATACGAATCTTCTCGTTCATCGAATCTCTTTCCATTCTGAAGCTAGTAAACTATATACAGCGATATCATGAAAATGATCATATAGCCATTCTTCATCTCGTAAAATACCATCTAACTTAAATCCTAAACGTTCTGGAATTGCGCGGCTTTTCGCATTTCCAACACCGCACCGAATTTCAATTTTATTCAGCTTTAAATTTTCAAATGCATAGTGAAGTACAGCCTTTACGCTACGCGTCATAATACCTTTCCCGCCAGCATCTTCTGCAAGATAATACCCAAGACTCGTCGCTTTCTTCCCCCAGCTCACTGGATGAATGCCTACCATCCCAACGAGCTTTCCTTTGTAACGTATACCACTTTCAAAACCGTCTCCCTCTGCAAACTTCTTTAACCACATCGGAAAAATTTCATCATAAGCATCAGCAGATTTTGTCCCATCTACCCAAGGGAGCCATTTCCGTAAATGATTACGGTTTTGATCTAATAATTGATATAATTCCTCTTTATGATGTTTTTCTAGTAATTGTAGTTCGATTTCGTCATCTACTCGGAGTGTGAACATGTTTTTTAGTCCCCTTTTTAGTTTTCTTATTATTCTAACATTTATATTTCAAAACGCGTACCAATATATCAACGATTTTTGAAATATATCGAACACAACTCCATATATATCGACGTTTCAACATTAATGCACAACCACGACAACACAAAAAAGACGCACAGCCAAGCTATGCGTCTTTTCTATTATTTCTCTGCAACTTGAACTTCTTTTACGTAAGCCGCTTCGAATTTTTGGATGTCACCTGCGCCCATGAAAATTAGAACGCCGTTTTTATGTTTCTTTAATACATCCGTTGTTGTATCTGTAATTAATTCTGCACCGTCAATACGCTTTTGCAGATCTTCGATTGTTAATTCACCTTTGTTTTCACGTGCTGATCCGAAAATATCACATAAGTATACTTGGTCAGCTTTGCTTAGGCTTTCTGCGAACTCATCTAAGAACTTTTCTGTACGTGAGAATGTATGTGGCTGGAATACAGCGACAATTTCACGCTCTGGATGTTTTTGACGAGCAGCTTCAATCGTTGCATTAATCTCTGTCGGATGGTGTGCGTAGTCATCGATGATTACTTGCTCTCCCATCGGCTTTTCATTAAAGCGACGTTTTACGCCTTCAAAAGTTGTTAATTGATGTTTTACTGCTTCTACATCAACATTTTCATAATGGCAAAGCGCGATTACTGCTAACGCATTTAATACGCTGTGATTGCCGTATCCTGTAATTTTGAACGTATCATAGTACGTGTTACGAACGAATACATCAAATATCGTACCATCTGTTCTCTTTTGAATGTTGCGTGCTTGGAAATCATTATCTTCTCCAAATCCATAGAAAATAACAGGTACTTTCGCTTGAATTTTTTGAAGTTCTTCATCATCTCCACATGCAATAATGCCTTTTTTCACTTGCAATGCCATCTCTTGGAATGCACTGAATACATCATTGATGTCTGCAAAATAATCTGGATGATCAAAATCAATATTCGTCATAATTGCATAGTCTGGATTATAAGACAAGAAATGACGACGATACTCACAAGCTTCAAATACAAAATACTTACTATTTTCTACCCCATGCCCTGTTCCATCTCCAATAAGATAAGATGTTGGGTGTGCACCTTGCATTACATGGGCTAACAAACCTGTTGTTGATGTTTTTCCGTGTGCACCAGTTACAGCAACACTTGTGTATTGGCTCATCAGGTCACCTAAGAAATGATGGTAACGATGGACTGGGATGTTTAATTCTTTTGCTGCTACGATTTCTTCATGCGTATCAGGAAATGCATTTCCTGCAATAATCACTTGTCCTTCTTCTACATTATTCTTATCAAAAGGAAGGATCGAGATACTACGCTTTTCCAACGCTGTTTGTGTAAAGAAACGCTTTTCATAATCAGACCCTTGAACAGTATGCTTCATATCATGAAGAATTTGCGCTAATGAACTCATTCCTGTTCCTTTAATTCCTACAAAATGGTAAACTGTCATCTTAAAGAACCTCCAACATTTCGAACTAATACAACGGCCTATCTATAAGACAGTATATGAATCTTTTCTTATTTTGGTAATCATCATACATTTTTGATGTAGTGAAGTTATTCTTTCCCTTCACTTATCAGGATAAACTCGTACGTACTTCTTTATATGTCCATAATAAGTCCATTATAGCAAAAAAGAAGCCGCTATACTATGATAACAGAAAAACTGATAGGGTCAATCACCTATCAGTTTTTCTCTCTTTTACATCTCTTCTCTTTTTTCTAATTGAACACGCTCTAAACGTGGGTTTGGACGATATTTACGACCAGCTTTTGCTTCTGGTTTCCCATTTAGTTCTACATTATCACCAGTAAAGCCAATATTCATTTTTAATAAGCTACTTCCTACCCCGTATATGTCAACAGGTACGTTTTGAGCTTCAAATTCACGAATACGCTTCTCATCAAATCCACCAGTTACAACGATGTCTACATGCTGGAATCCTTCTTCATCAAGTGCTTTACGAAGTGCGAATACAAGCGATGGGTTTACACCACGTGGATCGAATGTTCCAAGTACTTCTGGGTGGCGAATAAAGTATTGATCAATCATCGTGCGGGACGTATCTACACGTACACCTTTTAATGTTGATCCAAATTCACGCGCTACACGAAGTGCATCTGTAATAACATCATTATTGTAATCAATTAGTACAACTAATTCATCTTCTGGGAATTTCTTATGATATGCTTTTGCCGCTTCCACAACATCACCATTAAACATTTGAATTAATGCGTGAGGCATCGTCCCCATACCACTTTTGCCCCACCATTCATTCATCGCATGCGTCGCTTGTGCGCTCATACCTCCGATGTATGCTGCATAACCGTCACCAGCTTGTTGTGTATAATGATCATCACGGTCTCCCATGAAAATAACTGGTTTTTCTTTATCTACGCTACGCGCAGCTTGGACAACGTTATATACGTTTGTCGCAACCGATGTACGACGAGCTAAAATCCCATCAATGACACCTTCTAAAAATCCGAAATTTTCATAAGGACCATGAATTGTTAACACTGTTTCAAATGGACTAATTTTATCGCCATCTTTTAAAGAGTTAATTTCAAGTTCCTCAGGATTTTTAGCGAATGTTTGTAGCAATGCAATTACTTCATCCGTTCCGCAAAGAACTGCATTTTCCTTTTGGAAAAATTGCATCGTTACAACACTTTTCGGGCGAAATTCTTCGATGATTTCTCTAGTTTTTAAAAAGTAAACGGCAGAGAACCAACCTTCTCCAACACGTTCGTCAAATTTAAATGTTTTATTTGTTAGTCTATTTATTTCACCTTTTAATTTTAATTCAATTTCTTTCATGTCGCTTTACTCCCTACTTTACTATCCAACATTTTCTCTTAGTATACAGCAAAACCGTTTACTATACATTTGTTTCCTGCATAGCGGCAAATTCATCCTCAGAAATAAGGACATCTCTCGGTTTCGTTCCTCTACCTTCAGAAATAATTCCTTGCGATTCCATCTCTTCAATGAGACGTGCCGCGCGATTATAACCGATGCGGAATTTTCGCTGTACAGAAGATGTAGACGCTCCCCCTTGTTCTACAACAAATTGACATGCATCAAGGAACAATTCGTCTTCCGACTCAGCTTGTTCTGTTTTCGCTAATAAATCCTCTTGCTTAAATAAGTAATTCGGCTTCATTTGCTTTTTCACATGATCAACTGTTTTTTCAATCTCATCATCCGATACGTATACACCTTGTACACGAACTGGTTTAGATGTACCGTTCCCTAAGAATAACATATCACCACGGCCAAGTAATTTCTCCGCGCCCCCAATATCAATAATCGTACGCGAATCAACTTGAGATGATACAGTAAACGCAATACGCGTTGGAATGTTTGACTTAATTAAACCTGTAATAACATCTACAGATGGACGCTGCGTCGCTACTAATAAATGAATACCACAAGCACGTGCTTTTTGCGCAATACGACAAATCGCTTCCTCAACATCACCAGGTGCTACCATCATTAAATCGGCTAACTCGTCAATGACAATAACGATATAAGGTAATGTCTCTCCTGGAATTTCTCGCTCACTTACAATCGTATTGTAGCGAGTTAAATCACGAGCACCAGCATGCGCAAACAATTCATAACGGCGTTCCATTTCCTCAACTGCCCATTTTAATGCAGCTGTAGCTGCTTTTACATCCGTAATAACAGGTGCTACAAGATGCGGAACAGAATTATATGGTGCAAGCTCAACCATCTTCGGATCAATTAACATTAACTTCACTTCATGTGGTTTCGCTTTATATAAAATACTCGTTAAAATGGCGTTAATACACACACTTTTACCTGAACCCGTTGCACCCGCAATAAGTCCGTGCGGCATTTTTCGAATATCCGTTACAATTGGATCCCCTGAAATATCAAGTCCAAGCGCAACAGTAAGCGGTGATTCACTCTTTGTGAATACAGGACTTCTTAAAATTTCGCGAAGAAATACTGGCTTGCTTTCTTTATTTGGAACTTCAATTCCAATTGCACTCTTCCCTGGAATCGGCGCTTCAATACGAATATCTTTCGCAGCTAAACTTAACTTAATATCATCACTTAAGTTTGTAATTTTATTTACTTTCACACCTGGGTCTGGCTGTACTTCAAAACGAGTTACCGCTGGCCCTTGCGATACATTAATAACATGTGCGCCAACGTGAAAATTATTAAACGTTGTATCTAATAATTCTTTCTGCTCCTCTAACCATTCTGTATTATCTAACGCTGATTGCTGTGGAATCGACAACAGCGCTAATGGTGGAACAGTATATGTCGGTGGTGTATGCAATACATTTCGCATATCGTTCTCTCTTTGATTTACAACATATGCTTTCTCTTGTACTTCCGTACTTGAAATTGGCTTTTGTACTTGCTCTACCACTACTTGCTGCATTGGTTGCTCTTCCACTTGTGGTTCTGCTACTACTTGCTGCACTGGGCGTTCTTCCACTTGTGGTTCTGCTACTTGCTGCACTGGGCGCTCTTCCACTTGTGGTTCTACTACCACCTGCTGCACTGGGCGCTCTTCCACTTGTGGTTCTACTACCACCTGCTGCACTGGACGTTCTTCCACTTGTGGTTCTACTACCACCTGCTGCATTGGGTTTTCTTCCACTTGTGGTTCTGCTACTACTTGCTGCACTGGGCGTTCTTCCACTTGTGGTTCTGCTACTACTTGCTGCACTGGGCGTTCTTCCACTTGTGGTTCTGCTACCTCTTGTTGTACTGGCTTATTCTCTACTCGTACATTAGCAGGAGGCTGCATTGCATTTGCTCTAGCTGCATGTCTTTCCATTAATCGTGTTCTATCTTGTTTCAACATAACAACATTAAATGGTACATGGCGCTTTTTCTCACGTTTTGGTTCTTCTTTTTGTACAACTGGTTGCTCTTCTGCGATTGGTGTTTCTTCTACAACTCGTTGCTCTTCTGCGACCTGTGCTTCTTCTACAACTCGTCTATTTTCCTCTGTTTCTGCAATTAAAACATTCGCAAAGCTTTGAACATCTTTCTTCGTTTGTTCATCAGCCTCAGCAACATGTATGAATTCACTCTTTTGTTCAATTGCTTCATCTTCTTGCTGAATTTCCTCAAGTGCTACAAATGTCTCTACTACAGACGCTTTTGTTTCTGCAATCACTTCTGTTTCTTCTGCTTCCGCAATTACTTCCACTTCTTCTAACTCTTCTGCTTCCGCAATTACTTCAGCTTCTTCTGACTCTTCTGCTTCCGCAATTACTTCCACTTCTTCTGACTCTTCTGCTTCCGCAATTACTTCCACTTCTTCTGACTCTTCTGTTTCTGTAATTACTTCAGCTTCTTCTGACTCTTCTGTTTCTGTAATTACTTCAGCTTCTTCTGACTCTTCTGCTTCCGCAATTACTTCCACTTCTTCTGACTCTTCCGTTTCTGCAATTACTTCCACTTCTTCTGACTCTTTCGCTTCCGCAATTACTTCCACTTCTTCTGACTCTTCTGTTTCTGCAATCACTTCTACTTCTTCTGCTTCCGCAATTACTTCCACTTCTTCTAACTCTTCTGCTTTCGCAATTACTTCAGCTTCTTCTGACTCTTCTGCTTCCGCAATTACTTCCACTTCTTCTGACTCTTCTGTTTCTGCAATTACTTCAGCTTCTTCTGACTCTTCTGCTTCCGCAATTACTTCCACTTCTTCTGACTCTTCCGTTTCTGCAATTACTTCCACTTCTTCTAGCTCTTTTGCTTCCGCAATTACTTCCACTTCTTCAGGTGCCTCTGTTTCCATAACTACTTCTTCAAGCTCTTCCGTTTCTGCAATTACTTCTACTTTTGACACTTCTTCTGGTATTTCCACAATGATTGTTTCTTCAAGTTTTTCTTCTGCTTTGACAATCACTGATTCTTCTGGAGCTTGCTTTTCTACTTCAATAGTAGGTTGTTTTATTTCTGTGTTACGTTTAATTTCTTCTGATAATATTGTATCCTCGTGCTCTACTTTAGAAGCTACTAATTCTTCTTGTAGATTGTTTTCGTTTAACACCACTACATCTTTTTCTAGCTTAGCACTTTCCATCTGCTCAGCTACTGTTTTATGAAGTAATTCATCCGCTGAAACTTCCTGCGGTGTACTCATTTCTTGAATCACTTCTTTTTCTTCTACTAAAGGCACTTGGCGTTCGATTTCATAACCGTTTTTCTCTAGCCATTGATCAACTACTGACTTTTCTTCCTTTTTATTCTCTTCATATTGTTGCTCTCCTTGCTGGTTAGCAGCTCTATGACTAGAAGAAGTTGGTGCTTGTCCTTCTGAGAAATCAGATAATTTATATCCTTTTTTCTCTAACCATGCATCAACGACTGATTTACCCTCTACAGATATTTCAAGGTCTTCTCTTTCCTTTACTTCCTCCTGCTTTTCTTCCTTTTTCTCTACTGAAGGACGATTATATCCATAAATTGGCGAAATCATTTCTGTTGGACGAAATGGTCTACGGTTACTCTCTTGCGAAGGTGCAGATACCTTTTTAACGACAGACTCCCGCACCGGTTCATATTGCACTTCCGGCTCTTCATATGTAGAAACTACCTTTTCCACATACGGTCGTCTGCTTCTTTCCACCTTTATTCCTCTTTGGGCAGTAGGTTCTTCATATGTTACTCCTTGAACAGGTTGTTCTTCGAAGCGATTTACTTCGCTTTCATCCTCTTCATCGAACCCATTATCCGGTACTAAAGGAAAACGGCATTTACCTGCATTCCTACTTGCCATTTGTGCTTCTCTTGCTTCAGTGTAGTGGTTTACACGAGGAATTTTCGGCTGACTTTCAATTTGCTTTGGTACTTCTTTATTCATCGCTGTTTGTTCTTCCTCTTTGTTAAACAGCTTTTTCATCCAATCTAACATGCTTACCACTCTTTCTACTAAATAGTAACATCCTTTATTGTATCAGCATTCGGCAAAAAGTGCAGGTAAAATTAAGCATGTCATATTTATCCACAATATTCTAATTTACGAGTGTTTCATATGGAAAAACGCAGCCTTTCATGTAAGACTGCGCTTAAGCTTTACTCTTCCGATATGCATCTATACTATCCGTTACACTTTGCAATAAAGAATTTACATACTGCGGGTCAGATAATTTTTTATCTTCTTCATGGTTTGACATAAACCCAAGTTCTAATAACACACCAGGAACCTTTGCCCAATTAAATCCAGAAAGATCATCCCGAAATTTAATTCCATTTACTTTTACTTGCTGGTTCTCCCTCATTTTATTTATAATCATTTGAGAGATTTGAAGACTTTCCGCATAAATCTCTTTCGTATACGGACTTCCTTCTGCCGGCGTCAATACAGCAAATCCACTTTCGTTTGGATTTTCAGAACCATCTGCATGAAGACGTAAAAATAAATTCGCCTTATGATTATTTGCGAATGTCGCCCGTTCTTTATTACTTATATCAACGTCTTGTGATGTTCTCGTCATTAATACTTGTATCCCTTTTGCTTCAAGCTTTTCTTTTAATAAAAAAGCCATTTCTAATACAAGTACAGCCTCTCTCTTTTTCGTCACAACACCTGTTGTACCGTCTGTCACTTTATATTTTTGCGTTGTTGCCCCTGGTCCAATTGGCTCTAAATTTAAATTCGCTTTTTGTTGATGCCCTGGATCAATAACGACGAGAAACTTCTCTTGTTTTTCATTACTCCCTACTTTTTGTTCATTATTTTGCACTGGTTGCTCAGTTGGCTGTACTGGCGTAGTTTCTTCTTTCTTTTCCTCAGATGATACTTCCTCTTGCTTATGTTCTACTTGCTCATTCGTTTGAATTGCTTGCAATTCTTCGTTTATTTCTTGTTCTTGCTGTTTTTCTACCGGTGCGTCTTCTTTGGTATCTTTGTTTTTCTCTTGTATAGAAGATGTAGTTTCTTTTTTCGGCTGCTCTTGTGAACAACCGGCCATATATATTCCAATGAATGCAATCATGCTCATTATTTTTATATACTTCATACTTCTCTCCCATCACTTTGCACCGGATTCAAAGTTTTTCTTATAATTGCCCTATAATCTCATCCATATTTCCAATATAAACTGGCTGCCATTTTTCTGTACCACGTTCTGCAGTATAAACCGGATAAGCGTCATCATCTATATTTACGAAAACTGGATCGCCCATATCCGTTTCATATCCAATTGTAATCCATCCTTCTTGCCACTTTCCGTTTTCTTCACTTATTAATGAATTTTTATGTTTATCGTATCGGTAACCGATTTGTCCTTTTTCTAATTCACTTTCACTAAACACATATATTTCATAAGTACCTAGCTCAATATCTTGCTGTTTTGAAGTTTCAATTCGTTTTAGAAGTTCTGCGATTTTTATTTGTTGTTTCATACGTCTATCCCCTTCTATTTTTCTAAATTTTAACTAGTTTGTTTATAAAATACAATATAGATTTTAAGAAAAAAGGTGACATCCTTATAATATGAATGATTTTTTGAATATATCTGTCACAACTCTACATATATCAACGATTTTTCAAATATATCTATCGTAACTCTACATATATCAACGATTTTTTAAATATATCTATCACAATTCTCAATATATCAACGATTTTTCAAATATATCTATCGTAACTCTACATATATCAACGATTCGACACGGAATATCGACTTACCAACAAAAAATGACAAAACAAAAAGAGAGGCTGCCCAAAAGGACAACCTCTCTTTTCTTATATCAATTAAAATTTAAACTCTTGTCCAACTTCAAAGCTATCTTCTAATACAAGAATACCTTTTTCTTGTGGAGCATCTGGAAGCTCTAATTCACGTGCAGAGCAGATCATTCCAGAAGAAGGAACACCGCGAAGTTCTGCTGGTTTAATTAACATACCACTTGGCATTACAGCACCAATTTTTGCAACGACAACTTTTTGTCCTGCATCAACGTTTGGTGCGCCACATACGATTTGTAATGTTTCTGTACCGATTTCTACTTTACAGATGTTTAGCTTGTCAGCATTTGGATGCTTTTCTTTTTCAGCTACATAGCCTACAACAAATTTCGGAGAAAGATCTGCTTCTACTGTTTCTTCAAAGCCATTCTTCGCTAAAATTTCGTTGATTTTCTCTACAAGCTCTTTCGTTAATGTAAGGTTGCCTGTTTCTTTTACTTCTAAGTAAGAAGATGCATTAAAGATGTTGAATCCTGCTGTTACATTGCTTTCACGATCATATACGCGTGCAACATCTCCTTTGCGATCAAAAGTACGGTTCTCTAAAGTAATATCTTGTAAGGCAACAATTAAAGTGTCACCAATTCCTTCAAGGTTGTAAAAAACGTTCACTTCGTTCATCCTTTCTCTTTTCCATCTGTCTTCTTCCGATTTTTCGCTAAAATAAAGATTGGTTCAAATTCTCCATCTTCATATACGAATGAAAGTGATGTAATCGGAACATGCCCTTCGGCAAAAAATTTCATTGTCATTTGTGCAATAATATCATAACCGATTTCGTTGACGATATCAGCAATAATTAATACATCTTGGTGAGGAACAGCAACAACCATGTCACCAGAAATCTTTTCACGCATCGATTGTAGTAACGATTCGTTTAAAATACGAGTCGCGTCATACCCATCATTTGTGTTTAAAAAGTAGAATGTATTACCCGCTACTGTGTCTTGTTTAAATTCATAACCTAATGAGCGTGCGTTGAATAATGCCATTTCACGCACTTGCTGTTCTGTAAGTTCTAATTTTTGTAATAGACGCTCATCAATTAGTCGATACGTTTTATTCGAATCTAGCGCGTAGTAAATACGTGTTTCCGCCGTATGATCCGTCATAATAAACGGATTTCCTTCTTCTGCTTGTTTCGGGAAAGAAGTAGAGCGAATAACAGGTAAAATTTTCGCTCCGCTATTTTCTTCTTTATGCATCGCAATTAGCGCTTCTTGTACGTAATAAGCAACTTCTTCAATTGCCTTTTCCTTGTTCACTTCCCATTTTGCCACAACTCCTGGAAGCGATACGTTAATACCTTTTTTGGAGTCTTTTTGTTCAATACGTAAAACTTCTTTCTCACTATCATACTGAAAGTCCCATTCTGGGCGAGATAATTTCTTTATTAACTCATCTTTCATCTTTTTACTTGTCATCTTCATCTCTTTTTTCCTCCCTTCCAAAAAAATAACCTCCCCCGCGAAGGTAGAGGTTGTTTTACAATTCAATTGGCAAATTGCCTTATTTTAAACCTTCAATGAACTCTTCGATTTGTTCTTGTGTTTTACGATCTTTGTTTACATAGCGACCAGTTTCTTCACCTTTATTGTACGCTACAAAGCTCGGAATGCCAAATACGTCTAATTTTACACATAGATCCATAAACTCATCACGATCTACATAGTAAAATGAGAAATCACTATATTTCTCTTCTACTTCTGGCATAAATGGATCTACAAAGCGGCAGTCTGGGCACCATTCTGCTGAGAACATAAAGACTACATTCTCTTCATTTTTTAACTGTTGGAATTGCTCCATGCTTTCTAATGACTTCATCTATATTTCCTCCTCTAACGGGTGCATTTTTCATGTTATAATCTTTCTTTTATACTACCATACATCGCGCACGGTGCAAGGTTTATGCTTGCTTTTTGTCATACTTATATTGCCCAACTAACAACTTAACAACGTGTACAAATAATTCCGTGCGGTCGACATAATCATCTGTAAAAATACCGATAGCACCTTCGTGACTACGAATATCTTTTCGCTGCACAAACTCTTCCATCACTTCGCTTAATTCCTTACCATCTTCAAGAGGTGCTAAAAAATCGTCTGGTAACGTAATACGCGCTCCTCCGGCCACAAATACTTTCCCATCCATTGTTGCTAGCGCGCCCCAGTTACACATAAATAAACCGTGCTCCGTTTTCATTACGCCGCCTTCTAGCCCAATACCAATTGGAGCTTCTCCTTCCTCTAGCGCTCGCTTCGCTCTATTAATCGCTCCTTGCATCGTCTCTTCATCTGAGAAAGGCTGAGCTGATACTCCTGACGGAACAGAAAGAGATGTAATTTCAGCATCTTTCCAAACCTTCTCCACAGCGCCAACCTTCGTTTTATTCTTTGATCCTACTACTACTTTCATTTCGTTCACCTCTATAAAAATTCATCATTCTATTCTAATATCCCTATCAGATACGAATTAAGCATCAACCACTACCACATATCACCAAGTCATCTATTCAGCCTAAAAAAGAAGGTTTTTTCTAGCAACATTACCGTCTTCAAAAACACAAACAGCCTTCCTCTCACTTCCTACTTGGGGTCTTCATACATCATTCGAACACCAATTAAGCACTGACCATTCCCACTCATGGATGGGTCATCTATTCAATCTAAAAAAAGAAGGTTTTTTCTAACAACATTACCGTCTTCAAAAACAAAAACAGCCTTCCTCTCTTTTCCTATCCAGGGTCTTAATACACCATTCGAGCACCAATCAGGCACTAACCGCTCCCACTCATCGCTGGGTCATCTATTCAAGCAAAAAAAAGAAAGGCCTCTTCAGCCCTTCTTCCTCTCTACGCGTTATTCTTAATTGTCTCTAACGTCGTTTTATCTGTTGTTCTCACAAGCTTCGTAATTAATTCTTTCGCCGCTGCATAATCATCAACATGTAAAATTGAAGCATGTGTATGAACGTAGCGCGCACAAACACCAATTACTGCTGATGGGATACCAGAGTTACTTGTATGTACACGGCCCGCATCTGTACCACCTTGTGAAATAAAGTATTGGTACGGAATGTTGTTTGTTTCTGCTGTATCTAAAATGAATTCGCGTATTCCTCTATGTGTTACCATCGTGCGATCGTAAATACGAAGAAGAGCACCTTTTCCTAATTGACCGAACTGTGTTTTGTCACCAGATGCATCGTTTGCTGGACTTGCATCAAGCGCATAGAAAATGTCTGGTTGAATCATATTTGCAGCGGTTTGCGCTCCGCGAAGACCTACTTCTTCTTGTACAGTAGCACCAGAATATAATGTATTTGGTAATGTTTCGTCTTTTAATTCTTTTAACAATTCGATTGCAAGACCACATCCGTAACGGTTGTCCCAAGCTTTCGCCATAATTTTCTTCTCATTTGCCATCGGTGTAAACGGGCAGATCGGCACGATTTGTTGTCCTGGTTTTACACCAATTTCAATCGCATCTTCATAACTATCTGCACCTATATCAATTAACATATTTTTTATATCCATCGGTTTTGCACGTTGCGCGTCACTTAATAAATGAGGAGGAATAGAACCAACAACCCCAATAACAGGACCATTCTTCGTCATAACTTGTACACGCTGTGCTAATAAAACTTGGCTCCACCAGCCGCCTAACGTTTGAAAACGAAGCATTCCGTTTTTCGTAATTTGCGTAACCATGAAACCTACTTCATCCATATGACCTGCTACAAGAACACGTGGGCCAGTTTCGTCCCCTTTTTTCAGACCAAATACGCTACCTAAACCGTCTTGTACAATTTCATCCGCATATTTGCTTAATTCTTGTTTCATAAAACGGCGTACATCATGTTCAAAACCTGATGCACCTTGTAATTCTGTTAACGTACGAAATAATTGTAATGTCTCTTTATTCACGAAGTCCCCTTCTTTCAAACCTTAGTAGAATACCTCTTTTATTGTAACGAAATTTTCGAAATGTTTCTAGTTTCTTCTTTTTTAGCTGTATTTGCTTTATAATTATTATCGGTACACTATTTTTATTTTATAGAATTGAGGTGAATATATGAGCTGGAAAGGTTTAGTAGCAGGTCTTGGCGTTGGGTTCGCAGCTGGTTATCTCGTTGCAAACAAAGTACAAGAACAATCCCATATTTCTTCAGAAAAAGCATTGAAAATGGTGAAACAAGCATTAAGTCATAAAGGTGAAATTACTGGCTCTTGGGTACATATGGTTCCAGAGACATTTGAAAAATATGATGTCGCATATGAAGTTTATCGCGGCGGTCTTACAACGATGTTAAATGATATACAAGAACGATTTGAATTTTTAGTTGATGCTAAAACAGGTACTGTTTTAGAGGTTATAGCAGCATAAAACGGAGGGTTCCCATTAGGTGAACCTCTTATTTTTTTGAAATTGCGGGTATTGATTAAAAGTATATCAGCGATTTTTTAAATATATCGACTTACCGACAAAACCCGACAATAAAAAAGAAGCTGCTCCAATAAATATGATGGAACAACCTCCTATTTTTATGCTTCTATACTCGTTTTCCGTTCTATTTTTTCTACGATATGACCTTCCTCATTCCACTTCACAGCTCGATAATATGCGTCATGGTAAAACGTAAACCATGCCTCTTTTTCAGCACCATACTTCATCCACTTTTGCTTATTTTCAATCGAGGTCATCGGATAATCATCGTATGCCATTACCCATAATACATTTTGATGCGCGTGCGTCGGCAAGAGATCTGCTAAATGTAGCATCGTTTCCCCTTGACTCTCCAAAATGATGACTGCATGTCCATCACTATGCCCACCCGTATGTGCCATCTTGATTTCATCTGTAATTTCTATTTCTTGCTGGAACGTAACAACTTGATCTACAATTGGCTCCCAATTTTCCTTCCAATATGTATTACGTGATCTAATGTTTGGATTCCTCATTTCATTCCATTCTGTTTCACTTACGTAAACTTTCGCATTTGGAAATGCCGGTACAAGGTGATCATCTTCCCATTTTGTTAGACCAGATGCATGATCAAAATGAAGATGTGTCATCAAGACGTAGTCGATATCTTCAGGCTTTAATCCTAATTTTTCTAATGATTCATAAACCGATGATTCTTCTGTTACACCTTGATTGCGTTTCATCTTCTCATTCAACTTACCGTTTCCTATCCCGGAATCAATGAGCATATTTCCATCTTTTGTTTGCAAAAGTAACGGATCTGTTCGTAAATAAATATGATTTGTATCATTATGTTTATATTTACGTGACCAAAGTACTTTCGGCACGACTCCAAACATTGCTCCTCCATCTAAATGTGTATTCCCGCCTTTTAACCACGTTACTTTTATATCTCCAATTTGTAACTGTTCCATTACACATCCCCCTTTTTAATTAATCTTAACATAAAATTCTGATTATTTTAGGTGTAAAAAAACCTACGCATTACTGCATAGGCTCTGTACGATATTTTGCTTCAACTCGGTAAATACGATGACCTTTACTAGAGAATTTCTCTTCGTATTCAGTCATGATGTTACCTTCAAAGTCGCTGTTATGAAGATCTAAGCTTAAGTACGTTAGTAACATACCATACTCAGCCATACTCATAAGAGAATATTCAAATAAACCTTGGTTATCTGTTTTGAAATGAATTTCTCCACCTTCTACTAACACTTCTTCGTAATTACGTAAAAATGTTTTATACGTTAAACGACGCTTCGTATGACGTTTCTTTGGCCATGGATCTGAGAAGTTTAAATAAACGCGATCAATTTCACCTTTCGCAAAGAAAACTGTTAAATCTTCAGCATCTTTATTAATTAACTTTAAGTTTGGTAATTCTTCTTCAATTAATTTATCAAGTGCATCTACAACAACACTTGTGAATTTTTCAATTCCAATATAATTAATATGTGGATTCGCTTTCGCCATATCATACATGAAGCGGCCACGACCTGTACCTACTTCAATGTGAATTGGTTGTTCGTTTCCAAATACTTCTTTCCAGCTACCAGCGCGCTCCTCTGGGTTTCCGATTACGATATGTGAATATTCATTAATTCGATCCATTGCATACGGTTTATGTCTTAAACGCATAGATGTTTCCCTCTCTTTACATAGCTATTTTAAAGGAATAATTCCTTCTTTCTTTTTTAATCAATCTACCAAACAAAAAACCAAGTACGTACGAGCACTCGGTCCGTTTCTTTCAAGTATAAGATGTACCATTTTGATAAAAACTACATACAGCATTAAACATTCCATGACGAAACAGCTTTTTCTCTTACATTTGAAGAGAAAAACAATCGAAAGGATGATCCGTTCATGCCAATTAATCAACAACATCAATTAGAAGTGCTGAAAGATATTTTAGTCAACCACCAAAGTGATTGCTGCGGGACAGTTTCAGAATGCGAGCAATTAGAGCGCCTCATTCAATCGTTACTCGCAAACGATAATATAAGTAGTGACGCTAAAACAATGCTAAACGATGTATATTCTTATAGTCAATCGGGTAAATCTTCCTCTAATTTGGACAACCATATTTCCAATAATCAAGAACAACTTACTCAGTGGATTGCTGGAATGGACAATTTTTCTTAAGTATCATTCTGAAGCAAGTAGTTGCTGTAAATATTGATGCCAATATTCAGCTTCTGCTTGCTGTTTTTTTGTTGTATGCCATTGAATAGACAAAATCGTTTGTGCTATCACATACCATCTCATACGCCTAAGCAGCGATTCATCCATTTCAATATCATAGTAACCGAGCCACTCACTCCATTCCTGGCGCGGAATGTACCAATATAATAACATACCGAGGTCTAGAGCTGGGTCAGCAATTACAGCTCCATCCCAATCAATTAAAAACAATTCATCTTCATCCGACAATAGCCAGTTGTTATGATTTACATCACAATGGCATACAACGAATTCATTGTATTCAATAGCTTTTAATGAATCCATTAAATATTGAAGGCCTTGCTGAATTGTTTCATCATCCCTTATATCTCCTCTTAAAACGAGTTGCAGTTGTTGTAATAACTCTTGTGCGTGAAGCGGCTGCTTCCCAAGTCTTTGAATCATCTGTACAAGCGCTTTAGAGGAGTGTATTTTCTTCAACAGTTTCGCAACACGTTCTAGTTTCATATCCTCTGGCTCTAGCTTCTGTCCCGGAAGCCATTTTTGAGCAGAAATTACATCACCATTCGTTACCCTTCTTGTCCAAAGTAATTTTGGAACAATTCCTTCTGCTGACAATACCGCTAAAAAGGGCGATGTATTCCGCTTTAAAAATAACTTCTGTTGTCCGTTTTGCGCAATATATGCATCGCCCGTTACTCCACCAGCCGGTACAAGACTCCACTCTTTTCCTAATAATTGTTCCAACCATTCCATATTCATTACCCGTTAACAAATCCTTATCTTTTATAGTTATGAAAAGAAAAACCGCAACATTTCTACACATGTTGTGGATTCATATATTTTACTGTAAATGAAAAGAAAAATTAGCCTAAGCCAAAAATCCTCTATTTTATTTTACAAAACCTGTCATAGAATGACAACTTATCAAAATCGTCACCTTTGTCAATTCTACATTTATTACATTCTCATCGTCAAGTAGCGATTTGTCACATTATCGTCAATATATACGTGCTAATTGGAGCGAGCTTAAGTTCCTTTCCTCTAAATGAAGAAATTGGCTCTATTTTCGCTTCGTTTTCGTTTACTAACACATGCCACGTTGCTTCTTTCGGAAGTTGCACAGTTTTAGCTTCTAAACCGCTATTAAATAAGATGATAATCTCTTTCCATGGCCCAAACGTTTCTGCATGCTCTAGGTGATATGCAAGTACTTCTGTAGATGTTTGTAAAAAAGTCATATGTTTTTTTATAAGGTCTGCGCTTTGTAATCGGAATGCCCCATGCTCTTTACGAATCGCAATTAAACCTTTTATATAGTTAACGGTCTCTATCTCTTTCTCTTTTTGATCCCAATCTAATTGATTGATCTCATCATTTGCATTATAACTATTTTCATTTCCTTTCTTCGTACGATAAAACTCTTGCCCTGCGTGTAAGAAAGGGATGCCTTGTGAAAGAATAACCATTGCGCTCGCTAACAGGTGACGTTTTTTCAAAATCGTTTCTGATTCTTCATTACTGCGCACTAGTTTATCCCACATCGTCATATTATCATGACATTCTACATAGTTAATGCTTTGCGCTGGCTCTAGAAACAGCCCTGTTTCTTTCATACTTAAAAGACTTCCTGCTGCAATATACTGCAAATGATTACAGTCTACATGCCCACCAAATGCAAAACCACGCTTATTTATATGAAATGTACTCCCTTTTATCCCATCACGAAATTGATCATTAAACTGCGCGATATGTGGCATTTTCTTCGCATTATTTAACGTTGCTTTTTCTTTGGCAGGAAGCGGTGTTTGTAAATCCCATCCTTCTCCTAATAACAAAGCATCTCGTTTTATGTTTCGCACTTCTTTTTCTATCATATTCATTGTATCAACATCTAAAATTCCCATTAAGTCGAATCGGAATCCATCGACATTGTATTCAGTAAGCCAATATAAAATAGACTCTACAATGAATTTCCTCATCATTTTCCGTTCAGACGCTATATCATTTCCGACTCCCGTCCCATTAGAAGGCATACCATCTTCACCATGACGAAAATAGTATCCTGGAACAAGCTTTTCAAATGATGATAGCTCTCTTTCATAAACATGATTATAGACAACATCTATAATCACCCTAATACCTTGTTCATGAAATGTTTCAATTAGTTGTTTGCACTCAACTATCCTGTTATACGGATCAGAGGGGTTTGTAGCATAATATCCTGTTGGTGCATTGTAATATAATGGATTATATCCCCAATTATAGGCGGACGAAGGATTCGCCTCATCTACACCACCGAAACAATATAAAGGTAATAGTTCAACATGTGTAACACCTAAATCTTTTATATGGGACAACCCTGTTAATGTCCCATTCCGTCCTGTTGTTCCCTCTTCCATCAATCCTTTATATGTTCCCTTTTGAATTACTCCACTATTTGGATGTATAGTCGCATCACGAATATGCAGTTCATACAATATGGCATCTGTCATTGATTGTAATGTTGGTAATCCCTCTCGTCTTGTTACATTCGTTTTTTCTAAATTGATAACAACACCATGTTTTCCATTTACCGTCACCGACTTTGCATAAGGATCCACAGCTTCGTTCCATATTAAATTAATACAAACAAGAAATGTATAGCGTGCTCCGTCTAAATCACCTTGTAATGTTTGAATCCAAACTCCGTTTTCTCCCCTGTACATTTCATGATCGGTATATTCTTTATCGCTCTTATAAATTCTTACTTTCGCAAGCCTTGCAGTTGGGGCCCATACTTTAAATGTCGTTTCTTCTTTTTGATAAACAGCACCTAAATCTGTACCTTCGTAATAATACTTTTCATCGAAACTTTTTGTTCGAATAACAGCACCTATTTGTAAATCAGTTTCTTCATTCCGTTCATCTCGTACTGTATAATACTTCCCCACATCTAGCGGCTCTTCTATAAAGCACTCATACTTCGTTGCATCTGGAAGCGCAATCGTATGAGCAATCGGTAAATCTTTCACATTACTTCCTTCTTGCAAACGAAATGTCCGACTTGTTCCATACGCATGTGGGAGCAAAATTGTAATTTTATTCATTTCATCTAAATAGGCATCAAATGGACGTTTTACTTTCAACATAAAAAAATCACCATCATTCTCAAAGTTAAAATAAAGTGAAACTTTAATGAGCGAGAAAATTTCTCCATCCTCACTTATTATTAGCCTTCACCAATTAGGCGAGATAAAATGAGCTGCAAATGATAAGGCTTTTCTTATCAACAAGACTCTATACAGTAACTCCATTCTTCTCTATAGTATATTCACCTGCATAAAAAACGTTTTCAACATTCTATTTTTGTAATTTTATTTCAGCAATCGATTTATACTTCGGGGTTTCTTTCACGTGGGATTCGTATAAAGTAATTGTATCTGCTTGAAATGATATTTCAGGCACTTCTTTTATACTTTCTAAACGAAACTTTTCTTCTCCTATCCATTTACGAGCAACGGTAATATGCGGGTGATATGGGCGTGTTTCTAGAGAAAATCCATTTTCTTCACAAATGGCATGTATTTGCTTTTGCAACTGAAACAAATCGTGATTCTCACTTACCTTCGCCCAAAAAATACGAGGCTGATCTTCCCTACCAAACGTTGAAAAACCTTGTAATGTGAACGATAGTTCTTTTGTTTCTGCAATTGTTTTTAATCCATTCTTTATTCCCTCTAATTGTTCCCCCGTTGCACTCCCTAAAAATGAAAGGGTAATATGATAGTCTTCTTTATGTACCCATGAACGAAATTGTAATTCCTCTTGCATATCCTCTTTATAGTTAGACAGCATTTCTTTTATATGATTCGGTAACGTAATTGCGACAAAATAATGCAGTTCCATGTACATCTTCTCCTTCTTTTCTATTGTTGCTTTTCTTTCTTATCTCATTCAGGTAAAAAGAAGCCGCTCTCCAAAATAGAGAGCGGACATTATTTATATATCCATTACTTCGCTAATTCATGAATTGCTTGCGCGTAAATTGCTGTTGCTTTCAATAAGTCTTCAATTTCGATATACTCATCTTTTTGATGCGCAAGTTCTTCTTTTCCAGGGAATAGCGGGCCAAATGCCACACCAGCTTTTAATGAACGAGCATAAGTACCGCCGCCGATTGCTAATAGTTCTGCTTTTTCACCTGTTTGTTCTTCATACACACGTTGTAACGTACGGATTAATACGTGATCTTTATCGACGTGATGTGGGCGAGAATTAGAATAGTCAGCCACTTCAAAACCATGCGTACCAACATATTCTTTCAACTTCACAATTGTTTCTTCAAAGTTAGTTGTAACTGGGTAACGTACGTTTAGCCCTAAGTTACCACCGTTTTCTTTCGTATAAGAAATGCGACCGACATTCACTGTTAACGGACCGCTAATTTCATCTTTGTAAGCAATAGTAGCTTTTTCACCAAAAATATCACCAGTAAATGTTTCTGTTGCAAATGTCGCAAATGCAGTTGCTTTTCCATCAAGTGAAACTGTAGTTAAGAAGTTTGCTAATAATAAACCTGCATTTTCTCCTTTTTCAGGAGTAGATCCGTGCGCTGAAATTCCTTCTATTTGCAACGTCACTGTATTTCCTTCTATAGTCGATTTCCCTATTTTTTTAGCAGTTTGTAAATACTCTTCATATGCTACTGTAAGTGCATTTACATCTTCTCCTGTGATAACTGCTTCTGCAAAATCAGGAACCATATTTAAACGGCGCCCTGAATCAAATGAAACAAGTTCATATGTACCTTTTTTCTCTTCACTACCATTTTGCACAACTTGTATATCAGAAATTCCTTTTTCTGCATTAATAATTGGAAAGTCTGCATCCGGTGCAAAACCAATTGTTGGCATTTCTTCATTTTTAAAGTAGTGATCTACACATTTCCAATTGCTTTCCTCATCTGTTCCTATAATCATACGAACACGTTTTGAAAGAGGTAAGCCTAATTCTTTCACAATTTTCATTGCATAATATGCTGCCATCGTTGGGCCTTTATCGTCAATTGCACCACGTGCAAAAATCTTTCCATCGCGAATATTCGCACTATATGCGGGAGTCGTCCAGCCATCTCCTTCTGGTACAACGTCAACGTGACAAAGAATACCTACTAATTCTTCTCCTTGTCCCATTTCAAGATGACCTGCATATCCTTCTAAATTTTTAGAAGCAAAACCTTCAGCTTCTCCTTTATGTAACATGAAAGATAGAGCTTTTTCTACACCTTCACCGAATGGTGCGCCCTCTTTCGCAGATTCTTCTTCCCATACACTTTTAATTTGTAAAAATTGTTGTGTATCACGAATTAAATCATCTTTTCGTTTTGCAACTTCTTCTGTCCAATTAATCGCTGACATCACGCATCCATCCTTCACTATATTGTTTCTTTCATCATAACAAACAGAAATCTCTTATGCCATACACGAAAACTAAATACCGAACAATTGTAATATTTCAGATATTTCTTATTAGTTTTTCTTTTGTTTTTCCAAAAAAATTTGCAGGAATTTGGCGTTTTACGTAGAATTTTATGTGTTAGTTGACTGACCATATATACAATGTCAACTACCAATATTTTTCTATATGAATATTTGTTAAATTTCTGTAAAATTTAAGTAGATTAAAGCATGAATTTTATCATGTAGAGTACAATGGTAGTAACGACCTTCTTTCCTGAATGGGGTCAAAAAAACTAGTAGAGGAGTGGTTTTCTCTTGAAACCTACAACTACTCGTATGCTAACACGCATTAAATCAATTTATATGTACATCAATGAAAACGGAACGGTAACGACGAAAGACCTTGTAGATGAGTTCGGGATCACACCGCGAACGATACAACGTGATCTAAATGTGTTGCAGTTTAATGAACTCGTGTATAGCCCTTGCCGCGGTAAGTGGACAACAACAGGAAAGAAAGTGAGAATGACCTCATAACGAAAAATAATTGTATGGTAAATAAATACATACCCCTTTCTAATAATTAGAAAGGGGTCTTTTCTGCGCCTATAAAGGTACTACTTTTCAGTATCTACTTGATATGTTTTTAACATTTCTACTTCTTCATCTGTTAGCTCTCGGTATTGTCCAAGTTCTAGTTCTTCATCTAATACTAACGGACCCATCTCTGTTCTCTTTAGGTAGACTACTTTTTTTCCTACCGCTTCAAACATACGCTTCACTTGATGGAATTTCCCTTCCGTAATCACAAGCTCAATTTCAGAAATATCATCGCTTTTCAATATTGTAAGTGCACCTGGCTTTGTTTCATAGCCATCGTCTAAAATAACACCTTTAGCAAATTCTTTTACATCCTCTTCTGTTACTACTCCTGCAACGTGTGCATAATATTTTTTCGGCACATGCTTTTTCGGAGATAATAATTGATGTGATAACTTCCCATCATTTGTTATCAATAAGAAGCCTTCCGTATCGATATCAAGTCGTCCAACTGGGAACGGATCAAAGATTGCATCTTCTAATTCTAATAAATCTATTACTGTTTCATGATTATCATCTTCCGTCGCTGAAATAACACCTTGTGGTTTATGCATCATTAAGTAAACAAATTCTTTGTATTCCACAACTTCACCGTGAATCATAACTTCTTGCTCTTCTACATTTACATGAACTTTCGCATCTTTTACTGGCGTTCCATCAATTTTCACAACGCCATCTTTCAATAATTTCTTTACTTCTTTTCTACTTCCATATCCCATATTTGCTAATAATTTATCTAATCTCACGTTTTTCACCTTCTTTATTTATCATAGAAAAGGGGACGTAATTACGCCCCTCTTGATTTCAACTTTATTTTAAATCTACTACCAAGTTTACGTTGAATTTTATCTAATGCTTCTCCACCAAATACTCTTTCAAGTACTCCTGTGCGAATTGCTAACAATCCGTAAACAAGACCGCCAATACCTGCACAAATCGCAACTGTTATAAGAGCACCAATACGGCCATCAGGCGAAATCATGAAGGATAGAATCCATTGTGATAGTTTTACAGCAACGACCATTATAAGTGTCAGTACTGCAATTTGGAATGTTCTTTTATATACAACACCGAATGAATAGTGTGCGTATTTTTTAATTTGTTGATTTGTGTACCAAACAGAAGCTAAGAAACCAACTGCTGTCGCTAGAATTGCTCCTACTGTACCGAAATAACGAATAAAGATTACGTTACATACAAATTTCAAAATGACGCCCATTATAAGCGCAATAATCGCATGCTTCTGCTGGTTAATACCTTGCAGGATTGCTGCTGTTACTGTAAATAAAGCGAATAACAACGCAACTGGTGCATACCACATTAATACTTGTCCACCTAGTGGATCTGAATCGTAAAACGCAGTATAAATTGGATATGCAAGTGAAGAAATACCGACAACTGCTGGCAATGTTAAAAACATATTTGCCTGGAATGTTTGTGTAATTTGTAATTTCAAATAGCGGTATTGTTTTTCAGTAAATGATTTTGTGATTGCTGGTACAAGCGTTAAACTAAACGCTGTTGCAAGTGATACAGGAATCATAATTAACTTATGCGTCCACATTGTGAAAATACCGAGAGCTCGCTCTGCGATATCACCTTGACCAATCGCCTGCATAATTGAGTTAAATGTCAATGTATCAATTTGTTGATATAAAGGAATTGTTAACCCAATTACAACGTAAGGAATCGCATATGCAAATAACTCTTTAAACAATTGAACGGTGCTTACTGTTGATTCTGGTACAGTTTGTTCAATTAAATATTGATCCAAATATTTTTTACGTTTTAGCCAGTACCAAATTAACACACCGAGTGCTCCAACCGCTGAAACGAACGCAGCAAATGTCGCTACTCCAACTGCTGTTGCAACTGTACCGCCAAGTACTTTAATAACGATAAAACTACCTGCTAATAAAAAGACGATACGAATAATTTGTTCAATAATTTGTGAAACGGTAGTTGGTCCCATAGACTGGTGACCTTGGAAATAACCACGAATTAAACTCGCTGCTGGTACAACAATAAGCGCGAAGCTTACAAGACGAATGATCGTCGTAACTTCTCCTACATTATTGTGTATACTTTGTTTACCAAGCATCGCTTCTGCAAACAATGGCGCCGTCATGTACAGTACTAGGAACGAAAGAACTCCTGTTACTATCATCATAACCATTCCCGAGCGGAACATTCTCCGGCTCGTTTTATAATCGCCAAGCGCATTATATTTGGAAACAAATTTTGAAACAGCAAGTGGCACACCTGCCGTTGCGATACTTAAAAAGATCGTATATGGAATGTATCCATATGTATAGAGCGTTCCGCCTTCTGTTCCTACTAATGCATGAAACGGAAAGACGTAAATCATGCCTAAGAACTTTACTAAAAATGTCCCTAGCGTAACAATAAGCGTTCCGCGCAGAAATTTCGAATCGGACATACAAAAATCCTCCTACATCTACATAAAGTGAAACTATAATTAGTTGGAGACTTCTCTCCTACTCCTTATTAGTTGAACCATTCGAGCATTTACAGGCTAACAGACTCCCTATTTACTTCTCCTAAATCTTGAGGTTTTAGTCTTATCACCTACAAATGGCAGGATAGTGCTGAACTCTAACTTTTGTATTGTACCACAATTCTCTCATTAAGCAGTACTTCACTCTATTTTTCTTTTAAGGGAAAACATGCTATTCTTTTAGGCAGGAAATGTAGAAAATGAGGTCGATATATTATGCATTATGATGTTATTGTCATCGGCGGCGGTCCTTCTGGGCTAATGGCTGCAATTGGTGCTGCAGAAGAAGGCGCAAATGTCTTACTTCTTGATAAAGGAAATAAACTTGGGCGTAAACTTGCAATTTCTGGTGGCGGACGCTGTAACGTAACGAACCGTCTACCACTTGATGAAATTGTTAAACATATACCAGGAAACGGTCGCTTCTTATACAGCGCTTTTTCTATTTTTAATAATGAAGATATTATTACATTCTTCGAAAATCTCGGTGTTAAATTGAAAGAAGAAGACCACGGTCGCATGTTCCCTGTGTCAAACAAAGCACAATCTGTTGTAGACGCACTTTTAACACGATTAAAAGACTTAGGTGTAAAAATTCGTACAAATACGCCTGTTGAAACGATTGAATATGAAAATGGTCAAACAAAAGCAGTTATACTGCAAACAGGCGAAGTGTTAGAAACAAATCACGTCGTTATCGCTGTTGGCGGAAAATCAGTTCCTCAAACTGGATCTACTGGAGACGGATATGCTTGGGCTGAAAAAGCGGGTCATACAATCACAGAATTATTCCCAACAGAAGTACCTATCCTTTCAAACGAGCCGTTTATACGTGACCGCTCATTACAAGGTCTTGCTTTACGTGATATAAACTTAAGTGTATTAAATCCGAAAGGAAAAGCTATCATTTCTCACAAAATGGACATGCTCTTCACTCATTTCGGCCTATCTGGACCTGCTGCTCTTCGCTGTAGCCAATTCGTCGTGAAAGCACTGAAAAAGTTTAAAACGAATACAATACAAATGAGTATTGATGCATTGCCAGAGGAAAATAGTGAACAACTATTTCAGCGCATGCTGAAACAAATGAAAGAAGATCCGAAAAAAGGAATTAAAAACGTTTTAAAAGGTTATGTTCCTGAACGTTACTTCCTATTCTTATTAGAAAAAAATGAAATTGACGGCAGCGAACAAGCTGGACAAGTTTCTCACGAAAAGATTCGTGCACTTGTGAAAGACTTTAAAGAGTTTACTGTGAATGTAAATGGTACGCAGTCAATTGAAAAAGCATTCGTTACTGGCGGAGGTGTATCCGTGAAAGAAATTAATCCGAAAGAAATGTCTTCTAAATTTACGAACGGCTTATATTTCTGCGGAGAAGTTCTTGATATTCATGGTTATACTGGTGGCTATAATATTACATCAGCCCTTGTTACTGGTAGAATTGCTGGAACGACTGCTGGAGAAAACGCGAAAATGCAATATTAAAAAAAGAAACAGGGATTCCTGTTTCTTTTTTAATATTGCCATGAAATCATTATCGGCGATTTCTCAAATATATCGACTTACCGACAAGAAGCGACAAACATCTGCTCCATGTAACTTTCCATTGCTTTTTTGTTGCTTTATATACCTTAGTACCTTTATATTTTATATTGTTGAATATTTAAAAAGGGTAAGGGGAAAACAAATGAGAAAAAAAGTCATGATGTCTTTAATGTTAATGACGTTTCTTTCTGCGGTAGAAGGAACGATTGTTAGTACAGCAATCCCTCGTATAACGAGTGATTTGTCAGGCGTCGAACTTGTTAGTTGGGTATATGCAATTTATATGCTTGCAACAGCTGTTTCGACTCCAATATACGGAAAGCTCGCTGATTTATTTGGCCGTAAAAAAGTTTTACTGATCGGAGCTACAATCTTTTTAGTCGGTTCTGCACTTTGCGGAGTCGTTACATCGATGGAACAATTAATCTTCTTCCGCGCGCTTCAAGGTATCGGTGCTGGTGCTGTTATGCCAATCACAATGACGATTATTGGAGACTTATATAGCGAAGCGAAAGACCGCGCGAAAGCACAAGGTTGGATGAGTGCCGTTTGGGGTGTATCCGGTGTTATCGGACCGTTAGTAGGTGGATTTTTAGTTGATTCCCTTTCTTGGCGTTATATTTTCTTCCTAAACGTTCCATTCGGAATTATCGCTTGCTTAATGATTGCAATTTACTACAAAGAATCTATTAAACCTGCTAAGCATCATATCGATTATCTTGGTGCAACAGTCTTCTCATTAAGTACAATCGCTCTACTATATGCATTATTAACAGGTAGCAGTAAGCAAAACTGGGGAGACATGACAATTATCGGCCTATTAATCTTTGCCGCTATTTCATTTATTATTTTCTTATTCATCGAGAAGAAATCTCCGGAACCATTAATTCCGCTAGCACTTTTCTCTAACCGTACATTATCTACGATAAATATATTAACTCTTATTGCTGGCGCAATGATTATTAGTATTACAATGTACCTTCCAATTTGGAGCCAAGGTGTATTAGGGAAAAACGCTACAGAAGCTGGACTTATTTTAATGCCAATTCCTGTTATGTGGACATTTGGCGCTATTTTCTCTGGTAACTTAGTAGGCAAATTAAAAACGAAACAAATCATTTTACTTGGAGCTAGCATTTTATCAGTCGCTACGTTCTTATTATTTACACTATCAACAAATTCACCATCGTTCCTTATTTATGTAGCAGTCGGATTATTCGGCTTAGGAATGGGGCTTGTGACACCGATTTACATGGTAACAATTCAAGCAGCCGTACCAGCTCATACACGCGGAACAGCTGTTGGTTTAAACACATTTATTAATACATTTAGTCAAACGTTAGGTGCTGCAATATTCGGTACAATCTTCAATACGATGATTCACGCACGTGGTATTAAAAATCTTGATCTTGTATCTGGTGGACATGGCGGTACTACAGCAAACGTAGTAACCGAATCGCAATCTGCATTAGCATCAAGCGTACACGTCATTTATATGAGCACTTTCGTATTAGCAGTATTTACATTAATTATCGCTTGGCTCTTATTAAAACCAGCTACACAAACAAGTGAGCAACAATAAAAAGGATGACCATTTTGGTCATCCTTTTTATTCTTCATTCTCCACAATATGTTTCAGCATGGATAATTTATTATCCCAAAAACGTTCATAATACGAGAGCCATTGTTGTAATTCTTCTAATGGTTCTGGATGCAAACGATATATCTTCTCTCTTCCGCTTTTTCTTCCACTTACTAAATTCGCTTCCGAAAGAATATGAAGGTGCTTTACAACCGCAGTACGACTTATCGGAAAATGATCCGTTATTTTGGAAATCGGTAACTCTTTGTCACTTAATAACCGTATTACTTCTCGGCGGGTTGGATCAGCAATTGCTTGAAATACATCATATTTCGCTGCTGACGAGGACACTTAGCCTTCGACAACCTTTTTCAGTTTTTCATTTACAATCGCTACCCAACCACCGCTCATTCTATCGCGAATAATAGAGCTCTTCGCATTTGCTTTCGGAAGAATTTCATCAGGATGTTTCCAGCCGCCGTGAATTAACGTAAATTCTGTTTTGTTATCTCCTAAGTCTTTCAAATCAAATGAAACAACCCAGCCATCTGTATCCCATGAGAAAGATAAATGGTTTGGTTCATCAATTTCTAATACTTTACATGGTGATGGCCCAAATGGTGATTGCACATGAAATTCATGTCCTACCTCTAATACAAAATCATTTGGCATAAACCATGACGCAATCCCTTCTGCAGTTGATACTACACTCCATACCTTTTGAATAGACGCGTTAAAAACGATTGTTTGTTTAATATCATTTAATGTATTTTGTTGTTCCATTTTCATTCTCCTTTACTCGGCGTTACAACATAACACCTTTTGGTTATACTTTGATAATATAACACCTTTTAGTTTCATGTCAACGCTAATTCTTTTACTGTTGAGAAATTCTCAACATTTTTTCAACAGGACAAACACCCTCTTAGCATTTCCTCATAATATACTCACAAAGGCAATACAAAATAAAAACTTCTCTCAACATGAAACTCCATCATTCATATTGAAAGAAGCGCCTTACTTATATCATGCGTACTTCGTCTCTCCTCCTTCCCTCAGGGACAATACGCGAGATATGACAAATCAGAAGGAATATGCCCACCATTTGAGTAGGTAGTTATTTCTCTTCTCCCCAACATTTCCTTAGGAGCGAAATGACTACCGACTCACTTTTTTCAAACAAAATAAAAAGGGGATGAAAGCTATGTTCTATTGTATTAACTGCTCTGATATTCACCATGAAAAACATCCAAATGATAAAGTATTCAAAAACGGTTTTTATATTGATCCATTTTTAGGTGATCGTTATCACCTTGGTATGTGTAAAGATGCCCAAAACCATGAAACAGGGGAGCCTCTTTTAACGACAAAGAAATTAGGCACAACCCAATCTATTATGAACGTATTACCGACACATGTTGTCCCAACATAAAACATAAAAAAGAGCTGGGTGAGCCAGCTCTTTTTTATGCTTTATAAACGATCATTGCTGAAAAACAATAAATTTGGTTTTCATCGTCGTTAATAGAAACACCAACTTGATACTTAATATCTACAAAGTTGCTATCATCAATCTTTTTCAAAAACACATTCACAGCGTCTTCTAAGTCTTTTTCGTGACTTTCATCAAATACTTTCACACGAATCATGTTAACACCGTCCTAGATCGCAGCCCTCGGCCGCTTGATTATTGCCACGGTGCGTATCTATGATGCGATAAAACTTTCCATTCTCATATATATATCCGTCTTCTAACACATATTCTTTATCTTCAGTATAGACATAAAACTTACCTATCATAAATTTACTCGTATATAATTCCAAATAATTTTGTCTAAATTTAGCTACAACTTTATTTGTAATATCAATTTTTATTGTGCGCCCCACCTTCTCTCCCTCCTTTGCAAAGAACGGATTTAGGTATATTGTATTAGCGCTTTTACATTTTATGCTTAAAAATAAGTGGATATGCCTTCTTTCTTCACCTGTACTATTTTTCTAAAAAAATCACGATAAATAAGGTCCAAAAAAAAACATAAAAAAGCACTTTATCTTATTGACTCGAATATAAATATTATGTTATTATATAAAATTTGACATTTTTACATACGTATGCTATCATTAAAAGTGGTTACCACATATGGAGGTGGATGATTTGTTTCAAATTGGTGATAAAATCGTTTATCCAATGCACGGTGCAGGAATCATCGAAGCAATTGAAGAGAAAGAAATATTAGGTACTTCACGTCAATATTGTGTGATACGCATCATTAGTAAAGATATGCAAGTAATGCTTCCGATGGATCAATTAAAAAAATCAGGTATTCGTTATATCGTTGATCGAGGTACGTTAGATGATATACTTCTTGAATTTCAAAACGGGGAGTCAGACCCATCACTCTCATGGAAACAAAGATATACAATGAATATGGAAAAAATGAAAAACGGCAATTTACAAGATAGCGCAGAAGTTGTTCGGGATTTACTTCGCCGCAATAAAGAGCGAACTTTAAATGCGAGTGAAAAACAAATGCTAGATAACGCCCGAAAAATGATGATCAGTGAAGTTGCACTCGTACAAAATGTTTCTGAACATCAAGCAACAGAATTTCTTCAAGATACAATTAATCACTAAATTTAAAATAGCTGGCCGCTATTTTTTTTTGTAAAAAAAGGACGAAGAGTTTTATCTCTTCGTCCTTTTTTATTACCCACGCCCAGCTTGAAACGATGGATATAACGTCATTCCACCATCTGCAAATAGCGTAATGCCCGTTACATAACTCGCCTCTGAAGAAGCGAGCCAAGTTGCTACTGCTGCAATTTCTTCAGGGTTTCCAATATAGCCCATCGGTATCATACTTTCTACGTCAGCACGTTTTTTAGGATCAGCAAACTTTTCTGCATTAATCGGCGTATTAATTGCACCTGGTCCAATATTATTTACTCGAATACCTTTTGGCGCATATTCTAGCGCTAACGTTTCTGTCATCAGTTTAATACCACCCTTACTCGCTGCATAGTGCACAAATAGTGGCCACGGAATTTTCTCATGAACACTAGACATATTAATGACAGAACCTTTAATATCATGTTCTACAAAATATTTAATCGCTTCACGACTCCCTAAAAAAGCACCTGTTAAATTTGTATTAATTACCCTATTCCAATCTTCAAGCGGCATTTCATGCGACGGTACCGCGTTTTCTATCCCTGCATTATTAATCATAACGTCAAGCGTACCAAACTCTTTCACAGCAGATTGAATGAGATTCACAACATCTGATTCGACGGTTACATCACCTTTTACAGCAATCGCTTCGCCGCCTACCTTTTTAATTTCTTCTAACACATCATTCGCTTCTGATTCTCGTGAGCGATAATTAATAACCACTTTCGCTTTTTCCTTAGCAAACCTCACTCCCATCGCTCTTCCAAGACCAGTTGCTGATCCTGTAATAACGACAACTTTCCCTGCTAAATCACTATACATTTCCATACCTCCTTTAACTTTTGGCTATACCTAACATAATTCCGGCTGCGATAATAAAAACGATACCGACAACGATACCCGTTAATTGACGTTTCGTTTTCTTTTCCCCTAATATAAGGATCCCACCAAGCGTGGAAATAATAATTCCCATTTGCGATAGCGAGAAACTTGTTGCGACTCCAACACGCGGCTGCGAAATGAATAAAAACATATTTCCAGCTGCCCAAATTAATCCTGGAATAATATTTCGGATTGCATATTTATTAAATGGATGATGTTTAAAGGTAAGCAAAATCCCACCTAACACCATACCAACTGCTTGTGGCAACAAAGCTGACCAACCATCTACGTTAAATAGTCTAATCACTACTACGTAAACTAAATAGCCGACTGTTGAAATTAATAAAATTACGATACCTCTTTTAAAGTTTGCTGCTTGCTCTGCATTCTTTTCTTCTTCACTTTGAAGCGATGTTAAAATAACACCGATAATAATACAAACGAGCGCTAAAATCCCAAGGACGACCGATATTGTCGTGGACCATTCATGAAATACGATAACGCCAAATAAAGTCGTCGCGACTAATTGAAGTCCTGTTGAAATTGGCATCGTCCTCGAAACACCCATTAAATCAATACTTTTCAATTGATTTGCCTGACCAAGCGCCCAAAATAAACCTGACACAACTCCAACTCCGATAACGGTAGGTGTTAATACTGGCTTCATAAAAATATAAACAACAATTGAGAAAATAAGTGCTCCAAACGTTGTTCCGAGCGTTTGACTATACGGTCCCCCGCCCAGTTTTACGTTAAATAGCACAATACTTCCCCAAAATATAGCTGGTAAAATCGCTAAAAATATATCCATCACTCATTACCTTTCTTTACTAAATGCATAGGTTATCACTCTAAGTCATTAGAGTGAGCTTTTATTTTTTCTTTTTCCCGTTGACAAACTTTTTCTGCAATAGCGTCAGAAACATTCTTTTCTCGCTCCACTTTCTTTATCTTTACGTGATCTAAATGGTCTTCCAAAGTAAGCGTAACTTTATCGTTCGGGGGATTATGCGCTCCTTGAAATGTAAGAAATTGTAGCTTCACTTCATACCTAGGAACAAATTCATCTTTCTTGCCGAGACGCTTTATATTTATAACTGAAGCACATTCATATTGATCTTCTGTCACTTGTCTAATAACTGAATAGTACCTATTTGATAATGCACTCTCTAAAAGCTGTTCTCTTGATTCTTTCGCGAAAGAATCACTTGGAGAAGAGAAAAAAGACGCACATAGCATTGTCATAACTACACATATTTTTTTCATAATTCCCTCCTTGTTCTATAGATTAGTGTTCTCAAAACTGCCATAAAAAAACGACTTTCCCTATATAGGAAAGTCGTTTTAATGAATCCAATATTAACCACCGCTCACTGGTGGGATTAGTGCAACAACATCACCAGATTGGACCCTGTCATCTTCATTTGCATATTCTTCATTAATCGCAACCATAATTGGCTCTGAAACTGGTACATTATATTCGTTCGCAACAACATCTTTTAACTGTGCAACCGTAATATTTTCTTTCTCTATTTGTAATTCACTTGTCCCTGCTTCTTCTTGCAAGTGCGCAAATAACAATACTCGAATCATACTTATAGCTCCTTCCCAGGCTCTCCCGCCGGATATGGTGTTTTTTCTAATTGATCACCAATCCATGAGTCACCATCTTCCCAAAACTCCTTTTTCCAAATCGGAACAATTTGTTTTATGCGTTCCATAATATATTCGTTCGCTTCATAAGCCGCTTTACGGTGTGGTGTTGAAACAGCAACAACAACCGCTATATCAGAAATTTGCAACGTACCGATGCGATGTGTAATCGCAACGTGTGTACCTGGCCATTTCTCTTTCACTTCTAATCCGATTTTCTCTAGCATCTTTTCTGCCATCGTTTTATAAGCGACATATTCTAAGTATAATGTACGACGCCCTTTCGTAAACTCTCTAACCGTTCCAATAAATGTTGTAACAGCACCGCATTCACGTCGAATTACTTTCTTCGTTACCTCTTCAATCGAGATTTCTGTATCAATTACTTCATAATATGTATTTGTCATTTCGCACTCCTAACCGTTTGTAAAAACCAGTCTATGTACAACTCTTCTTCTGTTATATGAAATACTTTATATTCTTCTCGTATATTTACTGGGACATCATACCACGTAATAACCGCCACTATATTTTCTACTTTATGTAAAAGCTCAGCATCTTCCGCAGAACGAAGTAACACTACTTTCGGGTAGTTCTCTTTTTTATAGCCCTCTATTAAAATTGTATCCACTTTAAAAAACTCATATAAGCGAATAATTTCTTGCAAGGACCATTTCTTTCTTAGTGAAGAAAGTGAAAGTAATCCAGCACCTTCTACACTACTTACGACAGCACCAGCTTTACGGTGTCTTTCGCTATCTTTTTGCGCTACTTCTGGAAAACCTCCGTGCCCGTGATGTTTAATTGTAGCAACTTTCATTTCGCTTTCGGCTAATGCATGCACAATTTTCTCTACAAGTGTCGTTTTTCCGCTATTTTGATACCCTACTATTTGTAAGATTGAAGGGGCTTCGCCCATGGCCACTCACATCCCTCAGAGTGCTCTAACAATAATACGGATACTTTCATTCCGGTCTCAAATCCTCTCGTTCCTCCGGGTAACACGATAAAAGCATTCGCATCTGCAAGTGAAGATACCGCACTCGATTTATCTAAACCAACCGGCATCGCTTGTAACGCCCCATCCACAATTGTTACGTTCGCTCTTACGAAACGAGTAAATGGATTTGGCTTCGGAAAATCTTTTTGTAAAATAGCATCCGCTCTATATACGTGAGGTTCCTTCGCATACAAATACGTTTTTATAATTGGATGCACAAATAATTCAAAGCCTACATAACAAGCAGACGGATTTCCTGATAAACCAAAGAGTAACTTTCCATCAACTTCAGCTACTGTCGTTACACTTCCGGGCCTCATGGCTATCTTATTAAAGAGTACATTTGCCTGTAATCTTTCATAAATAGCTGGTAAGTAGTCATAATCTCCTACTGATACACCGCCTGTTGTAATTAAAATGTCGACCTCATCCATCGCTGATTGAACAGCTGTAAAACATGCATCTAACTCATCCGCGAGTTGACCATAATAACGAACTTTCCCGCCAGCTTTCATAATTTGAGCTGCGATCATATACGAGTTACTATTTCTAATTTTCCCCGGTTCTAACGGCTCATGTACTTCTAATAATTCACTTCCTGTCGTTACAATACCGACAACAGGCTGTTTTACAACTTTCACCGTGCTATATCCAAACGTTGCTAGTAAGGCCGCAACACCTGGATTAATTGCAACACCTTTCTTAACGAGAACTTGATTTTGTTTTATATCTTCTCCTTTAAACGACACATTGTCACCGTTATTAAAAGGGCGTTTTAACTTCATATATGTTTTCCCGTTCTTCTCAAACCCTTCTGTCAGCTCTAGCATTACGACTGCATTGCAATCTTCTGGAATAGCTGCTCCTGTCATAATGCGAATTGCTTCAAAAGCTCCTACTTCCTCTAAAAAAACGGAACCCGCCCCGATTTCTCCTATTACTTCAAATTCAACTGGATTCTCTTGAGTTGCTTCTTTCGTATCTTCTGCTCGAATGGCGAAACCATCGTAAGGGGAACGATCAAAATGAGGAACGTCATGATCTGAGACAACATCTTCCCCGAGAATTCTCCCGTAACTTTCCGTAATAGAAATTTCTTCTACTTCACCATGCTTCGCATATTTCATTACCCGTTCTACTGCCTCAGCAACTTGAATTGGAATTCGTTTTTCTACCATCGTTTCTCACCTCATATTTGCAATTTTTTTTATCTCGATTAAACTTTATATATTCAATAGAAATTACTTCAAGGAGGAATTCCATGTCTTCATTTACACATTTCAATGACCAAGGACGCGCAAAAATGGTTGATATAAGCGACAAAAAAGCAACCGTTCGAACAGCAATTGCGTGCTCTAGCATTGTCGTTACGAAAGAAATTTACGATAAAATCTCTCACAATGAAATTGGGAAAGGTGACGTATTAGCAGTTGCGCAAATCGCAGGCATTATGGCTGCGAAACGTACTTCTGATATTATCCCAATGTGCCACCCTTTATTATTAAAAGGTGTTGACGTTTCTTTCGATTGGAAACAATCAGAAGAACAATATCGTTTACTCATTGAAGTAAAAGTTAAAACAGAAGGTAGCACCGGTGTTGAAATGGAAGCTTTAACAGCTGCTTCCGCTACCGCTCTTACTGTGTATGATATGTGTAAAGCTGTCGATAAAGGTATGATTATCGGTGAAACGTACTTACTTGAAAAAACAGGTGGAAAAAGTGGAGATTATACGAGAAATTCATAATCCTCTCTCCGTTGAGCCTAAAGGGTTTCCTTTAGGTTCAACCTATATATCTTGCATATAAACTTTTCGCTACATTCATATCATTCGTCCCATGAATGAACGCCCTGCCATCTGTAAATAAAACAAAACGATATTCTTCTACCGGAAATGATAATAAATAAGGTGTCGCCTTTATCTCTACGCTTCTTTGTAAGCGTTTTTTAATTTCTTCTAAATTAAAATTCTTCCGCACACCCGGGCGAATTTGTACTGTATTCCGCCCACATAACACTTCTGTTTTCGTTTGTCCTTCAAATGTTAAACTCGGATATGTACGTAACCTTCCGCAAGATAAACAAGTATCTTTTTTCTGCCTATTCACTTTAAATGCCATCTGTTGATTATTCCAAAGATCAAACGATAACATCGTTTCACGAAGCGCACCAAAGTCTTCTACTAATATTTTCAGCGCTTCCGTAATTTGATGCGCAACTACTAATTGTACTGCCGGTTGTATAATACCAGCTGTGTCACATGTTGCACCGCTCGCTGGATGCTCCATTAAACAGCGAAAACACGGTGTTTTCCCTGGTAAAATTGTATACGTTACTCCGTAGCTTCCGACACACCCACCATATATCCACGGAATATTATACTTTTGTGAAATATCATTAATAAGAAGACGCGTTTCAAAATTATCTGTCGCATCTAATATTAAATCTACATCATTCACTAATTCTTCCATTTCTTGCACCGTTACATCCGTCACAACCGGATTTATTTCCACCTCAGAATTAATCGCTTTTAAATGTTCTGCAGCCGCTATCGCCTTCGGTTTATACTGCTTTGCATCTTCTTCTGTATATAGTTGTTGTCTTTGTAAATTACTCCATTCTACATAATCACGGTCAGCAATCGTTACTTTTCCAACACCTGCTCTAACAATCGCTTCTGCATTTGCCGCACCGAGAGCACCAGCACCAATAATAAGCACATGCTTCTCTCTTATTTTTCTCTGTCCTTCTTCTCCAACACCAGAAAATAATATTTGTCTTGAATATCGCTCCTGCATGCGATAGCCCCCTTTCTTATCCTCCTATATAAGACATTTCGATTTTCGGACGATTTTTTGCACTTTCTTCTGTTCGTTCATCCGAATACCTATCTTTTCTATTCATCCATACATCTTGTATAACACTTAATAACTCCTCATCCGAAAGATTTCCTCTAAGAAGTTCTCTTACATCCAAACCCTCTGTCGCAAATAAGCACGTATAAAACTTTCCATCTGCCGAAATTCTCGCCCTCGTACAAGAGACACAAAATGACTCAGAAACAGATGTAATAAAACCAACTTCAACATTTGTTCCAACGTACCGATATCGCTTCGCAACTTCACCAAAGTAATGCGCTTCAGCTGGCTCAAGTGGATCCATCTTATGAATCATCTCAATCAATTCTCGTTTTGTAACGACTTGATCAAAATTCCACCCATTTGTACTACCAACATCCATAAACTCAATAAACCGAAGCTTGATTCCTTGCTCTTTAAAATACGCAGCCATCGGAAGTACTTGATGATCGTTCATCCCTTTTTTCACAACCATATTTACCTTTACTTCCAGCCCCGCCTCTTTAGCTGCTATAATTCCCTTAATTACCGGTTTCGTATTAATATTTCGACCATTAATATTCTTAAATATGTCGTCATCTATTGCATCTAAACTAACATTCACTCTATGTAATCCAGCTTCTTTTAATGCCTTCGCTTGTTTCGTTAAATGTACGGCATTTGTCGTTAACCCTATATCTATTAGCCCATCAATTTTCACAAGACGTGCAATAAGTTTTGTTAAATCTTTACGAAGTAGTGGCTCACCGCCAGTAATTCTAATTTTTCGTACACCAATGTTAACAAATAATTTTGCCAAACGCTCAATTTCATCAAAAGTTAGTAAAAACTCATCTTTCAAAAAAGCATAATCTGACCCAAATATTTCCGCTGGCATACAATATGTACATCTAAAATTGCAACGATCAATGACAGATATACGTAAATCTTGAAGTGGGCGTCCAAAAAAATCTTTAACCATCTCCTGCATCGCCACCCTCCCTTTCTGCCAAATTTCTTTCTTTTCATTCTATTATAATATATTTTCGAACTGCGATGTTTTTGCTCAAGAGAATAATGTGAAACTTTAAATAATTAGAGGGGATCCACTCCCCTGGTTAACGAGGTTTACTTACAAATACAAAGATAAAAAAACCTTGAAACATAAAAGTTTCAAGGTTTTCTGCTTATTAACTTAATCTAATAATAGTTAGGGTAGCCCCTGGCGTTGCTGTAGATAATGTAGCTACTGCAACTACTCCAAATAACTGTAAGCTAACAGCGGCTCCAGCAGGCAAGTTAGCGATTATTGTTGCACTAAATGAACCAGTAGCCACTGTCGGGGCATTTATCGTTCCCGCAAGCGGACTGCCATTTACAGTTATACGAGAACTTACAAGTAAACCTGCCGTTAAATTAATTGTATAGGCTATATAATAGTTTCCTGCATTCGCAACTGTAAATACAGTATTTCCACCACTAACGGTTATTCCTGGGCCAATATTTTGATTGTTCGGTAACGGTACGTTCGTACCCCCTAATAAAACGGAAATAGCGGTTCCTGATGTATTATTCGCAAACGCATACGTTGCAGTTGTACTAACTCCAGTCGCCCCGGTCGCTCCAGTGGCTCCAGCTCCGGTTGGACCTGTATCTCCAGTTGGACCTTGTGAACCGGTTGCTCCTGTAGCCCCCGTTGGACCTTGGATTCCTTGCGGGCCTTGAATTCCTTGGGGACCTTGAATCCCTTGTGGACCTGTCGCTCCGGTTGCTCCTGTAGCTCCCGTTGGACCTTGAATTCCTTGTGGGCCTTGAATTCCTTGGGGACCTGTCGCTCCGGTTGCTCCTGTAACTCCCGTTGGACCTTGAATTCCTTGCGGGCCTTGAATTCCTTGGGGACCTTGAATCCCTTGTGGACCTGTCGCTCCAGTTGCTCCTGTAGCTCCCGTTGGACCTTGAATTCCTTGCGGGCCTTGAATTCCTTGTGGGCCTTGTGGGCCGGTCGGACCTATCTCTCCTTGCGGACCTTGGATTCCCTGTGGGCCTTGTGCCCCGGTTGCCCCTGTCGCTCCTTGGATTCCTTGAGGACCTTGTGGACCTTGAATTCCTTGGGAGCCGGTTGGACCTATGTCGCCTTGTGGGCCTTGAATTCCTTGGGGACCTTGTGCTCCGGTTGCCCCCGTTACTCCTTGGATTCCTTGGGGACCTTGAATACCCTGTGGACCGGTTGGACCTATCTCTCCTTGAACACCTTGGATTCCTTGCGGGCCCTGTAAACCCGTCACTCCGGTTGCTCCCGTTGCTCCTGTTGCTCCTGTCACTCCAGTTGAGCCTGTCGCCCCGGTATCTCCTGTTACTCCTGTCGCACCTGTTGCTCCTGTCGGGCCAGGTGGTCCACCTGATGGACCTGTCACTCCTGCCGGACCTGATGGCCCCGTTGGGCCGGTCGGTCCTGCTGGTCCTCCTGACGGGCCAGTCACCCCTGTTGGACCGGTAGTTCCTTCTCCCGTCGCTCCGGTTGCCCCCGTATCTCCTGTTGCTCCCGTCGGACCTTGCACTCCTTGAATTCCTTGTGGTCCTTGCACTCCTTGTGCACCTGTTGCTCCTTGAATCCCTTGTATTCCCTGCACTCCTTGTGCGCCCATCGGACCTGTTGGACCAATCACCCCTTGTATTCCTTGCACTCCTTGGGGCCCCTCTGGACCGGTTGCTCCTATTTCCCCTTGTATCCCTTGAATTCCAGTTGCTCCTTGTGCTCCAGTTGCTCCCGTTATCCCTTGCACACCTTGTATTCCCTGTATTCCTTGTGGACCTTGTGGGCCGGTTGCTCCTTGCACTCCTTGAATGCCTTGTATTCCCTGAGGACCCTCTGGACCCGTTGCTCCAACTGGCCCTTGAACACCTTGTATTCCTTGCGGGCCCTGCAGTCCCTCTGGGCCTTCTGGGCCGGTTGGACCTATCTCTCCTTGTATCCCTTGGATTCCAGTTGGACCTTGTGACCCAGTCGGACCTATGTCACCTTGCGGACCTTGGATTCCCTGTGGGCCTTGTGCTCCTGTTCCCCCTGTCGCTCCTTGGATTCCTTGAGAACCTTGTGGGCCTTGAATTCCTTGTGGGCCAGTTGGACCTATGTCGCCTTGTGGGCCTTGAATCCCTTGCGGACCTTGATCTCCGGTGGCCCCCGTTACTCCTTGAATTCCTTGGGGACCTTGAACACCTTGTGGCCCTGTTGGACCTATCTCTCCCTGCACACCTTGGATTCCTTGCGGACCCTGTAAACCCGTCACTCCGGTTGCTCCCGTTTCTCCTGTCGCTCCTGTCACTCCAGTTGAGCCTGTCGCCCCAGTATCTCCTGTTACTCCTGTCGCCCCGGTTGCTCCTGTCGGGCCAGGTGGTCCACCAGATGGACCAGTTACTCCCGCCGGACCTGATGGCCCCGTTGGGCCGGTCGGTCCTGCTGGTCCTCCAGACGGGCCTGTTACCCCTGTTGGACCAGTTACTCCTGTTGGGCCTGTAGTGCCTTCCCCTGTCGCCCCAGTTGCTCCCATATCTCCTGTTGCCCCCGTCGGACCTTGGATTCCTTGAATTCCTTGTGGACCTTGCACTCCTTGTGCACCCGTCGCTCCTTGAATTCCTTGTACTCCTTGCACTCCTTGTGGCCCCATCGGACCGGTTGGACCAATCGCCCCTTGAGCACCTTGCACTCCTTGTGGCCCCTCTGGACCCGTTGCTCCTATTTCCCCTTGTATCCCTTGAATTCCAGTTGCTCCTTGTACTCCTGTTGCTCCCGTTATCCCTTGCACACCTTGTATTCCCTGAATTCCTTGTGGGCCTTGTGGGCCTGTTGCTCCTACCGGTCCTTGAATGCCTTGTATCCCCTGTGGACCCTCTGGACCCGTCGCTCCAACTGGCCCTGGCACACCTTGTATTCCTTGCGGGCCCTGCAGTCCCTCTGGGCCTTCTGGACCTGTTGGTCCTATATCACCCATCGGACCTTGTATCCCTTGAACTCCCTGTGGCCCTGTTTCTCCTGATGACCCTGGTACTCCTTGTATACCTTGTGGACCTTGATCTCCTGTGGCCCCTGTTACCCCTTGTGGCCCTATAACCCCCTGTATACCTTGTGGACCTTGATCTCCTGTTGCTCCCGTTGCCCCTTGAATACCTTGAACTCCTTGTATTCCTTGTTCACCAGTTACTCCCGTCGGACCAGGAATACCTTGAATACCCTGCGAACCTTCTGGACCTGTTGGCCCAATTGGTCCTTGAATCCCTTGGATTCCTTGCAAGCCCTGTGCTCCCGTACTTCCAGTCGGACCTGTACTTCCCGTTGCTCCTGTTACCCCTGTACTTCCTGTAGCCCCAGTATTCCCCGTTGCTCCAGTCGCACCTGTACTTCCACTCGGTCCACCACCTGGACCTGTCGCACCAGTCGGCCCCGTCGGACCAGGAGGTCCTCCAGATGGTCCAGTTATTCCAGTTGGACCTGTTATTCCAGTCGGGCCTGTTATCCCCTGACCAGTTGCTCCAGTCGCTCCGGTTGCACCTGTATTTCCACTCGGTCCTGGTGTTCCTTGTATCCCTTGTGCTCCTTGTATTCCTTGTGGACCAGTTGCACCCGGTAACCCTTGGACGCCTTGAATTCCTTGAGATCCCTCAGGTCCCGTCGCTCCAATTGGCCCCTGTAATCCCTGTATCCCTTGTATACCTTGTGCCCCAGTCGCTCCCGTTGGACCAATCGGACCTTGTAGCCCTTGCACACCCCCCGGTCCTGTCGCTCCAGTTTCTCCTTGTGGTCCTCTCAATCCTTGTGGCCCCTGCTGTCCTTCTGGTCCAGTTGCACCTATTGGACCAACTGATCCTTGTATCCCTTGCACACCTTGAGGTCCTGTCGAGCCCATCTCCCCCATCGGACCTTGTAATCCTCTTGGTCCTTGAGGTCCTGTTGGGCCTTGTGGACCGGTTGGACCAGTAATCCCTATACCTGTAAATCCAGTTGGAACAGGGGGGAAAGTAGGCCCAATAAGTTCTGGTGGAATTCTAAAATTAGAGCTTAACGAATTTTGCTTCCGATTATTATCACGATTCTTCACACTTTCACCACCTACAAACCGTCTTTTTCATAATAAATAAGCCTCTTCTTAATCTATTTACAAAAATAATTTCCAAGACTATTTTTATTTTAAATAATAAAAACTCCCTTAATTCCTTAAGGGAGTCCTGCAATTGAATCCATATTATCTGTATTAGGGACAGCTTGTGCTATACCCGATGTATTTACACTTTGCCCCATATTTGTTCCTGTTACAGTACCAGCAGGAGTGCCTCTTGTATATGTTGTCGTCACCGAATCACCTGGCTGTAAACAAAGCTTCGTCTCCGTCCCTATTACTGTAACAACATCAATCCAAGTGCACCCCATTGAACCACTATATGATTTCGAAGCAGTAAATGAAGTATCACTCAAATTATCACCGGTAAATATATTCCCAGTGTTATTCACAATAACAAATTCTTTTATATGAGCAGGCATAATTACACTCTACCTTTCCTCTATGAACCTAATGTACGTGTACTTGTTGCTAACGGCGGAAGAAACACTGATGTTCTAATGACTGCTTCTGGCTGTCTTTTCCCATTTAAAAAAATAGCCGCACTCGACCCTCCAGCACCTGCATATACTTTTGCTACAGCTAAAGGCGAGATATCATAACAGTCGCCGACATTAACAGCTCCTGTATTATTCATAATTTTTACTTTACGCAAATTAATCCCCATTTACCCCTCCTCCTTTTTATACTGTATGCAAAAGAAAAAAACTTGAAACAGACTCGTTTCAAGTTTTTAACTATTAACTATTTCGTTTCACCTTCATATTGAAGCATACCGCCAACCATATTCACTGTTTTAAATCCTTGCTCATTTAAATAATGACATACATTTTCACTGCGCATTCCTGAACGACAAATAAAGATATATTCATTCTCTTTATTAAAGAAATCTACTTTATGTGGGATATCGCCCATTTTAATATGTACAGCTTCTGGAATCTTTCCTGCCGCTACTTCTTCATCTTCTCTTACGTCTACTAAAAATAACGTTTCTCCATTTTCTAAACGCTCTTGTACCTCTTCTGTAGTAATTGTTTTAACTTCTGTCATATGTAGTTCCTCCTTATATACAATAAAACCTTTAGTTTCTTTTTCACAAACATTCTCTACCAATTTTAGCACGCAAAAGAAAGAACGCAAAGAATCGAAAAACTATTTCTCAATTTTCTCGCAAAACTTATTCTTTACAAACATAACTCTTGCATTGTATCCTCAATATACTTGTCTTATGAAAGGAGCCAATGAAAATGACACTTTCCCTTTTCATAATGGGCATCATTTTCTTAATCGCTGCAATTATTACTCTTAGTATGAAAAATACTAAAAAAATAAAATCCCCCCAAGAAATGTCATTCTTATTTCTATTGCTTAGTATCGCATTCTTCGGTATAGCAATTGCCACATATATTTTCCGTCTACAAATCATGTAAAAAAAGGTGCTTACTACAAACATTGCACCTTTTCCCCATCATTTGTCTTCTAAACAAAACTAGATACTTTCCGATTTAAAAATTCATAAACTTTCTTTTCAAATAAATGAATATCAAATGCTCCCGCCATATGCCCATTTATACTTTCTATCTCATACACTTCCGCATACTTCCCTTGTTTTTGCAAAATATCTACCATTTTATAGTTGTAACGAGACGGCTGAAGCAAATCTTGTTTACATGGAATCATAAGTACATTCGCTTCTATGTTAGAAAGAGATTCTTCTAATGAAGAAAAACCATGTGCAATATCATGCAATAAAACTGCCTTTGCAGTATACATCCATGAATTTGCATCTACTAACTCTATACTTCTATATGTCGCTTTATTTATCTCTTTTTCAAATGATGTTAGTGTAGAAAACTTTTCATAAGGTTCTATCTCTATACTATTACGAGGAAATGCCATTTCATAAAAATGCTCATCAAACGCGTTCATAAACATCATTCTATTTGCTAAATGAAGCCCCTTTATCGGCTGCTCTTCTCCATATTTTCCACCTTTCCAACTTGGATCCAGTTGAATTGCTTCAATCGCATTTTGCGCTACGTTTACTGACGTAATAATTGGATTTTGTGGGTTCGTAATAACGCCAATCATCCGCTCTACCATATGTGGATAGTGAACCGCCCATTGTTGTGCAATCATTCCCCCTGCCGACGGTCCAATTACAGCGTGTAACCTTGAAATTCCCATACCTTTTATTAACTCATATTGCATACGAGCTACATCAAGAAATGTAAAAACCGGAAAATCCATAGCATATTCTTCTCCAGTTTCTGGATTAATCGATTTCGGTCCTGTTGTAATCACATATGGATTTCTCACCTGCACATTACAAAGATTATCTGTACATATAACAAAATACTTATTTGTATCAATTGCTTTTCCAGGTCCAATGAGCCCATCCCACCAACCAGACTCCTCATCATGCACTGTATATTTTCCTGCCGCATGACTTGTTGCACTAAAATAATGACAAACCAAAATCACATTTGACCTTTCTCTATTTAACGTACCATATGTCTCGTATCCCATTTGAACAGGAATTTCCCTGCCATTTTCAAACGTAAACCCTTTTAAAACAAACTTCTCCTTTTTTACAATTTGCACAGATTCTCCCTCTTCTCGTTATAGTATGAACTGCTTACTAAAGATTTTTTTCCATGCAAACTAATCTCCTTCTTCTTTTCATAAATAAATGAATAATATACAAAATTAGCCACAAAATAGCACTATATTACAAGATTAAAGAGGGTATACACATGATTTGGAATTGGTTACGTAAGAAAAAAAAATCAAATAAACCAGAAGCAAACGAAACAGATAATCAGGAGCAGCATTCTAACAATGAAGAGGATGATAACAAAGAACAGACTAGAAGTATGAAACATAATAAAGGTAAAAATCACGAACAAAAAGATTCTTCTCAGGATAAGCAACAAAGTACTAAACAAAAAGATTCTTCTCAGGATAAGCAACAAAGTACTAAACAAGAGGATTCCTCTCAGGATAAGCAACAAAGTACTAAACAAGAGGATTCCTCTCAGGATAAGCAACAAAGTACTAAACAAAAAAATTCTTCTCAGGATAAGCAACAAAGTCCTAAACAAGAGGATTCCTCTCAGGATAAGCAACAAAACTCTAAACAGGATGATTCCTCTCAAGATAAGCAACAAAGTGCTAAACAAGAGGATTCCTCTCAGGATAAGCAACAAAACTCTAAACAAGATGACTCTTCTCAGGATAAGCAACAAAACTCTAAACAAGATGACTCTTCTCAGGATAAGCAACAAAACTCTAAACAGGATGATTCCTCTCAAGATAAGCAACAAAGTACTAAACAAGAGGATTCCTCTCAAGATAAACAACAAGGTGCTAAACAAGGTGATTCGTCTCAAGATAAACAACAAAACGCTAAGCAAGATGAACCTTCTCAAAGTAAGCAACAACACTCTAAAGGTAATAGTATTTATGATTTTACGAAACCAGAAAAAGACCGTATCCATTCTTTACAAAATTTAATAGAGAAGCTGAAAAAATCTAGTGATTTTGTGAATTATCATACATCCGACGATGAAACGATGCCTTATTGGATTTCTTACTATCGTCCTTCGCTTGATGGAGAGAAATTACAAAAATATTTAATGCCTACTCTTTTGGAACGACCTAATGCTTCACTAGAAGAGCTGAAAGAACATATTCCAATGAGCGGCATTACAATTACGAACGACTTACAAAAAATTGAGGATATGGTTTTAAAGGGGCATGCGATTATTCAATTGAATCAGCAAGATCAAAAATGTATGCTTGCAAACATTGCAATTGATAATTATCGTGCACCAACCCCTCCTTTAAACGAATCAACTGTTATTGGTCCGCAAGAAGGTTTCGTAGAAGATATTGATACAAACATTAATTTAGTTCGAAAACGTCTTCCTGTTTTAGATTTACAAACAAAAGAAATGATTATCGGCGAGTTTTCCAAAACAAAAGTTGTCATGATGTATTTAGACAATCTCGCTGAAAAAGATAATGTAGATTTTCTCGAGGAATCATTACGCGCTCTTGAATATGATCAAATTAATGATAGTGCTTATATACAAGAATTGATGGGTGAAAAATCGATTTTCCCTCTCTATATCAATACAGAACGCACTGATAGAGTTACAAAAGCACTAATTGATGGAAAAATCGCTATTTTCGTTGATGGTTCTCCAAGTGTTTTACTAACACCTGTATCCTATTTCGATTTTTTCATTTCACCAGAAGACTATAACGTCTCCTGGATGTACGCTACATTTTCAAGGATTTTAAGATTAATTGCCGTTCTATTTTCAATTTGCGCTACACCGTTATACGTTGCAGTTTTAAATTATCATTATGAACTTATTCCAAGTGATTTACTTGAAACTTTAATTTTATCAAGGGCACAAGTACCATTCCCACCTTTAATTGAAGCGCTCTTTTTAGAACTTGCAATTGATTTATTAAGAGAAGCCGGCGCAAGGTTACCGATGAAAGTTGGGCAAACACTCGGTATTGTAGGCGGTATCGTAATCGGGCAAGCATCTGTACAAGCTGGGTTAACGAGTAACATTTTATTAATTATCGTTGCACTATCGGCACTCGCTTCCTTTATTACACCTATTTATAAAATGGGGAACGCTGTTCGATTACTACGCTTTCCTTTTCTTATGTTTGCAGAAATAGGCGGATTGTTCGGGATTTCTCTTGGATTTATCTTTTTATTTACTCATCTCTTTAGACTTACTTCCTTACGTAAGCCGTACGCTTTGTTTTATCCGACAAGGCAACAATCAGTTAAAGATTCTTGGATTCGTTTTCCATTAACAATGATTGATACGAGAGATGTGCAAGCAAGACCACAACATGTAAAAAAAGCAGCGAAAGGAATTTCAACAAAACATAGATCAGATTTTGATGATTGAGAAATGAGGTGCATTGATGAGTAAAGTTCAAGAAAAATATCAAATATCTCCTATCTTTGTTTTCTTCTTAATTCACGGTGCACAGTTTGGTGCTGGAGTTCTCGGATTCGCTCGAATCATCGCAAAGGCCGCTGGATACGACGGATGGATGGGAGTTATAATCACAGGAATTTTCATCCATATTCTTATATGGATGATGTATGTCTTATTAAAAGAAACAAATGGGAATTTAGTTGATTTACATCGGCAAACATTTGGAAAATGGCTAGGAAATGGCATTAGCATCATCTTTATGGCTTATTTTTTAATCGTTAGTATTTCGGTCATCCGAACATATGTTGAAATTATTCAAGTATGGATGTTTCCTACCGCTTCCACCTTTATGTTAACACTCTTTTTATGCTTAGTTAGCTATTACATTATCTCTTCTGGATTTCGTGTAATTACCGGTATTTGCGTCATCTCTGTTGGTGGTACATTAGGATACTTATTTCTAAGCTTATTCGTTTTGAAATATTCACATTGGGATAATTTACTACCTATATTCACACATTCTTTTTCAGACATTTTAAAATCCGCTCAACTGTCAATCTACAGTATGACCGGTTTTGAAATTTACCTCATGGTGTATCCATTTGTGAAAAAGCCTATGCAATCTCATAAATACGCTCAGTTTGGAGCACTATTTTCAAATCTTCTATATTTATTTAGCACCCTTTTAGCCTTTGCATTTTTTAGTGAAAAACAATTGTTAAAAACGATATGGGCCCAACTTTCTATGACCCAAGTCATTCAATTACCATTTATAGAAAGACTCGAATATATTGCAATTTCAGGCTATGCACTCGTTATTATTTCAAGTTTCATCCTCCCTTTATGGGCGTCAATGAGAGGAACACATGAAATATTCCGTGTAAAACAAAGGGGTATTTTAATTGCTTTTATCTTTATCACTCTCATTGTTTCGCAACTTTTAACCAACAGACACGATATTAATAACTTTATTAGTAATGTATCAAAAGTTAGTTTTTGGCTCATTTATGTATACATCCCAATCCTATTTATTATTGTGTGGGTGAAAAGAAAATGGAAAAAATCAAAAGCACAAGCAAATTAATACTTATTTCTTGTATAACATTCTTCAGTCTAATTGGATGTTTACAAAAAAATATTATCGATGATGTACAACTTATTCAAGGAAGCGTTTTTGATGTCGCAAAAGATAATAAAGTAAAAGTGACATTCGTTTGTCCCATTCAGAAAAAAGGAAATAAAGTTCAAGTTTTTGAAGGCAGTGCAAATGCAGTAAAACAAGTAAAAGCAGACACATCTTTAGAGTCTTCTCAACCATTTGCTAGCGGACAAATGCGTGTCGCTCTATATACAATAAGGCTTGCCAAAACAGGAATGTCTACTTCATTCGATACATTACTTCGAGATGTGAATATAGGGAACGCTTTATATGCTGCTTTATTAGATGGGAATGGTACTGAACTTTTAAAGGGCAAATATTCGACTTCATACAACGTTGCAATTTATATAAAAAAATTGCTAGAACATAACATGGAGACCGGACCTTTACCAGCGGATAATCTACATATAGGAGCATTTCGCTATTATCAAGAAGGAAAAGACTACTATATTCCCATTCTAAAGAAGCATGGTGATAAAATAAAAATTACCGGAATTGGCCTTTTTAAAAAAGATAAATATATCGGTAAAATTGCGGAAAAAGATATGTTCATATTTAAAGGACTATTAGAGAAACATAAATTAGATTCACATGAATTTAAAACAGATTCTGCGTACGTAATGATTAATAATATTCGTTCTGTTCCAACTTACGATATAAAAATTAAAAATGGAAAGCCTTCTTTTTTCATTAACGTTCGTCTTGATGCACGTATTCAAGAACTATCAAAACAAATTAACTTAGAAAATAACAAGAACACAAAAAACATTGAAAAAGATGTCCAAAAACAATTAGATAAACAAGCTGCTAAGTTAATTAAGCAACTTAAATCTTTAGGCGTCGACCCTCTCGGGCTAGGTGCAAAGTATAAGCAACATTATCGCCCATTCAAATTAGAAGAATGGAGACAAATGTATAAAGATGTTCCGGTTCATATAAAATACACCGTAAATATTACAAATTCTGGTGTCATTGAATGAGAAATGATTGAACTCCTCTCCCCAGCATGATACAACGGAGAGAGGAGTTTTTTTATTATCAAATAGAGAGAGAAGATATTTATGGGGGAGCTTATGTCTAAAAAATTAGTAAAGCCTATTTTAAATGGTATTTTATTTCTCGGCGTCTTTTTATTTGCTCATACATACTTAAAAAATGTTTCCTTCACACGTTACTTGCTTGTCGTTATACCAATGTTACTGGTCGGTATTTTTGGCATCGATCTTATTTCATCCCTTTTAATAAAAAAAGAAGAATAACGAGCGAACATCTTATTTCGATAAGATGTTCTTTTCATTTCATAATCACCTTATGTTACAATAAACTTCGGCATAACGTAAGAAAGGATGAAACAACATGACAAACGAAAAAGGTTTAGATAAAGGATACGAACTTGTTGCGAAAATGCATGAAGTATTCGGACATCCTGTGACAAATACTCCAACAAAATTAACAGAAGAGCGTGCAAAAATCCGTGCAAGTTTTATGCAGGAAGAACTAGAAGAATTTCTAGAGGCAACGACTGTTGAAGATCAATACGATGCACTGATTGACCTTATTTACTTTGCATTCGGAACGTTTGCAGAAATGGGCGTACGTCCAGATAAAGGATTCGAAATTGTAAACAACGCCAACATGGCAAAACTATTCCCTGATGGGAAGCCTCGATTCCGTGAAGGCGACGGTAAGATTCTAAAGCCAGAAGGCTGGCAAGCACCGGAACCACAACTTCGTGCTGAAATTGAACGTCAGCGTCAAGAAGCTGAAAAAAACTGCTAGGATTTCCTAGCAGTTTTTTATTATGTCTTTTTTTCTGGCAATCATTAATGACCCACGTGTCCCGCATGTCCTGCAGCTCCACTAATGCTAGCCGCTCCTGCTGCTGCCCCCGCTCCTCCTGCTCCAATTCCACCTGTCCAAGGAGAAGATTGTTGTTGTTGTTGATATTGCTGATATTGTTGGTGCTGTTGGTGCTGTTGACCTTGGTGTCCATGATGTTGGCCTTGGTGGTGATGTCCATGGTGACCATGTTGGCCTTGGTGAGTTTGATAAAGAACAGCCTGCGGATGTATATGATGGTGGCCGTGGTGATGTACTTGTTGTTGATGATGTCCATGATGGCCATGGTGACCTTGGTGGTGATGGTGTCCATGATGGCCATGGTGACCTTGGTGGTGATGATGTCCATGATGGCCATGGTGACCTTGATGATGGTGGCCATGATGACCGTCGTGGTGGCCATGGTGACCGTCGTGGTGGCCATGGTGACCGTAAAAACCTTGTGGATAACCACCTACTCCGCCTGCCACAACACCTACTCCCGGTACCGGAAATCCTGTTTGTACTCCTCCAACGAAAGATGGGAATGTAGTTGGTACGCCTACTGGTACTCCTCCGGCTGCTCCGCCTACAAATGTTGGGATTCCTGTTTGTGATCCAGCTACTGATGATGGAAATCCTCCTGTTAATGTTGGAATTCCAGTTTGTGCTCCAGCTACTGATGTGGAAAATCCTCCAGGTGTTCCACCCATCCAGCTCGGAATTCCGCCATATCCTTGTTGTCCGCCTCCCATTAACATCATTTGTTCATAACTATCCGATCCACCTCCGAAAAAGCCATGTGGTGCATTATTGTCCATCCCTTTCATTCCTTTCACCTCTTCTACTCAATTTAGCCTACCTTTTTTATCATATTTCCTATAGAAAAATAGGTGTTTGTCTGTATTGGAATTCCGCTCTTTTATTTGTACGTATTGGAATAATTGAAAACTTAGACTAGGGTGATCCAGAGATTATTTTCTACACAAAAAAGCTCAGAGTATACATACTCTGAGCTTTTATTTAGAATAAATTAATTTGCAACAACATTAACAAGTTTTCCAGGAACAACAATTACTTTACGAACTGTTTTCCCTTCAATTTGGTCTTGAATTGCTTCAAGTGCAAGTTGTTCCATTTCTTCTTTTGATGCGTCTTTACTCATTGTTAGTTTTGCGCGAACTTTACCCATAACTTGAACAACAATTTCAACTTCATCTTCTACAAGTTTAGACTCATCAAATGTTGGCCAGCTTGCATATGTGATTGTTTCATTGTATCCAAGTTTGCTCCATAGCTCTTCCCCGATATGAGGTGCAACTGGTGCAATCATTTTTACGAAACCTTCTACATATTCTCTCGGAAGTGTTTCAGCTTTGTATGCATCGTTGATGAATACCATCATTTGAGAAATCGCTGTGTTGAAGCGAAGCTCTGCATAGTCTTCTGTTACTTTCTTCACTGTTTGATGGTAAGCTTTTTCAAGCTCTTTATTTGGTGCGTCAGTAATTTTCTCACTTAATTCACCGTTATCTTGAACGAATAGACGCCATACGCGGTCTAGGAAACGACGAGCTCCGTCAAGACCATTTTCAGACCAAGCAATTGAAGCATCTAATGGTCCCATGAACATTTCGTATAGACGAAGTGTATCTGCACCGTGGCTTGCTACGATATCATCAGGATTTACAACGTTACCTTTTGATTTACTCATTTTCTCGTTGTTTTCACCTAGAATCATACCTTGGTTGAATAATTGTTGGAATGGCTCTTTCGTTGGAACTACACCGATATCGTATAATACTTTATGCCAGAAACGAGCATATAGTAAGTGAAGTACGGCATGTTCTGCACCACCGATATAAATATCAACTGGAAGCCATTGTTTTACTTTTTCAGGATCTACAAGTGCTTCGCTATTGTTTGGATCGATGTAACGTAGGTAGTACCAGCAGCTACCAGCCCATTGCGGCATTGTGTTCGTTTCACGACGACCTTTTTTACCAGTCTCAGGATCAACAACATTTACCCACTCGTCAATGTTAGCAAGTGGTGATTCACCTGTACCTGAAGGACGGATGTTTTCTGTTTTCGGAAGAACTAATGGTAATTCCTCCTCTTTCACAGCTGTCATTGTACCATCTTCCCAGTGAATTACTGGAATTGGTTCACCCCAGTAACGTTGACGGCTGAATAACCAGTCACGTAGACGGTACGTTACTTTTTGATTTCCTGCGCTCGTTGCTTCAAGCCATTCAATCATTTTTGCGATTGCTTCTTCTTTATTTAATCCATCAAGGAATGCTGAGTTTACGTGTGCACCATCACCTGTGTACACTTCTTTCGTAATATCTCCGCCTTTTACAACTTCCTTCATTGGAAGATTAAATACTGATGCGAATTCATAGTCACGCTCATCGTGAGCTGGAACTGCCATTACAGCACCTGTTCCGTAAGTTGCAAGAACATAGTCAGCGATCCAGATTGGTAATTTCTCACCGTTTACTGGGTTAACTGCGTAAGCACCAGTGAATACACCAGTTTTCTCTTTCGCAAGTTCTGTACGCTCTAGGTCACTCTTCATTTTTACAGCGTTAATGTAAGCTTCTACCGCTTCTTTTTGTTCTGCTGTTGTAATTTCTGCAACAAGTGCATGTTCTGGAGCTAGTACACAGTATGTTGCACCAAATAATGTATCAGGGCGCGTTGTGAAAACTGTGAATTTCTCGTCTGTACCATCGATGTTGAAGTGTACTTCTGCACCTTCAGAACGACCGATCCAGTTACGTTGCATATCTTTTAAGCTTTCAGGCCAATCAAGCTCATCTAGATCTTCTAATAGACGATCTCCGTAAGCTGTAATTTTTAACATCCACTGTCTCATCGGACGACGCTCAACTGGATGTCCACCACGCTCACTCTTACCGTCAATGATTTCTTCGTTTGCAAGTACTGTACCAAGTGCTGGGCACCAGTTTACAGGTACTTCATCAACGTAAGCTAAGCCTTTTTCAAATAGTTTTAGGAAGATCCATTGCGTCCACTTATAGTAGTTTGGATCTGTTGTATTTACTTCACGGTCCCAATCGTAAGAGAAACCTAATGATTTAATTTGGTTACGGAACGTATTAATATTATGCTCTGTAAATTCAGCTGGGCTGTTTCCAGTATCAAGTGCATATTGCTCTGCTGGAAGACCAAATGCATCCCATCCCATTGGATGCAGAACGTTATATCCTTGCATACGCTTCATACGAGATAAAATATCTGTCGCTGTATAACCTTCTGGATGTCCTACGTGTAAGCCTGCACCTGATGGATATGGGAACATATCTAGTGCATAAAATTTTGGTTTTTCTGTCTCATCTGGCGTACGGAATGTTTTATTCTCTTCCCAGTACCCTTGCCACTTCTTCTCAATTTCTTGATGATTAAAGCTCATGAGATACCCTCCTTGAAATTCTATTTATTTTCACCGCCCAAAATACAAAAAACCTCTCATCCCTAGAAAGGGACGAGAGGTTATAGATTCCCGCGGTACCACCCTAAATTAATGTACAAATATACATTCGCTTAGATCCGTAACGTGGATTAACGGCAATTGCTACTATTAGTTTCACAACTGCAACTCAAAGGCGAGTTCATAACGAAACGTGGATTGACTTGCACCGACCGTCAACTCTCTAAACCAGCTTCTATTACTACTACTCCTTCTCACTGTTATTACACATATAAGTTAAGTGAACTATCCTTCACCTAGTATCTCTTAAGAGCTTACTTAAAGCGAGGACTTCTCGGTTAATCGTTACTCTTAATAACTAACGAATTCATCTTAAGACAGCCGAGCTATCTCCCTTGTTCTAAAGGTTGTTTTATTTAAATATATTCTAAAACATGTTACATGTTCCGTCAAACTAAACTGCAATTTTTTCTTCAACTGTTTCTTCTACTTTTACTCGTTTATCATAAATGCTCGTTGCTATAAGCGCTACTACAAGCATTACCATGATTGCTATAAACAATACTTCCATATTGTATAAATCCACAATTGCTCCGCCAACGACCGGCCCGAACATTTTCCCTACAGTAGCCGCACTATTTACGACACCTTGATAAAATCCTAATTTATCTTTTGGTGCAAGTATATTTGCAATCGTTGGAACCGCAGGCCATACAAATAACTCACCAATTGTTAATGTTACCATCGCAACGAGGAACATCGTAAATTGCTGCGCTTGACTTAACACAATGAATGACGCCGCAAAAATGAAAATTCCAATCATAATTTGCTGTTTTAAAGAACGCTTCATCCAACGAATTAGCATACTAACAAGTGGTTGCGCACAAACAATCATCGCTCCGTTTATCGTCCATAGTAAACTATAGTGACGAAGGCTAATATTCAATTCTTGCATATGTGTTGCAATCGCTCCTTGCCACTGTACGTATGTAACCCAGCATAAAGCATATGCTACACACACGATAAGAAGTGCTTTAAATCCAGGTGTAAGTGACCACCCTTTTTTCGTTTCGACTTCTTTTTGCACTCCTGGCTCTTTCTTGTCTTCCATACCGCGGAATCCAATAAAAGCAATTAAAAAGAAAACAAAGTATAAAATAAAATTCGCTAAGAAAATATAATCAAAACGATACGATGCAACTAATCCACCACATGCTGTTCCGATCGCAATACCAACATTTTGTCCAACGTACATCGCATTAAATGCCCGTCTTCCGCCTTCTGGCCAAACCGTACCAACCATCGCATACATCGATGGGAAGACCATTCCAGAACCGAAGCCGATTAACGCTAGCCACACAACATATAACGGCCAACCGTGGAAGAACACAAGACCTAAAATCGATACAAGTGTAATCACAATCCCTACTAAAGTTGATTTATAACCGCCCCATTTATCAAATAAAACACCGCCGAGCAAGTTTCCGATTACACCAGTAAGCGAATTGATCATTAATACCATTCCGGCCACAGATAAAGATTTTCCTAGGTGATCATGCAAATAAATTGTATTAAAAGGCCATAAAAAAGAAGCACCCGTGACATTAATAATCATCCCAGCTACTAATAGCCATACTTTCCTTGGCATAGTTTCCCCTCCTATTCTATTTTTTTCGTTCATATATATAACAGTAAAATTGTAGTCGTTTTTAAATAGGAAGGCAACTGATTAATAGTTGATGAAATTCAGATAATGGTTCGACGGTAAATGAAATTATACTGATTGCTTCTTGGATTATCTCAGCGATTATTAAAATATATCGACTTACCGACAAAAAATGACAACAGTAACAATGTATAAAGAGGCTGCATGAACTTCATGCAGCCTCTTTATACTATCCAACTTCCTTTTCTCGCTTCGCACTTTCTTTAGCGCTCCATTTAAATATTTTATCTAATAAGGAATATATTCTCCCAGATTCTTTCGTTAACAAAGGTCCTAACGATGCTAATATTAAAACATACAAAGCAGAGAATGGTTTAATAGTTGCCATTAAGCCGCCCGCAATTCCAATATTCGCGACGATAATGGAAAATTCTCCGCGTGATACAAGTGTTAAACCGATATTCGTAGAAGCCTTATGCGATAACCCAGCTTTACGCCCCGCAACCATTCCAGCAGTAAAATTACCGATAAGAGTAATGAAAACTGCTCCTAATGCCAACCACACTGCTCCTCCAAGTGAAAATGGATCTATACTTAAACCGAAGCTGAAAAAAAATATAGCTCCAAAGAAATCACGAAACGGAACAACGAGCTGTTCAATTCGATCACTATGCTCTGTTTCAGAAAAGACGAGCCCCAATAATAATGCTCCAATCGCCTCCGCGACATGAATCGTTTCTGAAAATCCTGCTACAAAGAACAAAATAGCGAATATTACGATAATAAAAATTTCATTGGACGAAATATCTAACATTTTATTTAAAAATCGTGTAGCTTTTCTAGCAACTACAAAGAATAGTAGCATATACCCTACTGCGATTAAAATAGATGTAAGAGCCCCTACAAGTGACGTTGCCCCTCCGAGTACTAATCCTGAAATGACTGATAAATATACGGCTAAAAAGATATCATCAAACATAATGATTCCTAAAATTAGCTCCGTCTCTTTATTACCAGATCTTCTTAAATCAACAATTACTTTCGCAACAATTGCACTCGATGAAATTGTTATAATCCCAGCAATAATTAATGTTTCTAATAAGGGGAAACCCATTATATATCCGTAAAGTAAACCTAATATAAAATTAAGCGATATATGAACAGTTCCCCCAAAAGCAATTGATTTTCCTGATTTAATTAATTTTTTAATTGAGAATTCTAAGCCTAAATAGAATAAGAGGAATATAACGCCAACACGGCCGAGGAAGGAAATAACTTCTCCGCTTTCAATAAATCTTAAATCGATAAGCCCTAAATCTGGCGCATGTGGCCCCACTAGCATACCGAGTATAATGAGAAACGGAATAATCGAGAACTTTAACTTTGCAGCGAGAATAGCTGCAAAAGCGACTAATACTAACGCAGTCCCAACTTCAAAGATTAAAGTATCCATCGATTATGAATCCCCTCCTACTGAAAGCAACTCATTAATAATTCTTTTTACTTCATGTCTTTCACCTGATAGTACGAGCATATCGCCAGCTTCAATGATAGAATCTGGGCCTGGATTAAAGAACTTCTTCATATTCTTTTTCAAAATGGCAATAATCGTTACGTTATATGTGTTTCGGACATGTAAACTACCAATTGTTTTTTGTACGACTGGTGCATTATTTTCCACCTTAAACCACTCAATTGATAATCCTTCAAAGGCCATTTCAATCGTATCTAAAGCTTGTGGTCTATATACCATTCCGCCCAATATAGCTGCAATTTGTCTCGCTTCGGAATCACGAAGAGAGACGCTTGAAATACTCTCCTCATGATCAGCATCAAAATGGTACATTTCTCTTCGGCCATCATCATGAATAACGATAACCATCTTTTCATTACCTTTTGTAATCACTTCAAACTTACATCCAATACCCGGCAGTTCACTCTCTCTAATATTCATATTTTCCGCCTCCTAATTCTTTTAGTTACGGCTTTTATAAATCGACATCAATCTCCGTTTTAAAGGTCTCATCCTTTGAAATACCTAAATACTTTAGCGTCTCTGATGGAGTCGCGTGATGAAAATGTTTTTGCAACAGCGCAATCGCTATCCCTCTTTTGTACGCATGAAATCCGAACGTTTTTCGCATTGAATTCGTTCCGATCTTACCAACAACTCCAACTGCTTCTGCAGCATTATGAATTACACGATACGCTTGTTGGCGCGTAATTGAATTTGGCGTTTTATTAGATTGAAATACGTAATTTTCTCTTTTAACGCCAATAGATTGTACGTAATCTAAAAGCGCTTCTTTTACTTTTGTATTTAAATAAATATCTTGTTTGAATTTTTCATCTTTCACAGGAAGAGTATAAAACTCTTTAACAGTCCCATCTTCATTTAATACATCTTCAAATTTCATGCTAAGTAATTCTGTAATTTTTAATCCTGTGTTAATTCCAATAACAAATAAAAGATAATCTCGCTGGGAGTGCTCTTTTAAATATTTTTTCATAGCCTCAATTTGGCTTATATCTTTTAATGCCTCTACAACTTCCATACATGTATTCTCCTCATCTTATGAACGGTAATTTTCTCATTATGTTGTCCATTTTACCTTATCATGCTATGAGATTTCCATGTGTTATCCATTATTTTCACAATATACTCAGGTGGTTCTGAAAACTTTCAATGTGGAAACTTACGATTGTATAAATACGTTGCGGTAAAAAATGTGGGGATAAAAGCTTAGCTTCTTTCTACAGATTTGATTCCTCCTTTCCTTATACAGCTACTTCTACTTTTATATTACGTTACTTACTTACATTATATTATACATTTCAGTAACATTAAAGCGTTTTTTCTGAAAATAATAAAAACCGAGCGTTTTTGCTCGGTTTTTATTATTAATCTTCTTTCGGAAGAACAATTCCTTTATACAATTGAACTGTAATGAAGTAATAAATCGCATAAATAACTACGAAAATTACGATTGGTACCCAAATACGGAAGTACGGATCAAGTAAAATAAATCCGAAAATATTCATACCAACTAATACGTGAGCAATACCTACAATTGCTGGGAATAGGAATACTAAGAATAACTCTTTATAAATTGATTTTGTTAATAATTCACGGCGCACCCCGATTTTACGAAGCATTTGATAACGCGTAATATCTTTTGATGCACCAGAAAGAATTTTGAACATTAAACAACTTGCCATCATTGCTAAGAAAGCAATTCCAAGGAAGAAGCCCATAAATACTGTTCCGCTCGCAAGACCGTAGAACATGTCGTAAGATTGATATTTACTGTTCATTCTTTCAGCTGTTACATTTTTATATTTATCTAATTGCAACTCGTCAAGTTTTTTCCATTCTTTTGTATATGTTAAGAAATCATCTGCTTTTCCGATAAATGCTATACCTTCTTTACCACTTATCCCATCGTACATTTTTTGATCTACAATTTTAATTGCATGATCTTCATATATATAATATGGATGAATTGTGCTAAAAGCATCGACCCATTCTTCTGGAAGTTCTTTAGCGTTCGCATCTTTTTCATTCATTTCTCTAGAAACTGCGCCTACTGGTAATTCCTGTGAAGCCTTCTTCGTATTTACTAAATCCTTCATCGACTTCATATTTTCCATATCTTTTACTAAAGGACGATTTTTCTCTAAATCTTCTTTTACATAGTAAACGTATTTATCATCTACTTTGTAACGATATTCGCTTTTCTCTTTAAATGTAATACCGTCTAAAATTTTCTTTTCTTCAGCTGTCGGATTATGAACTACTGAATCATAGATTACTAAACCATCAACCATTTTTATAACGTTATTTTTAAACGCCATACCACCTGAAATCGCACCAGCTCCAAGAGCAACTAACATCGCTACTGTTGCAAGTACTTTCGTTAAGCTATTAATACGGAAATTTAATTGTGCAAATGTAAAAGCGTTAAGTCCTTTTTCACTACGCTTTTTATTACTTTTTAACTTTTTAATAATAACTGGAAGAAGTGATCCAAATAGCATATAAGTACCAGCTGTCGTTGTAATTAATGCAATAAGGATTCCCATTTCTCTTAGTTTTTCCATGTAAATCATTGATGCATAGCCAATGCCTAATAAAATAACCGCAAGGAATGCAACTAAGCCTGTCATTTTTCCTTTTACCGCAACACGTTCTGTTTGTGCATCTGCATGTACAAGTTGCAATACAGAAATACGTGATAACTTAATACTGTTCATAATTGCTGATAGTACAAATAGTGCAAAGAAGAAGATACAAGTAACAGTCATAGATGGCAGATAAAATGCTTTATAGCCTTCACCAGCAAATTCTAATTGTTTCATTAATAATTGACCGATACCTTCTGCAAGTCCTACACCAACTGCAATTCCAATTGCAAGAGACGCGGCGCCTAATACAATTGTCTCAATAAACATAAGTAATGTAACTTTATGCTTTTTTGCTCCTAACATCATATACATACCAAACTCTTTTTGACGAAGAGATAGTAAGAAAGAGTTCGCATATAAAATATAGAAGAACGTTATGATTGCTAATAAAAATGAACCTGCTTGGAATACAAATCCGATTGATTTAATCACTGAATTAGATTCAAGAAATGATTCATTTAGTGCTAACGTTTGAAACATATAAAAAATTGAGATCGACATGACAAGACCAACAAGTAAGACGATGTAATCTTTTAGCTTACTCTTTAGTCCTGACATGGAAAGTTTGAATAACATGCTCTAGAACCTCCTTTCTTACGCTTTTTGTGTGCCTAAGTCCGCAAGCACATCTAAAATTTCTTTATAAAACTCTTCACGTGTACCGCCGCGGTGAATTTCTTTATATAGCTCACCATCTTGAATGAATAAAATACGCTGACAGTAACTTGCACTGTACGGATCATGTGTAACCATCATAATAGATACGCCTTGATCTTTATTTAAGTTTGTCATCGCATCAAGTAAACTCGTTGCATTTTTAGAATCAAGCGCTCCTGTTGGCTCGTCCCCTAAAATAATTGCAGGCTCATGCACTAAAGCACGCGCTGCTGCCGAACGTTGCTTTTGCCCACCAGATACTTCAGATGGGTACTTTTGAAGTATTTCTGTAATTCCTAACATATCCGCTACTTTCTCGACTTTTGGTCCAATGTTACGTGATGGAACACCTTGCAAGGAAAGTGGAAGTGCAATGTTTTCATAAATAGATAAGTTTTCTAACAAATTAAAATCTTGGAAGATAAATCCTAACTTTTGTGAACGGAAATCTGAAAGCTCACCTTGCTTCATTTTTGTAATATCCGTTCCTGCAATTTCAACAACGCCGCCCGTTGCTTTATCTAACGTTGAAATTACATTTAATAATGTCGTTTTACCAGAACCAGATGGTCCCATAATTCCAACAAACTCGCCCTCTTGAATTGAGAATGACACACCTTTTAACGCGTGTGATTGGTTCTCACCTTTTTTACCGTACACTTTTTGAACGTTTTTTACGTCTACAACTGGTTTCGTCATATATATCCTCCTACGCTTGTTTTTCCATTACCTATTTTGCGCTTTTTAGAGGCGAACTGCTATTTGTTAACATTACATTTACCTTACACTTTTGTAATATAAAGAAGGTGGGCGTGTAAGTTGGGCTTTTACTACTTTGAATATTAGTGACATATTGAATCGGTAAATGAAATTATATCGGCGATTTTTCAAATATATCGGCGCAACTACAAAAGCTGAAAATAAAAATAGGCTGCTCCACAAAAAAGGAACAGCCCACTTCTCTCTTTATTTCTTTAAAGGTGTTACCGTCCAATACGTAACAACTCGCCAAATCCATTCTAATGGACCCATTTTAAAGATTTTCATCCAAATTACGCTAAATACAATTTGAATTGCATAAATTGCAATACATACATATAAAGTCTGCATGTAAGTTAAGTTACCTGCAAAGTTAAATACACTACCGGCAATTAAAATCATTGCCGTTTGTCCGATATAATTTGTTAAAGCCATACGACCATAGTATTTCAATGGTGCTAATAATGTTTGAACTGGTTTTAACTGAAGTAATAAAATTAATGCTCCTACATAGAAAGCTGAAATAATTGGTCCAACAGTAATACCAATTTTTAGAAACTGGCTTGCAGCATCCATTGTTCCGTCTTCATTCATCAATATCATATTTACAAATGGGCCAGCAGGCACGTGTCCATATTGATACCATACAGCTATGACACTTAAAACAAACATAATGCCTGTAAAAATAGCGACTTTCTTTATATTTTGCGAAAGATTTTCAAATACACGATATTGTCCTGCAGCAAGACCTAATAAAATTAAACCAAGTGGTAATAGTTCTTTAACACCCATTACACTAAAGGCTATTGTCAAAATAAGACCAATTACTAAGTTCACTTGTTTTTTCGCTTTATAAAACGGTAAAACGATTAATCCGCAAATTGCATATAACGTTAACGCTTCTCCAGGCTGAAACATGTAATGAATCAAACCAAAAATAAATAATGCAACTACGCGGCGGAAAAATAGAACATATCCATTTTTCCCTTTCGCAATCGCTCTTGTAATGAAGATATAGAATCCCACTCCAAATAAGAATGAGAAAATCGAGAAGAAACGACCTTCTACAAATAAGTATAGAAACCTTTGATAGCTAGCATCTACTGTATTAGGATCTGGAGTTTTAATATTAAGTAGTGCTAAAATATTTACTAAAATAATCCCTAGTAGTGCAAAGCCACGAATGTAATCTAACTCATCAATTCGCTTGTTTATAATATTGTTCCCCATAAAGCAACTCCTTGTATAAAACTTAATCCTTTCTTACTCTACTGGAGAAAGCTGCTCACAACTATCGACAAACCTTACATAAATCTTACATTATTGTCATATAGCAAAATAAAACCAGGTCATATTGCGACCTGGTCTACTCTGATTGTTTCGATTTTTGAGGTTGTCCTTTTTTACTATTACGCTGTTTTACTTGAACAATCGGATCAAGTTCATTCGAAAACTCAGCGTTATGTCCATTTTGCGTTTTTTGTTCTGGGTTATTTTGATCTGAACGTTTCGCCATTACATTCACTCCTTATTAGTGCGGTGTAATAATCATTTGATGTTGCAATTGGCGAATTGCCATACGTGCTCTATTTAACTGCTCACGTTGCTCATCATTCGCATGTTGTTGCATCGTTTGTAAATCGTTATACGCTTGTTCTAATTGTAACTGCGCATCTGAATACTCCATCGTATTATAATGCTCTTGTCTCATACCAAGATCTAATTGTTCTTTCGCATATTCCACCGCTTGTTCCGCTTGTGTAATATAAGATTCAAGTGATTGACGCTCTGCCATAATTGTCCCTCCTTGCTTCAATTCCCCTTTAGTGTGTCCCTTCCATCTGAACCTTATGAGTATGTTATAATGGATTTTGTTTCATTTTGACTCGGCTTAGGAGGGAAAGTAATGAAGGTTCAAAACCCTTTTCCATATACAAACGACAATAAACGTTATCATACATGGAATTATCATTTACGAAATGAATTTGGTGAAAAAATCTTTAAAGTTTCATTAGATGCTGGCTTCGATTGCCCGAACCGTGACGGTACAGTTGCTTATGGCGGTTGTACATTTTGCAGTGCTGCTGGATCTGGTGACTTCGCTGGCGATCGCCGCGATGATGTTATAACGCAATATCATGAAATGAAAGAAAAAATGCGCTCAAAGTGGAAAGATGGAAAATGTATCGCTTATTTCCAGGCGTACACAAATACACATGCACCACTTGAAGTGTTAAAAGAAAAATTCGAACCGCTTCTAGCAGAAAAAGACGTTGTCGGTCTTTCTATTGCGACTCGTCCAGATTGTTTACCGGACGATGTTGTTGAATATTTAGCGGACTTAAATAAACGCACTTACCTTTGGGTTGAACTCGGACTACAAACCGTCCATGAACGTACTGCAAATCTTATTAATCGTGCTCACGATTATCCTTCTTACGTTGAAGGTGTAAATAAATTACGTAAGCACGGCATTAAAGTTTGTTCTCATATTATTAACGGCCTTCCACTTGAAGATTACGACATGATGATGGAAACAGCTCGTGAAGTAGCGAAGCTTGATGTACAAGGAATTAAAATCCACTTACTTCACTTATTAAAAGGAACGCCAATGGTGAAGCAATATGAAAAAGGACAACTCGAGTTCCTTTCTCTTGAGGATTACGTAAGTCTCGTTGTTGACCAACTTGAAATGATTCCAGAAGACGTAATTGTGCACCGCATCACAGGTGACGGTCCGCCTGATTTAATGATTGGTCCAATGTGGAGCTTAAATAAATGGGAAGTATTAAATTCCATTGATGCAGAATTTGTACGCCGCGGAAGCTGGCAAGGAAAATATGCAAATGAGGAGAAACAAAAATGAAATTAGAACGTGTATTACCGTTTGCTCGCTCGCTTCTGCAAACGGCAGTAAAAGAAGGCGATTACGCTGTAGATGCAACTTTAGGAAACGGCCATGACACTTGCTTCCTAGCTGAAATCGTTGGAGATAACGGAAAAGTATTTGGATTTGATATTCAAAAAGAGGCAATTGAAAGCTCAACAACTCGTCTAAAAGAAAAAGAACTTTTCGAACGTACTGTTTTAGTTCACGATAGTCACGATACACTTCTATCCGTATTACCAGAAGATGCAAAAGGAAAAGTAACAGGCGCAATTTTCAACTTAGGTTACCTTCCAGGCGGAGACAAGCATATCGTTACAAAACCGAACTCAACAATCTCAGCGATCGAACAATTATTAGAAGTAATGGCACCTGAAGGTATCATCGTCCTTGTTATTTACCACGGACACCCAGAAGGACAAGTAGAACGCGACGCTGTACTTACATTTGCCGAAGAACTAGACCAAAAACAAGCACACGTACTGCGATATGGCTTCATTAATCAACAAAATAACCCGCCATTTATTGTGGCGATTGAGAAGCGATAATATATTAACGATTTTTCAATTATATCTATCGTAACTCGGGATATATCAACGATTTTTTCGATATATCTATCATAACTTACAATATATCAACGATTTCTCGGATATATCGATTGTTCGACAAAACATAACAAAAAAAGACGTGCACTCACTGCACGTCTTTTTGTTATTCTCCTATATAATGGATGTAAACATTCTTAAAGGAGACGAAACAATGATCGGAATACTAGCAGGAATGGGACCAAAATCAACTGGGCCATTCGTCGATACAGTTGTAGCAAGGTGCCAAACAATATACGGAGCAAAGTATGATATGGACTTTCCTCATATGATGATCTATTCGTGCCCAACACCGTTTTACATGGATCGCCCTATTGATCACGAAGCGATGAAAAAAGCAATTATTGAAGGAGCACAAAAACTTGAAAGTACTGGCGTAAGCTTTATCGCTATGCCGTGCAATACGGCGCATCTTTATTTTGAAGAATTACAGCGTTCGCTTTCTATCCCGATTTTAAATATAGTCGATGAAACGTTACAATCAATTCCTGAAAATACAAAAAGAGTCGCTCTTCTCGCAACAGAAGCAACTGTTCAAGCCGGTATTTATCAAGACGGGATTGCAAAACGGAATATAGAATACATTCATTATGAAAAATGGCAAACGATGATTAATCAAATTATTACGTATATTAAAAGCGGGGAAGTTGAAAAAGCTCGCAAATTATGGAGCGCGCTCGTTGTGCAGTTGAAGGATGAAGTAGATACCGCAATTATCGCATGTACTGATTTGAATGTTGTGGCTAGTGAGAATTTTGTTGATTCTTCTCAATGTCTTGCGAAAGCGGTTGTTAGGATGTACTTATCAAATATAAAGAGATCTTCATAAACATAGAAAACACTCCTTCTAAAATGTGTTTTATGTTTAATAAAAATCCCACAAACTTTTAACTTTCTTCACAATTCTTTCAAAGTAATCACACTTAATCTCGCTATATTAAATAAGTAGTTATTCATATAGGGAAGGTTAGGGGAACTGAAAGTATGAAAGTAAATCGTTCGCTTCATTACATTTTTTGGCGTTGGCATTTTTATGCTGGGCTTTTTATTACGCCACTTCTTATTACGTTGTCACTGAGCGGAATTGGGTATTTATTTCGGGAGGAAGTTGAAGATTTCATCTATAAAGATTTATATTTTGGGAAGAGTGCTCAAACAGAATCTATTTCGATGTCTGATTCTATTTCCTTAACAGAGAAAAAATATCCACATTATAGCGTGGCGAAAATTAGTGAGTTTAATGGGGATTATAATACGAGACTTACGATTGCAAATGAGTATACTGGACAACAAAAATATGTGTATTTAGATAATAATAATCAAATTGTTGGAGATCAAAATGCAAGTGAAACGTTTGCCAATATCATGAGGGAATTACATAGTTCTCTTTTAGTTGGCGGCACTATCGTTAACTATACTGTGGAGCTTGCGGCATGCTGGACAATCTTTTTAATCATAACCGGATTGTACATGAGTATACGCCAATTCAAAAACACACCATCATCCAATAAGCGAGAAAAAGCAAAAAGACGTCATTCTATTATCGGTATTATATTTACAATTCCTCTCTTTCTGCTAGTCGCATCTGGATTGCCATGGTCAGGATTTATGGGGAACCAAATTTATAAAATTGCATCGTCAAATGAATCACTCGGATATCCAAAATTGTACATGGCACCGCCTGAATCAAAGGTAAAAGAATTGCCGTGGGCAACAAGAAAAGAAGCTCCTCCTGAATCGAATTCAAATGAACCGAAAGCAATTTCTGTCCATGAATTACAAAAAGGAATTGAAATAAAGAAGCCATATGTTATTTCACTACCAGCTGATCCAAAAGGTGTATTCACTGTTTCGAAATCGAGCGGTTCTGGTATTACAGGTATGCATGTTGCACCAAATGAAGAGATAACAGCTTACTTTGACCAATATAGCGGGGAACTCATTTCCAAAACGGACTATCGTGATTATGGATTACTTGCACAATGGTTCACTTACGGTATCCCACTTCATGAAGGACATTTATTCGGATGGCCAAATAAAATATTATGCTTACTAACGACATTATCTCTACTACTTCTCATTTATTACGGAATAAAAATGTGGTTAGCAAGAAAGCCGAAAGGAAAATTAGCAGCACCTCCAAAACAAAGAGATAAGAAAAGTATATTCGTTTTCTTTATCATGATGGTGATACTAGGCGCTGTCATGCCTTTATTTGGACTATCTGTTTTAGTTATTTTTGCAATTGAACTTCTTATATATGTATTTTTAAAAATACGATCATAATGAAAAAGCATTTGTACCATCGTGTACAAATGCTTTTTATTTACTATTCTCTTTTTTTCTACCACTTATTAAAAAAACAATATCTACTATAATAATCAATGCAATGATAATTTGAGCTACATAATCCATCGTTGTAGGACCGCCGGTTTTATTCATCATCATATACATTCCAGTTACAAATGAAATGGAAAGTAGCACAAGTAATGTTACTTCAATATTGTCATATAGCTTTTGAAACAATCGCTTCATTTCCACCACCACCTTTACCATATTATAACAAAAAAACCACTCTACATGAGTGGTTTTCTTCATCACTGCGCTGTTTTCTTTCGGTACATCTTCCCGTTCCAATAGAAGAATCGTGAAGTGAGGCCTCCGTACTTTACAATGCGCCGTGCCATTTTGTGCATATTCTTTTGTGCTGATACTTTTTGATCTGATAAATAAATACCAAGTAACCCTCGGCTTATAAGGCGATGAAACTTCGCATGAGGCAAATCACCAATGCTCTTCTCCGCTTCTTCTACAAAGTGTTTCATCCGATCTAATATCGCTTGCTCGTTTTCATAATAACTACAGAAATTCAAATCTCCGCCTATACGGTCTTCTTCTTGATCAATGAAATAATCAAGTAAGATATGAAGTCCTTGTACGTAAGGGAAGTACCCTTGTCTAATTTTCGCAATATCTTCATCATGTAACTCATCATGAAATGCATATGCTACAAGACAGAAAATTCCAAGTGTAGAACCGGCACATGCTGAAAATTCAAACCAACTCATCTCAGGTAAGTTTTCTTTATGTGCTTCAAACCAATTTTTCAGGCGCGGCTCTCTTTCTTCTAATTTCACGTGTTTATGAATTTGCAAATCACAATAATAACAAGCAAGTTCATGAAGAACAGGAGCAATTTTGTCATAGTGCTTCGTTTTCTTTAAAACATCTTGGCATGTTTCAACAAGTTCATCTAAATAACCACCATCATCTTGATCATCACGATAACGATAATAATTACCGCCACCTTCTACTTCAGGTGATAATGCCATTAACATCGATTCATGCAGTGCAGCAAAATCATTTGGATCAAGTGATGTACTGCGATCACATAAATTATCTAAATAGTCGCTGATCGTTTGATACGCTACGATAAAACGAATACATTCTTCTCGGTGTTCATTTGCTAGCAGAGCTAAAATGCCACCGCCCTCACAATGAAACGTTTTATGCTCAATACTTGCGATTGCCTGACTATGAAGCTCATCATTCGGAATATGGTAGGCACGCTCTTTCCACATCGCTAGCTCATGGTGTACAACCGGAAACACATCACGGTATACTTTCGCCATGAGCGTTATGGGATTACTCGGTACGTTCACTTCTTCCTTCATCTCCTCTATTAAATGTACAAATAATGATTTATTTGTTTGTTTTTACTATATTATTGACATGCATTTCAGTAAATGACTGAATATAACTCAAAATTTCATCACGCTCATACTCATTTAATAACTCGTGATAACAATTCGGCCATTCTTTAAAAGCCTTATCACTTATTTTAACATTATCAAACCAAGTGCGGACACGTGTTTTATCTACAAGTTTATCCTCACAAGCTTGCATTAGCAAGAGCGGAACATCTGGAAAATCATCTATTTTTTTATGAGCAATTTCGATAGACTTAATCAATTCACTATACCAACGTACTGATACTTTGCGCAAGAACAAAGAATCATTCTCCATTGCATCTCTCACTTCGTGGTTACGTGTTGACATTTCCACCGTAAGATTCGTTGCAAATTGCAATTTTGGAGCCACAACATTTAATATTTTTGAAGCAAATTGAAGCGGAGCAGAGGGTCCAGTCACTACCCCTAAACAAGGCGAACTCAAAATAATACCCTCTACATCTTCTCTCTTCGTTTCTTGCATCATACGAATGACAATAAGACCACCCATACTATGACCGAATAGAAAAATAGGTAACCTATACTTTCTTGCTTCTTTCACCCATAATTTAACTTCCTCTATGTATTCATCAAATGAATCAATATGTCCTCTATTTCTTGAAGTCGTTCCATGTGACGGAAGATCCCCCATCACGACGTGATAGCCGATATGATTCCACATTTCCGCAACGGCTTCGTAACGTCCGTGATATTCCATTGCGCCGTGCACAATAACAATGACAGCCTTTGCTTCCTCCGCTTCATAATTCCACATACGGCTCTCCTCCATTTCACTCTTTCTCATAATTTGATACACTAAAACTAGTCTCTAGGAAAGGAAGACTTTACATGATATATCCTTACAAAGAAAAAAAACCGAAAATTGCGAGTAGTGCTTTTATCGCTGACTATGTTACGATTACAGGCGATGTTTACGTTGGCGAGGAATCAAGTATTTGGTTTAATACAGTCATCCGTGGTGATGTGTCACCAACGATCATTGGAGACCGAGTAAATGTACAAGACCAATGTACACTCCACCAAAGCCCTCAGTATCCTCTTATCTTAGAAGATGATGTTACAGTTGGGCATCAAGTTATTTTACATAGTTGTCATATTAAAAAAGATGCTTTAATTGGAATGGGATCCATTATATTAGATGGTGCTGAAATTGGCGAAGGAGCTTTTATCGGCGCTGGAAGCCTCGTTTCACAAGGAAAGAAAATTCCACCAAACACGTTAGCTTTCGGTCGTCCCGCGAAAGTCATTCGTGAATTAACAGCAGAAGACCATAAAGATATGGAGCGTATTCGCACGCAATACGTTGAAAAAGGTCAATATTATAAATCATTACAGAAGTAAATTTCCGCTGCCATAAGATTGGCAGCTTTTTTTATATAAAAACTAACTTTTTCTTTACAAAACATTATTACTCCCTCAACAAAATCTTATTAAAATAAAAGCTAATATCTCCATATATATGTAAACGAGGGAGGAGAATTTTCATGAAGGTCAGTGGATTATATAAAATAGAATGTTACATTTTTAAAGGAATTAATCGCTACTTTGATCAAAAAACATTAAATATCTTTTTCAGCAATATTACTCATATCGGTGGCGCGACTTTCTCCATCGCACTCACACTTTTCTTTTTAATTTTTGCAAAAGGTACTTTACATCAGGCAGCAATTGCAACTGCTATTTCTTTAGCAATTAGCCATATTCCTGTACAAATATTAAAAAGATGGTATCCACGAAAACGTCCTTATTTAACAATTCAGGATGCAAAATATCCAGTCCATCCATTAAAAGACCACTCTTTCCCGTCTGGTCATACAACAGCCGTTTTCTCTGTCTTCATTCCATTTATTTGCTATAATCCAAGCTTACTTGCTTTCCTATTACCGTTAGCATTATGCGTCGGTATTTCACGTATTTATTTAGGACTTCACTATCCGTCAGATGTATTCGTCGGTATGTGCCTTGGCACTTGCTCTGGCATCATCTCTTTTTATCAATTCATCCCACTTTTCACATAAAGGAGTGATATGATGAGAGTCGCCATTTTTACCGATACTTTTACGCCACAAGTTAACGGGGTTGCGAAAACGTTAGAGCGATTAACACGATATTTTCAGAAAGAACAGATCGCCTATTCTGTTTTCGCCCCTCAGCATACAGCTGAAGATAATTTTGTAGCGAATGTGAATAAGATGAGAAGTATCCCGTTAACAATATTATATCCAGAATGTCGTTTTTCTTTTCCTACTCCGCGTATTAAACGGGAACTACTTTCCTTTAAACCTGACATTATTCACATTGCCACACCTTTCAACATGGGACTTTGTGGATTGTATTATGCAAAAAAGTTAAACATCCCAGTTGTCGGTTCTTATCATACTGATTTCGATGCCTATTTACGTTATTACAAAATCGAATTCCTCTCCAATATGCTTTGGAACTATTTAAAATGGTTTCATAGTCATATGCAAAAAAATTTTGTACCTTCCTTTGAAACATTACATCAATTAAAAAATAAAGGCTTTCAGACCCTCTCTATATGGGGACGTGGTGTAGATTGCACACTCTTTCATCCAGCTTACAATACAGACCTATTCCGAAAAAAATATAATATTACAGCGAAGTATGTCCTTTCCTATGTTGGACGAATTGCTCCTGAAAAAGATATTGATACGCTGCAACACCTTATCGTTAAAACAGCACATACTCGAAACGATATTCATTGGCTCATCGCAGGAGACGGTCCTCTAGCAACAAGTTTACGTGAAGCTGTTCCGAAAACAAATATCACTTTTACTGGCTATTTACAAGGCGGGGATTTAGCTGAAGCATATGCTTGTTCTAACATAATGGTGTTTCCATCAGCTACTGAAACATTCGGAAATGTCGTACTTGAATCACTCGCATGCGGTACACCTGTTATTGGTGCAAATAGTGGCGGGGTTAAAAATATTATTACAGATGGAAAAACGGGAGTTCTTTGTCCGCCTAAAAATGAAGATGCATTTCTATCATCCATTTATTTTTTATTACAAAATGAAGAAAAACTTGAGCAGATGGGAATAGAATCTTCCTCTTTTGCGAAATCAAAGAGCTGGGATGAGGTCTTTCGTGGCTTGCTTAACCAATATGAAGAAGTCCTTCAGCATAACGCATCAGAGTTGCTTGCTTAAATAGAAAAACTCCCTTCAAAAAACGAAGGGAGTTTATTACATGGTCATAAATTTTAGTTTAATAAATGATACATAAGGTTAAGCATTGTTTTATTTCTATATTAATTATATCAAAAATAAACATAACTAAACAGACTTGTAATAAAAACCCATAAAAATTAATATATGGTTATACAGTGTTTTAACTGTATAATGATTTTAAGAATTCCCCTTAAAATCAACTCACTCACATACCTTTATACAGCAATTGTTCCCCAATTCTGTATATCAAAAAAACCTTTCATTCATTTGAAAGGTCTTTTTGAGCCTGCACATATTCTTCTTTCGTATTTACATTTATAAACCAATCCGCATTCGCTTGTACATCTTCTCCAGAAACATACTTCACATTACATTGTGATAAAAGCTGCCCCATACTTCTTTTTTCTTCCTGAAGTAAAGCATAAATCTTTTCTTTCACGCGGTTATGATACGCCGCAAGTAGCGGTTGTTTTCTTCCATTAATAATAGGTACAACCGCATCATATTCATTGTTCGTTTGCTCTAGTAAAATGGTAAACCATTCATGCGACACGTTTGGTGCATCGCAAGGCATAATAGCGTACCAATCTGCTTCTATGTATTCCATTCCTGATACAATGCCGGCCAGCGGTCCATTCCCTTTATAGTGCGGAATGTCTTCTATAACAGGTACTTGTACGAATTGCTCTACTCGCTCTTTTATATCAGTATGGCTAATTACTACAATGTCTTGCAAAGTATTTCCCATCACTTTCACAATATGCTCAACAAAAGTAGTTTCCTTCCAAATTGCTAACGCTTTCGGCTCACCGAATCTACTCGACATACCACCTGCTAATACAATTCCAGCATACTTACTCATTGGCGATGCAGCTCAAATGTAATATGACCTAATTCCGGTAAAATTAATTTATTCATCGCAAGGCGAACCGCTCCGCTAGACCCTGGCATCGAGAAGACTACTTTGCGCCCAATTGTACCACCAATCGCTCTACTTAACATTGCGCTGCTTCCGATATCTTCTAAATAACTAATCATACGGAACAGCTCACCAAATCCAACAATTTCTTTATCTAATAACGCTGATACTGCTTCAATTGTGACATCGCGTTTCGTAATACCAGTACCGCCATTTGTTAATACAACATCTACATCTTCCTTATGATAACCAGCTAACACTGCTTGCTGAATACTTTCTTTATCATCTTTTACAATTTCATAAGAAGTTACTTTATGTCCCGCTTCTTTTAACAATTCATGTAATAGTTGTCCGCTCTTATCTGTTTCTTCCGTACGTGTATCGGAAATCGTAACAATCTTGCAACGCACTTCTTTTGGAGCTTGTTTTTTATGTTCAGTTACACTCATTTTTTATCTTTCCTTTCTTAAAAACTTTTCTTCATTTTATCATACATATCTTTACACAATTATGTATGAAGCCAATAATGCGCCATGATACAATATAAGTATACTAACCCACAAAAAGGAAAGTGCCCTTTCTTATACTCCTAGACTACACATCTTTAGCTACTCTTTATATTTTCTACATAATAGAATTCAATTTTAAAACTTGTACTAAAAAATAAATCGGAGGTCTACCTATTATGGAACTATACAAAAAATTAACAACAACATTCATCCTCTTATTCGTCGCTTCCATCACTGTCGGTTTTTCTCTAAAAGGCGCAATTCCATACGCTACATTAGTAAGTATTATATTCGCAACGCTATTTTTACTAAGCAGTGCATTTTGCGCAGGTAAAGCACGTCAAATGAAAGGTTGATTACATATGTTCCAGAAGAAATCAATCCTTTGTAAATCATGTGAAAAGGAAATACAAAAGGAGGACTTACATTGTTTGAATCAAACCGTATCCAGTTACGAAAGTTTTCCGAAGATGATATTCTAACATATTATAAATGGCATAATGATATAGACGTTATGAGTTCAACTACTCTCACTCTTGATAAATATTCCCTTCAAGACACAGAAAAACTTTGCCAGCAATTTATTCATTCTTCGGACTCTAAGAGCTATATCATTGAAGAAAAATCTACGCATCTTTCAATTGGTATTACTTCTTTAATTCATATTGATTCGTATAATCGAAACGCTGAATGTATTATTGATATTGGTAACAAGGATTACTGGGGGCAAGGTTATGGGAAGGAAGCTTTCACCTTATTATTGGATTATGCATTTTTAGAATTAAATTTACATCGCCTTTCTTTACGAGTATTTTCTTTTAACGATAGAGCAATTAAATTATATAAATCACTCGGTTTTCAACATGAAGGAACTTGTAAAGAAGCTATATTCCGCAATGGCAATTGGCATGACATTGAACTCTTCGCTTTATTCCAACGTAATTATAAATAAAAAAGCTTTGCGCTCACCGCGCAAAGCTTTTTTTCATATATTATAGACCAGCTTGCTCTTTTAAAGCTGCTGCTTTGTCTGTACGTTCCCATGATAGATCTACATCAGTACGTCCAAAGTGGCCGTAAGCTGCTGTTTGTTTGTAAATTGGGCGACGTAAGTCTAGCATTTTAATAATACCAGCTGGGCGAAGATCGAAGTTGTTACGAACTAGCTCTACTAGTACGTCTTCAGATACTTTACCAGTGCCGAATGTATCAACTGAAATTGATACTGGTTGTGCTACACCGATTGCGTATGCAAGTTGTACTTCTGCTTTTTCAGCAAGACCAGCTGCTACGATGTTTTTCGCAACATAACGAGCTGCATATGCTGCAGAACGGTCAACTTTCGTTGCATCTTTACCAGAGAATGCACCGCCACCGTGGCGAGCGTATCCACCGTAAGTATCAACGATGATTTTACGTCCTGTTAAACCAGCATCACCTTGTGGTCCACCAATTACGAAGCGGCCAGTTGGGTTAATGAAGAATTTCGTTTCTCCATCCATTAATTCTGCTGGTACTACAGCTTTAATTACGTGCTCTTTTAAGTCGCGATCGATTTCTTCCCATGTAACATCTGGGTGATGTTGTGTAGAAATTACGATAGTATCAACACGTACTGGTTTACCATTTTCATCATACTCAACTGTAACTTGCGTTTTTCCATCCGGACGTAAGTATGATAATGTATCATCTTTACGTACTTCAGTTAAACGGCGAGCTAATTTGTGAGCAAGCGAGATTGGAAGTGGCATTAACTCTTGTGTTTCATTACATGCGAAACCAAACATTAAACCTTGGTCTCCTGCACCAATTGCCTCAATCTCAGCGTCAGTCATTTGACCTTCGCGTGCTTCTAGCGCTTGGTCAACACCCATAGCGATGTCAGCAGATTGCTCATCGATAGATGTTAAAACTGCACAAGTTTCTGCATCGAATCCGTATTTTGCGCGTGTGTAACCAATGCCTTGAATTGTTTCACGAACGATTTTTGGAATATCTACGTAAGTAGAAGTCGTAATTTCCCCCGCTACCAATACTAAACCAGTTGTTACAGTTGTTTCACAAGCTACACGTGCATTTGCGTCTTTTGATAAGATCGCATCTAAAATTGAATCAGAAATTTGGTCACAAATTTTATCTGGATGTCCTTCAGTTACAGACTCAGATGTGAACAGATGACGTTTTTTTGTCATGTGGTAAACCTCCCTACAGTAATTGTATATATTGTACGGAACTCATCCTTAATTTGCCACAAACTGCGACATACATTTATTCTCCCACACAAGCATACAGAAAAACCTTTCCTACTTTACATAGAGGAAAGGTTTAATTTGCTACTTGCATACTGCTTTTTGCCCTTCGCTCTTATCGTTCGAGACCTGTAGCCTCGCACAGGTTTTAGCACCTATTCACCTGTATTTACCACTACAAGTGAGGTTGCTGGGCTTCATCGGGCCTGTCCCTCCGCCAGCTCGGGATAAGAGAGTATCCGTCCCAACCTATACTAAAGAAATGATATTCATTTGTCAATTAATATTCACATTTTCCTGAAAGTTTTTCTCAATACGCCTGAAATGAAATATTAATAGGGAAATAATGCATTCACACAAACAAAAAGAAATAAATAGTATACATTATTTATATAATTGTGTTATACTCTTGTTGGGGATTACGAGAAATATTTCATTAAATGAAAAGGATGGTATATAAATATGAGTACTGTGAATGTCCAAATTGGTTTACACGAATTATTGAACGGAAGCAATGCACAGATTCAACTAAGTGTTCCGCAATTAGTGGAAAAAGTATTAATGCGAAATGAAGGGAAATTAACTTCGACTGGTGCCGTTTCTGCTTCAACTGGAAAATATACAGGACGTTCTCCTAAAGATAAATTTATTGTGAAAGAAGCATCGGTTGCTGACAAAATTGCTTGGGGAGCTGTGAACCAACCGATTTCTGAAGAACATTTTAATAAATTATATACTAAAGTTTTAGAATACTTAAAAGAAAAAGAAGAGTTATTCGTCTTCAAAGGATTTGCAGGCGCTGACCGCAATTACCGCCTACCAATTCAAGTTATTAACGAATATGCATGGCACAATTTATTTGTACATCAATTATTCATTCGTCCAACTGAAGAAGAATTAACAACTCATGAATCAGAGTTCACAATTGTTTCTGCACCGAATTTCAAAGCTGATCCAGCTGTTGACGGTACAAACTCTGAAGCATTCATTATGGTTTCATTCGAAAAACGTATCGTACTAATTGGTGGTACAGAATACGCTGGAGAAATGAAAAAATCAATCTTCTCTATTATGAACTTCTTATTACCTGAACAAGATATTCTTTCTATGCATTGCTCTGCAAACGTAGGTGAAGAAGGCGACGTAGCACTATTCTTCGGTTTATCTGGAACAGGTAAAACAACATTATCTGCTGATCCAAACCGTAAATTAATCGGTGATGATGAGCACGGTTGGTCTGATAACGGTGTATTCAATATTGAAGGCGGTTGCTACGCGAAATGTGTAAACCTTTCTCACGAGAAAGAACCACAAATTTTCGATGCAATCACATTTGGATCTGTTTTAGAAAACGTTATCATTAATGACCAAACACGTATCGCCGACTACAACGATACTACTTTAACAGAAAATACTCGTGCTGCATACCCTATGCATGCGATCGACAATATCGTACTGCCAAGTGTTGCTGGACACCCAAATACAATTATTTTCTTAACTGCTGATGCATCTGGCGTATTGCCTCCAATCAGTAAGTTATCAAAAGAGCAAGCTATGTATCATTTCTTAAGTGGTTACACTAGTAAACTAGCAGGAACAGAGCGCGGCGTTACTTCTCCGCAAGCAACATTCTCAACTTGCTTCGGTTCACCATTCTTACCACTTGATGCATCTCGCTATGCTGAAATGCTTGGTGAAAAAATCGAGAAACACGATGCGAAAGTATTCTTAGTAAACACTGGCTGGACTGGTGGCGAATACGGCGTTGGTAAACGTATGAACTTAGGTTACACTCGTGCAATGATTCAAGCTGCATTAAACGGTGAACTTGCAAAAACTGAAACAGCTAAACATGATATCTTCGGTCTTGAAGTTCCACTTCACGTACCAGGTGTACCTGACGAAGTGTTAATGCCTGAACAAACTTGGGCTGATAAAGCTGCTTACAAAGCAAAAGCAATCGAACTTGCAAATGAATTCAAAGCTAACTTCAAAAAGTTCGACAGCGTATCTGAAGACATTATTAACTTAGGCGGTCCAATCGCTTAAATTAAAACTTTCTGTTGGAATAACCCTTTACTCATATGAATAAGTGTCGTGTAACCGTAAAGTTTCGCGTACTCACCGACAAAACCCAATGCGGCTTAACGGTTACACACACTTACATAAAAAAGAAGCTTACGTGAAAACGTAAGCTTCTTTCTATATCTTATATAAAGTGAAACGCTAATCTCTTCATCTGTGACCTAGATTATAAAATTACAGCTTCGAATATATACATTATATCCCTACTCACTACATCTCTCGGGTTTCACATCGTATGGGGCTAAAAAAGGCCCTGACCGCTTCTATTCGTGACTGGATCATCTATTCCATCTAAAAAGAAGTCTTTTATCTTTTTAGCTCTTTGTTAGTTCTTTCTCATCTTTCATGCTATAGTAACCTAAGTTCACAACGATTAAAAAATAACCGCCCATAATCCCTACTGCAAATGCCCACATCACCATATGGTGCTCAATTTCGTACATAATAATAGCGCCCAAAATAGCAGCCGCAAAACGATTAAACATACCAAGCGTCGGTGCTTTCGTTTTCTTTACGATACTATCTCCAAGCTTCTCAATTCTTCTCCCTAAAAGCCAAACGCAATACATACTTACGATAAGTCCAATTCCTGCACCTAAAAAATGTGCTGAAAACGGTGTTATCATCCAGCCTAGTAAAAGAATACCTAGTATATAATACGATTGAATTTTAAATGATCTTAGTGACATACTAATCATGCTGTACCTCTCTTCATTCGTTCTTATCTATCCAACAAAAAATTTCTTTCAAATTCATATTCCTTACATTCATTTCATTCAAATTAAAAACAACATAAACAGTATGTTTATGTTGTTTAAATGTTTTTAGAAAATAATATTATACAAGATTTCAAACATCATATTCTCATATTTTGTGACGGTTTTTCAAACTTTTTTCGTCCATTTATGAAAAAAATGATATCAATCTATGAACATACGGATATGATGTAATAAGCACACAAATAAAGGGGGCGTCTAATGATTTATTTTTTAATGGCTCTCATTCACCTCATTATCCCTGCACTTATTGGACTTTCATTGTATTGGTACACGAAAAATCATAGCATTTTTTACGCTGTCCTCGGTGTTCTTCTTCCAGGTATTATTCTTATTACACTCTTCCGTATTCCATTTTTAAACTTAATTCCACTTATTACTGCTATCTTGTTTCTCATCTTCTTACCAAAAATAAAAAAATAGGAAAGCAGATCATAGGTGATCTGTTTTCCTATTTTGATATAGGTTCCCCTGCAATAGAATGAACTTTTACTTTCTCCGATTTCACAAACCATAGACCGACAAAAATGATAATTCCACCGATGATTTGTTGAAACGATACATATTCATTTGCCCAGACAGCTGCAAATAGAACCGCTACAAGCGGCGTTATATACATATATACCATCGTATGTGACGCCCCAATTTTTTGAACACCAACATACCACATTACTAGACCAAATACTGTTACAAAGAAAATAGAATATAGTAAAGCAAATAGTGTCATTCCGTGAGTAATGTGAAATGGCATGACAAACACATGTGGACCACTTAACAATAATAGCGGAATCGCACCCACTAATGCAGACCATGCAGTAACACGTAATGCTGAATATTTTTTAATTAATGGTCCTGCTAAAACAGGATAAAGCCCCCAGCATATTGATGTAATAAGTCCAATTCCATTGCCATAAAAAGAACTAGTAAGTGAATGTCCTGCTACTAAAACTAAGGCTGCACCAACAAAGGCAGTCATAGAACCGATTAACTTTCGAGAAGAAAACTTTTCTTGTTTCAAGAAAATCGCAAATGCAGTTGTAAAAATAGGTGAAATAGAAATGAGTAAAGAGGCATTTGTAGCGGATGTATATTTGACAGTTTCCATAAATAACGTTTGATACAGTACAATACCTACAACGCTAACGATAATTAATCTAGGTATATCCGTTCGCTCCATATAAACCGACTTTTCAATACAAAAGGTAAGGAGTAACAGAAGCGGTGCCGCCGCCATCATACGAAGTGCAGTAAACTCAATTGCTGTAAATTCTAAAAGTCCATACTTCGCAATTGTATAGTTAATCCCCCAAATAATAACAACACTTAAAATTAATAACTCAATTCCCCATCTTCTCATGCGTATCCCCTCCGCAAAGAAGATTATACAGAAAATTCAATCACATGTACATTTCATTATGTGAAAAAATCTTTTTATTATATGAAACGTTTTGGTAAATGAAATTATATGGGCGATTTTTTCAATATATCGACTTATCGACAATAATAGCGACTTATAAAATAAAAAAAGTGAGTCCAAAATACATTTTGGACTCACCTTTACTATACTCGAACGTGTAATTTCATATTTGGATTATAAAACTGGCTTGGGCTCTTCAACTGAAAAGTTCCTCCACCTTCATGCCAATCAACCGTTAACTTATCGTCCATAAATACAAGCTTTGTACGATCAGCGATAAAATTCATTGTGCTTGATTCAATATCCACATCGCGCTCATCTTTCTCTGCTACAGCTACTAAATCGATGATTCCGCTCATAACACAACCGCAACCTTCATTATCATAAAATAACTTTATATATTTCGCTTCACTTGGAATCGTATCCATAATCTTTTTATATGCTGCTTCTGTTACAGTAACGTACATATGTTAATCTTCATCCTCTCTTCTCTTATCATTCATATATTGTATCACCATTTTTCTTAAAAGTTATATACAGAAAATTAAGACTAATATACAATGTATGTGATAAAGTTTCAGCAATCGAGCTTTTATGAGTAGTTCATGCAGGAGAAAGGATGTTTACTATCTGTGTTCAAACTACAACGATATCCCATGTTATTAGGTGTATTTAGTAGTTTCTTCATTTCTAGCGGAATGCTATTACAGCATGTACTTCCCTATTCTCCTTCTATTAGCTGGATTCTAGGTTTTATTTGTTTCCTATCCGCTTCTTATTTTGCTACGAAGAATACAAACAACTCATAAAGCAAGAATCATCTTAAGGAGGATTATCAAACATGCCAGCCTTAAAAAAAATAGAGCAATCACTCGATCACTTATTCCAAATTGAAAAATACGGAAAAGATAGTGCCTTTAGTCGATTTATCCCAGCCGTATATGATCCTATCAAATTTCCTTGGCAACAATTTTTCGAAGCAAATTTTGTAGATTTATTTAACGGCCTTATGATGCACGGATCTGAAAATGTAAACAAAGTATTTTTAGCTGTATTCCCTACAGATGACGTTCTTGAAACATTCATTTCACAATCCACACCCGGTGATTTACTCTTTATGCACCATCCCCTTGTAATGGAGTGCGGTGATCCGCTTGGAAGATCAGGCCGCGGTTTCATACCAATTCCTGAAAAATATTTGCAAGGAATAAAAGAAAAACAACTTTCTATATATACATGTCACGTACCAATGGATTTTCATCAAACACATGGAACGAGTATTTCAATTGCAAAAGCATTAAACGCTACTGTAGTGGACGACTTTGCATATGGAGGCCCAGAACAAGAACCAGTTGGCCTTATTTGTGAAATAGATGAAACATCAACAGAAGCACTCCAAAAACATCTAAAACAACTCTTCCAGATTCCTTACACAGACTTCGAAGGTAAACGACATGATTCCATCAAAAAAATCGCAATTATCGCTGGATGTGGCGATGTCGTATCTTTAATGAAGGAAGCAGAAGAAAAAGGTGCTGAAGCATATATTACAGGAGAAATCCATTGCCATATCGATAATGATTACGGCAGACATAAATACTCGCTCATTATGGATTATGTAAAAGAAACGAATATGTCTCTGATTGGTGTGTCACACTCTGCCTCTGAATATTTAGTGAAAGAGACATTGATGTATGATTGGTTTAAAGAGAATTTTGATGTGGATGTTATTTTACTTCCTCAGGAAAAATGGTGGCTCTAACACTACTTAATTCTCCTCCCGCTATCTTTTGAAATCTAGACACAAAAGACGATCTGCCACACAAAATTATAGAATTCATAATATATATATATTAGTTCTATTTTAAAAACTAGATTTTGAAAATATAGAAAGGAGAACATATATGTACCCACGTAATTTTTTTAGTTGCGATGGCAGACGCAACAGCGGTTCTAACGGAAATACTGGACCCACGGGGAACACCGGACCTACGGGGAACACTGGACCCACGGGGAACACTGGACCCACGGGGAACACCGGACCCACGGGGAACACCGGACCCACGGGGAACACCGGACCCACGGGGAACACCGGACCCACGGGGAACACCGGACCCACGGGGAACACCGGACCTACGGGTAATGCTGGACCTTCCGGAGCTGGTTTCCAAAGTACTACCACCTTTAGTCTAGCAGCGGCTCCCAACTATAAAAAAGGACAAGTTGTCACTTATACGGGCAGTGGCTATGTTGTAAAAAAAGATGCACCTCAAGGGTTTCCTAATATATCTCCAGATTATATCGTATTAGTAGAAAGTGGACCTACCGGTAGTACCGGGCCTACCGGCATCACTGGGCCTACGGGGAACACTGGATCTACTGGCATCACTGGGCCTACGGGGAACACTGGACCTACGGGCATTACTGGACCTACGGGATCTGCCGATAGTGCTTCAGCAAAAAGTATTGTTTTTCAAGGAACAAATGCTGGTTTTCAACGTATAGCGGGTTCTCCTGGAATTGACTCCAATGTTATTCCATATGTCACTGCTGGAGCCGGTAGTATTGTCGGCTTTTCTGCGTCTATAAATATAAATAATTTACCTGCTGCTATTTATACGATTAATATTTGCAGAAATGTCCCAACAAACCTCACAACCCCTTCTTCTAGCTACATCCTATCTACTATTACCTTAACTACTACTGACAAAATTACCGGAACTATGGTATTTTCCATTAAACCAACGGATAGCGGAGCAGGACAAATTCAAGTATTTAATCCTACTCCGGCAGTAGGTCCCGCTACTGTAACTTGGACTAGTATTACAACTGGAAACCCAGTTGCAAGAGGAGATGCTATATCCCTTTATATTACCCCTGGAATTACTGCAAGTGCTGTATATTCTATTTTTCTAATTACCGATATATAGCAATTCATTTCATAAAAAAAGACCCGAAATTCGGGTCAACAAATAGAAATATAAATGAACTACAACAAATAACAGACAAAGCCATTATATATTTTTCATAGTAAAACATCCATTATTTTCTTTTTACACTATCAATATATTATTTTTCGTTATCGTCCTCTTTTTTAGAACGTCTACCTAAGAAGAACACAAAAACATCACTTCCAAATAAGTGATGTTTTTTGTAGTTAATGCAGTGGTAACATAACTTCAACCGTCGTTCCAACCCCAACTTCACTTTCAAAACTCATTTTACCGTTGTGGTCTTTAATAATTTTTTCTGTAACTACTAAACCTAGACCAGTTCCTGTTTCTTTCGTTGTATAAAAGGCTTCATTTAACTTTGGAATTTTATCTTTCGGAATGCCGCATCCCTCATCTTTCACTTGAACGATAATTCCATCTTTTACAGTAACTTTAATCGTAATTGTTCCGCCAACTGACATTGCTTCAATTGCATTTTTGATTAAATTAAAAAAGACCTGTTTTAATCGTTTTTCATCACATATAATTGATGGTAAGTCTTTACTGTAAATACCTTGTATGTAGACTCCTTGTTTTAAAGCTGGCTTTTCCATAACTCGAATAACATAAGAAATAATTTCTTGTATGTTATGAGTTTCTGATTCTAGTGATTTAGATTTCTCAAATCCACTAAGTTCTGTAGCAATTATATGAATCCGATCTACTTCTTGTTTCATAATATCACTATAAATTTTATCCTCTGGATGCTTGTCTGCTTGTTTATTCACAAGTTTTTTTAAGTTTGCTAAAGGTCTTCTAATCTTATAACCAATAACCGTTGCCATCTTTCCAACAGCTGCTAGTTTTTCTGTCTGTTTTATTTCTTTGTCCATCATCTCAAGCGTACGAACGTAAGACTGAACCCTTAAAAATATAATCCAACATATGATAGTAAATACGCTATATAATGCCATTGGGATTAAAACGAGAGAAGATTGAATAATGATTCCTGTAAGAGCATACTTTCCGATAAGTATCGCTGGAACTAACCAGAAATATCTTTTATTCACAAAGATTGGTGCAAACAAAATAAAAAATCCTTCTACTATATTTCCACCGTCAAATTCTGCATCGCTACCATAATAAATCATAATGTTATGGATACAATCTAATACATTATAGCCAATTAGAATAATATACTTTACCGCAAAAGCATTCTTCCATTTCATAAAGTATATTCCAATGCAAAACAATACCACCATCAAAAAGTAAAGCCATAAACCTAAACCATCTTCAAACTCTCCTACACCTTCTTGCTCTCCACCGATTAACGGTACGATAAATTCATAGGCAAGATCATATACGAAAAATATAATAAAAAATAAACTTAAAAATGCTTTCAGCGCCTTTATTTCTTCATTTTTAAATATATAGCCTTTATTCATATGGTAACTCCTAGCTTTTCTTCCACTTGGATTTCAGTATTTCCACACTTCCTTGGGAGAATGATGTCTATTCTCGTTCCAGTATCTTTTTCACTTGAAATATGCAACTCACCAAGGTGCTCGGCGACAATTCGATTCGCTACCGTCAGTCCCAGACCAATTTTATCTTGTTTCGTTGTATAAAAGGCCTCTGTAACACGGGGTAAGTTTTCTTGCTTAATACCATGACCATTATCGATCACACTGATCATTACATATTCTTTCCCTTTATTTTCTAATTGTAAATGTAATATACCACCTTGTCCCATTGCCTCTAAAGCATTTTTTATCGTATATAAAAAGACTCCTCTTATTTTTCGTTCATCACATTCAACTTCTATTGTTTTTTCTTCCACATTAGAAATAAACTGAATGTTTAATTCATCTATTTTTTCACGAAGACTTGTTATTACTTGTAATACAATTTTTCCTACATCATGTTTCTTATAAATAGAAGGTTTGCATGTAGCAACTTCCATTAACTCACTTATCATATTATTCATATTTTCTATTTCAAAAATCATACGTTTATAAATAGGATCCTCTTCATGCTTCTCTCGTTGTAATTGCGTAAATCCTTTTAATGAAGCAAGTGGATTTTTAATTTCATGTCCAACCGTCGCTGCCATTTTTCCGATTACTGCTAATTTCTGTGATTCACTAGCAATCGCAATACTTTCCTTTACAGCTGAAAGATATTGTAAAAATCGGTTTAAAATGATATATACAGCTATTAACATAAGTGTATACATAATAAGGAACATAAATGCTTTTACTTCCTCTAATACAAATAAATAAATTAAATATTTTCCTACAATAGAGGAAAGTAAAAACACATAGAATTTTTTATTTAAAAATATAGGTACAAAGAAAATGAGAATAATTTCTATTATATTTGTCGCATCAAACGCCGCCTTATTATAAAAAACATACGAAAATATATTAGCGAGTTCTATCCCTATGTATGCAAATATCCATGCATATTTAACAAGGTTTGCCTTCTCTTTTTTCATTAAATATATATTCACGCACAGTATTGCTATTCCGCAAATAACTTGCCATATTATGTTGTATCCCTTATCCATTATTGATTTATCTTCTAATACGATTGCATAGAAAATTTGATATACAATAACAATGACATATAACACCCATAAAAGGATTTTTGCATTTCTTTCTTCTTCTTTATATGATAGAAAACTTTCTTTCACTTCAACACCCCTTCAAAATAATATCTCGAAGAATACCATTTATTATAATAAATGATTTTCATAGACAAACAAAGATAAATCGAACATTTGAGGAAAATCATGCCAACTATGCAATATCTTCATGCTATATACAAGCATAAAAAACATAAAAAACATAAAAAATAATACGTATATTATGGGAGGTGTTTTTTATGGATGGCAAAAAAAATAAAAAGACCGAACAACTCCAATCTTTTACGCACGAAAATGAAGGAAAGGAGATGACAACAAATACAGGTGTTAAAATTTCAAGCAATGAAACTGCCAGTGATCGTTTCAGAACGATTAGGTAGTGCAGGGAACGCCAAATGGACAGTGGGAAGTAAATGATACTTTCTTAACAGGCTCACCACTCCTTTATGATGGATTACTTCTTATCGGCGGAGAGATGGATGATCATTTTCTTAACAAAGCAAGTTCATTTGTCGTAGAATCATATAATCACTTTAAGCCGATTGGCTCCTTCCAAAACGGCTCTTCTATTATTCAATCTTTAAATATCGAAGGAAAGCCTGGTGTTCTAATAGAACAAGACCCTACGAGGCTAGCAAATGAATTTATTAAAGCTATGACAAAACAACGCTTTTGGGATAGAGCATATTCATAAAATAGGGGGACATTTATGTTTGTTACTGTCGAGAAAGATGTGCATATTTTTGTGCAAGACGTTAATCCTGGTCCAGATAGTAAGACTGTTTTCTTCGTTCACGGATGGCCTTTAAATCATCAAATGTACCAATATCAACTCAATGTTTTACCTGAGCATGGCTTTCGCTGTATCGCCATGGATATACGAGGGAATGGACAATCTGATAAGCCATGGACTGGTTACAAGTATGATCGATTAGCCGATGATATCGCAATTGTTCTGGAAGCACTTCAAGTAGAGAACGCTACATTAGTCGGTTTCTCAGTTGGTGGTGCTCTTTCTATTCGCTATATGTCTCGCTATAATGGGCGCCGCATTTCTAAGCTCGCATTAATTGACGCTGTCTCCCCCTCTTTCGTTAAAAATCAAGAGTCCCCTTACGGTGTACCGAAAGAACAAGCAGATGCTCTCATTAATCAAATGTATGCTAATTTACCAAAATTTTTAAATGATGTATCTTTATCCTTTTTTAATAGAAACTTAGGGGCTGCAACCCTTGAATGGTTTTCTTATCTCGGTATGCAGTCCGCTTCTTATGCCCTTATAAAAATTTTACAAGCAGCTGCAAATGAAGATGTAACGAAAGATTTAAATAAAATTAACGTCCCAACAAAAATCTTCCACGGCGTTCACGACCAACTAATTCCTTACAAAAGTGCTGAGCTTACGCAACAACGAATTAAAAATTCTCAGTTACATGCTCTTACAAATAGTGGTCATGGTTCACCAATCGATCAAGCGGATGAATTAAATAAAGAACTGATAAAATTTTTACATGCATAACAACTGCAATACAAGAACGAAAGTTAATATAATCGATTTTTCACAAAACATAAAATTCACATATTTCTCACAAATACACAAATAAAACGATTACATTTTCATATATACTAAATGTACAGGTAATACTCCCTAAACCCAGCTTGTCTGGTTACCCCGTTAAATACTATGAAAAAAGAACTTGTATCGTTATACAAGTTCTTTTTGTTTCTTTTATTTAAAGAGGATATCTTTACTATATTGATTTCCAACGAGTAAATCATATTGAAGCATTTTATATTGCTCTAACATTTCTTTTTGTTTCTTTGTTAAATCATTGATTACTTCTCCATTTTTATCAACTTTTAATTCATCTCTAAGCACTGGTATTTCCTTGTAAAATTCCGATAAAAATTGATAAAATAAGGATTTATTTAATCCTGCATAATCAAAAATAAGATTAGAAAAATGAATTGGGCTTACTAAACCTAAATTATCATTTGGCATATCAAAGTTTGCATACATTAATAACGGCGTTTGCGCCATGGCTAAACGTTCATTCGGTGTTTTTTCATTCGTTATATACCCATTTTCTTTATAAAAAGATTTATTTATTCCTAATGATGGAAGATGATCTCCAAAGAATACTAATAATGTAGGTCTATCAAAATTATCTAGTTGCTCTATTAAATATTGAAGAGCCTCATCTGAACGTCTTAATCCTTCTGTATACGTCTCTAATTCTCCCTTTGAGTCTTCATTTTCTAGACCGCTAATTTCAATTAGTTTTTCACCAAATCGGCCCTCTGTAAATGGAAAATGATTTTGCATCGTAACTGCATGAATAAATGTAGGTTGTTTTTGTTTCTCTAACTCAGCAATTATCTCTTTACTCATCGCTAAATCACTAATATAATCTCCATCAATATCCACATTTTCCATCGTGTCCTCTGCATTAAACTTATCAAACCCTAACACCTTATATACATCATCACGTTTAAAGAATGTGCGACCAAATGAATGAATTGCACTTGTATAATAACCTTCTTTTTTCAACGCTGTAGGGATTGATGGAATTTCTTTCTTATTTGTAATAACCTGCTGATATGGTATAGAACCTGGCTTTAACAAACTCATTGAATAGCTTGTTAATGCCTCAAATTCAACGTTCGCCGTATTTCCCCCAAATGTAGGAGAAATAGTTTGTCCACCAGGAAAGTTTTCTATATAATGATGTAAATTTGGTACAGGATCTTCACTAAAAGAAAGGTTAGTTACTTTCGTCGGATCCCAAAACGATTCACTCATTACAAAAATAATATTCGGTTTCTCTTTTTTCTTTTGGCTCCCTATATTTCCACTATATTGTTTTTTTATATCGTTTGCTATTTGAAGCATATTTTCTTTAGAATAATTTTTTGGTTTTTCCATAACTGTTGTATCTAAATTGCTAATAAACCCAAGTACAAAACCATTTGAAGCATAGTTCTCATTTTGATTCCACAAAACAAAATCTACACCTGATTTTTGAAATACTTTATTCATAAATGTATTCGCAAAATTACCATACGCATATAGAACAAAAATAGACCCTACTACTAATAAGGCTCTTATTCCTAGATGAATCTTTACATTTTGAATATACCTTCTCATATATATCCCTGCTACAATACAAGCTACGATACTTAAGATAATGACAAAAATATAACTCCAACTAAAATAGTCCATCACCATCGGTATAACAGATTGCATATGCGTAATTTGTGTAAAATCAGAAGGATATAACGGATCACCTCTGAAAATAAGCTTCAAATAATTCACAATACATAAAATGACTAACGTACAGCTCGTTAAAACCATACTTAGAAAAACCTTACCTATTAAATTATATACAAGAATATATATTGCATAAATTACTACAAAACTTAATATAAACTGCATATTATAAAAGTAAATCCAATTCATTGCCTCTATGAAACTCATATTAACTTGCATGACAATATAAAATAACGCTACTGTATGAGCTAGCAAAAATAATATAAAATGCACTCGTAGGGATGCTCTAAGTATAGACATCTCTTTTTTATTGAAATGCGTAATATAAAACGTTATGCCCCATATGAAAATCATCATAACACTTAAAACAAGCTTTTGATTTAAATGATCTTTCATCATGTCTAAATTGAAAATCTTTAAAATCATAAACAGCATAGTTATTACTAATAAAGTCACCATACTACTTATAATGCTAGAAATTAATATATTTCTTTTTGGAAGATGAAAAAGTGTAGAACCATACTTCAATTCATTCCCTCGTTTCTATGTCTTAATTTCCCCCGCATCGAAAGAACTATTTCTATTAAAATAACATATATTACATATTTCGTCTGCATACTTGTTTCTATCATAAATGTATTGTCTTAATATTCCCTTAATCAACAGTTAAATTGTGGCATACAAATTACTCATTCTTGAAAAACTTAATTTCAGCATTCCACTTTATGATATAATAACTATGTTTTGGAAATCCTTAATACTATTAAAGATTTCACATAAAAATACGAAAGAATTAATAAAAAAGGAGTTGCTCATTTTTGCTTACTAAGTTTAAGAGTTTGCCTAAAGCGGTATATGTAATTTTGGCGCTTTCTTTCCTGTTGCACGTTTTTTGTTTAGTAAAACAGCCAGGATTAGATGGAGAGTTAGTCAAAGTAACATATGGTGCAAATGATGCCTTTAACTATTCGTTAACAGCTGAACAACTATTAAAACATGGTGTATTTGGTTATGTGTATTTAGAACCTAGTGAAGTTCCAGGAAAAAATGCATATATTACACCAGGTCAGCCATTACTATTAGCTGGCGCTATGATTATTTCTGATATTACATCAATTCCTTACTATTACGTAGCAACTGTTATTAACATGATCATGAACCTTTGCACAGTGCTATTAGTATTCTTAATAGGAAAAGAATTGTTCGAAAAAAACATTTATGGAATTGTTGCAAGTATTTTATATGCTATTTATCCAAGTAACTATACATACTTCCGTACATTGCTAACAGAAGTTCCATCCATATTCTTATTGGCGTTATGTGTATATGTATTTGTTCTCGCATGGAAATACAATAAAGTGAAATTCCATATATGGTTTGGAATTGTCGTTTCAATTTTACTTATGTTCCGTCCAAATCCAGCTCCAATGATGCTCATTCCTGTTCTTGTTGTTTTATTTACATATGGATTTAAAGACTCCATTCGAATCGGATTGTTATGGTTTATCGGACCTTTCTTTATTATTGGCGCATGGGTTGTTCGTAACTACTTAGCACTCAACCAATTTATTTTATTCTCAACCCAAGGTGCAGATCCACTAATTGCCGGTGCAGATCCATTTAATAAAATTGGATATGAAAATATAGTAAATGAAATGAGAGCTAAAGGCTTAGATGACAAAGGTGCATACGCAAAAGAATTAATCAAGAACGGATTTAAGACGGACTTCACTTATTGGTTCTCTTGGTTCACTGTCGGTAAAACAATTGAATTATTCAAAACAGCTCCTGCTGTAGACCAATACCGTATTCACAACTTTATGCAACTATGTCATAGAGTGTTTATCATCGGTACATTCTTGAGCAGCTTCTGCTTCATGCTAAATTCATTTAAACATAAACGCGTTATGATGCTAGTAGCAAGTTCTATTATTTACATTATCTTCTCAAACTTATTCTTAGCAATTAATCGCTATGGATTTTTCATTAATCCTCTTATGTGCTTAATTCTTGCATACGGATTAATTCACATTGTGCAGAAACTTCCATTCTTCCGCACTAACCAAGCATAATAAGAAAGAGGTCGTCCACCGTTGGACGACCTCTTTCTTATTCCCCACACTTTACACACGGCCAATTTGTCCATTCTGTAATTACACTTTAATTCCGTATGTATGTGTTTCTGTATTTGTCAAAATATCTTTCACAACACCACTCACTGTTTTATGTATAAATGCAAGTTTTTAACAACTATTACTATAACGAAAAGAACCCGCCACAAGACAGGTTCTTTTCGTTATTTTATGATAAAAGAGAAGATGATTAGCATGTGTATTATATAAAAGGAAGCAGCCATATTTTCCATACGATACATACGAGTACTGTAACTACAAAATCAAAAAAATCTAATCTCGGGCCTTTTTTCATATTCATATGTAGCCACATATGAAACCATTTTATTTTTGTATATTTATGGATGTTTTTCTTTGCAAATCGGTAAATAAGCATTTGCATAATAAAAAATCCGGCCACAAAAATAAATAATAAGATGAGAAATCCAATCACAAAATTCCTCCTATTTTTGTAGCGTTTTTTCTACTATCCGATTTTTCAAAACCCACTCTTCAAACTGGGCACTTCCAAATTCCCAACTAAGATCGCGAGCATGTACAGAAAAAACGTAATAACCGGCATATTCATCCATAAACCTACCTAACTCTACATCGTCTTTCTGAATACCGTATACTCCAAAATTAAAATACACATCCCATACGTCTTCATTCTTTCTCTTATAAGCAATCGATTCCATATCACATTCTGTCCCGAAATAATCAAGATGTAAATGTACGCTATCATCGTATTCGTACTCCATTTTATCACCCCTTATATTTGTACTTCTTTACCACCAAAAAAATTCCTGCTATCTACACTCACATATGGGCGATTACCTACATATCATGCTTGTAGAGTGACTTCTAGGAGGTGTTATATAGTGAAAAAATTAATCGCGATTTTTTGCATCATGTTACTAGCTGTTTTTACTTTTGCTGCTTGTAGTAGTAAAAAAGAAGGTACGAAAGAACAAACTCAAAACATTCGCGTCGGCGAAGTTACCCATTCTCTCTTCTATGCCCCATTATATGTTGGGATTGAAAAAGGATTTTTTAAAGATGAAGGACTAAATATTGACCTACAAACAACAGCTGGTGGCGATAAAACGATGACCGCCCTATTATCTGGCGGAATTGATATTGCTCTCGTCGGTTCTGAAACGTCTATTTACGTTCATCAACAAGGAGCGAAAGACCCTGTCATTAACTTTGCACAGCTTACACAAACAGATGGGACATTTTTAGTTTCACGTAAAAAACTAGACTCTTTTAATTGGAATGACGTAAAAGGTGTTACATTTTTAGGACAGCGTAAAGGCGGCATGCCGCAAATGGTTGGGGAATACGTTTTAAAGAAAAATGGCATTGATCCTCGTAAAGATACGAACTTAATTCAAAATATCGAATTTGCTAATATTGCAAATGCCTTCGCATCTGGTACTGGAGAGTTTGTCCAGCTCTTTGAACCGACTGCAAGCATATTCGAAAAAGAAGGTAAAGGTTATATCGTCGCTTCATTCGGAAATGAATCTGGTACTGTTCCTTATACAACATTCATGGCAAAAGAAAGTTTCTTAAAGAAAGATAAAGCTGCTGCTGAAAAGTTCACACGTGCGCTCTATAAAGCACAGCAATGGGTTGATACACATAGTCCAGAAGAGATTGCTGATGCTGTTTCCCCGCTATTTAAAGACACTTCAAAAGACATTACAGTAAAAGTAATTGAACGGTATAAAAAGCAACATTCTTATGCGACAAATCCACTACTAGATGCGGAAGAATGGAAACAGCTCCAAACGATTATGAAAGACGCTGGTGAATTACAAAAAGAAGTCCCACATGAAGCGCTCGTCAATACAAAAATTGCCGAAAGCGTTATTAAGAAATAGAGGCGAAGTGTATGAGTTTTTTACAAATACGTAACGTTTCTCACTGCTTTTTTGCAAAAGAGAATGCCAAACTTATTCTTGAAGATATGAGCTTACAAGTGGAAGAAGGCGAATTTATTTCTATACTCGGCCCAAGTGGTTGCGGTAAAACAACGCTCCTCTCAATCATTGCTGGATTACTTGATCCAATTGATGGTATTGTCTTTTTAGATGGTGAACCAATTACAACGAAAACATCATCTATGGGATATATGTTGCAGCAAGATTACTTATTCCCGTGGAAAACGATTGAAGAAAATATTATGCTTGGACTTCATATTCGAAGGATTTATGATGAACAAATGAAAGAACATACTTTAAACCTTTTAAAGCAAGTCGGTCTACATGGGGTAGAAGGACAATATCCTCGTGAACTATCCGGCGGTATGCGTCAACGTGCTGCTCTCGTTCGAACGTTAGCAACTGATCCGAAAATTTTATTACTAGATGAACCATTCTCCGCACTCGATTATCAAACGAAATTAAAACTAGAAGAACTCGTTTTCAACTTACTAAATAAATATAAGAAAACATCACTACTTGTTACTCACGATATTGAAGAGGCGATTGCGATGAGTGATCGTATTTATTTACTGCAAGCAAATCCTGGAAAAATCGCGAAAACCTTTATCGTCCCGGAAAGTATCCGTTCTTTATCACCGTTAGAAGCACGCCATCACTACGATTTCCCAGCCCTCTTTCAAGATATATGGAAGGAGCTGGAACGACTTGGATAATATAAAACAACTACATGAACAATTTCGAAAGAAAGAACGCAGGCGTGCTTGGATTGCTCGCTCACTACAGCTTTTACTACTTATTCTTTTCTTTGCACTATGGGAAATAGCTAGCAAAAAAGAATGGATCGATCCTTTACTCTTTAGTTCTCCTTCGAGTATTTGGGATCTCTTCTTAACGAAATGGATCGACGGTTCACTTTGGGTCCACATATGGACGACATTGCTGGAAACAGGAGTAGGCTTCATTCTCGGAACGGTACTCGGTGCTATTATTGCCACGTTTCTTTGGTGGATGCCACTTCTAGCCCGCGTACTTGATCCTTACCTCGTCGTCCTAAATGCAATGCCAAAAGTTGCACTCGGTCCAATCATCATCGTTATTTTCGGTCCAAACATTTCATCTTCTATCGCAATGGGAGTAATCATTTCCATCATCATTACCATTCTCGTTATTTACAGTGCATTTCAAGAAGTCGATTCTAACTATATAAAAGTGATGGATACATTTGGCGCAAATAAATGGCAATGTTATAAGCAAGTCGTTCTCCCTGCATCCTTTCCAGCAATTATCTCAACGTTAAAAGTAAATGTTGGTTTATCCTGGGTTGGTGTTATTTTCGGAGAACTTCTCGTTTCCAAACAAGGACTTGGCTACTTAATTAGCTACGGATTCCAAGTCTTTAACTTCACACTCGTCTTACTTAGCGTACTACTCACATGTGTTCTTGCAACTCTTATGTATGTATTTGTTGAGGCATTTGAAAAAATTCTAATTGGAAAAAGAAAAAGAAGCTGACTCAAAACAGTGCGCTATAGTCAGCTTCTTTCTTTTACCTTTTATCACACATTTTCGTTTCATTTGTAATGTTTCCATCCGCAACCGTAACTGTATGGAAACAGTCTTTCACACGTACTGTAACGACATTATCTTTTCGATCTATCACATGATAATCATTAAACTTTTCATTCAAAGCACTACGAATTTGCTCCCCTTCAAAAATCGGAAAACCGTGAGACATTACCCAAATGAGACCAGCAACAGCAAGAATCGTTTTCATACGTTTCATTACCTCCTCGAGAGTAAACTTATAGTCCCTACAACACGCGCATTATAATTGTGTCTAAATTGTGACATTTTTATACTAATTCTCTTTTGTGCCTCCAGTTCCTTCTTCTTTTTGATAAAAATACATAATTTTCAATTTTATCAACATAAGAAAAAACGCAAAGAATTAAAAATTCTTCACGCTTTTCTTTAACGAAACTATATCGAAAGCATAACTCACATTAGTCTCCACTTTGTTGTTCTATCGTTTTCGAAACATCATATAATCCTGACAGCACTTCCGCTCTCATTTTTACAAGCTCAGGGAACTGATAGAAGAAAGCAATTTTCTTATATTTTAACTCTGTTCCTTCTTTCACTTTTTTTGAATCTTGTAAAATGAACGCTGTAAATGTATCTGCGATATCTTCCGTTACATTTGTTGTTCCATATAGCGATACAAAATCATCATGCTTTTCTTTATAAAATTTAATTTGTGCCTCTTCACTTTCTTCTACTTTCTTTTCTGTCCACTCTTGCTCAATTGGTTTCCAAAATTCATTATAAAATTGGTTAATATACGAAGTTTTTCTCGCACATCCATTTTTCAAGAACACCGTTTTACATTTATTTCGATATGATGAAATGTCTTTCTCTTCATCAAACGCCTCTAAATATTTCCTATCCACTGGTACTTGTTTATGCCCAATCGTTAATACGTGAGCCGTTTCATGAATTAATGTTTTCATCACTTCATCTATATTCACCCCAGAATCGAGCACGTCTAAACTAAGCAACCAATCTCTCGGGTCATCCATACTTGGCATGACATGAGCAACAACGCCATCATCACCATCCGTTATTAGATCAAACCCTGTTATATTCTCACGATATTTCACTGGAATGAGAGTGCGATACATGTCCCATAAAGTTTCATGATACTCTCTATCTTGCCGTTGGCTTAACAAATCATCTTTTGCTACTTCGTCATCTGCAAAAGCTTTATTCAATCTCTTACGATCCAATTTCTCAAAATAAGGATCTACAATTTCATCACCATCGATATAATAAGAAGCTAAAAAGAAATAATTGTCATCCTCTTCTTTTTTCTGTTCCGCCTCTTTCATATTCACACTTTCATACTCTTCTATGTCATAATCTTCTACTTTTTCAAGTTCTGAAAGTCCCTCTATCTTTTTATATACTTTTTGTAATGTTTTATCTCCTATTTGCGTACACTCTTCTTCTGTTTTACAAATTTCTTTTTCTTTTGTAACCTCGATAGCACTATCGCATCCTGCAACTAAACCGCTTGCTATAATACAACACACTAACTTGCCATACAGTTTCTTCATACAATCCCCCATTATTCCATTCTACAAAATATCATAATCATTTTTTTGCGAATATGCGATAATTAATTATAAAAACTGCAAGGAGGCTTCTCATGATTCGTGCAATCTTATTCGACTTAGATGGAACACTATTAGATCGGCGCCAATCTTTAGAACAATTTATTTGTGAGCAATATAATCGCTTCGCCTCACATTTGAAGAGTATAGAGAAATCAAAGTATTGTTCTCGATTTCTTGAACTCGATAATAATGGCTATACGTGGAAGGATAAAGTATATGCTACTCTCCTTTCCGAATACAACATTACTACTTTAACGTAAGAGCAACTACTACACGACTATATTACAAACTTCCAACATCATTGTATTCCTTTCAAAAACACGCATGAACTACTTCAACAGTTAAAACAGCGAAACATTAAAATTGGTATTATCACAAACGGTTTTACTGAATTTCAGATGAGCAACCTTCGAGCACTACATATACATACGTATACAAACACCATTCTCGTTTCAGAAGCTGAAGGAATTAAAAAACCTCATCCTGAAATTTTCGAACGTGCTTTGCAAAGACTAGATGTTAAGGCAGAAGAATGTCTTTATGTTGGAGATCATCCAGAAAACGATGTGCTTGGTTCTGAACAAGTAAGGATTCTTGGTGTTTGGAAAAAAGATTCGTTTTGGGGTGATTTTAAGCATTCACGTATCGTAGATGATTTGTTGGAGGTGCTTTCGTTTTTAGAGGTGGAGATAAAAATACAATAATAGTAATTAAATTATATCAACAATTTTCACAATATATTGATTTACCGACAAAAAATAATAAGAGGAGGCAGTTGTTCAAAAACGCCTCCTCTTATTATTCATATACTGTAAACTGCGGTTTACTCGGATGATCTTTTACTAGCGCATCATCTGGAAACTTTGAAACTTTTTGATATAAGGCAATGTCACCGATACAACCTGCTGTTAGTAGAATTCCTAAAAATGAGAGTGGCTCCAGATTCATAGCTACTCCCAATACAATTGGCAAAATTCCAGTTGGTAAAAACGGAAGCATTAACACTTTCTTCATTTGCTTTACTGTAACCGCCTGTTTAGAATGAGCATATGCAACACCTAATTTCCAATTAACGCCCCATTTTAGTTCACTCCACGGAACACCTCCGATATAGCGAAAGCCAATTAAATGTATCGCTTCATGAATACAAACGAGAACAATCATTGCGATAATAAAAAGAAACATCGTTAATAATGTAACTTCAACTTGAACCCCACCTGAAAGAAATATATGCAAATAACCAATTCCAAACGACAAAGCAATTATTATAAAAAATAAAGAAAAGTTTAATTTAACCATCGAAACAGTAACAGTCGTTTCTTTTCTTTTATCCATCTTCCCCCTCCTAAAATGTAAATATATCTTTACAAAATTGTATAATATACCCAAAATAATGTAAAGATATATTTACATTTATTCTTACATACAAAAAAAGAAACCGGCTACTTTACTTCGTAAAACAGCCGATTTCTTCTATATGTTTCATCGTACGCGCTAATACGTCATCGCGCATTATAAAGCTAAATTTTCTATTCGTTTTAATGTTGTCAGGAATGTCTTTTAATAAAACAGACCCTTTCGTTTCTTCGTAATGCGTATGTTCTTCTACCGCACTAATTGTTGCAAAATAAATGTTTTTAATGATTATTTTGTCTTTTCCAGATACTTTGTATTGTCCTAAGTAAGTTAAATCAGAAACTATGCCGCCGGTTTCTTCATGAACCTCTCGAACTGCCGCTTCTTCCGGTGTTTCCCCTAGTTCTACTTTACCACCTGGAAATTCAAGACCGCGACGTAAATGATGCGTTAATAACCATTGATCCCCGTACCGGCATACAACCCAAACATGCTTTGGCTCAGGAGAAAATGGATAACGTTCAAACGATAATTGTACAGTGTTGTGGTAATAATCTTTAAATTTGTACATGCCATTACTCCCCTATTGATGGTTACAAGTTTTTCCTACCACAAATTGTAGCATATTCTCGCTTTTCTGCATAATATTATCCAATTACAATCCATTGATTATTCCCATTTGTGCGACTAATTCTTTCGTCTCATGATTTCCTAAATCGTAAATCATTTTATATGCTTTTTGTAGTTGTTCATCATATCGGTCATTATTTGAATCGTGATGATACTCAACAAATGGAACGTGGGAGCGTACAAATGACCCTAAATCTTCTACATATGCTTGATCAAAGTGCTCTCTTAATTCCGTAATTTCCTCATCATTTGCGGAAATCTCAAAATTATACGTATCCGCCGTCTTCACTTGTGAAATTTGACCGTTTCCTATTGATATATAATATGTTTTTTTCGTCTCCATGTAACACCCTTCTTTCATCCTTTTATTTTCTATTGTTTTCATCAATTACAAAATTATGTAAAATAAAGAAAAGGAGGGATTTTATGTTCAAAATATTAATTATCGGTATTATCATCGTCCTAATCATCCTCGTACTCTCCGTCATGACAATTAATAAAGGCTATGCTTATAAACATTCCGTCGATAAACTAGAAGACAATCCTTATACAAAAAAGAATAAGGAGAATTCCTAATATGCTTCGTATACTTCGCATCATAGTAGCACTCACTGTGAGCGTTATGTCGGCAATTGGATTATATACAGGTCAAAATAATTCTTTACCTCTTTCACAATTTCTATTAGGGGCTTTAATGTTTCTCATCGCATTTGAACAAATAAAGAAAAGGGAATCAGCAACTGGACTTATTTGTATTATTGCCGGTGCTTTCATTTGGATTGTTCTCATTATTACCTACATAAAATAGAGGAGGTCTTTTATGCTAAAAGGGGGACGGATTACTTTATCACTTATTGCCTTATCTATAGCAATCTATGGATTTTTTACTGGTAATAGAGAAATAATCCCTTATATGTTCATCTTTTTAGGAGGTATGGCCCTCACCATAAGTTTAGAGGAAATATTAAAACAGCAAACAGGAGGTAGTGTGCTCGCTCTACTAGCAGGAGCCGCTGCTTTATTTATTGGTTTCACAGAAATATTCTAGTAAATGGTCTAAAGGGGGCTATACGATGCTAACTCTAACTATATTACGGATTTTTTTAGCATTTTTCATGCTTCTCTTACTCACTCTAAGCACTTATGTCCATTTTACCGATAATTTTTCACTTCTCCCATACGTACAATTTATTCTCAGTTGTTCCTTTATTCTTCTAGGAATTAATGAGTATCCCGTATTTTTTCGTTTCTAGTCTCATATTCTTCTTTTTAATATCAAACTCTTTCGCTACATGTAGAATAAAATTTCGATCAATTTAGCATTTATAATTATTTTCTCTCAGTAACTATTTCTTTCTACTTAAGGGGGATTCCATGTTAAAAAACATTCAAATTATAATCGCCACTATCGCTCTTTCTCTCGCCCTATTTAGCTTCTTTGCAAACTTCACTATTCTTTTACCTTACGTGTTTATCCTTTTAAGTATTATGTTTATCCTTTTTGGAATTGATGAAATGAAGAAACGGGAAAAAGCAAAAGCATTTGTTTATTTTCTCGGTTCTGCCTTTGTTTTATATGTTGGAGTATCTAATATATTTTCATAAAAAAGAAGAGTATGTTCGCTCTTAGTACAATAAAAAAACTGCCCTTTCACAGGCAGTTTTCCTTTTTATCCAAACACTTTCTCAAGTTCATCTTTATCTTGGCTTAACCAGAAGTTCATTAAGCGTTGTGCTCCTTCTAAATCGTGAAGCTTCGCTTGACCACATTGTGTTTCATTTGCAGCTGGAATTTCTGTAATTTGAACCGCATCTTTTAATGTTAGTTCTAATAAATCAATAATTTCTCGTACTGTCGGTGTTCCGCTTACTACAAGATAATATCCTGTTTGGCAGCCCATCGGTGAAATATCGATAATATCAAAGTGCGGATAACGATCAATATATTTACGTAAATTAAATGCTAATAAATGTTCTAACGTATGAATAACATCTGGTTTCATTGCTTGTTTATTCGGTTGGCAGAAACGAATATCGAATTTATTTACAATACCGTCACTACCTACATTGTGAACTCCGCAATGTCTTACATAAGGTGCCTTTACAATCGTATGATCTAATTCAAAGCTTTCTACTGATGGCATACAACATCTCTCCCGCTTTTAATTTAATTCCGTTATATCCAATATGATATAACGGAAATGCACATTAGTAAAGTATTATGTACAGTCGTGCTATAATACTTTAAGAATATGCTGAAAAGGAGACCGTTATGAAACAGATTTTTATTGGGATTATACGCTTTTATCAAAAATTCATTTCTCCGATGACACCACCAACATGCCGTTTTTATCCGACTTGTTCTCATTACGGATTAGAGGCGTTTCAAAAACATGGTGCATTCAAAGGCTTTTGGCTTACTTGTAAGCGTATATTAAAATGTCACCCTTTCCACCCGGGAGGATTTGATCCTGTCCCAGATAAAAAGGATGACAAAGTAAATTCTTAATTGTCGTAACCATTTACAACTAAATCTAATTTTCCTGTATCAGGATCTATAACAAGACCGTGAACAGGTACTTCTTCCGGAAGTAATGGGTGGTTGCGAAGTACTGATACGCTATGTTCTACACTTTCTTCCACACTAGAGAAACCGCGCAAGAATTGTTCTAAATCGATTCCAGAATAACGAAGCATATCTAATTTCTCTTCTGTTATACCGCGTTCTTTCATTTTCTCAATCGTACTGCTTGCTTGAATTTTTGCCATACCACAATCATGGTGACCAACTACACAAACTTCATCAGCGCCAAGTTCGTATACAGCGACTAAAATACTACGCATAATACTTCCAAATGGATGTGAAATAACAGCGCCTGCTACCTTAATAATTTTCACATCACCGTTACGCATATTCATCGCTTTCGGTAATAGTTCAACAAGTCGTGTATCCATACAAGAAATAATTACCATCTTTTTGTTTGGAAATTTCCCCGCTACAAACTCTTCATATTTTTTCTCTTCAACAAATTTCTCATTGTACTGCAAAATCTCTTCTAATGACTTCATAGTAAGGAACCCTCTTTTCTCTCATTTACACTACATAAATAGTGTACCAAAATATGAAAAACTCAAAAAGGATATCGCTTTATAGTAAAAATAAGATATTTTCAGATAATCGACATAATTCTTTCAAAATATACACACAGCTTTGTAACAAGTTTCACATACTTTAAACGTATTTTCACTATAAACTGATTGTAGATAATGTAAAAAAGGAGTGAATATTCATTATGTCCGACGTTCTGTTACTGAGTCGTTTTCAATTTGCAATTACTATTTTTTATCACTTTTTATTTGTACCTTTGACAATCGGACTTGTCATTTTAGTAGCATGTATGGAAACTCAATACGCCCGCACATTGAATCCAACATACCGCAAAATGGCAAATTTCTGGGGTAAATTATTTACAATTAACTTCGTAATGGGGATTATAACCGGGATTACGATGGAATTCCAATTTGGAACAAACTGGTCTGAGTACTCCAAATATATGGGAGACATTTTCGGATCACCTCTCGCAATCGAAGCACTTGTTGCCTTCTTCTTAGAATCTACTTTCATGGGAATATGGTTATTCGGTAAAGACAAAATTTCACCAAAGTTCCGTGCCTTCTGCATGTGGATGGTTGCACTTGGAACAAACATTTCTGCCCTTTGGATTATTACAGCAAACGGCTTTATGCAAAACCCTGTTGGCTACGTAGTACGTAACGGCCGCGCTGAATTAAATGATTTCTGGGCACTCGTTACGAATCCATACGCTTGGAATATGTTCTTCCATACTGTAGTTGGTTGTTATATTGTTGGTGCTTTCTTCGTTATGGCAATTAGTTCCTATCACTTATTACGTAAAAATGAAGTTGAATTCTTCAAAAAATCATTTAAGTTCGGCTTAATGTTAGGCTTATTCGCCGCAACAATTACACCGTTTATGGGACATCAATCTGGTGTATCAGCAGCTAAATATCAACCCGCAAAAGGAGCTGCGATGGAAGCAGTTTGGGAAACTGGAAAAGGACAAGGCTTCTCAATTGTTCAAATTCCTGATGTAAAAAATGAGAAGAACTTTGAATTCCTTACGATTCCAAAACTCGGAAGCTTCTTCTACACAAATTCATTTGATGGCGAAATTGTTGGTTTAAAAGATATTCCGAAAGATGAACGTCCAAATGTTAACCTCGTGTATTATAGCTTCCGCTTAATGGTTGCACTCGGTATGTTCTTTATGGCATTAACTTGGTATGGCTTCTATTTAAACCGAAAAGGAAAACTAGAAAACTCAAAACGTTATTTAAAAATTACAATATGGTCTGTCTTACTTCCTTATATTGCGATTAACGCAGGATGGATTGTCGCTGAAGTAGGTCGCCAACCATGGACAGTATATAAACTAATGCGTACAGCAGAATCTGTATCGCCTATATCTGTCCCGCAAATTTGGTTCTCATTAATTAGTTTAATTTTATTCTACACTTTACTTTTAATCGCAGACGTATACTTAATGCTGAAGTTCGCGAAAAAAGGACCTGCCGCATTAGAAGAACCTGCTACTGAGGGAGGTGTGGCTCATGTCTCATGATATGCTTGCAATCATCTGGTTCGGTTTATGGGGCGTGATTTGGACAGTTTACTTCATTCTTGACGGGTATGCACTTGGTAACGGAATGATTTTTCCTTTCGTTACGAAAGATCGACAAGAACGAAATCAATTACAAGAAGCAATTGGCCCGTTCTGGGGCGGTAATGAAGTATGGTTAATTACAGCTGGTGGCGCAACATTTGCTGCCTTCCCAGTCACATATGCTAATATGTTTAGTTATTTATATACACCGTTATTCTTAGTATTACTTGCACTATTTGCTCGTGCCGCTGGACTGGAATTCATGCATAAAGATGATTCACCAATTTGGCAAAAAACTTGTAAATGGGCATTTGCAATTGGCAGTTTCTTAATCGCCTTTTTATTCGGTGTTACATTTGCTAACTTGTATTACGGACTACAAATCGGAAAAAATGGCTATGAAGGAAATTTACTTAGCTTACTAAACCATTACGGTATATTAGGTGGTCTTTTCTTCACTGCTATATTTGTCGTATCCGGTGCCCTTTGGGTCATGATTAAAACGACTGGTGAAGTATCCGACCGTGCTTATAAAATCGCAAGACCGTTTTCAATGGCAGCTGCTATCATTTTAGCTATTTTCTATGTAGCGACTGCTAATCGAACAAACTTATTCCAAAACTTTACGGAATATCCGGTACTATTCATTCTTCCAGTACTTGCAATGCTAATGAGTGTACTCGCACTAATTATGGTGTACAAACATAAAATTGGCCTTGCATTCACATTCGTTTGCCTAACAATCGCAATGTTTATGACAACTGGCTTTGCAGGTATGTTCCCAAGAATGTTACCATCTCGTATTAACGATGCATACAGTACAACGTTATACAACGCAGCTGGTAGTCAATTAAACTTAAAAATTATGTTCTTCGTTGCAATGGTCATGGTACCAATCGTTATTGGATATCAGCTTTGGAGCTACAGTATATTTAAAAATAAAATTCATAAAGACTCTGCTAAAGGGTATCACTAAGGTAAAAAAAGACACTTCATTTGAAGTGTCTTTTTTATACGTATGATTTTCGATAAGATGTTATATTTCTAATCTAACAACTATACTACAGAAGAATCATTAACAGCTCACAGCTAGATTGTATCATAGGGCAACTTCATCATTTTATGCAATTTTACATACTGTACTATAAAGTAAACTGTATCCCCTGATCATTCGCATCATTATCCCATACATCAGCTGTACTAATCCCGCTAAACGTTTGTACTTTCATTCCTGTATTTGATGATCCCGATCCATTATAAGCCTTCGTCTTTTCAATCGGCTGTACGTTATATTTGTCACCTACATTAATTGTTCCATTGCAGTTTTCAATAATAACACCTTCCACAACTGCCGGCATTTTGTCACCCACTTTCATTTCTTTACTTTTATTTTATGAAAATCGCCTAGAAAAATAGCATGTTTCAATAAGAAAAAGCACTCAATTTGAGTGCTTTTTCTTTAAGCATAAAGACAAGTTTGGAGACAGTTGACTTCTTCAAAATTTTATTAGGGGTAATATTTTGAAAAAGAAAGCCTTTCATATGTAGGTTAACACCACTGGAATATATAGTAAATTGATAATATTTATACGGAAGATTGCTAATGTTTAGTATAGATAGTTTACACTATGCTAACAGTGTAAACTATCTATACTAATAAAAAAAGGTGCCTTCAAAAAAGACACCTTTCAAAAACAGACACTATAAAACAGAATTATTTATTGTTATACGATTGTTAGATACAAAAAGTAGAGGGAAATGTTTGTATGAAATTCTGCTTTATAAAGTCTGTCTACAACTTATATTGTAATCCTCTTCATTTGAAAAAAAATATAATATGCACAATTGCATACAAAAAGAAAAAGCACTCTACTGAGTGCCTTTTCAACCATTTTACTTTTAATATATCGCTTTGAATATATTGTAACATACGTATCTATATATTTTATTGAGAAAATTCAAAATCCTTTTTCTTTCATTTTCACTTATAAAATCATGTAATATAAAAGGTATGTCAAATTCTTATACAAGTTGAGGTGTACTATATTTATGATGTATTTCGGAATTATTCCTCTTATATTATTTATTATTTTTCTTATCTCATATTTAAAAGATCCGCGAAAAATAATAAACGGCTTTTTATTTAATGCCTTTATCTGTTTTTTCCTTCTTTTTTGTGTGATTGTATCATTGAACTCAGATAGTGATGTCCTACGCTACATTATATTTTTACCTTTTTTAGCACTTCTCATTATGCTTCCTTTCGGTATTGTTGCTTTAATGTTTGGGCTATTTCTTAATGCTAGAATTTTAATGAAGCGAGAAGGACGACGGTTCACTAACTGTTTAACACTCCTTGCTGCTTTAGGGATGTTATTCTTTATGTTACTCCCTATTATAAATCCAGCAAGTTTGGTTTCATCGCATTTAGAGCCTATTTTTGCAGCTATTTCTCTTATAAGCATATATTTCTTTATACACTTATCTAACTTCTTAAGTGCATATTTTTTATACCAATTCAACAGACCAAGACGTAATCAAGATTTCATCATCGTTCTTGGTAGCGGCTTAATTAATGATAAAGTACCACCTTTACTTGCAAGCCGCATTAATAAAGCGATTGACTTCTATTGGAAACAAGCCGCTGTTAATACACCACCAACAATTATTTTTTCTGGTGGACAAGGTCCAGATGAAGGTCTTCCAGAAGCGGAAGCGATGCAAAGTTACGCTGTTGAAAAAGGAATTCCTCTTGAACATACAGTCCAGGAAAGTCGCTCTGTAAACACATATCAAAATATGCTGTTCTCTAAAGAAATTATGGATTCTTTAAAACCAGAAGGTAAATATAAAAGTATTTTTACAACGAATAATTTCCACCTTTTCCGTGCTGGTATATATGCAAGACAAGCCGGTCTTAATAGCCAAGGAATCGGATCAAAAACTGCATTTTATTACTGGCCTAACGCAATGATCCGTGAATATGTTGCGATTGTCGTAATGGGACGCAAGCGCCATATGAAAATATGTGGAACTATTTTAGGTTTCGCTTTATTCGTATCAGTACTTAGTTTTATATTTTCTTAATAGCATCCCATCCTTTGAAAGGATGGGATTTCTTATACTGATTTCAAAAATATTTTAAAGATAATATGGTGATAATATTCCCTGCATACATCCATTAAAGGAGAATTTTTTCAAATTAAATGTTAAAATAAAATTTAGGTGTGAATTACGTAACAAATAAGAAACTAGTTTGAAACGAGGAAATTACATGGAGAAAATTATCAAAAACAAGCCCAATAAGCTAAGAATTGCTTCAAAAGCTTTGATGATTATTATTGGGGCATTTATCACAGCGTACGGATTAGAAGCAGTATTAATTCCAAATAACGTATCAGACGGTGGTGTAACTGGTTTAAGTATCGTTAGTTCAAGATTATTTGGATTGCCATTAGGAGCTCTAATCGCAGTTATTAACATTCCTTTCGTTTGGTTAGGGTATAAGCAAATCGGTAAAAGCTTTGCGATTTATTCTATTATCGGAATTGCTTCATTAGCAGTAGGTACCGTTGTCATGCACGGAATACCAGCTATTATTGAAGGCGATACATTATTAGTTACAGTTGTTGGTGGTATTATCATCGGTTTTGGTATGGGACTAGCATTACGTAACGGTGGGGCATTAGATGGAATCGATATGCTTGCTGTATTGCTTTCTCGTAAGTTACCATTTGGAACGAGTGACCTTATTTTATTCTTAAACATGTTCGTATTTATTTTCGTATCAACGGTATTCGGCCTGCAAGGAGCTATCCTTTCGGCAATTGCTTACTTTATCGCTTCGAAAGTGATTCATATCGTTGAAGTTGGTTTAAGTGGTTCAAAAGCATTTAAAATTATTACAAAAGAGCCTGAATTAATGGTAGAAACAATTCGCGATCGTTTAGGCCGAAGTGCAACATATAACGAAGTATACGGTGGTTATTCAAGAGAGAAGTTTAAAGAAATTTCATGTGTAATTAACCGTTTAGAAGAAAGTAAAATGAAAGAACTTATTAATGAAATCGATCCACACGCCTTTATTACAGTTTATGACGTAGCAGAAGTAAAAGGCGGTAACTTTAAGAAACGTGATATTCATTAATCGTTATGAAAAAGAGGGTGTGCCAAAATTTTGGCACACCCTCTTTTTATTATTAAGTTGCTATCGTTGTCAGTTTTTGTCGGTAAGTCGATATATTTCAAAAATCGCTGATATATTTTTACTTCCTCCCTTATGCCTAAATCGTACCACATGAGAGGAATTAATTCCCATAACAAAAAAGACCAAAAAGCAAATTCCACTTTTCGGTCTCTACACTATCTTCTCTTCGTAATTTTTCCTGAACCACCGACCCTCGTTTTCGGAGGAGATGTATTCCTTGGCGGCGTTTTAATAGATGATTTTGGCTTCACATCTGATCCGCTTGAACCGCCTGGTGTTTTTGTAATCTTACCCTTGCTTCCAGTAGAAGGTGGGGGCGTAGTATTACTTCCTTTTTCAGTAATACTTCCCTTATCACCTACTGATGGTTTCGAATCTACATTATCGCCTCGCTTAATGATAGACCCTTTCCCTTCCTTCGTAATTGGAGGTGGGGTTTTCTTTTCTTCTTTCGTAGGTGGTCTCTCTGGAATAACTGGTTTATGATTTTGTCTGTCATTATATCCTCGATAATCACCGTATGATGATTTTCGTGAACCGAATATATCGTTTAATATGCTACCCATAATATATCCTTGCAAGAAGGACGGTTGGTAATTTTGACGGACAAATTCTTTATTACTTATTTCAATTAACGTATCAGATGGTTTCTCTTTATCCTTTTGCAGGTTATAAATCTTATCAGAATAAACGAGGAACATTTGATTTTCGTCTTCTTTAGATGCTTGCTTCGGTTCTCTTTCGTTAATGAGTTCCTTCGCTACTTCAGGAACTGACCGATTGGCGGCCCTATACACGTAAGATTCTTGTTTACCTTCCTTGGCAACAGATTCAAGTGGATAACGGTCTTGAATCGACTTTGTCTGCCCGCCTTGACAACCTGATAAGGCATAACCAGCAACAACAAGTAATATAACGATAGCAAGTATAGGGATCACAAACGATTTAATCATGGTAAACAATCGGTTTGACATGATTACGCCCCCTTACGTTGCTCTTATAATTTGTACATCAGCAGGAATGATTGCTTCTCCCTCATACATCATTGTGCGACCATTTTGCCATTCAATACGCAATAATTTTCGATTATCTGATTGGAATTCCCATATATACTGTTCTTCTGAAGCTGAGAATGGAGTTTTTCCCATCACAACAACACGTCCGTTATATTGTTCTTCCATATGGTACTCGATATCATCCATTTCAATTGTCGTCGGAATTTCATCAATTGAATCTAAGCGACCATCAATTGGAGTATATAATTTGTAATACGTATTTTCTCGGTCTTCAATTTTTAAATAACGAATATCTTTTCCATCTTGCAATGTCAAAACAATTTCCTTACGCGAATGCATACTCGTTTTCCCAATTAATTCATACATAACTAATGAAACTTCAATCATATCGCCAGGAGCTAACGTTAAAAGACTCTTTTCCGGCTTCGGTGGCTCTGGGCTTTTCATTATATTTTTAATTCGTTTAAATAAACTCATGATCTACCCCTCCTTTTCTCTTTATAAACAAGCACCTAAAATTAGTGCACCAACAATATGTAATGATCCGGCTAACATCGCATGTGCAACGCTACCTTCTTTCGTACCTTCTTCTAAATCAAGACCAGACATTTTCTTTAATACGAATTCGATAAACATTTCTACCACTAATAAAATAACGAAAGAAACTGCTGATGCAAGAAGTGCTTGCCATAAATCATTTGCTTTCGTTATCGATTGAGATAAAATGTACCCTTGTGCAAATAATTTCATAATAAAACGAGTTGTTACAGCTGTATTTCCATTTTTGATTTCTTTTAAATCATTGTATTTTGTAAAAATTGAATCAACCCACATAATTGCAAATAAAAGTACTGCACTCGCTCCAGTCCATACAAGCATGGCAACTACATTCATCCATGTCATTGCAAAACCTCCTCTAAAATATAATAGAAAACCGACATGAATATATTTAGACATGTCGGTTCATTTGTCTTTATTCTATATTATTTCTCATACTGCTTCATAATACGAGCTAATTCATCGTCAACAGCAGAATTTTTGTTTAAGCTTGCGAATTCATCATCTAATGATTTTTCTTTCTTATAAACTTCACCGCTTGCTTCCGCTTCAGCCTCTAATTGAAGGGCTTTCTCTTCCATACGGCTTAAACCAGCTTTTGCTGAATTTGAATCAAATCCAGACATCGCCTGATTAATATTTTTCTGTGCTTTCGCAGCATTTACACGTGCTACAAGTGTTTCACGTTTATTTTTCAGCTCTGTTAATTGCTTACGCATTTCTTCTAGCTTTAGGCGCAGGTTATCAGCAGCAGTTTTATTTTGCTCGTAGCTTGCTTTATACTCATTCATTTTTTGCTCTGCATTTTGTTTTTCTTCTAATGCACGACGCGCAAGATCTAAGTTATTAGCTTGAACAGCCATATGAGCCTGCTCTTCACGTTTTTTCACAAGTGCTTCTTGCTCTTCAAATAATATTTTGAATTTCTTCTCAAGTGCGATTTGAGCTGCTACACTTTTCTCAGCCTCTTGTACATCGGCTTGCATATCGCGTAAATATTGATCAGTCATCTTAACTGGATCTTCCGCTTTTTCAATTAACGAATACACATTCGACATTGTTAAATCTCTTAATCGTTTAAATACAGACATCTAAATTCCTCCTATGATATACCTCATATTTCAAATTCACTACTTGGAAAACTGAAAAATCTCCCTTTACAGTAAAGAATATTCATTTTACAGCCTATGTGTTTATTATAACAAAACTAATATGTCCTTACATGTTATTTCCAAAATACATCCATTATAATATGACATTTTATATATAATATTGTATTTACAATATATTATAATTATATCTATTTGGAATTAACTTACTTTTGTGCAATTTCACTAAATTACATAAGTGTAATGTTACTGTAAGCTAACTCGATAGTTGCATTCCAATATTTCTTATACACTAATATCAGAAGCAACAAACAAGCTTCTTCGCATGTAAGCAACGATACAAAAATTGTATTTACTATAAAACAGATAAAAGGAGAAATCATCATGAAAAAATTAGTAGGAATCGGATTAGCAGCAGCAATTTCACTTGGAGCATTATCAGGTTGTTCTTTATTAGGAGAGAAAGCGAACGGCTTTGTACTGTACGGATCAGAAGAACAAGTTCAGCAAATTACAGATAAAAACAAAAAAGAAGTGAAAGAAAAAGACTTCTATAAAATGAAAATGACAACATTAGATGGTAAAAAAGTTCTTGTAATGGATAAGAAAACTGGTGAAGAACTAGTGAAAAAAGAGTTACTTAGCAAAGTTGATGAAAAAGACAACACGAAACCACTTGATAAATTACCAGCTGTAACAACAGAACAAGGTGTATTATTTGCAAAAGAAAAAGTAGAAAATGCTGCACTTGATGGGGCAAAATTAAAATATGAAGGCAACACAATTATCGGAAGTGGTCGTGCATATACAGATATGTATGCGATTGTCGATGACGCAACTTACAGCAATGTAAAAGGTGATGAAAAATCTGTAGGTGTATTAAAATTTGATAAAGACCCAAGTAAAGAATTCCCTGGTTACAAAGGCGTAGAAGCTTCTCAACTTGTAAAAATTAAAAAGTAAAACAAAAAAGCTTTGCGAAATTCGCAAAGCTTTTTTCTATTTATTATGAGCAATTTGCTCCATATCCGGGCTACAAGTTTGCGACTGACATGACTTATTTAAAGAACATGCCGCGCATTTTCCTTTTTTACTTCTCTTTACAAAATTAACTAACGTATATGCTGCATAACCAAAAATGATAGCTCCAATTATAATATTGACCATCATCACAATACATCTCCTTCTAGAATCCGAGTAAGGATCCAACTCGGTATATAATGAGCGTTAATACATAAGCAACTACGAGTGGATAAACGACTGAAAAAATCGTCCACTTCGCTGATCCTGTTTCACGTTTAATAACAGCTACCGTCGCTAAACACGGAACATATAATAAAATAAAGAACATAAATGCATAAGCTGATAATGCTGTATAATGTGCTCCCATTACATTTCCAAGCACATCTTCTTTAACTGCATAAATAATTGCCATTGTAGAAACGACAACTTCCTTCGCTAAAAATCCTGTTAAAAGGGATGCTGCAGCTTGCCACGTTCCGAAGCCGAGCGGTGCAAATAATGGTGCGATAAATCCACCAATCATCGCTAAGTAGCTATCTCCCATATCAACGCCGAATCCTGATGGACCTGCATAGTTTAATAACCAAATAACAACCGAACCACCAAAGATGAATGTACCAGCTTTACGAACAAATCCCTTTCCTTTCTCCCACGTGCTTAGCCATAATGTTTTTGCTTGTGGCACACGGTAAGGCGGTAATTCAATTACGAAAATAGACTTTTCCGCTTTCAAAATTGTAAGAGACATAATTTTTGTAACTAATAACGCAAGAACAATCCCTGCAACATATAAAGAAAATACAACAGTCGCCTGACTATGCGGGAAAAATACGCCCGCAAATAATGCATATACAGGTAATCGTGCTGAACAAGACATAAATGGTGTTACTAAAATGGTAAGTAAACGTTCTTTTTCCTGTTCAATCGTTCTCGCAGCCATGATACCTGGAACGTTACATCCAAAACCGATAATCATCGGAATAAAAGCTTTTCCGTTTAAGCCGAAAAACTCCATAATTCTATCCATAACAACTGCAATTCGCGCCATATACCCTGAGTCTTCTAATAATGAAATAAAAAAGAATAGTGCAAAGATTTGTGGTACGAATACTAATACAGCACCAACACCGGCAATAATACCTTCTGTAACTAGTGCTTGAATAAAATCAGAAGCTCCAATACTTGTAAGTCCAGCCGTCACCCAATCCGTAAGCTGGCCACCAAAAAACTCATCTAACATATCCGATAAAGGTGTACCAATCCACGTAAACGTAACCTGAAAAATAAAAAACATAACTGCTAAAAAGATTGGAAGTCCTAAAATTTTATGTGTAATTAATCTATCAATTTTTTCTGAAAAAGGAATTTTTCCTTCTTTCTCATGCTTCATAACATTTGTTTTTAACTTTTCAATATACGCTTCACGAGTTTTGTAAATGTGCTCTTCTAACGTACAATCAAGTCTTCCTTCTAAGCGAGATCGAATGGCTATGAGTTCCTTATAAATTGGTAATGCTTTCATTTCTTTTTCTACTACTTCGTTATTGCTTAAAAATTGAAGTGCTAACCATCTCGGATGCTCGTAATTCGCTGTCTCTAAAAGAGCAATTACTTCTCCAATTCCTTCATCCATTTGTACACCATATGAAATAAGGAATGGCTTTTTCTCTTTTTTGTCATTTTCTTTAAGAGTCGTAAGCAGTTCTTCACAGCCTTTTCCACTTCTTGCAACAACAGGAACGACTGTTACACCTAATAGCTCTGATAATCGTTTTACATCAATGACAATTCCTCTTTGCTTCGCCACATCAACCATGTTTAAACCAATTGAGACTGGCTTACCAAATTCAAGTAACTGCAACGTTAAATGCATATTTCTTTCAAACTGCGAGGAATCTACGATATTTAACATATGATTAAATTCTTCTGTTAATAGAAAGTTTGTTACAACACCTTCATCACGTGAAACTGGATTTAAATCATACACACCTGGCAAATCAATTAATGTTCCTTGTCTATCTTTTAATTTACCAACCTTCTTTTCTACTGTTACACCGCTCCAGTTTCCTACGTATTCATAAGAACCAGTAAGCGCATTAAATAATGATGTCTTCCCTGTATTCGGATTCCCTAGCAAAGCTACCTTATTCACGCTAATTCCACCTTTATCATTTTCGCGTCACAATGACGAATACTAATTAACTGTCCACGACACTCCAATGTACAAGGACCTTTGAACATCGCTTTCTGTTTCAGGCGAAGTTCGCTTCCTTCAGCAAGACCGAAAGCAGCTAGTCTACGCTTTAATAGCTGATCTAAAGACTGAATACTTTTTACTAACACTTTCTCTCCAATTTTAATATCTACTAAGCTCATAACCTTCCCCCTCAGAAGAGAATGATAATTATTTTCAAAAAAATTATACCACACCCAATTTCTCTTGTACTATACCCTTTTGCTTCATATTTATTAACATTTCGCTACAATTCTATTTCAATTATTGTCATACTGTATTCGTTTGCCATTCTCATCCATTTCGCTTACAATAAACAATAACAAATAAAGAATTTCGTTATCACTGGGGGAGCCATGCCGCTGAGAGGGAACACTTCGTTCCGACCCTTCGAACCTGTTAGTTAATGCTAACGCAGGGATTGTGCAAACGTCCGAAATACATACCTCATTTTTATTTACGTATTTCGTATCCTCCTATGATATCTATTCTTTTTTGTACAACTTGGATTTAGGGGGAGACAACATGCGTAACACCAATTTACAAGCGATGATCGAATCTGCTATTCTTGCAGCCTTCGCCATGATTATCGATATTTTACCATTATCACTTAAACTTCCAACAGGCGGTTCTATCTCATTCGCTATGATTCCTATTTTTATTATTGCTTACCGCTGGGGCTTTAAATCAGCTTTCTTAGGCGGTTTAGTTTGGGGACTATTACAAATTGTCGTGGGAGATGCTTATATTTTAACACCTGTTCAAGCATTCATTGAGTACTTCATTGCCTTTGCTTTTATCGGATTTGCTGGCTTATTCTATCGTCCAATTCAAAAAGCACTTTTAACATCCAATGAAAATAGCTTAGAACAATCAAATTTAGGTAACCATAAAGACAAACATTCATCAAAACAAAATCAGGGTAAGAAAGTCCTTGCTTATATTATCCTTGCTACATTTATCGGTAGCTTTGCTCGCTATTTCTGCCACTTTATTGCCGGCATTATTTTCTGGGGACAATATGCGCCGAAAGGTCAATCAGCTGTGTTATATTCATTAATCGTAAATGGAAGTACAATGCTTGGTTCTTTTATTTTATGTACCGTTTTACTTATATTTTTATTTATCACTTCACCACGATTATTCAAAAGCATCAGTGCTTATCAAATGAATACACAAAAAAAGGGCGCTTAATGAGCGCTCTTTTTTCATATCGTAATATCAATTAAAAATACAATAAATGCGCAAAAGAAAATAAATACCATTATACTTAGCCAATTGCTATGCACGGTTCATCGACTCCTTACATAACCTCATATTCTAAACAAATTATACTGATTAAAAATAAAGATTAGGTAAAGATAATATGAAAATAAATTAAAAAAGCATAGATCATATTGTCTACGCTTTTTTCGGTAAATAGAAATAAAATAATACACCATCTTCTGTATTTTCTGCCCCATATTCAGCATCATGTAGTTCTAAAATATTCTTTGAAATAGCAAGCCCAAGCCCCGTCCCACCTTGTGAACGCTGACGAGCTGTATCCACGCGATAAAAACGATCCCAAATTTTATCTAATTGCTCTTCTTCAATATGAGTACCTTTATTTTCAATGCACACTTTTATACGATTCTTCTCATCTATTGTAGAAATAATAATATCCTCTTTATTTGGTGTATATCGTATAGCATTCGTAATGAAGTTCACGATGACTTGTTCAATCCGGCCTTGATTTGCAATCACTTCAAATGAACTTATATTTTTATGAATATGAAGTTCTTTTTTCTCTATTTCCACAGATAGATGTTCACATATACCTTCAATTACTGTATCAATATAAAACGAATCTTTTTTCATTTTATATGTACCAGATTCAAATTTAGCTAACTCAAGCATATCCAAAATTAACGTATCCATTTTGTCTACTTCTCTCTCCATTGCCTGAAAATAATACTCTTTTTTATGTTCAGCTACCCCATCTTTTAAAATAGAAATACAGCTTTTCATAATACTTAGCGGTGTTTTTAATTCATGTGAAACACCAGAAATGAATTCTTTTCGCGTCTTTTCTAACTTTCTTTCCTTTTCAATATCTTCTTCTAACTGTCCAATATGCGAATGGAGTTTATTTGATAGCACATTAATATTTTTCGATAAATCTCCAATTTCATCTTTCGAAGTAATCGGTATTTTTTCTGTGAAGTCTAAATGCGCTATTTTCTTTGTTGTATCATTTATTTTCAATAATGGCTTTGCAATTTGTTTTGAGTAATAGAACGAAGCTAGAAAAATAAGAACGACTACAAATGCAATGATATAGATATAATAATCTTGCACCATTTGTACAGCTTCATCTACCGGCTGTAAAGAAGCCATCGCATAAATATATGTTACCGATCCGTCTTTTTCTTTTATTGGTTTCATTAATAATTTATATTTTATATCATTCTTTTCGTAGTCCATTGTCTTTGTTGAATACTCTATTTGATTACTCTCTTTTAGTAACACATCCGTTTGAAATTCTTTTATACTATCCAAAAATAAAGTGTTTTTATAAATTGGATTTACGGGGCCTTTTACATCTGGAAACTGTACTTTCGTAACACGCCCTCCTATGTAAACATCTGGTTCTTGAGCAGCTTGCTCCCGAACAGCCGGCTTCTTTTCCTTACCAACTTGTTCCACAGCTGCTTTCTTTTTCTCCTCATTTAATTTACTCATTTTCTCATTAAATGCTTTTTCTAACGGTTTATTAGATCCGCTTAAATTCTGCTTAGATAAAGAAAAAGAGAATGGAATAAAACTATCTTCTTTTCTCACTCCAGAAAAATAAATTTCTTGCCCTAAAAAATGCTCCGATAATTTATTATCAATCTCCTCTATATTGACGAGATTGCCTAAAGGAATTTTAAATATTTGTTGTCCAAAGCTCTTTTGTTGCCTACGATCTATCGTTACCTCAAAATAAAAATCATCTGCATGTTTTAAATTCCCGTTCTTATCTAATGTCGTAATCCACGTATTATTTTCTCTTAAAAAGTCTTGCTCTAGTTTCTGAATTTCTTCTGCATTTCCTGCATGATTTAAATAGTTCTTCTCAAAGGAATTTAAATTCACTTTAATATCTTCCACTTTTCGATTCGCATAATATTGTTTAAAAAATATCGTTTGTCCAATAAATATCGTCGCTAAAATTAACATGCATAATGCTGTTGTAAGAGTAAATAATTTTAGAACAATCCCTTTTCTCATATATTCCCCTCAAATTTATAACCAGTTCGTACTACAGTTGTAATATACTTTGCTTTCTCTCCTAATTTATTTCTTAAATTACGAATATGGCTATTCACCGTTCGATCATCGCCAGCAAATTCATATCCCCAAATTCTTGAAATGAGTTGCTCTCGCGTTAAAACGATTCCTTGATTTTTCATGAAATACACCAATATTTCAAACTCCGTATGCGTTAAACTAACATCTGCCTCATCAACAGTAACAGTACGCGATGGAAAATGGACATGGATGCCATGAATCGATAACGTATCATCTTCGTTCTCTAAAGGTTTCTTCGATGCTTTTCTACTTTCTAATAATCGTTTCGCTCTTGCTAATAAAATTGGCGGACTATACGGCTTCGTCACATAGTCATCTGCTCCAAGTTCAAAACCAAGTAACGTATCGTCTTCATCTACGCGCGCCGTCAGCATAATAATAGGCACCTCCGACGTCTTCCTAATCCTTCGGCAAACAGACCACCCATCAAGTTCTGGCAACATAATATCTAAAATAACTAAATCAACCTCTTCTTTTTCAAATACAACTAAAGCCTCTTTCCCGTCCCTCGCTTCAAACACTACATATTGCTCACTTAAAAAATAATCTTTTAATATTTCACGTAATATGTCTTCATCTTCAACAATTAAAATATTTTTTGACATAATTTATATATCCCCCTCCCGCTTTCAGAAACTATAATTTCACTTTGAATAACTGCCAGTTAACTTCGCCTCGATAATATATCTATCTGGTGCATTCCCTATATAATTAAATGGGTAACAAGTTGTCATTGTTAATATCGGTTCTTCTTTTTTTATAATAACAGTACGATCATCCGCATGAGTAATCCATGTCTTTTGAATTTCATATGTGTACGTTTTATTATCATACTCTAAAACAAGGGTATCCTTTTCTTTCAACTCTTCTAAATCTGTAAATACAGTATCTCGATGTCCACTCAGTACAGTATGTCCCCCTCCAGATGGAGTTGTCGTTAAATCACTAACGAACATACCCACTCCTTTTTTCAAAGTCGTATCATCTGCTCCCCAATATATAGAAAACTTCTTCTTTATTTTCGGTATGTTTAACATCGCTACCTTTTCTCCTTCTTTATGTTCTGTTTGAGAAGAAGGCACTTGAGAAGTTACAGGTGTTTCACGAGAAAGTTGAGTATCTTGTATATTTTTAAGACTCTTTATTTCTTCTGCAGTTAATTGCCCGGCAGAGCTTCTTCCTTTATACCATTCCACAGCATAATAGGATCCCATGAATAGCCCTATAGCCATCAATATGATACCGATATAATTGAGTAACTTCATTCTTCATTCCTCCATGCCAAAAATGGTAGGAGTAACCTACCATTTTTAATATATGAAATTATCCCATTCTTTATAGGAAAATATTTTATTTACGCTTTAATCTTATTGCGACGATTCAAACCAAATAATGTACCTACCGCTACAAGACATGCACTTAATCCTATCATTGCTACATTATTTGATGCTGTATTTGGTAATTTTTCACCTTGTACAACTGGCTTTACTACTTCTTTTTTAGCTACTTCATTCTTTTGCTCGACTTTTATCGCTGCTTCTTTTTTTGTCATATCATTTTTTAACTGTTCTTGCGCTATTCTCTTTTTCTCTTCTTCACTCTTTTTCTCAGCTTTTATTGCTTCCTCTTTTTTAGCCATATCATTTTTTTCTTGTACTTGGGCCGCTTGTTTTTTCTCTACTTCATTTTTTTGCTGTTCCTTAATTGCTTCTTCTTTTTTAGCTTTATCTTGTTGCACTTGCGCTTCTTCTTCCTTTGTTACTGTTCCAGTATCCGCACTCGCTACTGAAGAATATCCTACTGTTAAAAATGCCATTGCACAAATTGGTAATAGTCTCTTTTTCATCTTCATTCTCTCCTTATATTTTATTCACATCAACTCGCACCGGATGTATTACTAGAATAAGCAAGAGATATAAATATAAGATGCAGATGAAATATATTTCATTTAAAGATTTCATTGTAGAAAAAGAAAAAAACATCGTAATATGTACGATGTTTTTTCGGGTGTGTGTCTCAATATTTACATGTTACTTTCGCGTGATTTGGAAGTAGAACGGGCCGGAGCGATAACTAATTGTCTCGGCTCAGTTTTCTTGAAGTGATTTTTGACGTTACACTTACGACGTTGAACAACCCACGCTTTAATAGGGTTTGTTAAAATAATCTTTTGCTCTTCGTTAGGGGCCTCTTCTTCAAACCTACAACTTTCGCTCCATTTATTCCATTTCATTGTAAATTTAGAAGAAGAATGATCATCTTCACGATCAAACAAGTGCAAAAAATCCATTTTTCCATCTAGCATTACGGTGTTACTAGTCGCTAAAAAAGAAAAGGTCGTCCAACGTTTCTCCATGCCCTCCTACTCCTTTTTCACATATAGAGTGCCTAAAACTTAATTTACCTAAAATATGCTTGCCTTTTACCTTACACCCATAGTTTATCCAAAATGCTATTATGCAACTATCGATTTGCCTTACAACTACCTTACATTTTTGTAAGAAACAAAAAAACCTTCACTCTATATAATGAAGGTTTCTTACTTGTTATCTATATGATCTCTCATATCATCAAGTCCAGCTTCTTTTAGCTGCGACATCATACCGTGCGAAATTGCTCCTAACACTAAAGTCATTCCAATTAATGAAATACGAATCGCAGGTACATCAATTACGTAAGCCAACAGGCCAAGAACAATTGTTAAAAGTAATGCTTTTATAAATGTTACACTTGTGTACTGTTTCTTCTTCATCATATTCACCCTTTATGGAAGCGTTTTCTTAATATAATTAGTATATCATATCATCAGATGATTTTGTCGTTATCTTTGTAAAAAATTACTATCTCCTTTGACTTTTTCTATTCTATCCTTTACAGTCGAAATGTTCATAAGTTTTACACTGTAGGAGGATTACAATGAATATTGAAATAAAAGACACTTTAATTTCTGAAGAACAATTACAAGAAAAAGTAAAAGAACTAGCACTTCAAATCGAACGTGACTTTGAAGGAGAAGAAATCGTAGTCATCGCTGTACTAAAAGGATCTTTCGTATTCGCTGCTGATTTAATTCGTCACATTAAAAACGATGTAACAATCGACTTTATTTCTGCATCTAGCTATGGAAATCAAACAGAAACAACTGGAAAAGTAAAACTATTAAAAGATATCGACGTAAACATTACTGGCAAAAACGTAATTGTCGTAGAAGACATTATCGATTCTGGTTTAACACTTCACTTCTTAAAAGATCACTTCTTTATGCATAAACCAAAAGCGTTAAAATTCTGTACGCTACTTGATAAACCTGAGCGTCGTAAAGTGGACTTAAAAGCTGAATATGTTGGCTTCCAAATTCCAGACGAATTCATCGTTGGATACGGTATCGACTGTGCGGAAAAATATCGTAACTTACCATTTATCGCTTCAGTTGTAACGGAATAATATAATAAAATAAACTTTCATCAATTACTGGTGGAAGTTTATTTTCTATCACAATTCGTAAAAGACAAAGGGAGAGAAAAAAATGACAAAGACAAAATTTGAAAAAGTACTCCTCATCGTAAATCCGAAAGCTGGTCAAGGTGACTTACATACAAATTTAACAAAAATCGTACCACCTCTTGCCGCAGCTTTTCCTGATCTACATATCCTTCATACGAAAAAACAAGGTGATGCAACAAAATATTGCCAAGAGTTTGCTAGTAAAGTAGATTTAATTATCGTCTTTGGTGGGGATGGAACAGTATTTGAATGCACAAATGGCTTAGCACCTCTCGAAACTAGACCTACACTTGCAATTATTCCAGGTGGAACTTGCAACGACTTCTCTCGCACACTTGGTGTTCCGCAAAACATTGCAGAAGCGGCAAAACTTATTACAAAAGAACATATAAAACCAGTTGACGTTGCAAAAGCAAATGGACAACATTTCTTAAACTTCTGGGGGATTGGTCTCGTATCTGAAGTATCAAACAATATCGATGCAGATGAAAAAGCAAAGCTTGGTAAAATCGGTTACTATTTAAGTACAATTCGAACTGTAAAAAATGCTGAAACATTCCCAGTAAAAATTACTTATGACGGACAAGTATATGAAGACGAAGCTGTCCTTGTCATGGTTGGAAATGGTGAATATCTTGGTGGTATTCCATCCTTTATTCCAAACGTAAAATGTGATGACGGAACACTTGATATTTTCGTAGTCAAATCAACAGGTATTCAAGCATTTAAAGATTACATCGGAAAGAAACTATTCGAGGATTCAAATGAAAATGACATCTTCCACGTAAAAGCGAAATCCATTCATATTGAAACGAAAGAAGAAAAAGAAGTAGATACAGATGGAGAAAGTTCGCTTCATACACCTTGTCACATTGAATTATTACCAGGACACTTTACGATGATTTATAATCCTGCGGTTGTGTAAAGAAAAAAACGAGTGCTAGCACTCGTTTTTTTCTCTTCTAATCTAGTTATGTCGTTGAATCATTTCTTCTATTTCTTTAACTCTTTCTAAAGTAATTCCATTCCTTTGTTCGATCGCTAAAGGATGCTCGGTTGGCTCTAATTCAACATACGGTGCCGTTCCAACTTCTCTTATATGTACATTTGTTTTTAAATTTAATGTTTCTGGATAAAATGGTATTTCTACAGATAACCAACCAAAATAAGGATCACTATTTTCTCGGCCTCTCTCATCCCACTTTTCTAATACTTCATCATAACTTTCTTTACTAAGTGATACCCAAACAGTCCATATGAAATTTTCGTGGTAATCAATGATAGGAATCTCTAAACATCCTCTAATAAAATAATGTTCATCATCCATTACACAAAGATCTGATGTTAAATGGAAGCGTTCCTCTCTTTCATGGGGCGCTACCTCGTAATAATAATATGGTGCTTCACTTCCGTAGCATAGAGGTAGTGCAAAACGATGCATTTGTACTTTTTCTCCGGATTTTCTTCTTCTTTTCATTTATTATTCTTTCTCCTATCCTTTTCAGTCACAATCAAACTCTATCCAATTTCTCCAATGCGTATTAGCATTAGCATTTTCATTCACAATAACACTTGGATCTTTCTTCTCTATTGCAGCGGCTACTGATTGGAAGAATTCATTTTCACTTACTTTTTCGTCTTCAACATGTTTCCATTCTTCCGTTTCATACGCTAGTTCCCAATTACCTTCTAAACCGAACTCTTCTAAAATCTCTTCTTTACTCCACCATAATAATGTTCTAACTTCTTCATTAGTAGCAAGCATACGCATAAAGTATGTTGGATAATGCTCTGTCGTTTGTACTTCTATTCCATTATTTATATAATCCTCTTCTGTAAATTCATATTCAAAATGCTGCTCACGAATTTTTAAACTGCCGTTATAAATATTCGGCATAAATTCACCTTCATCATTAAATAACTCATAATTGCCATCATTTAATTGTAAAATGCAATCATCACCCATTGAATGAGTAATTCTATCTCCATATACTTGAATATCATTACATACACCTAATGAACCTACACCAACAAGTTGAAACACCATTAACCAATCCTTAGTATCTTTAAAGAAAAGAGAGAATTTCACTTGCGAAATATCCATATATTCATTATCAAAGGCAGGAAATTCATAGTTACTTTGCTTTTTATCTAATAGTTTTAAAATATCTTTTTGCATATGTATCATCTTCACCCCGATATAAACAAAAATATTTTTTTAATTTCACTAGAGTATAACATAACCATACTTACCTGTGACATTCTAATAAAACTACTAAAAAATAGAAGAATGGCTTGTTTGCATACTCTAGTTCTTTTTATGTACAATGAAGGAAAGAAGTACCTTCATATAAGGGAGAGGACAAACTTTGTTCAACCAACAGTTAGTTAATTTACGCATTGATTTTGCATTTAAACAATTGTTTGGTACGAATGGTAGCGAAGATATTCTAATTGCATTTTTAAATGCTATGTTACAAGAGTCTTTAGAGTCGCCCATTGCTTCTCTACAACTAGAAGATCCACATTTACACAGGGAATATGAAGAGGATAAGTTATCTATTTTAGACATTTCAGCGACATTAGACACAGGAACAAAAGTTAATGTAGAAATACAACTCAATAATAATCACGATATGGTTAAACGCAGTTTATATTATTGGGGAAGGCTATACACATCTCAACTACAAAAAGGGATGCCCTACAGTGCACTTCACAAAACCATCACCATAAACTTACTAAACTTCGCAATGTTTTCGGAACACCCAGCCTTCCATACAACGAGCGTATTATGGAATACACAACAAAAAAAAAATCCTGAGTGAAGACATAGAAATCCACATTATAGAAATTCCAAAGTTAACTGAACAATGGCATGAAGAAAAAGTAAATCCGTGGAAAGATCCATTTGTTCGTTGGCTTTTATTGCTTTCAGCAAATGAGGATGAGCACTTAACTAAACTATTGGAGGATATTGCTATGAACCAAGACCCTATTTTACAAAAAGCGATAAATAAATGGGAACGTATGAGTCAAGATTCATCTTTCCGACAAGCCTATGACGCAAGGGAGAAAGTTTTAATGGATGAAGCAGCAAAATTCGCCCATGCAGAGACAGAAGGAATAAAAAGAGGAATGGAACAAGGAATTAAAAAAGGACTTGAAAAAGGGCTTGAAAAAGGCATTGAAAAAGGCATTCAACAGGGGAAAATTCAAATGATTAAAAATATGTATGATCTTGGTATACCACTTGAAACGATTGCTAAGGCAAGTAAATTAAGTTTGCATGAGATTGAGCATATTTTAGGACATAAATAGCCATGAAAAAAGAGCTTGAATAGTTTCAGCTCTTTTTTTATCAACTCTCCTCAATATCATCCAATTGAGTCTTATAACACTCATCACACTCTGGCCTCGTAGGAAGAATCCCTCTTTCATCAGGTAATAAAACCCTCAAAACTTCTCGATCCATCTCTGCGAAAGACTTTATAATAATGGGATATCCTTCAATAATATTCGTATACTCAATCCCTTGTTCAAACTTTTTTCCGCTCTTTATTTCTTCTATTATGGAACAAAAAACACTATGCGCGACTTCAGGATCCATATTTAATGTTATTTGTAAATCTTGATGATTAAGGTTCTCTCTTAGACCATTCGTATGATAATTAGCATGGATGCCATCAATATCTTCTGCTAATATGCTATGCATGTACCATCCATACTCTTGTAGCATATTTTCTTCCCATTCATCTGCATCCTCTTCTAAATCTTCATCAAACAAATCCGAATCATACCACACGTCCTCGTAATCTCCAGCAATTAAAAATCTCCAACCAGGTGGTAACCCTAAATACTTCTTTATTTCAGGTGCCCATTCATCAATATGTTGAACGTGTAAAGGAAGAAAGAAATCTTCCTCTGTCCCCATTTCTTCACCAGCCCAAATGTACCAACCTGTCGTTCCGTTTTCTATAGGCATTCGTAACCCATTAATCGGAGCGATACTATCTTTCACATTTTGTGCTATTCCTAATTTCAATTCATTCGTGGATTCTACATACTCTGCTTTATATTTATCACATATACTCATCTGTTCTTTTATGTATTTTTCCATCCTTTTAGCACACTCCCAAATTTTTGAAAGATAGATTTCTTTGCCGAAGCACTCTCTAACTTCCATACCCCACACGGGTTATAAAATGGATCCTCTTGCTCATAACGTTCATCTATATAATGAGATACACGATACACTGGAGCACCTTCTGTGAAACTAATTGTATCTCCATCTTTCAAATTAGGTTTTTCCAATATATTATGTAGGTTAAAATCATTTAATAAATCTACAGCTACTTCCGGATCTATTCCTCCGTCTAAAACAACGTCTGGTAGATTAAATGCCTGCATTCCACATGAATAATAATCGTCCTCTTCATCTCCGACTAAAGTTACAAGATGTGAATACATAGGGAAGATTTCCTTATCCTCTGCAAGCTCTTGCCATTCCTCTTTCGAATAAGCTACACCTGCTGTTTCAACTTTTAAAGCAAGCCCACCTGCATTTAAAAGTTCCATTCCTACATCAATCACTTCTTGTAACCTCTCTGTATCGTCAACTTTCGCAATAACATACACTGTATAAGTATGCTTCTCTAACTTTCGAAGCAATTCTTCATCAAAACGCTCACCACCTGCATAGAAGAAAGCCTCTCTCAAAGAAGGGTCTTGTTCATATATATCAATTTCAAAGCCAATCTCTTTCTCCTTATGTTACATAACATTTCCTGCTAATATATAGTTACTTTTACTCACAACTTCTTGTATTAATTCTGTTCTATCTTTCCATAAACCAGGTACTCCAATAACGATTTGTGTCTCCATCATATGCACTCCACTTCTCATCTATTTTCAATCTATTCTTTCAATCTTCCAAACTAAATTAGCTGGGATATCTTTCTCTAAAAAGGTTAACATCCATACAGTTTTTCCTTTATCATTCATCAGTAGCACTTTATGATTTAACTTCCAAGCCACTTCACTAACATGATGAAATATCTTTGTTAATAGGCCTTAATCAATTTCAAGCCAACCCATTCCCATAGAAAGAAATAACACTCCATTTAAATACCATTTTCATGCACACCTCATTTTAACTAAAAAAAGCGAAAGAGAACATAATTTTCACTACGCTCTCTTTCGCTTTTTCAAAAACTGTATACCTTATTTTCATTTACTAACAATCCTGAAATAAGAACGAACTGTTAAGCAATAATAACCAATATAAATAACACTATACACCCCGATGCTAATTAGTAACGGAACTGCAATTTCATACGGAATAACTGTCGCTAATCCTTTGAGCGCAAATAAAGTGTGTAATATACCAACTACTAAAGGAATAAAGAAGATAAATCTCATTTGCTTCGCAATGGCTTTTTTCATTTCTTTTTTCGTGACACCGAGTTTTCGAAGAACGATGTAACGTTCACGATCTGCATGTGCTTCTGTTAATTGTTTGAAATAAATAATAGAGCCTGTTGCAAGTAAAAATACAAGTCCTAAGAATATACCACTAAACATCATTAACCCTGACGTTTCAATACCGCTGCGGAATATTGTATAGAAGTCACTGAATTCCTCTCTTCCTTCTGCATCTTCTTCCGATATTACTTTCTTTAATTTCTCCGTTAACACTTTACTATTTCTTTCGTCTTTCACATCAATATTTTTCACAGTATGAGAGCCAATTGTCTTCTTTGCTTGCTCATACACTTCATCCGGAACGACAACTAGAAGTTCATATAAGTTTGTAATGTTTTTTGCTTGTACATCTTTCACTTGTACTGGTGCTACTTCTTCAATTGGGAATGTAGCTTTTCGATTTTTATATACGCCACTATCTCTCTTACCTTCACTGTACATGCCATCAAATGCATACAATTCGTTCTTCTTTAAATCTAGAGTTTCTTCATTTAAATATTTTGCGATTGTATTAAATGATGATTGCGCGATAAGTTCTGTTGTTCTTGATTGTAATGAAGTGCCATCACCGTATTCTCCTACTACTTTTACCGTCTCTAATTCATATTGATGAATGACTTCATTCTGTCCTTCTTTTAAAATCTCATTTACTTTACGATCTAATTCCATATCTTTCTTTTCATAAGAATAACTAACTGGATGATATTTCTTCGCCTGCATATATGTGTTGTAATACATCGTTACAGAAGTTCCAACCGCCGTTAACGTTACTGCGCTTAATACGGCAATTGTTGCTAACGATTTTGCATTTCCTTTAATGCGGTATAGTAACTGAGACGTCGTAACCATTTTCATTCCGTTATAAAATGCGGATTTTTTATTTCGCACTCTTTTTAATACAAAAACGGTAAAGAACATAAATAATAAATACGTTCCAAGTACTGTCGCTAATAAAATGTAAAGTGCAAGGGGCATAAAGTTATCACCGCTCACATTTTTAATAGCCGTTACTGACAAGAAATAACCTGATCCAATTAATAATAAAGAAATGAAAGCCATTATTTTCGAACCTTTTGGCATGACTTCGCCTTCGTTATCTGCACGGAATAGCTCGATTAACTTAAATTGATAAATAACGCGGTATCCTTTAAACGATGTGTATAAAATGATGAGACAAAAAATAACTGTTGTATCTATAACCGCTCCAACTGGTACTTCAAAATGAACATTTACATGTAGCTCTAACATATTTAAAAGTAGCTTTAGGAATCCTTTTGAAAGTAAACTACCAATTACAATTCCGATTACTAATGATAATAAACCCATTAACATATTTTCATAAAACAGCATTTTACCTATTTCTTTTTTTCGAATACCGAGTAAAGAATAAAGACCTATTTCTTTCTTACGCTTTCGTGTAAAGAAACCATTCGAATATATAATAAATATTGCAACGAAAATAATGAGCATTACGCTCGCAAGCTGGAATCCTCGTCCAATGTTATCTCCAGCTTCACTTATTTGTGAATTGTATTGCAACGCCTTAAACGTAAAATAAATGACGATGCTAAAAATCATGGAAGCAAAGTATATAAAATAATCTTTAAAATTTCGTTTTATATTACGAAGGGCGATGCTAGATAAGCTCATTTGCCGCACCCCCAGAGATTGAAGACATCATATCAATAATTTGTTGGAAGAACTGTTTTCTTGTCATCTCTTTGCGATGTAATTCTTTATATAACTTTCCATCTTTAATAAATACAACTCGTTTACAATAACTTGCCGCAAACGCATCATGCGTTACCATTAAAATCGTTACAAGATCTTTTTCATTTAATGTCTTCATACTTTCTAATAAATCCGTCGCTGACTTCGAATCAAGCGCACCAGTTGGCTCATCTCCAAAAATCATACTTGGATTTGTTACAATCGCTCTTGATGCCGCGCAGCGTTGTTTTTGTCCGCCTGAAGCTTCATACGGATACTGATTTAAAATATGATCTATCCCAAACTTCTTTGCAATCTCCTCAACGCGAGATTCTACTTCTCTCGCCTTCACCTTTGATAAAGCAAGTGGCAATGCAATATTTTCTCGCACTGTTAACGTATCTAATAAGTTATAATCTTGAAAAATAAATCCTAAATGATTACGGCGAAAAAGTGCCAATTCATCATCATTCATCTTCACAATATCTTTTCCATCAATTAAAATCTCACCTTTTGAAGCCGTATCAATAGTAGAAAGAACATTCAAAAGTGTCGTCTTACCAGAACCAGACGGTCCCATAATACCGACAAACTCTCCTTCTTTCACTTGCAGTTGAATATCTTTCAACGCTTCAAACGTATTCCCGCCTGTATCATATATTTTCGAAATCCCTTTCGCTTCTAACATTGTTTTCATCTATTTGTACCTCCTGTTATAATTCGTGGTGTTCTCTTTAAGCAACAGAATTCAGTATAGATACATTTTCTTAACAAATAGTAATGGGGTTTCTTAATATTTTCTTAAAAAGAAAAATCCAAAATCATAAGAATTGATTTTGGATTTAATATAGTTAAAATATTAAATTACATTTCGAACAAAAAGGAGCCGAATTCCCTTTTCTAATTTTCGCATCACATTTTGGGCAATATACATATCGCTCTTCTATCATTTGTCGCTCTATCATATGTAAGGATACTATTCTCATACTGCACATAATCCCAATTAATATAAGGCTAACAATGAGTAGCATACCTCTCGCCCTCCCCCTTTATCATTTTACCATAAAATAACAAACCCGATTCTCTCATCTAGAACTGGGTTTATACTTACAATCCTAACTTCACCTTCGCGCCATCAGGAATTATTTCTTCTTCTATTTGTACCTTATCGTGCACAGACTTTCCTCTCGTAATTACATGCCAGTAGGAACCTTTTTGCAATGTATCCACTCCATCAATTGTTATCTCTTTTTCGTTTCCATCCTTATCATATGTGTTCACTGTGTATGCACGGCCTTTATTTCCACCTAAATCTTTTCCATCGTTATCAATTACCGCATAACGATATTCTAATTTAAGAAACGGATTCATGGAATCTACTGTAGCACTCCCATTTAACAAATATGCCGCTCCTGCTATGATGACAAGTAATGATCCTAAAATAAATCTTTTCATCTATATTCCGCCTTTCATTATGTTTTTCTATAAGACCTTTCTAAGTATAGAGAGCATTTCTTAATAAAAACTCGTGCGGTTTCTTAACTTTTTCTTAATGTCACAGGGCTTTGCATCAGCACTTCGATAAATAAAGCCATATTAATAATAAAAGGAGGCTGCCGCCTCCTTTATTTACTCATCACTGTATTTCTTTTTTGTCTGTAAAAATAAAACACACTCACAATCAATGCAATACTCCCGCCAAAATACAAACCATACTCTATCGCAGCTGCTACAATCCTTTCAATATGTTGTCCAAATAAAGAACCGAGCAAAAAATAAACGAGTGTCCAAACAAATCCTGTCGTATAGGAATACAAAGCATATATCCGAAATGACATGTTATTCATCCCAACTAAATATGGTACGATATGTCTTACAACTGGTATGAAATAGCTTGTAACTAACGCGTACTGTCCGTATTTATCAACCATTTCTTGTGATTTCATCAAATACTTCGCTTTTTTCTTTTTCATTAATTTATGGAGTACCTTCGTTCCAAAAACCTTCCCTAATATATATCCTAAAGAAAGCCCTGATACAACACCTAAATATGTTAATACGAATGAAGGAACAACACTTAATATACCTACTGAAGATACGAAACCACCACTCATAACAATCATTTCATCTGGAATTGGCATACCGATAATCCCTAACCATAAACAGAAAAATAAAGCCCAATAACCGTATTGTTCAATATAAGATAATAATTCATGTAATTCCATTATGCATATGCTCTCCTTAGTTCTTTTTTGCAACTAAAGACGTAGGCTGGCGGGAAATTGAGCCATACTTTTTCTAGTGTAATTTCAGGGAAGAAATGCTGTATAAACCCTTTTTTCACAAGTGAATATTGAAATGTAATGAACTCACCATTCTCATGTATCGCTTCCATCGCATTATTTAAAATGCGCTTTGAAACTTCTTCTGGTAAAGAAGTGAAAGGCAACCCTGATAAAACGTAATCAATGCCTTCTATATTGAGCTCCTCCATATACTTCTTTATATTTTCAGCTGAACCGTGTACAACAATGACATTCTGCTCATCTTTAAACTTTCTTTTTAATTCTTTGAAAAATACTTCATTAATTTCAATAAGAAGAAATATCGTTTCCTTCTTTTTTCTCTTCATAATCTCTTTCGTAAAAACCCCTGTGCCAGGCCCTAACTCTACAATACATTTCGCTTTATTAAAATCAATTACATCGACCATTTTCTTTGCTAATATTTTTGAACTTGGCGCAATTGCACCAGTATGTTTTGGATGCTTTATAAATTCATGTAAAAATGTAATGAGCTGCATGTAAACCTCTCCTCATTCGTTCGATAGTTTTTAACTTGTGTCTAAGTATAACTATCGTTTCTTAATAAAAATTGAGGAAGTTTCTTAAGATTTTATGAAGAATAAAAAAAACAGCTATCGCGTGTAGCGATAGCTGCCCCTTATTACTTCGCACTCACGATCTTATAATAAGAACGAACCGTTAAGAAGTAATATCCAATATAGATGACACCGTATACTCCAATACTAATGAGAAGAGGCATCATAATTTCAAATGGTAATATATTTGATAAACCTTTTAGTGCAAATAAACTGTGTAAAATACCGATTACTAACGGAATAGCGAAGATAAAGCTTACTTGTTTTGCGATAGCTTTCTTCATTTCTTGCTTCGTTACACCAACTTTATGAAGGACAATGTAACGATCACGGTCAGCACTTGCTTCTGTTAATTGTTTAAAGTAAATGATTGAGCCTGTTGCTAATAGGAATACTAATCCTAAGAATAACCCAATAAACATCATTAAGCCTGTCGTTTCAAGTCCCATTTGGAATCCTGTATAGAAATCGTTAAATGGTTTTAAAACTTCTGATTCTCCAGCTGGCATAATGCTTGCTAATTTTGCTGTTAACTCTTTACTATTTCGCTCACCTTTTACATCAATATTTTTTACAGTACGCGTTTCGTTTACTTGTTTCACTTGCTCATATGTTTTATCAGGAACGATTACAAATAGTTCATTTAAATTTGTAAGGCTTCTATTATTTACACCTTTAATTTTTAATTCTTTTGACTCATTTCCAACAGGGAATACAGCTGTATTTCCTGTATAAAGAGGACCAAAATCAAGTTTCTCAATATATAAGCTATCATATACGAAAGCTTCATTCGCACTCAAATTTACAGGTTCTACATCTAAGTGTTTCACATGTTTATTAAAGCTTGATTGAGAAATAAGCTGGTACTGATTCGTAACATTATAGTGTGTGTTCAGAACTTGATCAGCTCTTTCACCTTTAAATGTTCCTTTCACAGGAATCATTTCAACTTCTGATTCATATGTGACTGGGTGATTATTCTTCTCTCCAGCAAGTATTTCATTTACTTTTTTATCTAATGCTGCATCTTTTTTCTCATAGGAATAACTATACGGCGCAGCAACTTTTGATTGCGTAAATGTATTGTAATACATCGTAACTGACGTACCAACCGCTGTTAATGTAACTGCACTTAAAATAGCGATTGTCGCCAATGATTTCGCATTTCCTTTAATACGATATAGTAACTGCGATGTCGTTACCATATTCATACCATTATAAAATGCTGACTTATTATTTCTTGCACGTTTCAATACAAATACTGTGAAGAACATGAACAGTAAATAAGTCCCTGCTACTGTCGCTAATAAAATATATAATGCAACGACCATAAAGTCTGCATACATAACTGCTTTCATGTACATTAGCGCTAAAAAATAACCTGAACCGATTAAGACAACTGAAATTAATGCCATAATGACAGACCCTTTTGGCATTGTTTCTCCTTCACGTTCTGCGCGGAAAAGTTCAATTAACTTAAAGCGATAAATTAAACGATATCCTTGAAGTGATGTATATAAAATAATCACAAAGAAAATAATTGCTGTATCAATAATAGCAGCCATCGGTACTTCAAAATGAACATTTAAATTTAATCCCATCATATTTACTAATAACTCAAGGAATAATTTCGAAAGGACACTACCAATCGCAATCCCGATTACTAATGACATTAATCCCATTAACATATTTTCATAAAAGAGCATTTTACCAATTTGTCTTTTACGAATACCTAATAACGAATATAAGCCAACTTCTTTTTTACGTTTACGTGTAAAGAATCCGTTCGAATATATAATGAACACTGCTACGAAAATGATAAGCATCACACTGGAAACTTGGAACGCTCCGCTAATCTTTTTAGAAGCTTCTGCTGCTTTTTCCATTTGTGAATTATATTGCAGTGCTTTAAATGTAAAATAAATAACGATACTAAAAATCATAGATGCGAAATATACAAAGTAGTCTTTAAAGTTCCGCTGTATGTTGCGGAGGGCAATGCTAGATAAGGTCATCAGCCATACCTCCAGAAATAGAAGACATTACGTCAACAATTTTTTGGAAGAACTGTTTACGCGTTGATTCACCACGGTGCAATTCTTTATATAGTTCACCATCTTTAATGAAAATAACTCGTTTACAATAACTTGCTGCAAATGCATCATGCGTTACCATTAAAATTGTTGAGTTATCATATTCATTTAATGACTTCATACTTTCAAGTAAATCTGTTGCAGATTTAGAATCAAGCGCTCCAGTTGGCTCGTCTCCGAAAATCATACTTGGATTCGTAACGATTGCACGTGATGCTGCGCAGCGCTGCTTCTGTCCACCAGATACTTGATATGGGAACTGACTTAAAATATGATCAATACCAAATTTCTTTGAGATTTCAAGAACGCGGCGATCAATCTCACTCGCTTTCACCTTTGATAACGCAAGTGGTAAAGCAATATTCTCTTTCACTGTTAACGTATCTAATAAGTTATAATCTTGGAAAATGAAGCCTAAATGATCGCGGCGGAATAACGCTAACTTATCATCATTCATTTTCACAATATCTTTTCCATCAATTAAAATTTCACCGTTCGTCGCATTATCAATTGTAGAAAGAACATTTAGTAAAGTCGTCTTACCAGAACCAGAAGGTCCCATAATTCCAACGAACTCACCTTCTTTTACTTGTAAGTTAATACCTTTTAACGCTGCAAATTTATTACCACCCGTGTCATATACTTTTTCAATATTTTTTGCTTCTAATACTGTTTTCATCTCGACATCCCTCATTTCTTCTATTCTCTATTTTCAACTATATACACTCTCTACTCTTGCCACTATCGATGTTTCTTACACAAACATGACAGTTATGTAAGGCACATAAGTAAAGAAATCAAAAAGTTAACGTAATGAATTAAAGTACTTTGTTACTATAACATTGGGATATCATACCATCCATTCATTCTCCTTACAGGAACATTACAATTTTGTAAGGTAAAAAATGCACCTACAAAGTTGTGCACGAAATGTCGGATGGAGCTATTTCGTTCCTGCTATTCTATGTACAGAGGAGGTCATAATATGGATTCACTTAAAAATATGAATGCTGCAATGCAGTATATCGAAAACAACCTTACACATGAAATTGATTTTAAAGAAGTCGCAAAAATAGCTTACTGCTCCGAATATCATTTCAAGAGAATGTTTTCTTTTTTAGCTGGCATATCACTATCAGAATATATTCGCTGTAGACGTCTTACTCTCGCTGCCTTTGAACTAAAAAACAGCAATGTAAAAGTCATTGATATCGCTATAAAATATGGATACAACTCACCAGATTCATTCGCTCGTGCATTTCAAAACTTGCACGGTATAACACCTTCAGAGGCCCGAAATAGTAGCCATTCTTTGAAGGCTTATTCACCAATGACCTTCCAATTATCCATTCAAGGAGGAAATGAAATGAACTATCGAATTGAAGAAAAAGAGCCATTTCGAATTATAGGTATTACAAAACGAGTACCAATCGTTTTTAACGGTGTAAATGAAGAAATTGCTTCTATGTGGAAAAGTTTAAACCCAGAGTCTATTCAAACATTAAAGTCCCTTTCGAACATTGAACCTACTGGAATTATTAGTGCTTCTACTAATTTTTCTGAAGGAAGAATGGAGGAAAAAGGAGAACTTGATCACTATATTGGAGTAGCCACAACAAAGGATTGTCCAGAGCAATTCGCGCAACTTGAAGTCGCAGCTTCAACATGGGCTATATTTGAAGCTGTCGGTCTATTTCCTGATGCATTACAAAATGTGTGGGGGCGTATTTATTCTGAATGGTTCCCTTCTTCGAACTATGAACTAGCGGAAGGACCGGAAATATTGTGGAATGAACAGAAAGATATATCTTCTCCAAACTTTAAAAGTGAAATTTGGATACCGGTTTTGAAGAAGTGATTAAAAAAACAAAGCTGCTCTTCCCTAAAAGGAAAAGCAGCTTTATTTACATTTTCAACTCTTCTTTATAAATACTATATGACTTTATTGTTGATACGATAATACATATTAATATGATTCCAATCCCCATAAAAATATTAAATGGATCTGGAAGCAAAGCCCCGGCATATATACAAAGTGAACCTATTACAAATACCCTCGAAGCAAATCTATGTGTTTTTCTCCAAACTACAGGATTTTCTAATGTCCAGTCCATTCGGATGCCTACTAACCCGTTCGGCTTCGTTTGTTGCATGCAATTACCTAGTACAAGAAACAATGTTCCAAGTCCAAAATTAAATGCAATTGAGCCCGATGCAATATAATTAGACGCTGCTAATAGTGCAAATATGTTACATCCAAATCCGATAAAGAGAATGGCATAATTAATCGCTGAAAGAACTTTGGATTGCTGTGTAGACTTATCTTTTATGAATCCAAAAACTAGCCATATCATATAGAGCACTACCATACTACCTATCGAGAATGAACTTGCTTCTATTTTAGAAAAATATCCATCTACTACTCCTGCTGCATTATAATGGCGTGGAATTTGTTCTGGTAAATATGGCCATACAATATACCATCCAATTGCAATGCCAATAATTAAACTCCATGGTAATACGTGTCTTTTCATCCTCTCTCCCCCATAATTTTTTATTAGGCCCCTATTTCTTTTTTATAAGCAATATATGAATATCCCATCGTTAATCCTACTGCACCAATAATAATTCCAACCATTACGAAAGATTTCCACGTTACTGGTGCAAAAACACTTAAAATCATAATGATCCCCAATGCAACAAACACCTTTCCGCTAAAACGGTGCGTTTTTCTCCACACTTCTTCGTTACTTAATGTCCACGGTGTTTTTATACCTACAAAGTAGTTTGGTTTACATTGTGGTAAATAGTTTCCGATGACTATAAATAAAATACCCACTAATAATTCCGGCACGCGATTAATGAATAAATTGTATCCTAATCCACTTGTAATAATATCTATATTCCCTACAAATAGTAGCAGTAGTATCCCGTTATTCATCATCATAAAAGCTTTAGAAAACTTCTCGTAGTTCGCTTTCTTTGGATCAATCTTTGGTAACACGTTTAGAAAAATATATAAAACAATCATAATTCCAACCATAGAAAGCATTCCATACAATTTAGAAGAATATCCATCTACTTTACCGCCGCTCCAATGCGTTGCAATTGTATCCGGTAAATGTGGCCAAGCAAACGCCCAAGCTAAACAAGTTATAACAATTAATAAGATTGCAAAAAGATGCTTTTTCATTTCCCCTCTTCCCCCTTATTCGTAAATGTAAACACCCAAGTCAATAAATCTTGAAAGACCGTTGTGTTTAAAGAGTACATAACGAATTGCCCTTTCTTTTCATCTTGAATAAGTTCAGCATTTTTAAGTGCATTTAAGTGGTGTGAAATACTTGGTTTTGTCATATTGAAATGTTCAGCAATCTCACCAGCGGTTAGATCGCCTTCTTTTAATAAGTCTAAAATTTTTCGCCTTGTTGGATCTGCTAATGCTTTGAATGCTTGATTCAATGTCTTTCTTCCTTTCGATAATTAGACATTTAGATATTTATCTAAATATTAAACCAATTACCGTTATTTGTCAATTTCATCCAGCGCCCTTTTTACTTTTCTCACTTTTAACCTATACTGTTTACTAGCTTATCTTTCAACATAATGAAAAGACTTGAAACACATGATACACTATAGCTACAATTGTTTTTTTGAGGAGGAATATACATATGTATAAAATTTTAATCGTTGAAGACGATCCAAATATTTCATCATTACTGCAATCTCACATTCAGAAGTACGGTTATGAGGCTGTGGTAGCGGAGAATTTCGATGATATTATGGAATCGTTTAACGCAGTGAAACCACATCTTGTTTTACTTGATGTAAACTTACCGAAATTCGATGGTTTCTACTGGTGCCGTCAAATTCGTCATGAATCTACTTGTCCAATTATTTTCATTTCAGCGCGTGCTGGTGAGATGGAACAAATTATGGCAATTGAAAGCGGTGCGGATGATTACATTACAAAACCATTCCACTACGACGTTGTAATGGCAAAAATTAAAGGACAATTACGCCGTATTTACGGTGATTATGCACCAAATATTTCTGAACGTATCGTTGAAGTAGAAGGTTTAAAACTATTCCCTGAACGTCCAGAAATTCATTTTGGATCTGAACAAGTTCTTTTAACGAAGAAAGAGGCAATTTTAGCAGAAATGTTATTATCTAAATTCCCTCGTACAGCGAGCCGTGAAGATTTATTAGCTGCGCTTTGGGATGACGAAAGTTTCGTTGAGGAAAATACATTAAACGTAAACATTACACGTCTTCGTAAAAAGTTTAATGAGCTTGGCATTGAGAACTCTATTGAAACAGTACGTGGACTTGGATATCGCTTTAACGCAACTTGGAGTGAATAAGCATGAAGCTATTTTTACGTGATCATTTTGCATTTTTTCTACTGTACGTATTAAACTTCGGTATCATTTTCGTTCTTTATGATGCAGTAGACGGATTTCAAAATAATAAATTTTACTTCGTCGTTTTAAGTTTATACTTATTTATTTGTTTCCTCGCTTATCGTTACGTTCGCAATCGTAGAATGTACCATAGATTAAGTGAGCAACCAGAAAAAATGGAAGATGCGTTTATTGAAAGAGCAACTGCTCCGATGCCTCACGGTGTCAATGAACTCGTACGTACGCAGTACCGTCTATTCCAAAAAGAACTACAATCGTATGAAGTAAAACAACAAGAACATCAATTATTCATTAACCATTGGGTACATCAAATGAAGACACCTGTTTCTGTTATGCAGCTTATGGTGCTAGAAATGGAAGACGAGCATTTAATTCCAAAGTTTAAAAAAGAATTAGAGCGTCTAAACCAAGGACTTGATATGGCTTTATACATGGCTAGGTTAAATAACTTCCATGAAGATTTCCATGTCGAGACGATTTCATTAAAAGATACGGTAACAAAAAATATTAACGGATTAAAAGAACTATTCATTCGTAATGGTGTCTTCCCTGTTTTAGAAGTCCATTCTGATTTAAAAGTTGCTTCTGATGCGAAATGGCTAAAATTTATCATCTATCAGTTAATGACAAATGCTGTTCGTTACTCTGGGGAACGCGGAAAGAAGGTATTCTTATCTGCTTACCGAAACGGAAAAGATATTATTTTAGAAGTTCGCGATGAAGGTGTTGGTATTCCGCAAGAAGATATTCGAAGAGTATTTGAACCATTTTACACTGGGAAAAACGGTCGCGCATTCGGAGAATCTACTGGTATGGGCCTTTATATTGTAAGTAAAATTTGTGATTATTTAGGTCACTCTGTCAAACTAGATTCTGAAGTTGGTAAAGGAACGACGATTAAAATCATCTTCCACAACGCTGCAAATAATCAAGCAGAACATACGGAGAAGGTGACCGAAGCATGATCGTAACATATGCAAGCAAAATGTATGAGAACTCACTCTCATACATTTTTTGCAATACAACTACTTCTATATCTTCTAGCCGGAGGTATAATCTATGACATTTTGGCAATTTGCATTTAAAAACGTCACGCGCAACTCAAGAGCTTATTTTGCTTACTTTGTAAGTAGCTCCTTTTCCATTGCTGTGTTCTTTTCGTTTGCTGTTTACTTATTCCATCCGAAATTACAAAACTTTGACATGACCTCTGAAATTTCAGGATTAATGATATTTTCAGAAGTAGTAATTGTATTTTTCTCTTTCTTCTTTTTACTATATTCCATTGGTACTTTTTTAAAAGTTAGAAAAAAACAATTTGGTATTTTGACCATTTTAGGAATATCGAGAAAACAATTACATCGTCTTATTTTTATGGAGAATATGTTAATCGGGATTTTATCTATCTTTTTCGGCATGCAGTTTGGAGTTGTTTTTTCTCAATTTTTCTTATTAGTAACAGCCAAACTTACCCATGTTCCAGGAATATATTTATACGGGCCTACTAACGCGTTTATTTTAACAACCATTGTTTTCCTTAGTCTTTTTATCATTGTATCTGCATTCACACCAATGCTTATTCGTACAAAAAAAGCAGTACACCTTTTAAAAACAAATGGTGGAAAACAAAAAGAAAGAAAACCATCCATACTTGTTTCATTATTTGGTGCGATTTGTTTATTTGGTGGTTATGCGTTAGCTGGAAATCCTAAATATTTCGTATCAGTAAGCCCGCAAATCGGTGTTATATATATGGTTTCAAGTATTTTCGTTATCCCAACGCTTGTTACAATTGGAACATATTTCTTCTTTTCACAAATTAGTTTCTTACTTATTTATATTTTAAAGAAAAGAAGGAAGTTTTATATGAAACGGATTAATATGCTTTGGATTTCGGATTTAGCGAGCCGTATTCGAACGAATATTAATATGCTGTTTATTGTAGCGATGCTATCTACAATTGCTTTCACAATGATTACGTTTCTATATGGATTCGGGAAATTTATTAAGCTAGAGGTGAATAGAACTTCTCCTTTTCCAATTTCTTATTTTTCTTATGATGCGAACCCTTTTGTTACAGAGCATTTAAATTGGCTTGAGCAACAATTACAAAAAGAGCATTTCCCCTATCAAAAAATAAAAGCTGATATATATGAAACACCACTAAAAGAAGATAAAGATATAGCTATTTATAATGACGTATACGCAATTAAGCAAAGTGACTATAACAAACTTGCAGATTCTTTACGAATGAAACAACTATTTATGGATGATAACGAAGCATATGTGCTAACAGGGACATCTTATAACACCATATTCAACGAATTTGAGCAAAGCTACAAAAGAGATTACATTACACTCTCTAGTACAAATACGAAATTACGAGTGAAAGGCTATGAGCATGTGAATGCAATTCCATCTGGCTTTTCATATCAAACGATAGTTTTGCCTGATGTTATCGTAAATAACTTACCTAGCACCGTAAAGCATATATCAGCATACAATTACAAAATTCAAAACTGGGAACAGACATATGAAATTGCTGATAATTTTATAGAAAAAGTGCAAAAAGATCGAAATAAATCCCAGTATGAAGGACCTCTTATTCGTTCCTTTGAATCAGCAGGATCGTTATACAAAATAACATCAGGCAGTGCTGCATTTTTCCTAATTGGGACATTTTTAGGAGTTATTTTCTTCATTGGAGCTGGTAGCGTTCTTTACTTTAGAATGTATACGGATTTGACGAACGAACAAGAGAAATATATAACGATTTCTAAAATCGGTGTAACAGATACAGAGATGAAACGATCTGCAACCATTCAACTTAGTATTTTATTTTTCATTCCTTACATTATGGCATCCATTCATACAATGTTTGCAACAAAAATGCTACAAGATGTAATTGGTTTATCTCTGTTCAAAGAGGTTTCAGCCGTTCTTATTATTTTTGGATTCGTTGAAATCGTATTTTTCATATTCATTCGTTCACTTTATATGCAAAAATTATCACAATACACGAGTGGACAAAATATTTAAAACAAACTTGATGAAAAGAGTATTTCTTATGCTCTTCTCATCTTCACCCTATCAGGAGGTTCAGGTGAATGACATTTTGGCAGTTTGCATTTAAAAACGTGACGCGGAACGCCAGAGCTTATTTCGCCTATTTTGTAAGCAGTGCGTTCTCCATCGCAATCTTTTTCTCATTTGCAGTTTATTTATTTCATCCTAAATTGCATATGACAGACGTGAATTATTCTCTGAACATATTAATGACAATTTCAGAAGTTGTCATTGTGTTCTTTTCATTTTTCTTTTTACTGTATTCAATCGGGACCTTTTTAAAAGTACGAAAAAAACAGTTCGGGATTTTAACAGTACTTGGCATATCTCAAAAACAATTAAAGCGACTCATATTTATAGAAAATATGTTAATTGGTGCTCTTTCTATATTTTTTGGCATTCAACTTGGAGTTGTCTTTTCACAGTTCTTTTTATTAGTTACCGCCAAAATTACACACGTACCTGGTTTATATTTATATCCGCCTACAAGTGCTATCGTTTTAACTATCATCATCTTTCTTGGGCTCTTCATTCTCGTATCATCTTTTACACCGATGCTCATTCGTACGAGAAAAGCCGTACGTCTTTTAAAAGAAGGAACACAACAAAAAGAAAGAAAAGCATCCGTGCTCATCTCTCTATTTGGTGCGACGTGTTTAATATGTGGATATGCGTTAGCCGCAAATCCGTTGTATTTTATGTCGCTAGGTGACATCATTGGGCTTTTATACGCCGTCTCTAGTATATTTGTCATCCCATCGCTTATTGCAGCTGGAACATACTTTTTCTTTTCACAAATTAGTTTTTTACTTATTCGTATTTTAAAAACGCGAAGAACGTTTTATATGAAACGAATTAATATGCTTTGGATTTCGGATTTAGCAGCGCGCATTCGGACAAACATTAACATGCTCTTTATTGTAGCGATGCTATCAACACTCGCTTTTACAATGATTACATTCTTATACGGTTTTGGGAAATTTACAAAGTTTGATGCAATTAGACAAAACCCTTTCCCGTTTACGTATTTATCGCATACTGAAAATACATTAGCTGATGAACATTTAAACTGGTTAGAGCAGAAATTTAATGAAGGGCACTTTACTTATACAAAATTTAAAACGGATATATATGAGGTATCTTCAGCTGAAGATAACACGCAGCTCTATTACGCAATTAAACAAAGTGACTATAATGTACTTGCTAAAGCATTAAATTTGGAAAAACTCACGGTAAATAAGAATGAATCTTATATTCTTATGAAAGACTTAGATGATCAAGTTATTGGAACACTTCACAATGAAGAAAAGAAAAATACTCTTACACTTACTCAAAACAATTTACAACTACAAGTGAAAGAATATAAAAGTTATAGCCCATTCCCAAACAGCTTAATATACCAATTACTCATACTATCTGATGAAAATGTAGAAGCCTTATCCACAGTTTCCAAACAAATGAGTGTATATAACTTCAAAGTTACAGATTGGGAAAAAGCACATAATATCGGTTCATCGTTTATAACAAAAATCCATAACGATAATGCAGCTATTCAAGCAGAGCACCCACCTTTCCATGCAAGTGAAGCGAGCGATTCTCTATATAAGAAAAAACTAAATGTTGCCTCATTCTTCTTAATTGGTACTTTCTTAGGTGTTATTTTCTTTATCGGTGCTGGTAGTGTTCTTTACTTCCGAATGTATACAGATTTAACAAATGAGCAAGAAAAATATATAACGATTACGAAAATTGGCTTAACTGAGACTGAAATGAAACGTTCAGCGACAATTCAGCTTGCGATTCTTTTCTTCGTGCCTTACATTATGGCATCAATCCATACGATGTTTGCGACAAAGATGCTACAAGAAATATTACATCTCTCGTTCTTCGCTGAAATTACAGTCGTACTTATGATTTTTGGAACAGTTGAAATTTTATTTTTCCTTTTAATTCGTTCCTTTTATATGCAAAAATTATCACAACACATTAAGTTTTAAAAAGTAGAAAGGTGATTACTATGGAAGAAGTATTACACATAAAAAACGTCTCAAAAGTATATGAGGGAAAAGTCCCTCATACTGCTTTAAAAAATATAAATTTACACGTGGATAAAGGTGAATTCGTTGCCATTATGGGACCATCTGGTAGCGGGAAATCTACATTTTTAAACGTTATCTCTACAATCGATTCTCCGACTTCTGGTGATGTCGTGATTAACGGAAAAAAACCGCACACATTTCGTAGAGAGAAGTTAGCTATTTTCCGCCGCCAAGAGTTAGGATTTGTTTTCCAAAACTTTAACCTACTAGATACACTAACAATCGGTGAAAATATCGTACTACCTTTAACATTAGATAATGTTCCATTAAAAGAAATGGATGAAAAGCTTGATAACATTTCAAAAAAGCTTGGAATTGATCATATTTTGGACAAGCGTATTTTTGAAGTTTCCGGGGGACAAGCACAGCGTACCGCAGTAGCACGTGCTGTCATTCATCATCCTTCACTTCTACTTGCCGATGAACCGACAGGAAACTTAGATTCAAAAGCGGCAATTGACGTAATGGAGCTATTTACGAAATTAAATAAAGAAGAAGATGCAACGATTTTAATGGTTACCCATGATCCGTTTGCAGCAAGTTATTGTAACCGTGTTATTTTCATTAAAGATGGAGAGCTTTACAATGAACTACACCGCGGATTGTACCGTGAGAAATTTTATCAAGAAATATTAGATGTTTTAGCATTATTAGGAGGAAGACGTGGATGACATTTTGGCAATTCGCATTTAAAAATGTCTCACGTAATTCGAAAGCATATTTCGCCTACTTTGTAAGTAGTGCGTTTTCTATCATGGTTTTCTTTTCATTTACTGTATACGCGTATCACCCGCGGTTACAAAGTGTACAAAGTTTCCAAGAACGTGATCCTCTAATGAACTTAGCTAGTACAGCACAGCTTGTGATTGTTATGTTCTCGTTCTTCTTTCTCTTATATTCAATTGGAACATTTTTAAATGTACGGAAGCAGCAATTCGGGATACTCACCATTCTCGGTATCTCACAGAGACAATTAAAGAGACTGTTATTTACTGAAAATATGATAATCGGGATATTGTCTATCTTTATCGGCATTCAAGGTGGACTTGTATTTTCTAACTTTTTCTTATTAGTCACTTCGAAATTAACAAACGCGAAAGGTCTCTATTTATATTGGCCAACAGAAGCGATTATCGTTACAACCGTAACGTTTATCATCTTATTTTTAATCGTTTCTACATTTACACCAATGTTTATTCGTACTCGAAAAACAACGAAGCTTATTAAGGGCGTTAACAAAGAGAAGAGCGAAAAAAAACCATCTATACTGATTTCACTATTTGCTTTAACTTGTTTAGGACTATGCTATTATATTGCTGGTTATCCGCAAGGCTACATAACGGAAAAAAATGCACAAAATGGATCTGTATTCTTAATTATGCTATCTATTTTACCGCTTGTAGTAGTTGGGACGTATTTATTTTTTTCACAAACATTTCTTCTCTTTATCTATATTTTAAAGAAACGAAGAAAGTTTTATTTAAAACAAATAAATATGTTATGGATTTCAGATTTAGTTTCTCGTACACGCAGTAATATTAATGTACTCTTTATTGTTTCTATGCTATCTGCACTTGCATTTACAATTATTATCGGGTTATTTGCTGCAAACAATAATACGAAAGCACCCATACTAGAACGATATCCAATACCATTCACCTATACATCAGAAGGTGTTAATGCATTTGAACAAAAGCATATTACTACGATTGAAACTGAACTTACAAATGCTAATTTTCAATATGACAAATATAAGTTTACCGTTTTAAAAGATACAGCTTCAAAAGAATCAATTGCCATTATGAAAATGAGTGATTATAACGCAATAGCACAGCAATTAAACAGACCAAAAATCACTCTCGATTCTTCACAAGTTTATAATATTTCTCGCTATTCACCAGTGTTATTAAATCTCGTGTCTAACCCATTTGCGAAGCAGAACACGATTACACTTGGCTCTAATAAAAAGGAATTTCAAATTAAAGGTTTTATTAATAGAGGAATTGAGCCTCCCTTTGCATTACCTCACTTAATTGTGATGCAAGATGAAGTAATTGAAAATATGATTCCTCATATTGAAACAATTACAGTCTATAACTACTTCGTGGAAAATTGGGAAAATGCAATTGTCCCAACAAAAAATATATTAAAAAGCTTAAATCATGATGCAGAAACCTTGTATGAAGCACATAAAAATGAAGAAGATTTCATTAAACCATTTTATATTTATACAGCTACGGATGAACTCGTTCATAGTAAAGGAAATGCAGTCGCTCAATTCTTTATTTGGGCATTTCTCGGCTTTATTTTCTTTATCGGAGCAGCTAGTGTTTTATATTTCCGTATGTATAATGACTTAACAACTGAAAGACAAAAGTATATTACGATTACAAAGCTTGGCTTAACTGAATCAGAAATGTTTCGCTCTGCAACGATTCAATTAGGAATTTTATTTTTCGTTCCTTATGTCGTTGCTGGTGTTCACACATTATTTGCAGTTAAGTTTTTACAAAGCATGTTTTCTTTCTCCTTATTAAAAGAGACATGTATCGTACTCACCTTTTTCGGGATTATCGAGATCATTTTCTTCTTCTTAATCCGTTCTCTTTACATTAATAAATTATCACAGCATATAAAAATATGAATAAAATAGCCTTGTGCAATATGCACAAGGCTATTTTCAATAGTTTTTAATAATTAGCAGCAATATCCGCCGTAGCCGCCAGCATAACCGCCGTAACCACCATAACCACAACCGCCGCCTCCGCCGAAGCAGCTAGCACCGATGATAATTAATAAAATAAACAATACGATTAGAAGCGCAAAACCGCCTCCGCAACCATGTCTGCGGTTACAATCATCATGTCTGTGTTCACACTTTTCGCTCATTACCCTATTCCTCCTTTAGTATCATTCATAACAAGTTCACCTTGCTCTAAATGAGGGGATTCCATTTATATTATGTTTTCAGGGCGAATAAGAAGCTTGGCTTACCTAAAAACGGGCTTGTTTTAGGAATTGGGCTTTATTAAAAAGCGAATGAGCCTTATCCAGATGTAAGCATAAAACATTTGACATACTCTTAATTTCTTACTAATATTTAATTGAACGACCAATCAATTTTTTGATTATACATTCAAATCATATAAATTAGGAGTTGAATAGCGTGACTGATTCTTTTATTGCAGAGGCTAGGCGTGAACAAATTATTCTTGCATGTATTGATACATTAGAAGAGGTTGGATATAACAACTTAAGCTTAACGAAGGTAGCAAAAAAGGCTAAGATTAGTACCGGACTTATTTCTTATCATTTTAATGATAAGCTTTACCTTATGAATCGCACATTACAATTTTTAGTTGCCAAGCAACATGAATTTATTAGTAATCGAGTGCTATTAGCTCAATCTGAAATAAATAAACTAGAGGCTTTTATTGAAGCGCATTTGGCTTATCAAGAAACTCATTACAAAAATAATATTGCCTTAATTGAGATTGTCTTTAATGCAAGAAATGAAGAGAACGTTCCTTATTACAGAATCGAAGACGACGAAGAGGAGGATGCTCTTAGAACGATGTTATTAGATATTTTGAAGACTGGTCAACAAAATGGCGTGTTTTCCGATTCTTTCCAAACCGACACATTAGCTTCATTTATTTTAGGAGCAATCGAAGAAAGAATGCTGAAGGCAAATTCATCTATATCCATAGAAAATTACTCAGATGAGCTCATAAAAATGGTGAAGAAACTCACTGTTTAAAACATGCCTTGATTAAAAAAATATATATGAAAGGATGAACTACACATGAAAAAGGCATCTGTCATTGGATTAGGTTTTTTAGAAAAATTACTTGCTATAGTAAGCCCAATCCTTTTAGGAATTATTGGATATTTTTCACCTAAATTAATAGAGATTATAAAAAAGATTCCTCTCTTTTCTGATTCAAAAATTATAGAACTTTTAAATTTTATTAATCCCTTCTGGCTTCCTATTATCCTCATGCTAATTGGTGTTATTGCAGGAATTTTATTTTCTTTAATTATTTATAGTGAAGCTTTAAAAATGAACATTACTTCGGAAAGCATTCACGTGAATAAGGACGATCAAAAGAAACAAATCACCAGATTAAATGTAAAAGCCGTTTTTGTAGATAAGCGTCAAGTGGTTATCATTGATCAAGAAGACCGAGAATGGTTACGTGAAACATCTGACATTACCCCAAGCAAAATTAAAGATACTTTCTTAATGCACGGCTTCCCCTGGGTGGAACAAGATCCTTATAAACATGAGTATAGCTTATGGAAATTAGAGGATGAGCGATTTAATAAAAGCATAAATACTATTTTGTATGAAAGACGCAATGCCCTTCGAGAAGGAAACTCTAAAAAAAAGAAGCATTTACGCAAAGATTTGAATGAGCTAGGAGTCTTTGTCAAAGACGATGGAGAAGATCAGTATGTCCGTTCCATTAAGTAATAGAAAGCACAAAAAACGAATAAAACCTACAGAGAAATTACATTTCCTCTGTAGGTTTTATTCGTTTAAATCTGATCTCCTCTCCTAAAGAAACATATTCAACAAAAGAGCAAAACCAAATGCAATAAATGATAACAATGTCTCGAGTACCGTCCACGTTTTAAACGTTTCCTTCACCGTCAAACCTAAATACTCTTTTACAAGCCAGAACCCTGCATCATTTACGTGAGAAAACATTAATGAACCTGCACCGGTTGCAATAACGAGAAGCTCTAAATTCACACCAGACATGTGCTGAATAACTGGTGAAACAATCCCTGCTGCTGTCGTTAATGCTACTGTAGCTGAACCTGTTGCAATTCGAATTAAACCAGCTACCATGAAAGCTAATACGATTGGTGATAACGAAATATGTTCTGCCATTTGTGCAATAGCTGTTCCAACGCCGCTTTCAATTAATATTTGTTTAAATCCACCGCCTGCACCAATTATTAAAATAATAGAACCGACAGGCAATAAACTTTCATCTGTTAATTTTTTAATCATCTTTTTATTAATACCTTGTTTGATACCAAGTAAATAAAATGCTGCGAAACATGAAATAAGTAAGGCGATTACTGGACTTCCTATAAACACGAAAAATTCAGTCATTTTTTTCGGTAATGAAATATATGGTGCAACTACTGATAAAATCATCAATACAACTGGTAGTAAAATAATAAAGAATGAAACTTTACGACTTGGCAAATCAGTTGAGACAGTCGTAACCCGAATAAGCTCTGGTTCATTTTCAGGTATCACCCTTTTATGTACCCACTTTGCAAATATCGGTCCTGCGATAATGGCTGTTGGTAACGCGATAATTAATGAATATAAAAGTACCTTTCCTAAGTTCGCGTTATAAATACCGATTGCTGTCATCGCCCCTGGATGCGGAGGCACGAGCCCGTGAACAATAGATAATCCTGCAATGACAGGTAACGCAATTAATAATATATTTTGCTTCGTCGTTTTTCGAATGGAAATAACAAGTGGTAATAAAATGACGATCCCCACTTCAAAAAACACTGGAATCCCTATAACAAATCCTGCAAATAACATAGCCCAAGGTAGTTTCTTTACACCGAAAAATCGAATAAAGAAATCTGCCACTTGCATGCCGGCCCCTGAATCGGACATCATTTTCCCTAAAATTGTTCCGAGAGCTAAAATACCAACTAAATGCCCTAGTACACTACCAACACCAGTTTCATAGGCAGTCACTATTTTTGTTAAGTTCAGTCCAGACATGATAGCTAAAAACAAACTCGCAACTGTTAAACTAATAAATGCATGCCATTTCCACCATGATACCCCTAAAATAACAATCGCAATTGCAAGTAACGTGACGATTAATAAGTATATATCCATCTCCCATTCTCCTTACTTTATAAAAAAAGAGGGAAAATCCCCTCTTTTTTATACGTCATAATTCACTACATAATGCTGCATTTCTGTATTGTAGTAGCCTTCGCTATATTCAATTACTTCGCCAACTTCATCGTAAGAATAACGCATGCGTTTTAATAGCGCTGTCCCCTCTTTTTCACCTAGCGCTTCTGCAACGAAACTAGGCGCGAGTCCAACAGCGAATTCATCTCTGAAGTTTTCTAAATGAATACCTCGGTCTTCAACTAAATCATAAAGCGATTGCAAGTCAAAATCCGATAAATCTGAACTTGCCATTCCTGCTGAGAAATAGTGCGTATAATGAATGTACGGTGCATCATTTAACGTATATAAACGTTCAATACGAAAACTCTCCTTACCGAATAATCGAAATGGCACTGTTCCTTCTTCATTCTGCACAATTTCTGCTTTTAGCAATTTCTTCTGTACTTTATATCCTTCTTCCACTAACACTTCAGTAAATTTCTTACCCTTTGACAGTTTTGTCGCAGAAGTATTGCGGATGACTTTCGTTCCTTTACCGCTTTTCTTTTCCAAATATCCTTCTTGAGCGAGTTCTTTAATCGCATTTCGCACTGTAATTTTACTCACTTTGAACTCTTCTTCTAACTGCGGTTCGGAAGGGATATTCGTATGAATCGCATATACACCATGCAATATTCGATCACGAATAATATTTTTTATTTGCAAATATAATGGTCCTTTTTTTCTCGTTACGTTCACCGTTACACCCACTACCTTTCTACATCACCTACTGATGCCGTCATTGCCCGAAGTATATCCTTCTCTGATGACATTGGCGTATCACCGACGATTGTATGTGCTAGCATTCCAGCTGCTGACGCAAATGAAACAGCTTTCTCTGGTGCGAACTCCTTTATCTCGCCATGAATAATTCCGCTCGTATAAGCATCTCCAGCACCTATTCTATCATATACAGAAAACGTAAGTGTTTTTGCAAAAGTGAACGTTCCATCTTTACATATAAACCCGCGAAGCGAATGTGTATTATCACTGTTAATAGAGCGATGAGTACCAGCGATTGTAGCGATATGATACGTTTCAGCTACCTTTGGAATAAGATCAACAAGTTGCGCCTCTCGCTCCGTTTCTTCGGTTTTTATTCCTAAAACAAACATTGCATCTTTTTCGTTCATCATAACGATATCAGCAAGTCCCAGCATTTCTTCATAATGCGGTTTTGCCTGTTCATATCCGTCTTCTCCCCAAAGTGATGGACGATAATTACAATCAAAAACGACGGTTCCTCCGTTTTCTTTAACTGCTCTCGCTAAAGACTTCATATGATGGCGCACCGTATCATTCATCGCAAGTGTAATACCGCAAAAATGAACGATATCAATTTCCTTAGCAATTTCTTCAAATTGGTATATCTCTTCAGACGCCGTATTGAAGCTACTTTCTAGTCGATTCGAATACGTAACGCGGCTTGCACGTGCACCGAATCCATTTTCTAAAAAATACATACCTACATATTTACCACCTCTTGAAACAAGAGAAGTTTGAATTCCTAACTTTTGAATGTAAGATACAGCTGCATCTCCAACCGAATTTTCCGGTAAAGTTGAAATAAGAAGCCCTTCATGCCCTAAGTGAGAAAGTGCCGCTACAACGTTCACACCTGTACCTGAAAATGAGTAATTTAACGTGTTAGCTTGCGACAACAATTCATATCCAGGTACTTGCAGGCGCATCATTACTTCGCCGAACGCTGCAATTTTCTTACGCATATTGATCAACTAGCTTCTTCACGACTGCTAATAATTCACGCACATCTTCTACTTTCGTGTTACCAGTTTCTTTATCAATAATAGAAGAGTACACGTGCGGGATAACTTGCTCTACATTTGCCTCAAGCGCAATACGTACAATTGTTTCGAAGTTTTCTTTATCAATTCCGCCTGTTGGCTCTAATGCGAATCCTTCTTCCGCACAAGCTTTCGCAACTGCGCGATATTCTTCTTCATGGGCTAGCCCTTTCATCGGGAAGTACTTCAATGAATTTCCGCCCATATCACGTACAAGTGCAATCGCTGTTTTAATTGGAACGATTGCTTTTTCTTCTCCAGCCGCACTAATTGGGCCAGTAGAAATATTTACGTAACCTACTTTTCCTGTTGGCGATACTAAACTATTAATCCAGCTATCTTTTTCGCCAAGATTTGCACGTGTCGCTCCAACTGAAGGAAACACTTGGTTAATATGGCTACCAGGATAATGCTTCGCAATTTCAGCCACAACTGCCGCTTGGCGATTATCTCCTGCGCCTAGTCCGATTGATACAGCGTCATCAATTTCTTTTCCATATGCTTTCATAGCTGTAACAGCTTCTTCTACTGTTGGATAGTCTTTTGATAACACTCCCACTACTACATAACCTTCTGCTGCTTCAAAAATATCTTTCGCATTTTCTATATTGTTTGCCAATACATTTAATGCTACGCGGCCTTTATAAAAACGTTTTTGAATGTTTGTCATTTTAGTTTCCCCCTACAATTTCTCTCATTTTTTCTTCAATTACATGTATGTCATCACCTTGAAGTGGACGTGGATCGATATCAAAGAACCCTTGTCTTACTCCGTAATCACGTGTGTAAATTGCAATTTCCCCGTCGCGTAATGCAGCCACAACGTCTTTTGCCGATTTATTTAACTCTTTTTCGTTAATATGAATACGTGCTCTAAAGATTGCTCTTCCAGCTTCATCTTGAACGATCGTTACATTTACACCATTTAATTCTTTTAGCGGCATAAGTACTTGTAGCAATTCTTTTTCTTGCTCGCTCTTATCTTCTTTTACTCCGTACTCATCAAGTGCTTGAAGTAAACCAAAAGTTGTTTCTTTCCCAACTTTCATGCTTCTTCCGATACAATGTAATTGCACTTTCAGCCATTCAATATACTTTCTTTTACCGCCCACAATACCAGAAGTAGGTCCTTCAATTGCCTTTGAACCGCTATAAATAGCAAGATCTGAATACTTCACATATTTTTGAATGTCTTCTTCAGCTGCTGCATCCACGATAAACGGTACTTTATTTCGCTGCGCAACTTCCCATGCTTCTTCAACAGAAATCATATTTTTTTGCACTGCATGATGTGATTTCACATACAGAATCGCTGCTGTATTTTCACCAATTGCATCTTCAATATGCTCTGCTTTCCCTTCATTTGCATAGCCAACTTCTACAAGTTTACCGCCGCCTAAGTAAATCATCGTTTCAACAGGAGCACCGTATTGAACGTTATGACCTTTTAACATAATCACTTCGTTTTTCGCGATTACTTCTTGATGAAGTCTTTCACTTTTACGGCGATTTCCTTCTGTAACGATACCAGCGATAGAAAGCGCAATTCCGCTCGATGCTGAATTCACAACGACCGCTGCCTCTGAATCTAGAATTCTCGCAATATGGTCTCCTGCTTTATCTACTAAAGCAGCAATTTCCACATAATTTTGTCCACCATGTTTCATCGCATCCATTACCGTATCTGTAGGAGCAGATACACCTAAAATACTCATTCTACCGCTCGCATTAATTACTCTTTTTAATCCGTACTTAGCATTCAATGAATGATCCATTAATTACAACCCCTTTTGTATCAATTCTTTTTTTAGCAATGCGCTGGTCCCCTTCTGAATCGATTAACGTAATCTTCTCATCTTTCACCGTAAATAAAGTTAAGTTTGCAATATGGCCTTCTTGAATACGGCCAAGCTCTGGTTTCTTCAGCCACTCTGCCGCATTTTTCGTAACCGCATTAATTACTTCTTCTAGCGGATAACCTAAGTAAAGGAATTTCGAAAGAACGTGAGCCATACTATATACTGGACCGTGTATACGATTCTTTCGGTAAATATCTGTACTAATTGTATGAAAGGCAATACCGTGACGCTTCGCCGCCTCTGCTACTTTAAAAGAAAAACTAGCATTACCATGACCAACATCTAAATGTACGCCGCGATTCACTGCATCTAGTAACACAGGTAGCGGTTTTCCTTCTTCATCAAATAAGTTATTTTCTTTCCCGTTTAAGTAATGTGTAATAACATCATCTTTTTCTAAAAGAGGTACAACTTCCTCAATGCGAGGAGGCGCTGAACCGATATGTACCATAATCGGTAATGATGTTTCACGGGATAAAGAGCGCGCTACATGAAGCGGTTCAATTCCACTATCACAAACGACGCTTTTACTCATTCTCGCTTTTAACCCAACGATTACATCTTTATACTTTTCTACTGCTTCTATTACTTTCTCTTTATCTATCCATTCCATATTGGATAATTCATCAATTCGTTTCAAACCGATGCGAGAAATATTCAAAAAGGCAAATAAATTCGTTTTTGCCTGCTCTCTACTTTTTACTAAATCTGCAATGCGATCAGCACCGCAGCTACCCGCATCAACAATTGTCGTTACCCCTTGCTTAACACCAATTTCATCCACTTCATCGCCATACGGATCAAACTCTGGAAAAGCATGAACGTGTAAATCAATCCAGCCACTCGATACGTAAGTACCAGAGCAATCAAGAACCTTTCCACCCTCACCAGCACCAGCTTTCGTCACCTGTGCGATTTTATTATTTTCAATTACAATGTCAATCTCTTCCCCGTTCACACGTTTCACATTACGTAGTACGAATCGTTCTGTCATTGTACTTCCATCCTTTTCTATAAGAAGCCATAAGAATACGCTTACATTAAAGTTTCATTTTTATATCTCTTTCACACGTTTAGCGTAACACAAAAAAAGGGAGAAGTAAATATAACGTTATAATGTTTAAAAGCGAATAAAAAGATGCTCCTCCAAAATGCTAATAGTATAGGAAATTATATCAACGATTTTTTGAATATATCTATCATAACTTACAATATATCAACGATTTTTCAATTATATCTATCATAACTTATAATATATTAACGATTCGACAAAGAATATCGATTTACCGACAAAAAACGTCACTTCCTTTCTTATATAAGAAAAGGCTGTCCCAAATGGCACAGCCTTTTTCTCTATTCCTGAACCGTCACAATAACCCCATCCATATTGTTCCCGGAAATTTCATACTGCTTGTTTGCTGGAACGTTCACTTTCATATTCTCAGAAACTTTATAATAAGAAACAGTATATTTCTTACCTTCGACTTCAGTTGAAATCTCTTTTTCCTCTTTTAAAAACTCTAAATATTCCTCTAGTGTGAAATTCTTTTTTTGCATAATTGCGCTATGAGGTAAGCCTACATAACGTATATGCCATGGCTCATATTGAATGCCTGTAATGTTACTTTTATTTTTCGGATAACGTAATACAAAGCCATGCTTCCATACGTTCTCTTCAATCCATTTTCCTTCAGGCGCTTTCTCCATTTTCTTTTGAGTAGACCCAATGTCCAGTGATAATCCTAAGTTATGTTCACTGTATCCTGCTGGAAGTGCATAATCAGATCCCATTTTTTCATATAGCTGTTTTTGCTCTTGGAAATCTCTATAGCCACTACTAATCAAAAAATGGTTAACACTTTCTTTTCCAGCCGCATCGACAACGTTCAAAAACTTTTTCACAACATCCTTTGATAAACGAAGATTTCTATCAAATATTACATAGCCTCTCACTAATTCACTATTATGATTTACATTTATAATATCAGACCTAATACTATCTTTTTTTACTGGGTAATCCCTGTTAACTAATAATAAATCGCCCTTATAAATTTGTTCCTTCGTAATCTCTTTCCCATCGGTGTTTGCCGCCTTTACTAGCTCATCTTTCCCGACAATTTTAACGTCGATTTCCTTTTGAAATAACGGTGATATATAAACGCCTACACATACTGTGCATACTATAAAAAAAGAAATAAATACCCACTTTTTCATTTCTAGTTCCTCCTTAACGTAACTTACGTATAGAATAGAAAAAACTATTAAAATAAAAAGTGGGATAAAGTTTAAATTTTTATTAAATTGTTACATTCTCGTCTTTTGGCAATCGTACTTCAAATATCGTTCTAACTACATTGCTCTCAGCAGAAATCGTACCGTTATGTTGCTCGACAATATTTTTCGCAATAAATAGTCCAAGGCCTGTCCCGCCACGGTTCTCAGTTCTTGCTTTATCACCTGTATAGAACATATCAAAAAGATACGGTAAATCTTCTTCCGGGATGCTATCTCCGTAATTCATAATTTGTACGACAACTTCTCCATTATCAACATACCCATTCATATCAACAAATTGTCCATCATAGCCGTAACGAACGGCATTTGTTAACAAGTTTTCAAATACTCTAGCTAACAATTTTCCATCACCGTGCATCGGTAAATGAGGAGCCACATTCAATCTAGCTTCTAAATGATGTTTTTCTAATAACGGATACAATTCCTCCTCTAACTGTATAAGCAACTCACTTATATCAATCGGCTTTTTATCCAGCTTTAGCATGCCATAATTCATACGTGTAATTTCAAATAGCTCATCAATTAAACTTTCCAGTCTTTGCGATTTTGTATATGCAATTGTGGAGAAATGTTTAATTTGTTCTTTTGTTAAATTTTCATCTTTAAGAATTAAATCTAAATATCCTAACACGGATGTTAATGGTGTTCTTAAATCATGAGCTAAATTCACAACAAGCTGATCTTTACTACTTTCAGCAAAGTCTCCTCTTTCAACAGCTTCTTTTAACTTTTCACTTGCAACATTTATTTCACGCGCGATATTTCCAAACTCATCATTTGATGAAACTTGAACTTTATTCGTAAAGTTACCGTTCGCAAGATGATGAATCCCATTAGAAATTTCATCAAAGTATTTTAAATACGGTTTTGTCAAAAAGAAGAAAAAGATAATAGATAACGGAATAAAGAAAATTAAAAAGAAATTAATGTCTCCAAATTCCCTTACCATTGACCTAAATTGTGCTAAAGGCTCTTCGTAGCGAACCATCGTTTTATAATACAGCTGCAATCCTTTATAAATTATATAAGTTACAGTTGCTGCAAGTACCATACTTAACGCAAATAAGGCAATCATTTTAAATCGAAAACTTTTCATCATATTAGCCATTAAAAGTATAACCTACTCCCCACACTGTTTTTATTAATTTATCCTTTCTTTTATCTTCTCCAAGCTTCTTCCGCAACGTACGAATATGTACCATTACTGTATTTCCACCTTCATAATAATCGTCTGCCCATACGTGCTGAAAAATATTTTCTACATTGTACACTTTCTTCGGATGACTCGCTAATAAATATAAAATATCAAACTCTTTCGGCGTTAATTCAATTTGCTCACCATATACATCAACCGTCCTACGCTCGGGATTAATTACGACTCCGCCTATTTCTAAAGCAGATTTACTCTCCGCTACTTTCGGTTGATTTAACGTAAAAAACCTACGCAGTTGTGCATTTACACGTGCAACTAATTCAATCGGTGTGAAAGGCTTCGTCATATAATCATCCGCGCCTAGTACAAGACCTGTCACCTTATCAAAGTCCGAAGTTTTCGCGCTTAAAAAAATAATCGGCATATGATGTTTCGTGCGAATTTGACGCGTCACCTCATACCCATCCATTTTCGGCATCATAATATCTAAAATTACCAAGTCGATTGGCTGCGTTTCAATAATATGAATTGCCTCTTCTCCATCAGCTGCTTTCACGACGTGGTACCCTTCTTTTTCTAAATGTATCTCAATTAAATCAGCAATTTCTGCCTCATCATCCGCTATTAAAATTGAAATGCGCTTCATTTTACTCCCCCTTTTTCATTCCATTTTTATACGCTCGATTGTAAACTAGTCTATCCAATTTGTACAATACAAAAAGGCTACTCGTTAGAGTAACCTTGGTAAATAAAATTATATCAGCGATTTTCGAAATATATCGATCACAACTTGAATTATATCAGCGATTTTTCAATTATATCGACCGTAACTCGAATTATATCAGCGATTTTTCAATTATATCGACCGTAACTCAAATTATATCAGCGATTATTGAAATATATCGACTTACCGACAATTAACGACAAAATCCGCCCGCTATTTGAAAAACTCAGCTTACCGCTCCAAAACAATCCGCTGCTTCGTGATTTCCGCCAGTCTTCCGCGATCTACCTCATACTCAGCATCAACACTTTGCGGTACAATCACTTTTCCGCCCTCAAGCGCCACTTCCGGCGAAATAATATCCCTCTCCCAGTGCCTACTAGAAGCAGATATATCTCCTGGAATCGTAAAGTTAGGCAATGACGCAAGAGCAACATTTTGCGCTCGTGAAATCCCCATCTCTACCATACCACCGCACCAAACGGGTACGTTATGTTCCATACAATAATTATGGATTTGGATTGATTCTGTTAGTCCGCCCACTCGCCCTGGTTTAATGTTCACAATTTGGCAGCTACCAAGCGTAATCGCAACGCGTGCATCTTCTAAACTATGAATACTTTCATCTAAACAAATCGGCGTTTCAATTTTCTTTTGCAATTCCGCGTGATCGAGAAAATCGTAATCCGCTAACGGTTGTTCAATCATCATTAATTGGAATTCATCTAGTCGTTTCAGCCTCTCCGTATCCCCTAATGTATATGCTGAATTTGCATCTGCCATTAGCGGGATATGCGGAAACTCTTTACGAATTTCTTTCAATAACTCATAATCATACCCCGGTTTTATTTTTACTTTAAAACGCTCGTATCCTTCTTCTGCGTACTTCTCGATTTGTTTTAACATAACCGGAATTGTATTGATCCCAATTACAACGCCGACTTCAATTTCAGACTTCGTTCCCCCAAGCAATGTCGCTAACGATTTCTTTTGACGCTTCGCATATAAATCCCAAACAGCCCCTTCAATTCCGGCCTTTGCCATTCGGTTTCTTTTTATATGTTGAAATAGACCCGGTACCTCATTCGGATGAGAAATTTCAGCCTTTAATAAATCCGGTAATAAAAAGTCTTGCAGTACATGCAGCGCCGTCTTCACCGTTTCTTCCGTATACCACGGTTCAGAGAACGCAACGACTTCGCCAAAACCAATGCACCCGTCTGTATCTTCTAATTCAATGACGATACTCTCACGCTTTTCGTAAGTCCCGTAGCTTGTAGCAAACGGGATTACGAGTGGCATTTCCGTTATATACAGTGTCGCTTTTTTTATTTCCACCTACATCTCCTCCACTAATTGTCTTAACTCTCGTCTTAACAATTTTTTCGAAGCGTTACGTGGTAATTCCTCTAAGAAACATGCTTTCTTCGGCACTTTATATTTCGCTAATTTCTCCTCGCAAAAATGAAGAATTTCTTCTTCTGTTACCGCCCCGCTTTTCACAACAAAAGCAGCTGGTACTTGTCCCCATTTATCGTCAGCCATGCCGACAACACCAGCTTCCGCTACTGCCGGATGAGAAAGCAACACTTCTTCAATTTGAGCTGGATATATGTTCTCTCCGCCAGAAATAATTAAATCACTGCGGCGATCTAATACGTATAAAAACCCTTCTTCGTCTAAATAACCGAGGTCGCCAGTATGAAGCCATCCGTTTTGAATAGTCTCTCGCGTCGCATCTTCACGGTTAAAGTAACCGCCTGTTACGTTCGGCCCTTTTACTACAATCTCACCTTCCGCAAATGGTGGCACTACTACGCCATCTTTTTCAATACGGAGTTGGCACTGAAGTAGTGGTTTTCCAGCTGATCCTACTTTCGTTAACATGTAATCTGCTGATAACGTGCAAATTTGCGAAGACGTTTCTGTCATACCGTACGTTTGATACACAGGGATTCCTTTTTCTACACATGTTTCTAATAACGGTTTCGGCGCTGGTCCTCCGCCAAGTAACATACATCGTAAAGAAGCTGGGTATGTCCCTTCTCCAAGTCTCTCTAATAAATCTGTTAACATTTTGGATACAACAGAAATAATCGTAACACCTCTCGTTTGAAGTGCTTTATGAATAAAATCAGCATCATATTTCGGAACAAGTAAAATGCGCATGCCGTACATAATGTTTTTCATTAAAAGAGATAGCCCGCCAACATGGAACATCGGCATACAAGCTAACCAGCAATCATCATCACGAAGTCCTAAATTAAGCGACGAACCGACTGCGCTTGCCCAATGATTGCCGTACGTTAAAATAACGCCTTTCGGTTTGCCTGTCGTCCCAGACGTATAAATAATTGTCATCGCTTCTTCTAAAGAAAACTCTTCTTGTATAGAGGCTTCCTCTTTTGGTCCATTCATCACTTCGGCGAATGAATAAACAGGAACATCTTTAGCATCAAAATCTTGATCCGTTACTAAACAAACAACTTCAGCATCATCCATTTGCCAAAGTAGCTCTTCTCTTGAAAGACGCGTATTTAAAAGCACAGCTACTGCACCTACATAAGATAGGGCGTGAATAACTGTAATCATCTCCATACCATTTTTCATCAGAACAGCCACCTTTTGCCCTCGCTCCACTCCAACATGCGTGAGGTGTTCACAAACAGATACTACTTTTTCATGCAGCTCCATAAAAGTAACTTTCTCTTCCTCTATTTCAATTGCAGTGCGATCTGGTGTTAAAAATGCACGTTGCATTAACCAATTTGGCATCGTCTCCATCATTCATTCTCCTTTCATGAAAGAAAGAGACTTGATATGATATCAAGTCTCTTAGTTGTTTTGTTTCCGGTTTGACCTTTTCGTTGCGTCTCACTTTATTGGCGAGCCGCTTCCGCTTTTGGTTTGATCAAGGGAAACGAGGGAATTGACCGAAGTCCGGACTGCGTTTTTCTTTGAATGCGTCGCGACCTTCTTTTGCTTCGTCAGTTGTGTAGTACAATAACGTTGCATCTCCAGCTAGTTGTTGAATACCAGCTAGACCGTCTGTGTCTGCGTTGAATGCAGCTTTTAGGAAACGAAGTGCCATTGGGCTGTTTGCTAAAATTTCTTGTGCCCATTGTACTGTTTCTGCTTCAAGCTCTTCTAATGGTACTACAGTGTTTACTAAGCCCATATCAAGCGCTTCTTGAGCGTTGTATTGACGGCATAGGTACCAAATTTCACGAGCTTTCTTGTGGCCTACCATACGAGCTAAGTAACCAGCTCCGTATCCACCGTCAAAGCTTCCTACTTTAGGACCTGTTTGTCCGAATACAGCGTTGTCTGCAGCGATTGTTAAGTCACATACGATATGAAGTACGTGTCCACCACCGATTGCATAACCTGCTACCATTGCGATAACTGGTTTAGGAATTGCGCGAATTAGACGTTGTAAGTCTAATACGTTTAGACGTGGGATTTGGTCGTCACCTACATATCCGCCATGACCGCGAACTTTTTGGTCGCCGCCAGAACAGAATGCACGTCCACCTTCACCTGTTAAAATGATAACGCCAACATTTGCATCATCACGAGCTTGTGCAAAAGCATCGATTAACTCCATTACCGTTTTTGGGCGGAATGCGTTATGTACTTCAGGACGGTTAATCGAAATCTTTGCGATACCATTGTATGTTGAATAAATAATATCTTCGTAATTGCCTTCTTTTACCCATTCAATAGCCATTACAACTACCTCCTTGTATATTTCTGATTTCACCTATAAGAGTGGCTTCCTTCTTGCTGAAAAAAGTATCACTGCATAGTTTTTAGAAATCCCTTTACTATTGTATCAAACTTTTCCGGTTGTTCCACATGAATTGCATGGCCAGCACCATGAATTTTGACAAATTTCGCATCAGACACGCATTTTTCGATGTTTTTTAATATGCGGAAGAACTTTTCATCATATTCTCCGTTCATTAAAAGAACAGGTATTTTTAAGTTTTTCAGCTCATCCCACCATGAAGGCTGAGCCCCAGTTCCCATGCCGCGCAAGCTATTTGCGAGCCCTTTTGGGTTGTTAGCAAGTCGTTCTTTTCGCACCGCTTCTTGTACGTTTTTTGCTAAACGTTTTTGCGTTTCAAAAAGCGGAATATTTTCCCACATGGATACAAAAATTTCTATGCCTTCTCGCTCAATTTTATCGGCAAGTCGATCATCTTTTTCACGACGTTCTTTTCTATCCGCTTCGTCTTCGAGCCCAGCTGTACAATTTTCTAATAAAAGAGAGTGTACATAATCTGGATATAGACATGCCATCGTAATCGCCAGTCTTCCTCCCATTGAGTAACCAAGTATATGTGCTTTTTCAATATGAAGGTAATCTAGTAGTTCTTTCATTTGCAATGCCACATTTCGGATATCATAATGCGCAACATCTTCAGGACTCTCCGTCTTTCCGTGCCCAACAAGATCCACTACAATAACTTGAAACTGCTCACTCCATGAAGAGATAAAAGAACGCCACGTTTCCATGCTTCCCGTAAAACCATGAAGAAGTAGAAGTGGTTCCCCGCTTCCGACTACTTCATATTCATACGATACACCTTGCAGCGTTACGTTCATTTTGATTCACCTTGCAACGATGTAGTAATTACGTCCTGTGTTTTTGCCCATAACGTACGGTGCAATGTTAAGTTTTCATCACGATTCGTACAAATTTCCACAACGTGTAAACCTTCTGTCGTCGTTCCTTTTCGAACTTCTTCTCGGAATTGCTCCCAACCATTTACACGGCTAAATGAACCGCCGTACATTTTGACAACGTGCTCATAATCAAGTCCAATTGGTGTTCCAAATAATGATTCAAAATGTTCCTTTTTCTCATACTGTGGTAAGAATGAGAAAATACCCCCACCATCATTATTTACAACGACAATTGTTATATTTAATTCATGTAATTTCGCTGCTAACAGTCCATTTAAATCGTGATAAAATGATAAATCACCAATCACTAATACAAGTGGGTCGCAAATAACGCTTGCTCCTAGAGCTGTCGAAATGATTCCATCAATACCATTTACACCACGGTTTGCCATCACATGGATGTTTTTATCCGATGTGAAGAAGAATGAATCTGTATCACGAATTGGCATACTATTGCTCGCAAATAACGTTGCGTCTTCTGGTAATACGCGCACAATATCTGTAATAACCTTTCCTTCAAATGCAGTTTCATATGCTTCCATTTCGCGAAGCGTTTCCTTCGTTTTTTCGTTTATATGTTGCCACATTAGGGACCAATCATTCTTTTTCATAACTGGCATTTTTTCTATTAATGTCTTGCAGAATTCAATGTCACTTGCTTGCACAACTTCTGTCGCAACAAGAGCTGGATCTCTCCATTGTCCTGATTCATCGACAACGATATGAACTGCTTTCGTTTGTTTTTTTATGAACTGCGTTAATGATTTAGAAACAGGCATACCACCAAAGCGAATTAAAACGTCCGGTTTCCATGTTTCTTTTAACTGTTCATTTCGTAAAAATGTATCATAACAGTCAATTACCATCGTTTTATCGTGGTGTCCGCTACGAATATTAGAAAGTGGGTCTGCTAATATAGGATAGCCAGTTTTTTCAGCTAGTTGCGTTGCAAACATTGCAATTTCTGCATGACTATCATCTCCACAAATAATAAGCCCCTTTTCCATATGTGAAAGGCGCCCTACAAGAGAATCTACATATTCACTCGGCATCACCGCGTTTCCTTGCTGAACTACTCCTGTATATTCACTACGTCCTTTATCCCATAAGCTTTCTAGTGAGAAATCAGGGATAAGTGGCTCGCGAACTGGAAAATTAAGATGAACAGGACCCTGCGGCGCTAAACAAGCATTTGCTACTATACGCTGCGTCGTCATACGAGCGTAATGATACATCGCTTCACTTGCTTCTGGCAGTGCCATCTCTGTAAATTGTTTCACAAAAGTACCGTATAAATTAAATTGATTCATTGCTTGTGGTGCACCCACATCTCTTAATTCATGCGGTCTATCCGCTGTTAAGACGATAAGTGGGATCCTTGAATGAAAAGCTTCACATACAGCTGGATAATAGTTCGCTGCTGCTGTTCCTGACGTACATAATAATGCTACTGGGCGTTTTTTTGCTTTCGCAATACCGAGCGCGAAAAACCCTGCTGATCTTTCATCTACATGTAAATATGTGTTCATTCCTTCGTGTTGTTCCATTAGTAAAGCAATCGGCGTTGACCGTGAGCCTGGACTAATGACAACATCACATACATCTAGACGCGTCAGTTCATCCACGAACGCGCCTAAATAATATGATAATGCTTCTATATGATTGTTCATTTCATTAATTCCTCCAAAGCACCAAGCATCGGTCTAAACTTCAAACTTGTTTCTTCATATTCAAGCTGCGGGATTGAATCAATTACAATACCACAACCGGCAAATAAGGATGCTTTCTCGCCGTTTAATAATCCGCAGCGCAGTGCAACCGCAAATTCACCATTTCCTTCATCATCTATCCAGCCAATCGGTGCACCATACAACCCTCTGTCTAACAATTCAACATCACGGATCAGTTTCATCGCTTCCAAACGAGGTGTCCCGCCAAGAGCTGGTGTTGGATGTAATTCTTCTACCATTGTTAAAAGACTCGCATCGCCTTTTGCTTCTACAGGCGTATATAAGTGAATTAAGTTTTTCGTTGTTAATAAACCTGGGCTTTCCGGAATATTAACGTATTCGCAATGTTCATTTAGTACCGAGCGGATCATGTTAACAACATACCCATGTTCAGCTAAATTCTTTTCATCATGAAGAAGCGCATTACTATTTCGCTTACTTTCTTCTATAGAATGACCATGACCGATTGAACCCGCAAGACACATCGATGTAAATTTCTCATCTTCTTTGCGAATTAATCTCTCAGGCGTCGCTCCTAAGAAGCATGCTCCTTTATAATCAAAAGAAAATACGTAACAATCCGGTTGACCAATGCGAAGTGCTTCTAAAACAAGAGCAGAATCAATCGACTGATTCATCTCTACTTTTAGTTCCCTCGCCAATACAACCTTCTGCACGTTACCCTGCTTCATCTCATCTTGTACTTTTTCAATTGCTTTCATCCAGCCTTTCGGATCCACTTCTACTTTAGAAATAACAGCTAATTTTGATCCGTTTAGCGCACATTTACTCTCTCCCAAAATCTTCTCTTCTAAAGAAATCATTTCGTTAGAAAGAGTTTCTGCACAATCTGTTGCTGAAACAAATGTATTCATCGTTAACCATGCTTTTTCATTTTTTACAGTTAATAAAAATGCTGGTAGTGAAAATGTCGTATCTTTAAACTCTTTCCATAGGTCCGTTTTCTCTTTTTCTGGATCAAAGGAAAAACCACCAAATAAAAGCGGACCCGTTCCAAATTCATATTCATCTCTTTGGACAAATGCATTCTCTTTTACTTTCTCCCACTCCTCGCGAGCGGTTTGAAAGCGCTTATGAGAAGAATTTGCTATAGTGAAAACAGAGCCAATTCCTGCAAATATTACATGCTGAGCCGGGTCTGCAAAATAACATCTATTTTCGAATGAAATCCTTTTTCCTGCTGCATAGAACAGAAGCGGATCCACCCAGTCTATTTGTTTTACAAAACTAACCAATGTTTTTTCGTTAGTTGCACGCTTGATAGCTGCAATAAGAACTTCTTGCAAGCCTTTTTGTTTCGTTTGAATCACAATTGTCTCCCCCCTATGGGCGAAAAATAGTCATAATTACGCTTGATTTTAAGATACACCTCAAACGAAAGGCCTGTCAACGTTTAGCATTTCTGAGAAATTCACCTTCTCTTCCTAGAAAATAAACGTTGACACTAAATGATGCTTTTTCTACACTTAGTTGTGTACAATATGTGACCAAAGGAGGATTCAACATGGAAATGAACGTCAAAACGAATTCCTCTCCTACGGCGCCAAAGCCAAGTAAGCAAACCGGCTGGCGCATCTGGTGGAGTTTACTACGTCCCCATACATTAACAGCCGCTTTCGTACCTGTTTTCATCGGAACAGCATATTCGATGCAGGTCGGAGGTATAAATCAAATACATCTTCCTCTTTTCCTTATGATGCTTCTTGCTTGTCTTCTCATTCAAGCAGCAACAAACATGTTTAATGAATACTTTGATTATAAAAGAGGACTCGATCACGAAGGTTCAGTTGGTATCGGCGGCGCTATCGTTCGCGATGGCATTCAGCCAAAAACAGTGCTTAACTTAGCATTTGGATTTTTCGGCATCGCAATACTATTAGGTGTTTATATTTGTATAAATTCTAGCTGGTGGCTTGCTGCAATCGGTCTTGTTTGTATGGCCGTTGCTTACCTTTATACAGGTGGCCCACTTCCAATTGCATATACACCATTTGGAGAGTTGACAGCCGGATTATTTATGGGTGTCATTATTATTGGGATTTCATTCTTTATTCAAACTGGAACTGTAACATCAGAAGTCATTTTACTATCTATTCCAAGCTCCATTTTAATTGGTGCCATTTTACTAGCCAATAATATTCGTGACTTGGATGGCGATAAAGAAAACGGTCGTAAAACGTTAGCAATTCTCGTTGGACGCGAGCGAGCGGTTGGTGTACTTGCTTCGATGTTCATTGTTTCCTACATTTGGACAATTGCTTTAATTATCGTGGGCATCGTATCACCATGGATGCTTATCGTATTTTTAAGTGCGCCGAAAGCATTTAAAGCGACGAAAGGCTTTATCGGCAAAAGCATTCCGATGGAAATGGTACCTGCGATGATTGCAACAGCAAAAACAAATACAATCTTCGGTTTCCTAATGGGAATCGGATTATTACTTGGATACTTTCTATAAAAGGAGCTGCTTATGCGGCTCCTTTTTCATATCTAAAATTCATCTCATAATTCCTACTCTCAACGCTCATACTATGTAAAGAAACTGAATTGTAGGAAGGTGGACGACTATGTTAACTCCACAACAAGTAGGTCAATTTAAATCCATTTTAGAAAAACAAAAACAAGAACTAGAGCAAACGATACAAACTCATGAAAATACAGATCGTGCTTCTGAACGTGACTCAGTAGGAGAACTGTCTAGCTATGACAACCATCCAGGTGATATGGCTACAGAGCTATATGAACGGGAAAAAGACTTCGGGCTTATTGAACTTTGGCATAAACAGCTTGAGGACACGAAACATGCCTTGCAAAAAATAGAAGCGGGTACGTACGGCATTTGCGAAGTGTCTGGCGAAGAGATTCCATTTGAAAGATTGGAAGCAATGCCGACTGCTACAACATGCATCCAGCACGCGACAAATAAGTTAAATATGAATACACGACCAGTTGAAGAAGAAGTGTTGTCTCCTTCTTTCCACAAGCATGATGAGGACAATTCTGTTGAGTACGATGCGGAAGATGCGTGGCAAGATGTCGCAAATTACGGAACATCTGAAACGCCGTCTGATTTAGAAAGACAAGATTCAAAAAACTATAATGGCATGTATGTAAATAGTGAAGAAAACGTAGGCTACGTGGAGGATTTTGAAAACTTTATCGGTACGGATATGTACGGGAAAAACCCACAAGTTTTCGCTACAGAAGAGCATGAAGAATATGAACAAATGCTTGATGATTTTGAAGAACGTACCTTCAAAGGTGAATTATCTTCAAATGAATCTAGTTCCAAAGAATAAAAAAAAGCATTCCGAAAATCGGAATGCTTTTTATCGCTAGCTAATTAGTTTTTTGTAACGTTAGCAGCTTGTGGTCCACGGTTACCTTCAACGATTTCGAAAGAAACTTCTTGACCTTCTTCTAAAGTTTTGAATCCGTCACCTTGGATAGCTGAGAAGTGAACGAATACATCGTCTCCACCTTCAACTTCGATGAAACCGAAACCTTTTTCGCTGTTGAACCATTTAACTTTACCTGTTTGCATGTCATGTACCTCCTAAATAAAAATGAAACTATGAATCCACATGAAAAGGTGGATATAAAGGACATGAATGTATAACAAGCTTACAGCCTTTAATTCAACGTGCTTTATTTCCGTACCACATTATGTAGCTCAATAGTGATTTCACTATATCACGCTATATCCAAAACGTCAAATGAGAACACTTTCATTCCACCATTTTTTTATAATTTTAATATAATGTTGAATTTCCATATTCATATATTATCCCGCCATTTGTGGACAGCTTGATTGGCGGGAGCTGATAATCAGTTTTGGCTGGTTCCACTTTATTTGAAAATTAACAAAACTAAAGTATTCTAATCCTATTAAATTCTGTACAATATAAGTATCTATTACATACGAGGTGAAAAAAATGAGAGCACACGAAATTGAGTATAAGTTATATGGCGATGATATGCAGTTTGTTGAAATTGAGTTAGATCCAGAAGAGAGCGTGATCGCAGAAGCTGGCGCAATGATGATGATGGAAGATTACATAGAAATGGAAACAATCTTCGGTGATGGTTCTGGCCCATCTGGAGGTTTATTCGGAAAATTAATGGGCGCTGGTAAACGTCTCGTTACAGGCGAAAGTATGTTTATGACTGTATTTACAAATACAGGTCACGGCAAGCGCCACGTCTCATTTGCTGCTCCTTATCCTGGTAAAATTATTCCTGTAGATTTAACAGAGTATCAAGGAAAAGTAGTTTGTCAAAAAGATGCCTTTCTTTGTGCCGCAAAAGGTGTTTCCATCGGAATTGAATTTACGAAAAAAATAGGAACTGGTTTCTTCGGTGGTGAAGGTTTCATCATGCAGAAACTTGAAGGTGATGGCCTTGCTTTCATGCACGCAGGTGGAACTGTATATAAACGTGAATTAAAACCTGGTGAGAAACTTCGCATTGATACAGGTTGTCTCGTTGCTATGACAAAAGACATTAACTATGATGTCGAGTTCGTTGGTAAAGTAAAAACAGCTCTATTTGGCGGCGAGGGTTTATTCTTCGCAACATTAGAAGGTCCTGGAACAGTTTGGATTCAGTCCTTAACACTTAGCCGCTTAGCAGCACGCCTTACAAGCCCAGCAGCGCAAAGTACTGGCGAAGGTAGTGTATTAGGTGGACTTGGTCGTTTATTAGATGGGAAAGAGTAAACTGTGCCCTTATGTAGGCATGGCCATCAACTAATAAAATAATAAAATTAAAACACCCTTACTTGCAGTAATGCAGTGAAAGGGTGTTTTAATTTACGTCTACAAACGAGAAAAAGCAGTTAAAATAAAGTAATAAGGTTTACTTCAGGAAAATAAGGTATATTATATTTGTTGAATAGATTCTCTTTAGAGACAAGAAAAGTAGGTGAACAAAGTGGGAAAATATCAATTGGATTCCAAAAGTCAGGTAGCTGTGGCAAAGTTCCATGAAAAACAGAAACCTGCCAAATTTGATAAAAAGCAACAACTTGAAAAATTGCGTACGGAGTATTTGAAAAAGAAGCAAAAACAAACAGATAAATAATACGTTTTGTTTTTCAAATTTTTCTGTATATAGTGTAAACAAACACAAGAAAATAGGTAAGTTATTCATCGTTCAAATATATACAGGCTATTTTTTCAAACCTCTTACTTATGCAACTAACGCATGCGTCAGTTCATTAAGAATAACTAAAAAGTCGATTCCTTGAGATGAAAAAGAGTAAACAGTGCCCTTATCAGGCACTGTTTTATTTTGACGTTATAATTTCCTCCACTGATTTAGATAAGCGATACAAGCTATTCCCCACCTCCAAAAGAATGAATCAAGTTCCTCACTGCATATATTAAACTATACTTTTTCTTAAGGAGGGCTTCCTTAATGCGTACTCCTTTATCCTTTGATAAAGACACTGCCATACTGTTAGCTTCTTGTTGTGAGTTAACGTATGAACAATATAAACAAAATGGCATTTTCGAAATACCAGATGGTTTTCAATATGTACAAGGGTTTCAAGGAAAGGCCATTCAAACAACAGAATGGTTCGGATTTATATTAGAATCTGAGGATACAATTATTGTTGCCTTCAGAGGCACTCAAACAGATCCAGATTGGATTATTGATTCTCTCGTCAATCAAAAACCTTATCCTTATGCTTTAAATGGCGGAAATGTCCATAACGGTTTTCTCTCTATTTATGAGTCTTGTCGTGATTCTATTATGGATATGCTCGTATCATTGCCAGCACATAAAAAACTGCTAGCTACTGGGCATAGTCTAGGTGGCGCGCTTGCCACATTACACATATTAGATGCACGTATAAATACTGCCTTCGCACAGTATGGACTTTATACATTCGCTTCTCCAAAAGTAGGAGATATCGCTTTTCGAAATTATTATAAACTACAAGTAGCTAGTAGCTTTCGTTTCGTCAACTTGTTCGATGTCGTCCCACTTCTCCCTCCCCGAAACATAAATTTTAATGATCATGATTGGGAGTATGCACACGTCCATCACAACATGACATTTACAAAAAACACAAAATCCATTACAAATAATCATTCCATTACAACATACAAAACATGTCTGACTTCTCATTTTTAACCAGTAAACAATTGGAAATAAAATATTCGTATACTATAATAATGTATGAAGTTATTTTTGGATGAGGGGACCTTACATGTTAAAATTTATCTTCGCACTTTTTCTTATTGTAATTTTTACGGTTACAGGTTTCTTTACATTTTCATACTTTGCGACAGGAGAGTATGATGGGGCAGGTATCATATATACCACTGTTCCATTTCTTTCTTAAGCAAAATAAATAAAACGAGCTTAACTTTATTAAGCTCGTTTTATTTATTAATATCCATTTTTGTTGGTAAATCGATAATATATCTCCCAATATAGCAACCTCTTTAAAACTGTTTAACTGCATTACCGATACCCCAAATTTCATTACTGTACTGCAAAATCGTTCGATCGCTCGCAAAATGACCAGACTGTGCAATATTTAAAATAGACATTTCTAGCCACTTCGTTCGGTTCTCATAAGCTCTACCAACAGCTTCTTGTCTTTCAGCATACGGACCAAAATCTCGCAGAACGAAATATTCATCGTTTTGAATAACGAGAGAATCGTAAATCGCTTCAAATTCAGCTCCCGATTGTGCAAAGAAACCATTTGTTAATTGATCAACTACTTTTTTAATGTGCCTATTGTGGTGATAATAATCACTTGCACGATACCCACCATTTTGATAGTAATGAAGAACCTCTTCGGCTGTTAAACCGAAAATAAAACAGTTATCCTCACCGACCCGGTCTTTTATTTCAACGTTAGCACCGTCTAGCGTTCCGAGTGTAATCGCACCATTCATCATAAATTTCATATTACCTGTTCCCGATGCTTCTTTACTCGCCGTTGAAATTTGTTCACTTACATCCGCTGCTGGGAATATATCTTCAGCTAAAGAAACTCGATAGTTTTCTAGAAAGATAACTTTCATATATTGACTGACATACGGGTCATTATTTACTTTTCTTGCGAGTTCATTTATTAATTTAATAATTTTTTTCGCGTAATAATAGCCAGGTGATGCTTTCGCTCCAAAAATAAAAGTACGCGGATAAAATGTAAAACTAGCATCCTCTTTCAAACGGTTATACAAATATAAAATATGAAGAACATTTAATAATTGTCGTTTATAAGCATGTAATCTTTTCACTTGCACATCAAAAATAGAATTTGGATCAATGGTAATCCCCATTGTATTATGAATACGCTCCGCTAAAATCTCTTTACGCTCTTGTTTTACCTCTGCAAATTTCTCTTGGAAACTCGCATCATATTGAACTAATTGTAGCTCTTGAAGCTTAATCGGTTCTTTCTTCCACTCCGTTCCAATCGCCTCTGAAATGAGATTTGTTAACTGTGGATTTGCTTTCATAAGCCAGCGCCTATGAGCAATTCCATTCGTCTTATTATTAAACTTATCTGGATAAAATTCATAAAACAATCGCATTTCCCGCTGCTTTAATATTTCCGTATGAATTTTTGCTACACCGTTTACGCTATGGCTACCGACAATCGCTAAATGAGCCATTTTCACAAGGTCATGTGCAATAATCGCCATTGCTTCAATACGATCCCACTCATACGGATACTGTTCCCACAGTTCATGACAGAAACGTTCATTAATCTCTTCAATAATCATATAAATTCTCGGTAATAACGGTTTAAAAATGTGAATTGGCCACTTTTCGAGCGCTTCTGATAACGTCGTATGATTCGTATAAGAAATCGTCTGCGTCGTTATGTGCCAAGCTTCTTCCCATGCTAACTTTTCTTCGTCTAGTAAAATACGCATCAGTTCCGGAATTGCTAAAACCGGATGTGTATCGTTAATGTGGATCGCAATTTTTTCATGTAGTTGACGAAGGTCACCATATCTTTCTCTATGCATTCGAACGATATTTTGCAAACTTGCTGATACGAGGAAATACTGTTGTTTTAAACGAAGTATTTTTCCCTCATCATGCGTATCATCTGGATATAAAAACTCCGATACAGCCTCTGTTTCACGCTTATATTTCAAAATATCTTTGCAGTTTTGCGGGAAAGGAACTGGTTCAGCATTCCAAAGTCTAAGTGTATTTACAGTACTCGTCTCATAGCCAACTACCGGCACATCATATGGCACGGCCATAATGACTTCTGCATTTGTATGCCTAAACTCTAAACGCCCGTCAATTTCTAGCGGTTCAACACTGCCGAAATAACTTACTTCTACAGCTTGATCATACCTTCTTACTTCCCATACGTTTTCATGAAGAAGCCACTGTTCTGGAAATTCAACTTGATAACCATCAACAATTTTCTGATCAAACAAACCATGTTTATAACGAATTCCACAGCCGTGTCCTGGTAAGTTTAAAGATGCGAGTGAATCGAGAAAACAGGCTGCTAAGCGTCCAAGCCCACCATTACCAAGGCCTGCATCTGCTTCCACTTCTTCTAACTCTTGTAATGAAATCCCTAGTTCAGATAACCCCTGCTCGCATACATTTCGAATACCTAAATTCAAGATGTTACTTCCAAGCAAACGTCCAAGCAAAAACTCAATAGACAAGTAATACATTTGCTTTTGCTCTCCGGATCGATAACTCTCGTTCGTTGCAATCCATTGACTATTCATATACTCACGTACCATATGGCCGAGTGTATTATATTGATCACGAGTTGTAGAATCTTTAAAACTTTTACCATACATCGTCTCTAACTTTTCTAGAAAAGTTGATTTAAAACTTTCAACATGAGTAAACATTTTTTCACCACCTACATGTTATTCCATGAGACTTTTATACAATTCCTTATAAGCAAGAGCCGATTGCTCCCAGCTATAATCTTCAGTCATCGCTTGTTTTACAAGCTGCTCCCACACTGGTTTATCATGATAGAATTCAATTGCACGATGAATCGTATGCAGCATGTCATGTGCATTAAAATTCGTGAAACTGAAACCATTTCCTTCTCCAGTTTCTTCATCATAAGAATGTACCGTGTCGTTTAACCCACCTGTTTCTCTTACAATTGGAATCGTACCGTATGCTAATGCGATAAGTTGTCCAAGTCCACACGGTTCAAACAGCGATGGCATTAAAAACAAATCGCTTCCCGCATACACTTGGTGAGCTAATTCTTCATTAAATCCGATATAAACTTTTACCTTCTCCGGATACTCATATGCCATCCACTCAAAGAATTGCTCATATTCCGAATCACCTGAACCTAAAATAATACATTGTACATCTTCTTCCATTATTTCGCGGAATACAGTACGTACTAAATCAAGACCTTTTTGCTTCGTTAATCTCGTTACCATTGAAATAATTGGTGTATCCTCTTTTTCTGGCAAACCAAAATAACGCTGCAAGGCGCGTTTATTTTCACTCTTTTCATATAATGACTCTGCATCATACTGGGCCTTAATATACGAATCCGTTTCTGGATTATATACGCTCGTATCAATACCATTTACAATGCCGCTAAGCTTATCATTATATTTTCGCAGTAATCCATCTAACTTCTCACCGAAAAATTCATATTGAATTTCTTCTTTATACGTCGGGCTCACCGCTGTAATTTGATCCGAAGCAATAATACCGCCTTTCATAAAGTTTACGTTTCCATAAAACTCTAGCTGCTCACTATGAAAATATTCATCACCAAGCTCTAACAAGTCGTACATCACTTCAGGAGGAAATACACCTTGGAACTGCAAGTTATGAATCGTATATACCGTTTTAATACGCTCATATAACGGGTTATCTTGATACTTTTCACGAAGTAAGAAATTAACCATAGCCGTATGCCAATCATGGCTATGAAGAACATCCACTTCAAAATCAAGGTGCGGAATACACTCTAACACTGCTTTTGAGAAATAAGAAAAACGCTCTCCGTCATCGTAATGACCATACAGAGAATCTCTCTTAAAATAATATTCATTATCTATTAAGTAATACGTAATTCCGTCTTGCTCACCTTTTAAAATTCCACAATATTGATTTCTCCACCCAAGAGGGACGTTAATTACTTTATGTAACGTACATCCATTTCTTAACTTTTGCGGAATGAGACTATAATTCGGAAGTATAATACGAACGTCCACTCCTAATTTTTTTAGCTCTTTTGGGAGCGCACCCGCTACATCAGCTAATCCTCCCGATTTCACAAACGGTACACATTCTGATACTGCAAATAAAATATTCACTTGTTGTCCCACTGCGCGAAAAGTTTTTATTACTCCTCTTGCAGCTTCCTCCCTTCGAGTTTTCATTTAAATTAAAACTTTAATCAGTGGAGGAAAAAGCCCCCACTGATTCTTTAGGAATAACTATTAATCGTACTGTTTTGTACGCTTCCTTTTTCTACAACATACGGCTCATCGGCGCTTCCTTTTAATACGACACCGTCGCCAATTTTCACGTCTTTATCAATAATAACACCGTCTATTATACAGTTATCTCCAATTTGGCTCTTTTGCATAATAATACTGTTACGAATAATTGAACCTTTTCCAATTTTAACCGAACGGGAAACAACACTGTTTTCGACTTCCCCTTCAATAATACTGCCATTTGCAATCATTGTATTTTTCACGACTGCACCCTTTAAATAACGAGTTGGTGGCTCATCTTTTACTTTCGTAAAGATCGGTGCTTCTTTCTTAAATAATTGCTTCCAAATAGCAGGTTGCAAAATTTCTAAGCTATGTTTATAGTAACTTTCAATCGAGTCAATAATTGCTACATATCCAGTATGTTCATATGTAGCAATGTGTAATGATTTCCCGCGCTTTTCTCTCACTACATCAAATAAACTGTATTGTTCCACACCTTTATATGACTCAAATAAGTCTAACAATAATTGTTTCTTTAACACGTATGTTTGAAGCGAAACCCCTTCATGGCAAACTTCTGTAATATCAGCTGCCGTATGTATATGTCGCTCTAACACCGCTTGAAAATTTAATGCTGTTACGAGATGGCTATTCGTAATAACAACGTACTCTTCTCTGCTTCTTAGAAAATAATCAATATGTCTTCTAAAGTGTGCAAAAGACCCAAATTCATCTTGGTCACATTGGCAGTTTGGCGGGAATAAAAATAGTCCGTCTCGTTTTCTATCTAAATCCCACTGTTTTCCTGAACCAACATGGTCCATTAACGAACGATTTTTATGGCTTGTAAAAACTGCCACACTATGAATACTAGAATTCACCATATTTGAAAGCATGAAATCAATGAGTCGATAACGGCCCCCAAACGGTAACGCCGCTAGTGAACGATGCCCTGTTACTTTCTTTAAGGAAGGAAAACTTCCCGTTGCATTAATAATTCCTAACATTTTTTCTCCCATTCATTTCATCCCCCTTTTCTATTTCCCTTCAGCAATTAATACTACATCGTCAACATTCTTTTCTGGACGAATGATTGTTCCATCTTCGATAACCATTTCTGATCCAACAATCGCTCTTTCAATCACAACATTTTTACCAATCTTAGCCCCTGGCATAACGACAGAATCAATCACCATACTTCCTTCTTCCACCGTCACTCCTTGGAATAACACAGAATGCTTCACGTCCCCTTCAATGACGCATCCTTCGTTAATAAGCGATTCTTCTACTTTCGCCTTTTCAGCAATATATTGAGGCGGTTCGTTTGGATTGACAGAGTAAATACGCCAATTACGATCGTTTAAATTCAGTGATGTTTCATCGCGAAGCAAATCCATATTCGCTTCCCATAAGCTCTTCACCGTTCCAACATCTTTCCAATATCCTTCAAACGGATACGCCATTAACTTCTTCCCTTCATCCAATAAAAGCGGAAGTACGTCTTTTCCGAAATCGTTACTAGATTCAGGGTTTCTTGCATCCATCTCTAAATACTCTTTCAAAATTGACCAATTAAAAATATAGATTCCCATTGATGCAAGATTACTTCTTGGAAATTGTGGTTTCTCTTCAAACTCAACAATCTCCATTTCTTCATTTGTATTCATAATGCCAAAGCGACTCGCTTCATCCCAAGGTACTTCAATAACAGAAATGGATACGTCCGATTCTTTCTCAATATGGTAATCTAGCATCTTACTGTAATCCATTTTATAAATATGGTCGCCTGATAAAATAAGAACATACTCTGGTTCATATTGACTTAAATAGTTTAAGTTTTGATAAATGGCACTTGCCGTACCTGTGTACCACTTCACACCTGAAGACTCCGCATAAGGAGGTAATACTGTGACTCCACCGCTTACTCGGTCTAAATCCCATGCATTGCCGATTCCGATATAATTATGAAGTTCTAGTGGTTGATATTGCGTTAAAATCCCAACCGTTTCAATACCAGAATTTGCGCAGTTACTTAGCGTAAAATCAATAATGCGATATTTACCACCAAATGGAACAGCTGGCTTGGCTAAATTTTTTGTTAATGCACTTAATCGACTACCTTTTCCCCCTGCTAGTAACATTGCTACGCACTTTTGTTTTTGAGCCATCTTGTTTTTTGCTCCCCTTTCTCGTCTTCACTGGTCGTAATATGGATACGCCAAATGGTGGAATTGTAATCTCTACATGTGCTGCTTGATTATGGTACGGTTCTAGAATCGTCTTAAGACGTTTCTTATTCACTTGCCCCGAACCGCCATATTGCTGTGCATCACTGTTTAAAATCTCGTTATAATACTCGAAATCTGGTACACCTACTTTATAGTTTTCATATGTAGCTTTCGTAAAATTACATACGATAACTAACGCATCCTCTTGTTTATCCCCTTGGCGGATAAACGAGAAAATACTTTGCTCGTTATTATTAGCATCAATCCACTGAAAACCTTCAGGCGAATGATCAAGCTGCCAAAGTGGTTTTGAGCGCTTATACAATGCTATGAGCTCTTTAAAGTAATCATGCATATAACGATGCATTTCAAAATCATGTAAATTCCAATCTAAATCTTCAAGGTCTTTCCACTCATCAAACTGTCCGAATTCCCCTCCCATGAAAAGTAATTTCTTTCCTGGGTGAGTAAAGAAATATCCATATAATAAACGAAGCTGAGCAAACTTATCCCAGTAATCACCTGGCATTTTATTTAATAACGACTTTTTCCCATGAACGACTTCATCATGAGAAAGCGGTAATATGAAGTTTTCAGAGTACGCATATAGCAAAGAAAACGTCATTTTCTCATGAATGTGTTTCCTATATTCAGGCGCACACTCCATATATTTCAGCACGTCATTCATCCAGCCCATGTTCCATTTGTAATTGAATCCAAGCCCACCTTCATACGTTGGAGTTGTTACAAGTGGCCAAGCTGTTGAATCTTCTGCCGTCATAAGAAAATCTTCATCCTCTGCAAACACTGCTTCATTTAACTCTCTTAAAAATGAAACAGCATGCTCATTACTTTGCTCTTGTCCTTCTTTATTCCAGTACAACATGTTCGCAACTGCATCAACTCTGAAACCATCAATATGGAAATATCTCATCCAAAATAACGCATTTGAAATTAAGAAATTACGTACCTCTCTCTTTCCTAAATCAAAATTGACAGTTCCCCATACTGGATTTTCTTGTACATCTTTATCTTTATATTCATAGGTCGGTGTACCATCAAACAAATATAAACCGTGAGCATCTTTACAAAAATGCCCCGGCACCCAATCTAAAATGACACCGATTCCATATTTATGACATTCGTCGACAAAATGCATTAAATCATGCGGCGTACCAAATCTACTCGTCGCTGCATAATATCCCGTTCCTTGGTATCCCCAAGAACGATCATATGGATGCTCAACAAGCGGCATAATTTCAATATGTGTAAATTGATGTTCCACCACATACGGGATGAGCTCTTCAACCATTTCCCTGTAAGAGTACAGCGTTCCATCTTCTTTCTTTTTCCAAGAACCAAAATGTAATTCATAAACTGTCATCGCTTCTTTATAAATCGATTTTTTCTTTTTCTTACGATTCCAGTTTTTATCATTCCATTCATATCCTTTTATATCAAAAACTACAGATGCCGTATTCGGTCTTACTTCTGCATATACAGCATACGGATCTGCCTTTAAAATGACGTCACCAGCCAATGTTTCAATCGCATATTTATATATTTCTCCTTCTTCAATATGCGGTATAAATAAGGACCAAATGCCTTCTTCTGTCACTTGTAGCATCTTATGTTGCTCATAATCCCACTCATTAAAATCCCCAACAACACTCATTGCTTTCGCATGAGGAGCCCACACTGTAAATCGTACCCCTTGAATCTCATCTTCCGTCACAACATGCGCGCCAAAGATGTTATAACTTTCATAGTACTTTTCTGTATGAAACTCATCTCGTTTCACTTCTTCACAATTTATTACATTCAATATGCTCACCTCACTTAGATGACAGAATTTTTTATACTTTAACTATTTCTGCGAAAAACTGCAATATCCTTGTTAATTTATAAAAAACATTCGTTTTTTTCTTAAAAATGTTAGTTTTTCTTCACATTTCCGTGTAAAATATCGAATTTTGACGAATATTCATTGTAAACGCTTCATTCTACTTCTATATTTCCTCCTATTATTTTTTTCTCAACCTTTATTTTATTAGGTTTATACTATTTTTCATGCTATTTTCCACTCAAAATCAAAACAAAATAATCTGTAATAAAAAAATGTTTCTCAACATTTTTTGTCATATTTTTATTGAAACGCGAAATTCATAAGCATATACTTGTTCTCAATAAAGAACTATGATCTTTCGTAACTATAATTCATAGCGGACTACTATGTTTACTTATTTATCCTTGTTGCGAACGGTTGCTATACAAATTTAACTAGGAGGCTTTCTTATGTCATTAAAACAAAAAGTAGGAATGGGAATTATCACCGCTTCACTTGGCTTATCCCTTACATTCGGCGGTGTATTCGCCTATTTCAGTGATTCAGAAACATCAAGTAACTCATTTCAAGCTGGAACACTAGATCTTTCTATTAATCCAAGTGTAATCGTTAATGTGAAAGATTTAAAACCAGGTGATTTTATTGAAAGGAACTTCAAGCTTGAAAATAAAGGTACATTGGATATCGCAAAAGTAGCACTTGAAACATCATATGAAGTTACAGATGCAAAGCAAAATAATGACGGTGAAGATTTAGGTGATCACATTATCGTCAAGTTTCTAGTAAATGATGGACAGCCATCTAATCCAAACGATGATCATGAGATTGTGTGGGAAACAAAACTATCACAATTAAAAACTATGAAACCTGAAGATGTCGCTACGTCTCTAGAACGTCATAACTTAATAGATGGTATTAAATCTGGTGAAACAGATTACTTACACGTCCTCTTCTCATTTGAAGATAACGACCGAGATCAAAATAAATTTCAAGGTGATTCCCTGCAGCTAAACTGGACATTCCATGCTGAGCAAACAGCTGGCGTGGAGAAATAATTTTTAAAAATATAAATTACCGGAGGCCTATACATGAAAAAGAAAAATCGTTTTGTTACCGGAATTGTAACAGCTGGCGTTTTGTTTTCAACTGCTATTCCGTTCAATGTACTTGCTGAAAGTCCTATTAACCAAATTGAATCTTCAAATGCTCATTCTATATTATCTAAGCTTTCTAAAGAACAACGCCTGGCATTACAAACGGTAGATGCCAACCCTGGTTTTACAATTTCACCAGATATTAATACGAGTAGTTCTGAGCCTGTAAATATCATCGTAGAATTTCAAACTGCTCCAGTAAAGATTAATGAATTAAAACAAAAAGAAAAAGGATTACAGTCTGCTCCTGAAAATATAAAAGCACGTATTGATCAAGAACATGAAGAATTCGAAAAAGGACTAAAACGTCTTTATCAATTCAGCCCATCAGTAAAATCAGGAAACTTCCAGTCTGTACAAATTAAACGTTCTTATAAGCATGCGATAAATGGTGTTGCGATGACATTACCAGCAAATACAGTAGAAGAATTGTTACGAATTGGCGTTGTAAAACGTATTTGGAAAGATTACGAAGTGAAATTAAATTTACCAAAACAAGCTGAGCAAAAAGCGCCTCAAAAACTAACAGATAGCATCCCGCAAATTGGAGTAGATAAGTTACATAGTGAGGGCATTACCGGAAAAGGAATTAAAGTTGGTGTATTAGATACAGGTATTGATTACAATCATCCTGACTTAAAAGACGTATATAAAGGCTATCGCGCGAAACCTGGTGAGGACTCTAGCAAAGTAGACCCAAACTCAGTAAAGGGTTGGGACTTTATTAATAATGATGCAGATCCAATGGAAACTACTTATTCAGAATGGCAACAATCTGGTGCTCCTGAATTTGATAACCGTGGTTCTTCCTTCTACACAGCCCACGGCACTCACGTAGCAGGTATCGTTTCTGCTCAAAAGAAGAACCAATCTGATTCAGCAGTAAAAGGTGTTGCACCTGACATTGAACTGTATAACTATCGTGTACTCGGTCCATACGGAAGTGGAGATAGTTCAGGTATTATCGCTGCAATTGATAAATCCATTTCTGACGGTATGAACGTTATTAACTTATCGTTAGGTGATGATAGCAACAATCCACTCGATCCAACATCTATCGCTGTTAATAATGCAATGCTTTCAGGCGTTGTTACAGTCGTTGCTGCTGGTAACTCTGGACCAAATCCATCAACACTCGGATCACCAGGTGCTTCACCATTTGCAATTACGGTTGGAGCAAGTGATAGCTCTATTTCCTTACCGAAACTATCAGGTCATGCTGGACAATTACAATTTCCTAACCTAATTCTATTCGGCAAAAACTTCACTGATAAAATAGAAGATTTCAAGGGACAAACTTTACCTATTGAATATGTAGGAATTGGTACGCCTGACGAGTTTAGTAAAAAAGATGTAAAAGGAAAAATCGCTCTCGTTGCACGCGGTACACTGTCATTTGATGAAAAAATTGCTAATGCAAAACAAGCAGGTGCAAAAGCCGTTATTATTTATAACAATGTGGATGGAGAAATTCCTTTCTACGTTGGCGAAAGTACAAAATACATTCCAGCATTCCGCCTAACGAAAGAAGAAGGTGAAAAACTAAAAGCTCAAATCGAACAAGGTAGCACCTCCTTAACTCTCGATGAAATTAATTACATTCAAACAGAAGGCGATCATCTTGCAGACTTTAGCTCACGCGGTCCTGTTACAGCAAATGATGATATTAAGCCTGATATTACAGCGCCTGGTGTCGCTATCCTTTCAACAGTTCCTGAATATATTAACGACCCGCAAGAGGGTGAAAACTACGCTGTTTCCTATGAGCGTATGCAAGGAACATCTATGGCTTCTCCTCATATCGCTGGCGTTGCTGCTCTAATTTTACAAGAACACCCAGACTACTCTCCGTTCGATGTAAAAGCGTCTCTTATGAACACAGCTAATGATTTAAAAGAAAAATATTCCGTATATGAAGTTGGAGCTGGGCGAGTAGATGCTTACAACGCCGTTCGTACAGAAACAAGCTTTAAAGTATTAGATACGACACAAACTGTTGTAAATGATGAAGTAATTGAAGTACCCGAAGAAACTGGATCTATTGCATTCGGTAAGTTTTATCAAAAAGACGGTGAAGCTCTTGAACAAAAACGAAATATAAAAGTAACTAATCATAATAAACAAGAGAAAAAAGAATTTAAAACAGAAATTTCTTATACACCAGCATCGTCTACTATTAACGATGCTGTCGCAAACGTTGTAAAAATCTCTGCTCCAGAAACAATTACTCTTGATGCTGGCAAAACAGGTGAAATTGAAGCAAAAATTAATGTTCCAGCCGGTGTGAAACAAGGCCGATATGAAGGGTACATTCATATTACGAACACAAAAAATAAAGAAGAAACATATCAAATCCCATTCTCTATTCGTGTATCAGAGCCTGGTATTGAAAATGCAATACTATCAAGAAAAGCAATTTCAACTGATACATCTAAATTCAATCCATACGGTGAATCGTATGTTCACGGAGCATTCCAATTAAACAGCGAACTTGAAACGTTAGATCTTATCGTAAAAGATTCCAAAACAAATAAAGCTCTTGGCTTCATTGGAACATTAAACACGAGTGGCCTAAAAACTGATGTGTATTACTACTTAGATTCATTCTTTAATGGAAAAGTGTATCCTTTTACAAATGATCCTGCAAAACCAATCGGTGATGAGAAAATCAACTTACCAGAAGGAGACTACACAATTGAGTTTGTCGGTTATGATAAGGCTGGGAAAGCACGTGTAAAAGGTGATTATGTTGTAATTGATAATACACCACCAGAAGTGAAATTAACTGGATTAAAACCTGGTATTTACGAGTTAAATGAAGAAAATTATACAGTAGAAGATGGCAAAAAAGCATTATGGATTAAAGGAAATGTATACGATTCAAACGTTGATTACTTAAAAGGAAAAGGATTAAACATTACGCAAGAAGCGAATGGCGTTATGTACTATGACTATTCTCCATACTTGCATAAGTTTTTACCGATTAATGCAAATGGCGACTTTAAAGTTGGCATTACACCTGACTCCTTCAGAACGGAAGGTCCAATGAACACAGGCGTATATATTTTCGATTATGCAACTGCAGGTCCTGACTATCCAAACGGTGTAAATAACTACTGGTTTATCCCGCAAGGTGCTCAATATGCAAAAACTAGTTACGATAAAAAAGAATTATATAAAAATGACGAGTTCACAGTAACACTAAACGCGAAACACGTAAAACAATTTGTTGCTGGGCAATTTAATGTAAACTTCCTAGAGAAGAACTTCAAATTTGCAAATGCGAAATTTAATCCTGCTTTTGAAAAGCTACTTTCCCAAAAAGGGGTAACCGCAAAAGTAAATGAACCGAAACTAGAGGCAGGCTCTGTTACAGTTGGCGGAGCTATCGATGATAAAAATTTTGCTGGATTAGATGGTGATTTCCCGTTCATTGATGTAACTTTCAAAGTAGAAAATGATGAGTTTTATGAAGCAAACGCTCAATTAGAATCACCAATTTTTGTTTACTGGAAACAAGGTGAATCAGAACCAAATAGAATGCGTGTACTTCAAGATCAAACATTCTCAGTTATGTCCTTAAACTCATTAGTAGAAGGAAATATTAAACCTGGTGCATTCTTAAATGAACGCGGATATTTAGATGAAAAGTTCGATTATACAAAGCTTGACGTAAAAGTATATGCGACTGATTCTTACCGTCATAAGTTTGAAGGCTCACTAGATAAATACGGATACTTCAAACTAAATGGACTTCCAGTTAATAAACGCGACTATAACTTATATGTAGAGGTGCCAGGACATTTAACAAGCCGCCTAACAACGAAACTTGGTACTGAAAAAGACGGTAAGTTGCTTGGCCAATATTATTATGCAAGACCTGACGAAAACCTTGCCGGCGATGTAAATGGTGATAAAGTAATCGATATTAAAGATGCTGAAATCATTGCTAGCAACTATGGTAAAAAAGGACTAACTGTAAAAGACGGAGATCTTAATAAAGATGGTATTGTCGACGAAAAAGATATTCGCTTCGTTGAAAAGAACTTCTTGAAAAAAGGGCCAGATGCATCTAAATCACAAACACCTATAGAAAAATCAAAAAGCGGTACACTGGCAGATATTTTAAAGAAATTAGGATTAACGCCTAAAAAATAATAAAGTGAAACTTTAATCAATTGAGGTTTTACTGCCCGGCAAATAGCGGAATAATAAAGAGCACTCTACGTAAAATAGAGTGCTCTTTTTCTATAAACGACCCTTATCCAGCAAAAGGGGTATATTGGGGATATACAAGGGAAACCGGAAAAGGAATTTATATTAAATTATATAAGTTCAGAGGTAAGAAGCAGTTTCCCACCTCTGAACTATTTAGCAATTATTATAGTACTGGTGCCATTGTTTCTTTTAATACTTTTACAGAATGAGCGAACTTCGCTTTTTCATCTTCATTTAGCTCAAGTTCTACGATTTCACGTACACCTTCGCGGTTAATTACAGCTGGAACACCTACGTAAGCATCTTTCTCGCCGTATTGACCTTCAAGGTATGCAGATACAGTTAATACGCTGTTCTCGTTGTTTAAGATTGCTTTAGTTACACGAAGTAGTGACATACCGATTCCGTAGTAAGTTGCACCTTTACGCTCGATGATATGGTAAGCTGCATCACGTACGTTTTCGAAGATTTTGTCTAAGTCTTCTTGTTTGTACTGTTCGTTGTTAGCTAAGATTGTTTCTAATTTTTGTACACCGATAGTAGCGTGGCTCCATACTGGAAGTTCAGTGTCACCGTGTTCACCAACGATGTAAGCATGAACGTTACGTGGATCTACATCTAAGTAGTCACCTAACATGTAACGGAAACGAGCAGAGTCTAAAGTAGTACCAGAACCGATTACGCGCTCTTTCGGTAAACCAGATTCTTTCCAAGTTACGTAAGTTAAAATATCAACTGGGTTAGTTGCGATTAAGAAGATTCCATCGAATCCGCTATCCATAATGCCTCGAACGATTTGTTTAAAGATCTTTGTATTTTTCTCAACTAAGTCTAAACGAGTTTCACCTGGCTTTTGTGGTAACCCAGCAGTGATAACAACTAAATCTGCATCTTTACAATCTGCATAGCTACCGCTCCAAACTTTTGTTGGTGATGGAGAGAATGGTACCGCATGGCTTAAGTCCATTGCTTCCCCTTCTGCTTTTGCTTCATTAACATCTACTAATACGAATTCTTCAGCTACACCTTGGTTGATCATTGAGTAAGCGTAACTACAACCTACAGCTCCTGTTCCTACTAATACTACACGATTGATACCTTTTTTCATGGTAATTTCCCCTCTCTATTGTTCACATATATTTTTTTATAATTGTTTAAGTAATTAATTAAAATACTAATTTAATGTTGTTTAACTTCTTTACATTCATATTGTAGCACGTATTATTGTGAATTACTTCACAAATTATGACCTATTTGTGAACTTTTTCACATAGAGTGTAAAGTTATTGGAATAGGTGTGGAATCCATTTCAATGGAGGCGTTTTCTTTAGATTGTGAAAGGGATTTTCTTGTGTTTTTTGTCGGTAAGTGAAATTACACCGGCGATTTTTAGAATATATCGACCGTAACTCAAATTATATCAGCGATTATTAAAATTTATCGATCGTAACTCAAATTATATCAGCGATTTTTGCAATATATCGACTTACCGACAAAACTCGACAATACTGACAACATAAAAAAACTGTCTTCAGTAGATCACAGCTATTGAGAGAAAGCAACTTCTTCTATATATTATTTATTTTCCACAGTAGCTCCCAGATGCATTTTTCATCGGTTTCTCCAAGTGTAGGAGGCTACAGCCATACAGCTGGGGTAAAAGTTCAAGTTGAAGTTAATTCCTTCATATTCATACAGGTCCAAATAATTAACATGATTGTATTTACGGCTCTCTATGTACCCAACTGCAACAGCGAATACTTCATATTTCTTCTATTGCATAAAAAAGCAGACTATCCAAAGTCCATTTTTATACAACAAAAAAGAGATAGCAGATTATGCTATCTCTTTTAGTATGACCCGTACGGGATTCGAACCCGTGTTACCGCCGTGAAAGGGCGGTGTCTTAACCACTTGACCAACGGGCCAGTTCTGGCAGAGAAGAAGGGATTCGAACCCTCGCACCGCGTTCGCGATCTACTCCCTTAGCAGGGGAGCCCCTTGAGCCACTTGGGTACTTCTCTATAAATATGGCTCCGCAGGTAGGACTCGAACCTACGACCGATCGGTTAACAGCCGATAGCTCTACCACTGAGCTACTGCGGAACAATTATGGTGGGCCTAAATGGACTCGAACCATCGACCTCACGCTTATCAGGCGTGCGCTCTAACCAGCTGAGCTATAGGCCCATAATTGAAAAGCGGGTGAAGAGAATCGAACTCTCGACCAGAGCTTGGAAGGCTCTTGTTTTACCACTAAACTACACCCGCATTAAATTGTAAATGGTGAGCCATGAAGGACTCGAACCTTCGACCCTCTGATTAAAAGTCAGATGCTCTACCAACTGAGCTAATGGCTCATTTTGAAAGTGGTGCCGACTAGAGGACTTGAACCCCCAACCTACTGATTACAAGTCAGTTGCTCTACCAATTGAGCTAAGTCGGCTTGCGACTTCAAAATGGTGGCTCGGGACGGAATCGAACCGCCGACACGAGGATTTTCAGTCCTCTGCTCTACCGACTGAGCTACCGAGCCTTTATGTAAAAATGGCGGTCCCGACCGGGGTCGAACCGGCGATCTCCTGCGTGACAGGCAGGCATGTTAACCACTACACCACGGGACCATTTGGTTGCGGGGACAGGATTTGAACCTGCGACCTTCGGGTTATGAGCCCGACGAGCTACCGTGCTGCTCCACCCCGCGATGATAAAATATTTACTTTAGAAAAAATGGAGGAGGTAGAGGGATTCGAACCCCCGCGCGACTCTCGCCGCCTGTCGGTTTTCAAGACCGATCCCTTCAGCCGAACTTGGGTATACCTCCGAGATATATACGTCTAATGGTGGACCTTGTAGGACTCGAACCTACGACCGGACGGTTATGAGCCGTCTGCTCTAACCAGCTGAGCTAAAGGTCCTTTATGGTAGCGGCGGAGGGGATCGAACCCCCGACCTCACGGGTATGAACCGTACGCTCTAGCCAGCTGAGCTACACCGCCATAAATGATATTAATATAAGTGGAGCCTAGCGGGATCGAACCGCTGACCTCCTGCGTGCAAGGCAGGCGCTCTCCCAGCTGAGCTAAGGCCCCATGTTTTTTAGGGATATCGGGAAGACAGGATTTGAACCTGCGACCCCCTGGTCCCAAACCAGGTGCTCTACCAAGCTGAGCCACTTCCCGTTAATAAAAGCGCGCCCGAGAGGAGTCGAACCCCTAACCTCTTGATCCGTAGTCAAACGCTCTATCCAATTGAGCTACGGGCGCATATGGTGCCGAGGGCGGGGGTCGAACCCGCACGGTGGTCACCCACCGCAGGATTTTAAGTCCTGTGCGTCTGCCTGTTCCGCCACCCCGGCATGTCATATTGAAAATTGGAGCGGAAGACGGGATTCGAACCCGCGACCCCAACCTTGGCAAGGTTGTATTCTACCACTGAACTACTTCCGCAAGACATGTATGAGTTATTTAATTAAAAGTGCGGGTGAAGGGAGTCGAACCCCCACGCCAAAGGCGCCAGATCCTAAGTCTGGTGCGTCTGCCAATTCCGCCACACCCGCATATTAATTTATTTAAGAAAAATGGGGCGACTGATGGGAATCGAACCCACGAATGCCGGAGCCACAATCCGGTGCGTTAACCACTTCGCCACAACCGCCATGATTTCTGGTGCCGACTAGAGGACTTGAACCCCCAACCTACTGATTACAAGTCAGTTGCTCTACCAATTGAGCTAAGTCGGCTAAATGGTGGAGGATGACGGGATCGAACCGCCGACCCCCTGCTTGTAAGGCAGGTGCTCTCCCAGCTGAGCTAATCCTCCATTTGCCTGGCAACGTCCTACTCTCACAGGGACAAGGTCCCAACTACCATCGGCGCTAGAGAGCTTAACTTCCGTGTTCGGTATGGGAACGGGTGTGACCTCTCTGCCATCA